>NZ_SLXE01000013.1:0-2850 GCF_004341385.1 Uruburuella suis
GTTGCCAAACCCAACGTTTCAGACGGCTTGTGGATTTGTTGGGTTTTCAACCCAACCTACCCGCCGTATCACTTTTTTATGCATTCCACTATAGTCAAACAGATAAAGCCACCTTTCGGATGGCTTTATCTGTTCATATCAAGCTAACGGCGACGGCCGAAAATCATCGACACCACGGCCAAAATCAAAAAGCCGATAAATAAAATCTTCGCAATGCCCGCCGCGCTGCCGGCGATGCCGCCGAAGCCCAAAACCGCCGCAATAATGGCAATCACAAAAAACACCACAGCATAATGCAGCATAGTCTTCCTCCTTTTTCGGTTATGATGGATAAGCCTTCATTTTTTACAACACCCGAACTGCTTGCAGGCAATTCAATATAACACACATATTGAACATAAATAAATTCGCATATCTATTTCGCCAAAGCCTTTATCAATCCATCTTAAATTTTTATTAAAATTTAAATATTTTTTACACAACCTCGCTACCTGCATACAGCCAAACCACAATATCCGCTGCAACAAGCGCTCCATTGCCTGCCGCGCCGCATTTATCGACAGCCGCTGCGCAGGCATATGCATACACCGCAACAATCAAAAAGGCCGTCTGAAACTTTTCTTTCAGACGGCCTTTTTCAAACCTTATACCCATTCAAAAAAATAATATACAAACAGGCAGCCTGTAGGTCGGATTCTCGAATCCGGCACTTGTCCGCAGAACAAGGCATGCACATCGCTTTGGCCGTTGGCCAAACGTCGGATTCAAGAATCCGACCTACGCAGATGGTGCTGCCGGACTGCTTTTATTTTGTAAGGTTATTTTTTTGAATTGGTATTATACCCATTCAAAAAAGTAAGCTAACGAGGCGGCGAACCGCAGGTAGTACAACCAGTACGGCAAGGCGAGACAACAAAGTTATTGATTCGGCAATTAAATATTGAACATTTCCAGATACCGGCAAACAAGCCTTTGGCTTGTTGCCCTCTCCCTAGCCCTCTCCCACGGGAGAGGGAACAGGTTTCTGCTGCGGGTAAGAGGATGTGAATATTCAATCATTAATTGCCGCATCTATAGGTTATTTTTTGGATTGATATTAATAATGCGGCGGCACCTCATCGCCCGGGCTGTAGCCCGCCTCGGCGCTACCGCTTTTATCCTGTTGCACGCGCTGATAGAGCAGCCGCAGCTGCGCTTGCTGCAAATCCAGCGTTTGCTGCATTTTGGCGATTGTGTCGTTCAGGCTGCCGATTAAATCTTCCTGCAAAGCCGCCTGAATTTCCAGCTCGACGATGCGCGCTTCCCAATCGCTCATCTCACAACACCATCGCTGCAATCCAGCCTGCCGCCATCAAGGGCAGGTTGTAGTGCAGAAAAGTCGGAATCACCGTGTCGCGCATATGATCGTGCTGGCCGTCCACATTCAAACCGGCGGTGGGGCCGAGCGTGGAATCGGAAGCCGGCGAACCCGCATCGCCCAGCGCACCGGCGGTGCCGATAATCGCCACGGTGGCCAAGGGCGAAAAGCCCATGCCGATGCACAAAGGCACGTAAATCGCCGTGATAATCGGCAGCGTGGAAAACGAGCTGCCGATGCCCATCGTCACCAACAAACCCACCAGCAGCATCACCAGCGCAGCCATGCCTTTGCTGCCCCCAAACATCGCGGCCGAAGCCTGCACCAAGGGCTCAATCTGGCCGGTGGCCTTCATCACTTCGGCAAAACCTTGTGCGGCAATCATAATAAAACCGATCATCGCCATCATTTTCACGCCGTTGTTAAACACCATATCGGCCTCGCCCCAGCGCACCACGCCCAGCGCCATAAACACGGCAAAGCCCACCATCGCGCCCAGCAGCAGTGAATCGGCCCACAATTGCACGGCAAACGACACCACAATCGCCACCAAAGCCACCATGCTGCGGTAGGTGGAAATTTTCGGTTGCGCGGCCGCCGATTGTGCCGCCTGCACATCGGTTTGCGTGTTTTGATAGTGGCGCGGGCGGCGATAGCTGATAAACACCGCCACCAACAGGCCGGCCACCATGCCCAGCGCCGGAATGGTCATCGCCGACATCACGTTCACGCCGGAAGTGTCCAAGCCGGCTTTATTGATGTTGCCCAGCAGTATCTGCTTCAAAAAGATTTCGCCGAAGCCATAAGGCAGCCACATATAAGTGGTTACCAAACCAAACGTCATCAAGCAGGCGAGCAGGCGGCGGTCGATTTTCATGCGGTTAAACACCAACAGCAAGGGCGGGATAATCAGCGGAATAAAGGCAATATGAATCGGAATCAGGTTTTGGCTCATGATGCTCATCGCCAGCAGCGCCAGCAGCAAGCCCCATTTCACCCAGCTGATGCCGCCGGGCACATTGTCGCGTGCATGGTTCACATCCAAGCGGCGAATCACTACATTAGCCAACGTTTGCGGCAGACCCGAATGGGCAATCGCCACCGCAAACGCGCCCAACATGGCATACGAGAGCGCAATCTGCGCGCCGTTGGCCAGGCCGGTTTGAAACACTTCCATGGTTTTGCCCAGCCCTAAGCCGCCCATCAGGCCGCCGGCCAACGCGCCCAGCAGCAGGCTGAGCACCACATGCACCCGCGCCAGCGACAAGCCTAGCATCACAACCACCGCAATCACCACTGCATTCATAATCTCTCCATCGGCAACCAAACGCACCGCCCGGCCGCATGAAACACTGTGCCACCGGCGCATGCTCCGCGTGCCGGCACATATTAACGAAAACACAATCATAACCTAACATGATTTTACATGCCAGTTTATTTGTGGTTTTCTTACTTTGCTTGATTCTTCTTCATAAAGCTTGGCCGTCTGAAGG
>NZ_SLXE01000013.1:2942-74197 GCF_004341385.1 Uruburuella suis
TCTGAAGGTTTGGCCGTCTGAAGGTTTGGCCGTCTGAAGGTTTGGCCGTCTGAAGGTTTGGCCGTCTGAAGGTTTGGCCGTCTGAAGGTTTGGCCGTCTGAAGGTTTGGCCGTCTGAAAACGCGCGTTGCTTGTTTTCAGACGGCCGAGAAAAAAGCACGGTTGCCCGTGCTTTTTGCGATAAGGCGGCTGCCTTATTTGTTTTTTTGTCCGCGAATATAATCCAGCGTTTTGAGTTGGGCGATGGCGGCGGCCAGTGCTGCTTGGGCTTTGGCCAATGCTTCATCGTCCTGTGCTTGGGAAATGCGGGCTTCTGCGGCTTTTTTGGCTTCTTCGGCGCGCGCCTGATCCATCTCGGCGCTGCGCACGGCCACGTCGGCCAGCAGGGTAAGCTTATCGGGCTGCACTTCCAAAACACCGCCGGATACGGCCACCAGCACTTCTTCGGCAGAATCGGGCGTGGTCAAACGCAACACACCCGGTCGCACCAAACTCATAATCGGCTCATGTCGCGGATAAATACCGAGCTCGCCCATTTGGGTCGGCACCACCACAAAGCTGGCTTCGCCCGAAAAAATGTGCTGCTCGTTACTGACCACTTCAACTTGCATGATGTCCATGCTGGCCTCCTTAGTTTACGGTTTTCGCTTTCTCTACCGCTTCTTCGATACCGCCAACCATATAGAACGCCTGCTCGGGCAGATGATCGTATTCGCCGTTCAAAATCGCTTTAAAGCCGGCAATGGTGTCGCGCAGTGAAACGTATTTGCCCGGCGAGCCGGTAAACACTTCTGCCACGTGGAAGGGCTGCGACAGGAAGCGCTGGATTTTACGCGCACGCATCACGGTCATTTTGTCTTCGTCAGACAATTCATCCATACCCAAAATGGCGATAATGTCGCGCAATTCTTTGTATTTCTGCAAAGTAGATTGCACGCCGCGTGCCACATCGTAATGCTCTTGACCCAACACCATCGGGTCGAGCTGGCGCGAGGTTGAATCCAGCGGATCCACGGCCGGGTAAATACCCAAAGAGGCGATATCGCGGCTCAACACCACGGTGGCGTCCAAGTGGGCAAATGTGGTAGCAGGCGACGGGTCAGTCAAGTCATCCGCAGGTACATACACGGCTTGGATGGAAGTAATCGAACCGGTTTGGGTCGAGGTAATACGCTCTTGCAAACGACCCATTTCTTCGGCCAAAGTCGGCTGATAGCCTACAGCTGAGGGCATACGACCCAACAGCGCAGACACTTCAGTACCGGCAAGGGTATAGCGGTAGATATTGTCCACAAAAAACAACACGTCGCGGCCTTTGCCGTTTTCGTCTTTTTCATCGCGGAAATATTCGGCCATGGTCAAGCCGGTGAGCGCCACGCGCAGGCGGTTGCCCGGCGGTTCGTTCATCTGGCCGTATACCATCGCCACTTTATCCAACACGTTGGAATCTTTCATCTCGTGGTAAAAGTCGTTACCTTCACGGGTACGCTCGCCCACACCGGCAAACACAGACAAACCGCTGTGCGCTTTGGCGATGTTGTTGATCAATTCCATCATGTTAACGGTTTTGCCCACACCGGCGCCGCCAAACAAGCCCACTTTACCGCCTTTGGCAAACGGGCAGAGCAAGTCAATCACTTTAATGCCGGTTTCCAGCAATTCCGTGGCCGCAGAGAGCTCGTCGAATTTCGGCGCGGGTTGGTGAATGGCGCGGCTGTGTTTGGCACCGACCGGGCCTGCTTCATCCACCGGATTGCCCAACACGTCCATGATGCGGCCGAGAGTTTCCGTGCCCACCGGCACAGTAATTGCCGCACCGGTGTTGATCACGCTCATGCCGCGTTTGAGGCCGTCTGAACTGCCCATCGCGATGGTACGCACCACACCGTCGCCCAGAAGTTGTTGCACTTCCAGCGTCAGGTCGGTATCAACCAGTTTCAGGGCGTCATACACGTGCGGCAGGGTATCGCGCGGAAATTCCACGTCGACCACCGCACCAATGATTTGTACGATTTTGCCTTGGCTCATTTCGTATCCTATTTTAACGTGCACATGCGCAGCCTTATACGGCTGCGGCACCTGCTACAATTTCTGACAACTCTGTGGTAATCGCGGCTTGGCGTGATTTGTTGTAAACCAAACGCAGCTCTTTGATGGCATTGCCGGCATTATCGGTAGCAGCTTTCATCGCTACCATGCGCGCGGCTTGTTCGGATGCCATGTTGTCGCTCAACGCCTGATACACCACAGACTCTAAATAACGGCGGACTAAGTATTCCAATACAGCGGTGGGGCTGGGCTCATAGCGGTAATCCCAGCTATAGTCGCTGCTTTCACTCACGCCTTCCAATGCACTTTCACCAATCGGCAACAAAGTTTCCAAACGCGGTTCTTGACGCATGGTGTTGACGAAGCCGGAATAAACCAAATGAATCACATCCAGCTGGTGCTTTTGATAGCTTTGGAAAAGCTCGGTCAAAGGGCCTACCAAGGTTTCCAGCCTGGGCGTGTCGCCCAGATTGGTGGCACTGGCAACCACATTCAAACCGATGCGCTGGCAAGCGGCCAAACCTTTGCTGCCCAAACACACCACGTCCACCTCAATGCCTTGGCTTCGATATTCCTGCACCTGCGCCAGGAATTTTTTCAAAACGTTGGCATTCAAACCGCCGCACAAGCCTTTGTCGGTGGTCATCAAAATAAAGCCGGCACGCCGCACGCTGCGGTGCGGCTCCAGCAATTTGATGCCGTGGTCGGAATGGGTTTGCGCCAGATGGCTCATCACCAAACGCACTTTTTCGGCGTACGGACGCGCCAGGCGCATCCGCTCTTGAGTCTTCCGCATTTTAGAGGTTGACACCATCTGCATCGCTTTAGTGATCTTTTGGGTATTCTGAACACTGCGGATTTTGGTGAGAATCTCTTTTCCTACTGCCATTTCAGACTCCTTGCTCTCTCACGCTTACGCTTGGTAGCTGTAAGAAGATTTAAAGGACTTCATCGCTGCGGCCAGTGCCTGCTCGTTTTCATCAGACATGGCGCCCGAAGCGTTGATGGCATCCAAAACGGCCGGCAGTTGCGTGCGCACATGACCCAAGAATTCGTGCTCGAAAGCCAGCGCTTTCGATACCGGCACGTCTTCGTAAGAGCCGTTGTTGATCGCCCACAACGTCAGCGCCATTTCGGCGGTGTTCAGCGTGCTGAATTGCTTTTGCTTCATCAATTCGGTAACCACTTCGCCGTGTTGCAGCTGCTTACGGGTGGCTTCATCCAAATCGGAAGCAAATTGCGAGAAAGCCGCCAGCTCACGATATTGCGCCAATGCCAAACGGATACCGCCGCCAAGCTTTTTAATCACCTTGGTTTGCGCCGCACCACCTACGCGCGATACGGAAATACCGGCGTTGATTGCAGGGCGGATACCGGAGTTGAAGAGGTCGGTTTCCAAGAAGATTTGGCCATCGGTAATCGAAATCACGTTGGTCGGTACGAATGCAGATACGTCGCCGGCTTGGGTTTCGATAATCGGCAGAGCGGTTAATGAGCCGGTTTTGCCTTTTACTTCGCCATTGGTCAGCTTTTCTACTTCATGAGCATTCACACGGGCGGCACGTTCCAACAGGCGGCTGTGCAAATAGAATACATCACCCGGGTAGGCTTCGCGGCCGGGCGGGCGGCGCAGCAGCAGGGAAATCTGACGGTAAGCCACGGCTTGTTTGGACAAGTCGTCATACACAATCAGCGCATCTTCACCGCGGTCGCGGAAAAATTCACCCATGGTGCAGCCGGCATAAGGCGCGATATATTGCAGTGCCGCTGCTTCTGATGCGGTGGCTGCCACCACAATGGTGTGATCCATTGCGCCGTGCTCTTCCAGCTTGCGCACCACGTTGGCAATCGATGATGCTTTTTGGCCGACAGCAACGTAGATACAAACCACGCCGGTGTCTTTTTGGTTGACAATCGCATCCAACGCCACTGCGGTTTTACCGGTTTGGCGGTCACCAATAATCAGCTCACGCTGACCGCGGCCGATCGGCACCATAGAGTCGATCGCTTTCAAGCCGGTTTGCATCGGTTGATCCACCGATTGGCGGGCAATCACGCCGGGCGCGATTTTTTCGATCGGCGCAGTAGTGGTAGCGTTGATGGGGCCTTTGCCGTCAATCGGACGACCCAGCGAATCCACCACGCGGCCAATCAGCTCGCGGCCGACCGGCACTTCCAAAATGCGGCCGGTACAGGTAACGGTGTCACCTTCTTTAATGTGTTCGTATTCACCCAACACCACGGCGCCCACGGAGTCACGCTCCAAGTTCATGGCCAAGCCGAATGTGTTGCCGGGGAATTCGAGCATTTCACCTTGCATTACGTCTGACAAGCCGTGAATGCGAACAATACCGTCGGTTACGGAAATCACGGTACCACGGGTACGGACTTCTGCATCTACCGACAGATTCTCGATCTTGGCTTTAATCAAATCGCTAATTTCAGCAGGATTAAGCTGCATGAAAACTCTCCTAATTTGTCATGGCCGCATACAAAGCATTTAATTTGCCTTGCAGCGACAAGTCCAATACCTGGTCACCGATTTCTACTTTTACGCCGCCGATCAAATCGGGGTCGACTTCGGTGCGAATCTCCAACGTGCTGCCAAAGCGCTGTTGCAGCTCTGCAGTCAAATCGGCCAATTGCGCCGCATTGAGTGCATAAGCGCTGCGGATCAGGGCTCGTTTGGTATGATTCAATGCCAGGGTTAAGTCTTGGTATTGCGCATAAATTTCAGGCAAAACCAAAAGGCGCTTCTGCTCGGCCAATATCGACACGAAATTTTTCAATTTCGCATCACCCAAACCGACCAATTCAATCAGCATGAGGGCTTTTTCGGCAGAAGTGCTTTCGGGTTGCTCAATCAGCGCAGCCACTTTGGGTTGCTGCACTGCCGTTGCCAGTTGTTTCAGTCCGCCCAACCAAGACTCAATTTGGTTTTGCTCTTGCGCCACACCGAATAATGCTTTCGCATACGGTCTGGCAATGGTTGCGAACTCTGCCATAAGATTACAGCTCCTGTTTCAGGGCGCTGAGCATTTGTGCGTGTTTTTCAGCATTCACTTCGCTGCGCAAAATAGACTCCGCACCTTTTACCGCCAAAGCTGCCACTTGTTCGCGCAAAGCTTCGCGGGCGCGATTGGCTTCTTGCTCAACATCGGCTTTGGCTTGTGCCGTAATACGGGCAGCCTCGGTGGAAGCCTGTGTTTTGGCTTCTTCAACGATTTGCGCTGCACGTTTTTCTGCGTTGGCCACCATTTCGGTAACCTGATGACGTCCTTCGGCTAAGAGTTCTGCAACTTTCTTTTCAGCCTGTTCAAAATCGTTTTTACCGCGCTCGGCCGCAGCCAAGCCTTCGGCGATTTTGTCGGCGCGCTCGTCAAGTGCTTTTGCAATCGGCGGCCACACGAATCGCATGGTGAACCACACCAGAATGAAAAAGACGATTAACTGCGCAAATAGGGTCGCATTTAAATTCACTTTACTTAACCTTCGTATTAGGGTTAATCAAACAAACGACGTTTCGTTTGGTTAGACTTAGCCTGCAAACGGGTTAACGAAAGCGAACAGCAGAGCGATGGCCACACCGATCAAGAATGCGGCATCAATCAAACCGGCAATCAAGAACAATTTGGTTTGCAGCGGGCCGATCAGCTCAGGTTGACGGGCAGAAGATTCCAGATATTTAGAACCTACCATGCCGATACCGATAGCAGCACCCATCGCACCGAAAGCGACGATCAAACCACAAGCGATAGCAATTAAACCACCCATTTCAAAACTCCTTAAATTAAAAACAAAGGTTAAAGAACTACAGTTAAAAACAAACTACTCAAAAACTTTTAGTGATGATCATGTGCCTGGCCGATATAAACAAACGCCAGCGCCATGAAGATAAAGGCTTGCAGGGTAATAATCAGAATATGGAAAATCGCCCATGCCACACCTGCCAGAATATGCAGGACAAACAAAATCGGATCCATCACGCCGATGCTGCCGGAAGCCGCCCAAGCGCCACCCAAAAGGGCAATCAGCAAGAACACCAGCTCGCCCGCATACATATTGCCGAACAGCCGCATGCCGTGCGATACGGTTTTCGACAGGAATTCGAGAATATTCATAATGAAGTTGAAAGGTGCCAGCATCGGGCCGAACGGCGCGCTGAACATTTCATGCATCCAGCCGCCCAAGCCTTTGATTTTCACGCTGTAATAAAGGCAAATCAGCAGCACACCGATGGCCAAAGCCAGCGAAGTATTCAAATCGGCGGTGGGCACGACACGCAGTAAAGCATGATGGTCACCGGTGACGGCCTGCCAAGTCATCGGCAGCAAATCCACCGGCAGCAAGTCCATCGCATTCATCAGGAAAATCCACACAAACACAGTCAAACCCAAAGGGGCGACTGCTTTGCGCGACTGCTCGTTGTGCACGATGCTTTTGCACATATCATCTACGAATTCAAACAGCAACTCCACCGCAGCCTGAAAGCGACCGGGCACACCCGGCGTGGCTTTGCGGGCGGCACGCCACAGCAGGAAGCTGCCCAGCGCACCCAGCAACACCGCGAAGAAAACGGCATCTAGGTTGATATAAGAGAAATCGGCGATGTTTTTCAGGCCTTGGCCTTGGGTGACATCCGACAGACTGGTCAAGCTTTGTAAGTGGTGCTTGATGTAGTCGGCAGCGCTCATTGCTTCACTACTTGCCATAATGTTGAACTCTCAAAAATGCTAAAAAAACCAGATGACTGACTGTAAACAACCCCAATAAAAACGGGATAAACACCAATGTTTCGTGCCAGATGGCAAACACCACCAGCATCAACACCAGCGACAGCATGACTTTTAAACCTTCTCCGAGCAAAAAGCCTTTACCTGCCCAAGCAGGATGCGGCTTGAAAAGCCTTAAAAGTAATACCGCAGCGGCCGAGGGCAACAAATAACACAATCCGCCCAGCCATGCCGACCAAAACGCGGGCAAACCGCTCACCAGCAAACACAACAGCGCCACCACTGCCAGCGCCGCCAACTGTAAAATCAGAATCTTCGTCATACAACACGCAGCTACAGACAATTTAAGCCAAGCCACTATAATAAAGATGCGTTTACGCGTCAAGATAATTTGTTAATCTTTGTGAATGGGCAGGTTTTATCAAAGGGGCTTTTTATGCTTGCAAACAGCCCTATTCTCACTTATTTGAGTGCTTTTTACGCTCAAATATCCCAATTCAATGCTTTTTTTTCGGCTCTTTTCCGGCGAAGCCCGCACTACACACTACTACACGACTTACAAAATAAAGCGCCCGATTCGTTGCATTATCCGTCGCAATCTTCACTTGCCATTGTAATATATCGCCGTTTTTTTTGAAAACCCGAGGCCGTCTGAAACTGTTTCAGACGGCCTTTTCAGGCACGATTAATTTTAATTCGGCAAATCCACACCGAGCTGCTTGAGCAAAGCTTCGAGCGTTTCGGGTGAATCGAAATGCAGCACGATTCTGCCTTTTTTCTGATTACTGCTGTGCACTTCGGCGTTAACGCCCAGCGTTTCGGTGAGCGCTTCGCTCAGGCGGCGGATGTCGGGATTGTCGCGCTTGGGCGCTTCGGCAGGCTTGCCTTGCTGCGCCATTTGGCTGCGCCGCTCCACTTCGCGCACCGACCAGCCGTTTTTCACGGCTTTTTGTGCCAGCTCCAGCTGCGTGACCACGGGCAGAGTGAGCAGCGCGCGGGCATGCCCCATTTCGAGGCGGCGGGCATAAAGCATTTCCTGCACGGGCTCGGGCAAGGCGAGCAGGCGCAGGCTGTTGGAAATGGCGCTGCGGCTTTTGCCGACGGCTTTGGCAATGGTTTCGTGGGTGAGGCTGAATTCATCGGCCAGGCGCTTCAAGCCGCGTGCTTCTTCAATCGGGTTGAGGTTTTCGCGTTGCAGGTTTTCAATCAAGCCCATGGCCAGCGCGGTTTCATCGCTGATGCTTTTCACCACCACCGGCATTTCGGTGAGGCCGGCCAATTGGCTGGCGCGCCAGCGGCGCTCGCCGGCAATCAATTCGTAGCCGTTGAGGCCTTGTTCGCGCACAATCACCGGCTGGATGACGCCTTGCGCCTTGATGGATTCGGCCAGCTCCTGCAAGGCTTCGTCATCCATCTGCACGCGCGGCTGATAGCGCCCGGGGCGGATATCGCCGATCGGCACGGTGGTGAGGCGGTCGTTGCCGCCGTCGTCCAGATTATGGGAAATCAGTGAATCCAGGCCGCGGCCGAGGCCGCCTTTGGGTTTTGCCATATCGTTACTTTCTGAAGCGCGCAAAAAATCAGCGCTTATTTTATCGGATTTTCAGACGGCATGCTGGCTTTTAGAGCCTGTTTACGCTCTTTTTTGCAGCCGGCTTACGCAGCCATAGGGTTTCATACCAATTCAAAAAAGTAAGCTAACAAGGCGGCGAGCCGCAGACAGTACAGATAGTACGGCAAGGCGAGACAACGAAGTTAGGTTATTTTTTTGGATTGGTATCAGACGGCCTTGCGCTACAATAAGGCTTTTCAATTGCCCGGGCGGCTTGATGACAACTTTTTTCGATACCGTGATAATCGGCGCCGGGGCGGCCGGCATGATGTGCGCCGCCCGCATAGGCCAAAAAGGGCAAAGCGTGGCGCTGCTTGACCATGCGGCCAAAATCGGCGAAAAAATCCGCATTTCGGGCGGCGGCCGCTGCAATTTCACCAACCGCCATCTCAACGGCCACGATGGCGCGCCTTATTTTGTGTCGCAGCAGCCGCGTTTTGTGCGCCATGCTTTATCGCGCTACACCAGCACCGATTTCACCGCTCTGCTCGAGCACCACGGCATACCCTATCACGAAAAGCACAAAGGCCAGCTTTTTTGCGACCGCAGCGCGCAAGACATTATTAATATGCTGCAAAACGAATGCGCAAAAGGCCGTGTGCAATGGCACACCGAATGCGTGATTGAAAGTGTAGAGCCCATTCAGACGGCCTCTGCTGCGCGCTTTGAACTGCGCACCAACCAAGGCCGCTTTTCCTGCCGCAACCTGGTGGTGGCCACCGGCGGCTTGGCGGTGCCTGCCATCGGCGCCAGCCCGTTTGGCTACGAATTGGCCAAACAGTTCGGCCACAGCATCGTTACGCCTGCCGCCGCGCTGGTGCCGCTGCGCTTCGAGCATTGGGCGGAATCGGGCTACGATGCGCTCGCCGGCATCGCCCTGCCCGTGCGCATTGCCACCGGCAGCGGCAAAGCAGCCATGCAGTTTGACGAAGATTTATTGTTTCGCCACAAAGGTTTGAGCGGGCCTGCGATTTTGCAGATTTCCAGTTATTGGCAGCCCGGGCAGGCCATTATCATTAATTTGGCACCCGATGCCGAGCTGCCCCATGCTTTATGCAGCGGCAAACACGGCCAAAAAATCCAGCTCAACACCGCACTCGCACAGCTTTGCCCGCACCTGCCCTCGCGGCTGCTGGATTTTTGGCTGGCACAACCCGAATGGGCGCCGCTTGCCGCACACAAATGGGCCGACACGCCCGATGCCGCTTTGGCCGCTTTGGGGCAGAGCCTTAATCAATGGGCGCTGCTGCCCAGCGGTTCAGACGGCCACAAAAAAGCCGAAGCCACCCGCGGCGGCGTGGATGTGCGCGAAATCGATGCCAAAACCATGCAGAGCAAGCTCGCGCCCGGGCTTTATTTTATCGGCGAAGTGATGGACATCACCGGCTGGCTCGGCGGCTATAATTTCCAATGGGCATGGGCTTCGGCGGTGTGTGCGGCCGCAGCCATAACAGATGGGGCGACACAACAGGCCGTCTGAAACGGCGCGGCTTCAGACGACCTGTTGCTTTCAAACGGCCTTGATTTCTATTTATTATATTGATTTCAAAAGAAATGGCTTAAAGCCTGTTGATGCGCTCAATAGCAGCGCCATAAAATATGGTAAACAGGCTTTTGAAATGGAAAGGCCGTCTGAAAGATTACCTTTCGCAACTTTTCTTTGCCTGTCACAAAAGCAAATAAGCTAGACCTGCCTCCGCTTTCTCACTAAGATAGGCCTGCATCGTGCTTGCCGCGGCAACGTTTTGCCGCCCTGCTCCGCAGGCCTTCCGCACTTATCAAACCACACAATCACAATAATTCCTGCACACATTCAAGGACAACGCCAACCTAAACCCACAAGGAGCGTATGCAATATGCAGGCCCATCAAACCCAACATATCCGGGACGTGCTGGCGCATGTTTACGGCAGCACCCGCCGACCGGCTGCTGCTTTCGAGCCTAAAATCATCGAATCGTGGCAGCGCTGCGTGCATCAACACGGCCTCAATCCCGAAGTGATGCAGGAGGCGCTGATTCTGCCGCAACACAATCTGGCCGAGCACGTGGACGCCATGGACGGCCTCAACGCCGTGGCCCGCCACGGCTTGCAGGTGCTGGCCAGGCAAATCCGCGACATGGGCTATGTGGTGCTGCTGGCCGATGCACACGGTGTGGTGGTGGAAGCATTTGGCGCTGAAAATCAGGTGCGCGATTTCAGGCAGGCGGGGCTGCACACCGGCGCGCTGTGGTGCGAGCGTGCCAACGGCACCAGCGCCGTGGCCGTGGTAGCGGCCACCGGCCAGGCCGCCATCGTGCACCGCACCGACCATTTCGACGCCACCCACATCGGCCTGACCTGCACCGCCGCACCGGTGTTTGATTCGCAAAACCGCCTGCGTGCCGTGCTTGATGTGTCTGCCCTCGCCCCCTTGCCCGAGCGGCAAAGCCAATACGGCGTGTTGCATTTGGTACAGCATTTTGCCACGCTGATTGAAACCGCCGCGCTGATTCAGGCGCACCGCCGCCATTGGCTGGTGCGTTTGGGGCAAGCGGCGGCTTTTTTGGATGTAACCCCCGAATTCATTATTGCCGTTGACGATGCCGGCAAAATTGCCGGTGCCAATCATGCTTTTCACCAATGGGCGGCGCAACAGCTCGAATTGCCCGAGCGCGATTTAACCGGCTGCCTGTTTGAGCCACTTTTCGGCCAGAGCCTGCTCAGTGTGTACAGCGCCACGCGCGCCAAACCGGCCGTGCTGATAGGCGGCCGGCATTTGTTTGCCTCTGTGTCGCCGCCGGCCGACCAACACGCCGCACCACCGACCGGCAGCCTGCCGCTGCCGCCCGAGCTCGACAAACTCTACAGCCCCAAAAGCCGCCAACGCCGCAGCCTGCAACGCATCGCCGTGCTGGCCGACACGCAAGTGCCGGTGCTGATCAACGGCGAAACCGGCTCGGGCAAAGAATTTCTCGCCCGCGCCATTCATCTTTCAGGCAGCCGCGCCGATGCACCTTTTATTGCGGTAAACTGCGCCGCCATTCCCGAAAATCTGATTGAAAGCGAGCTTTACGGCTATGCCCCGGGCAGCTTTTCCGGCGCCGAGCGCAAAGGCAAAATCGGCCTGATTCAGGCGGCCGACGGCGGCACGCTTTTTCTCGATGAAATCGGCGATATGCCGCTTTATCTGCAATCGCGGCTCTTGCGCGTGCTCTCCGAGCGCGAAGTGTTGCCGGTGGGCAGCACCCGCGCGGTGAAAGTGGATATCCGCATTATTTCGGCCACCCATTTCGATTTGCAGGCGCGCATCGCCGAGGGCAAATTCCGCGAAGATCTGTATTACCGCCTCAACGGCATTCAGGCGCTGCTGCCGCCTGTGCGCGAGCGTGATGATTTCGACTATATCGTGCGCGTTTTGCTGCAACGGGCGGCCGAGAAAACCGCCATGCCGGTGAAAGCGCTCTCAGCGCACGCGCTCGACATTCTGCGCGCCTATGGCTGGCCGGGCAATTTGCGCCAGCTGGCCAACGTGCTCGAAGTGGCGCTGCTCACCGCCAACGATGCGCGCATCGAGGCCGATGATCTGCCCGACTACATCAAAACCGCCGCGCGCCCTTTTTTCAGCCCGCACACCGCCGAGCCTGCCGCCTGTGGCAAATCGGTGTTGGCCGATGCGCAGCAATTGCAAGCCGCACTGCAATCGCACCGGGGCAATGTGTCGGCTTTTGCCAAAGCCATCGGCGTGAGCCGCATGACGGTTTACCGTTATTTGAAAAAATACAATCTGCCCGATTAAAAACCTGCCCGCATTTCATCTGGCCGTCTGAAAAATCAAGCTTTCAGACGGCCTTAATTTTTCCCTAATCTTTCGGCCGCAACCGCGCAGCTCGTCGGTCGGATTCTTGAATCCGACATTTGGCCATCGGCCAAAGCGATGTGTGTGCCTTGTTCTACGAACAAGTGTCGGATTCAAGAATCCGACCTACTGCTGTCCGCATTTCATCTGGCCATCTGAAAAATCAAGGTTTCAGACGGCCTGAGGCTTTGCAAACTTGTGACAGCTGTCACATGCGGCTGTCACACCGTATCGTTACACAGTGTTACATCCGTCATACCACCCAGGCCGTCTGAAAAAATTTTCTCTTATTATTCAATCATTAATATTAAAATCCAACCATTAGCACAATGTTTGCTAGGCATCCAACAACCCTTTCCGCTTCTGGAGCGCCGCCATGTCTGCCCCGATTCGCGTCGGCATTATTGCCAATCCCGTTTCCGCCCGCGATATCCGCCGCGTGATGTCGCATGCGGCCGGTTTGCCGCTGGCCGAGCGCGCCAATATGGTGTTGCGCATTGTGCAGGCGCTGGCCGCTTGCGGTGTGGATGAAGTGTGGCTGATGCCGGAAACAGAGGGCTTGCGCACGCATTTGGCGCGCCTGCTGCCTGCTGCGGCGGCCGAATCGGCTTATCCGCTGCCCGAATTGGTGTGGGCCGATATGCCGGTGCGCAGCTGCACGCAAGATTCCACCCGCACCGCCGAAATCATGCATGCCGCCGGTGTGCGCGCCATTATCGTGCTCGGCGGCGACGGCACTCATCGCGCGGTGGTGAAAGGCTGCGGCCGCACACCCATCGCCGGCATTTCCACCGGCACCAACAATGCGTTTCCGCCGATGCGCGAAGCAACGGTAACAGCATTTGCCACCGGCCTTTATGCCGTCGGCAAAATTCCCGCCGCCACGGCGCTGGCCGCCAACAAATGCCTACACATCCGCCGCCTGAATGCCGCAGGCGATTTGGTGCAGCAAGACATCGCGCTGATTGATGCGGCCATACTCAACGAGCGCATACTCGGCGCCAAAGCCATCGGCGATGCCGACACCTTGCGCACAATTATCGTGACCCAAGCTTCGGTGGAAGCGGTCGGCTTATCGGCCATTGCCGCCATGTTGCAGCCTGTGCCGCGCCATGCCGAAGGCGGCTTGCTGGTGGAATTGGTGCCACTTGAGGGTGCGCATGCTCCGCGCGCCGATGCCGCCTGCCGCCTGCAAGCGGTGATGGCGCCGGGCACGGTGGCCAGCGTGAACATAGCCGCTTACCGGCGTTTGTTTTCAGACGGCCTCTACACTTTAAGCGGCCAAAACGGCCTGATTGCGCTCGACGGCGAACGCGAAATCGCGTTTCGCACGGGCGACAGCATTGAAATCAGCTTGCAAGAGCAGGCTTTTTACACGGTTGACGTGGGCGCCGCGCTGCAATATGCCGCCGAGCACCACCTCACCGCCCACCCCGTTTCACAAGGAGAAACATCATGAGCCAAACCGCATTAAACAAAAACGAGCTGCTCGACGTTTACCGCAAGATGAAAACCATCCGCGAATTCGAAGAACGGCTGCACATCGACTTTTCACGCGGCGACATTCCCGGCTTTGTGCACCTTTATGCCGGTGAAGAAGCCACCGCCGTGGGCGTGATGCAAAGCCTCAGCGACAACGACCGCATCGCCAGCACCCACCGCGGCCACGGCCACTGCATCGCCAAAGGCGTGGATGTGATCGGCATGATGAAAGAGATTTACGGCCGCCAAGACGGCGTGTGCCACGGCAAAGGCGGCTCGATGCACATTGCCGATTTATCCAAAGGCATGATGGGCGCCAACGGCATTCTCGGCGCGGGCGCACCGCTGATTTGCGGCGCGGCGCTGGCGGCCAAATATCGTGGCGACGGCGGCGTGGCCGTAACTTTCTGCGGCGACGGCGGCGCCAACCAAGGCACGGTGCTCGAAAGCCTCAACTTGGCGGCGGTGTGGAATCTGCCGGTGATTTTTGTGATTGAAAACAACGGCTATGCCGAATCCACCGGCCGCGATTATGCCACCGCTTCCAGCAGCTATGTCGACCGCGGCATCGGCTTCGGCGTGCCTGGGGTAACGGTGGACGGCAACGACTTTTTCGCCGTGTATGAAGCGGCCGGCGAAGTGATCCGCCGCGCCCGCAACGGCGGCGGCCCGGCGCTGCTCGAATGCAAAACCAATCGCTTCTACGGCCACTTTGAGGGCGACGCGCAAACCTACCGCCCCGCCGGCGAAGTGGAAAACCTGCGCGCCCACCACGATTGCCTGAAAATCTTCCGCCAGCGCGTAACGGAAGCCGGCATGCTCACCGATGCCGAATTGGATGCCGTGGACAGCGATGTGGCCGAATTAATCGAGCGTTCGGTGCAAGAGGCCAAAGCCGCGCCGCAGCCGCCGGTGGAAGCGCTGCTTGCCGATGTGTATGTGTCTTATTGATTAAAGGCCGTCTGAAAAAATAAACAAATAAACGAAGGAGCAACATCATGGAACGAAGAATCACCTTAAAGCAGGCCATCAACGAGGCCATCGATTTGGAAATGGCGCGTGATGAGCGCGTGATTATGATTGGTGAAGACATCGTCGGCGGCTTCGGTGCCGATGGCGAAAAAGATGCCTGGGGCGGCGTGCTCGGCGCCACCAAAGGTTTGTATGGCAAATACGGCGACCGCCTGCTCGATGCGCCGCTCTCGGAAGCCGCCTATGTGGGCGCGGCCATCGGCGCGGCCACTTGCGGCATGCGCCCGATTGCCGAATTGATGTTTATCGACTTTGTGGGCGTGTGTTTCGACCAAATTTTGAACCAAGCCGCCAAATTCCGCTATATGTTCGGCGGCAAAGCCGAAACGCCGGTGGTGATCCGCGCGCTGGTGGGCGCAGGCTTCAGCGCCGCCGCCCAGCACAGCCAAATGCTCACGCCGATGTTTACCCACATTCCGGGCCTGAAAGTGGTGTGTCCTTCCACCCCTGCCGATGCCAAAGGCCTGCTCGCCCAAGCCGTGCGCGACAACGACCCGGTGATTTTCTGCGAACACAAAGCGCTCTACAGCGTGAAAGGCGAAGTGCCCGAAGGTGAATATGTGATTCCGTTCGGCCAGGCCAATATCGTGCGCGAAGGCAAAGACGCCACCATCGTGACCTACGGCATGATGGTGCACCGCAGCCTCGAAGCGGCCAAACTGCTGGAAAAAGAAGGCGTGGATGTGGAAGTAATCGATTTGCGCACGCTCTCGCCGCTCGACATCAACACTGTGTTCCGATCGGTGGAAAAAACCGGCCGCCTGGTGGTGGTGGACGAAGCCAGCCCGCGCTGCAACATCGCCACCGACATTTCGGCGCAAGTGTGCCAAGAAATGTTTGGCAAGCTGAAATCCGGCATCCGCATGGTTTCCCCGCCGCACACGCCCGTGCCGTTTTCAGCGCCGCTGGAAAAAGCCTACCTGCCCAACGGCAAAGGCATTGCCGAAACTGTGCGCCAAACACTTTAATGAAATAAAAAGGAGAACAACATGAGCAAAATCACCCCGATTATCATGCCCAAATGGGGCCTCACCATGGAAGAAGGCACCGTCGGCGCTTGGCTGGTGGAAGTCGGCACCCAAATCGAAGTGGGCATGCCGATTCTGGATGTGGAAACCGAAAAGCTCACCAACGCGGTGGAAGCCACCGATGCCGGCCTGCTGCGCCGCCAATTTGCCCAAGCCGGCGAAACCCTGCCGGTGAAATCGCTGCTGGGCATTATGGCCGATGAGGGCGTGAGCGATGCCGAAATCGAGCAATTTATCGCCAACTGGGTGCCGCCCTCCGCCGATGAGCTGGACGATTAAATACCCGCCGCCCGCAAACAAAAATTTGCGGGCGGTTTTGATGGTTGTTTGATACCAATTCAAAAAAGTAAGCGAACAAGGCGGCGAGCCGCAGACAGTACAACTAGTGCGTAGGTACGATTAGCGCAGCGTAATCGTACGCATGCGAAAGGCCGTCTGAACACCATTAAGCACATCGCCAACCAATTGGTTTTCAAATATATTTACCACATATTCCGCATATATTCCTAGGGTCTGTTCACAATTCATCCGCGAGTAAGATTTTGAGCGCGAAAGCGTGGCTACAAGGCGAAAAGCACAGCAAGGTTGAACACCTTGCGAGCATTTTCAACGCAGCAGCGCGTAGGTACGATTAGCGCAGCGTAATCGTACGCATGCGAAAGGTCGTCTGAACACCATTAAGCACATCGCCAACTAATTGGTTTCAAACGAAATTTACCGCACATTCCGCATATATTCCCAGCAGAACACACCCCGCCTTTGCCCACAGAAAGCCGCCATGCCCGCCCTTTTGCCGCCCTTCACCCTCATGCCCGCCGACACCTTCGATTTATCCGCCCGCTCTTGGGCCGACAACGAACGCGCCTTGCTGGCCGCTATCCCCGCCGCCGAACAAGGCATTGCGCTAATACACGAAGGCGGCGACGGCATCGTGGTGCCGCGCAGCTACCAACAAGGCAAACCCGCTTTTCAAACGGCCTGCCAAACGCTGGCTGCCGAAGGTTTGCAGGTGCATGTGCGCCTCTCCGGCGGCGGCGTGGTGCCGCAAGGCGCAGGCGTGGTGAACCTGCATTTGGGCTACATCGTCGACACGTCCAACCCGCTCTTGGTGGCCGAAGCGCATTATCAGGCGCTGTGCGGCTTATTGACTGATTTGTTTGAACATTTCGGCATTCGCACCAGCGCCCAAACCGTGCAAGGCTCGTTTTGCGACGGCCGCTACAATCTGGCCGCCGCCGGCCGCAAAATCGCCGGCACCGCCCAACATTGGCAACGCGACCCAAGCGCGCCCAACCGCTACCGCGTGCTCTCGCATGCCGTGATTCTCGCCGCCGACCCCGCCACGCTCACCGAGCGCGCCAACCGCTTCGAGCAGGCGCTGGGCAGCGACACCCGCTACCGTGCCGACAAAACCACTTCGCTGCTGGAATTGGCCGGCGCAAACGGCGCAGCAAGCTTGGCCGCCTTGCAGGCCATCATCAAAACGCATTGCACAATCAATTAACTTGGCAACAGATGTTTTTCTAAAAAGGCCGTCTGAAAGGTTTCAGACGGCCTTTGTGCACCATGCGTACGATTACGCTTTGTTTGCACAAAGCTAATCGTACCTACGCCGGTTTTCAGACGGCCTATCTCATCATTCGATAAACATTTCAACGGCTTGAATCATTGCTAACAAAGGCCGTCTGAAAAAAAGGCCGTCTGAAAGGTTTCAGACGGCATCTGTGCGCCATGCGTACGATTACGCTTTGCTTACACAAAACTAATCGTACCTACGTTGGTTTTCAGACGGCCTATCCCATCATTCGATAAAAATTTCAATGGCTTAAATAATAAAAGCACCAATCCGCCCGGCTCCGCCGCAACGCCGCATGCGCCCGCTGCCGCTTTGATGGTTGCCCTAGAGCAATAAATCCAGTATGTTAGGCTACAAGACACTACATCCGCCACAAGGCCGCATCAATAAACCAAGCCCGGCAAAGTAGTGCGCACATAATAGCGAAAACCGAACAATCCATAACAGGAAAATTCCATCATGAGCCCCATCGACGCCTTAATCAATCAATTGCAACAATTGGCCGAAAACCAAGGCCTGCCTGCCGGCTTTGCCCAATTTCTGCAATATTATTATGAAGATGCCGATATCGACGATTTAAACCATTATGCCTTGCCGCAGCTTTTGGCCGGCGCGCTGAGCCATTATCACTTTGCCGGCGAGCCGCGCCGGCGCGGGCAGGCGCGTTTGCGCTGCCTGCAGCAAGACACCGAAGCGGCTTTTGCGCCCGGCAATATGGTGATTGAAATCGTTACCGACGACATGCCTTTTTTGATTGATTCCACCATTTTGAATATCAACAACCACGATGGCCATCTCAATTGGATTGTGCACCCGGTGATCACCGCCCAGCGCAACGAAGCGGGCGAAATCAAGCAATGGCTGCGCAGCAAAAACAGCGACCCAAACAAAGAATCGCTGATTCAAATCAGCCTGCAAGCCCTGCCCGAGCAGCAGGCGCAGGCGCTCAGCGATGCTTTGCAAACCATGCTGGGCAATCTGCACGCGGTGGTAGACGATGAAGCGGCCATGCGTGAAAAAATCCGCCACATCCAAGGACAAATCATTGCCGAAGGCCGCACCGAGCAAGCCGAAGTGGTGGCCTTTTTAGAATGGATGGCCAACAACCATTATCTCTTCATGGGCTTTTGCGAATACGACCTCATCACCGATGCGGCAGGCGAAGCCCAGCTGCAAGTGGTGGAAGGCAGCGGCTTGGGCATCTTGGCCCACCGGCGCGCGCCCGCTTATTCTTCGGGCTTTGCCGCTCTGAATGCGGCCGACAAAAAAACCTGGTTGGAGGGTGAGCGGCTGATTCTGAACAAATCGCAGCGCCGCGCCAATCTGCACCGCAATGCTTATTATGATTTGGTGGGCATTCAAAAGCTGGATGCTTTGGGCAATGTGGTGGGGCAATGGCGCTTCACCGGCCTCTACACCGCCCAGGCTTATTTATCCAGCGTGTGGGATATTCCCATTCTGCGCCAGAAAAGCCAATATGTGGTCGAGCAGTGCGACTTTATCCGCGGCGGCTATAAAGACAAAATGCTGCATTTTGTGTTGCAGGCTTATCCGCGCGACGAATTGTTTGAAATCGCCGCACCGGCGCTGGCCGACACCGCCGAGGGCATGGTGTCGCTCAACGAGCGCCCGCGCGTGCGCCTGTTTACCCGCACCGATGATTTCAAGCGCTATGTGAGCGCCATTGTTTACCTGCCGCGCGAGCCATTCAACACCGAGCTGCGCCAGCGCGTGCGCCGCCATCTGGCCGAAGCTTTTGCCGCCACCGAAAGCGATTTTGCGGTGCAGCTTTTGGGCGAAAGCCCGCTGGCGCGGCTGCATTTTGTGTTTCGCACCCACGCTTCCACCCTGCCCGATTTCAACACCGCCGCGCTGGAGCAAGACATTCACACCATGGTGCGCGGCTGGCACAGCGATTGGCAGCAGCTGGCCGCCCAGCAAGGCCTGAGCGCCGAGCAAACCGGCCCTTATGAGCAGGCTTTTTCTGCGGGCTATCGAGAAAATTTCAGCCCCGCCCAAGCGCTGGAAGATATCCGCGCCATCCAAGTTTTGGATCAACAAGACAACACCGCCATGCGCATGGGCTTGCAGCCGGGCAACCCCGCTGCGCCTTATTGGCTGAAAATGTATTTCAACGGCACAAGCCCCAGCCTGTCGAAAACCCTGCCCATCATCGAAAACCTCGGCTTGTCGGTGTATGCCGAAGAGCCCTACCGCATCCGCCGCAGCGGCGCTGAAGTGGGCTTGAGCCATTTCAGCCTCTCTTTGCCCGAAGGCCTGAGCGCCGACTTTATCAATCAAGAAAGCACGCGCAGCAATATGCTCGCGCTTCTTGATGCCGTGTGGCAAGGCCGGGTGGAAAACGACCGCTTCAACGCCTTGGTGGCGGCCGCCGGCATCACTTGGCGCAGCAGCGTGCTGATGCGCGCCTTGGCCAAATTCCTCAAGCAGGCCACGCTGCCTTTCGGCCAGCCTTATGTGGAGCAATGCTTAATGCGCCACGGCGCGATTGTGGCCAACTTAGTGGCGCTGTTTCACGCCCGCCTGCATCCCGTCGACGCCGACGAGGCTCGCGCCCAAGCGCTTCAAGCGGCCATCAAAACGCAGCTGGCCGATGTGCCCAGCCTCGATGAAGACCGCATTCTCAACGCTTTCATGACAGTGATTCTGGCGATTGAGCGCACCAATTTCTGGCAGCCCGATGCCTCAGGCAAGCCCAAGCAAGACATCAGCTTTAAAATCCGCTCGGCGCAAATCGACTTTCTGCCCAAGCCGCACCCCTTGTTTGAAATCTGGGTATACAGCCCGCGCGTGGAAGGCACGCATTTGCGCGGCGCCAAAGTGGCGCGCGGCGGCCTGCGCTGGTCGGACCGCATGGAAGACTTCCGCACCGAAGTGCTGGGCTTGGTAAAAGCGCAAATGGTGAAAAATGCCGTGATTGTGCCGCACGGCTCCAAAGGCGGCTTTGTGTGCAAACAATTGCCGCCGCCCAGCGAGCGCGAAGCCTATGCCGCCGAAGGCGTGGCCTGCTATCAGATTTTCATCAACGCGCTGCTCGATCTCACCGACAACCTCAAACAAGGCGATATTATCGCGCCGGCCGATGTGAAGCGCCGCGATGAAGACGACCCCTATTTGGTGGTGGCCGCCGACAAAGGCACCGCCCGCTTCTCCGATGTGGCCAACGGCATTGCGCAGGCGCACGGCTTTTGGCTTGATGATGCCTTCGCTTCCGGCGGCTCCGCCGGCTACGACCACAAAGGCATGGGCATCACCGCCCGTGGCGCGTGGGAATCGGTGAAACGCCATTTCCGCCACTTGGGCAAAAACATCCAAACCGAAGATTTCACCGTGGTGGGCATCGGCGACATGGGCGGCGATGTGTTTGGCAACGGCATGCTGCTCTCGCGCCACATCCGCCTTAAAGCCGCCTTCAACCACCGCCACATCTTTATCGACCCCAATCCCGATGCCGCCACGAGCTTTGCCGAGCGCCAGCGCCTGTTTAACGCCGTGGCCGGCTGGGATCAATACGACAGCGCCCTGATTTCCGAGGGCGGCGGCGTGTATGAGCGCAATGTGAAAAGCATCAAGCTCAGCCCCGAAGTGAAAGCCTGGCTGGGCACCGATGCCGAGAGCCTGCCGCCCAGCGTGCTGATTCACGAACTGCTCAAAGCCGATGTGGAGCTGCTCTACAACGGCGGCATCGGCACTTATATCAAAGCCAGCACCGAAGCCCACGCCCAAGCGCAAGACCGTGCCAACGACGATTTGCGCGTAGACGGGCGCGACATCAAAGCCAAAGTGTTGGGCGAAGGCGGCAACCTCGGCGCCACCCAGCTTGGCCGCATCGAATATTGGCAGGCAGGCGGGCGCTGCTGCACCGATGCCATCGACAATTCCGCCGGCGTCGATTGCTCCGACCACGAAGTGAACATCAAAATCCTGCTCGGCGCCCAAGTGCAGCAAGGCCGCCTCACCCTGCCCGAGCGCAACGAATTGCTCAAGGAAATGACCGACAACGTGGCCGCCTTGGTGCTGCGCGACAACTACCTGCAAACGCAGATTCTCGCCATGAACCAGCTCAATCCGCACGCCTTTTTACACGCCCATGCCGATTTGATTATGTTTTTGCGCGAACACGCAGGCTTGAGCCGCAAGCTCGAATTTCTGCCCAACGATGCCGAAATCAAGCAGCGCGACCAAGCGCAGCAAGGGCTGGCCAATCCCGAAGTGGCGGTGTTGCTCTCCTACAGCAAAATCCATTGCCAAAGCGAATTGCTCGCAAGCGATTTGCCCGACGATGCCAACTTTCTGCCCGTGCTCACCCAATATTTCCCCGCCGCCCTGCAACAGCGCTATGCCGACCAAATGAGCAGCCATTACCTCAAGCGCGAAATCATCGCCAACCAGCTGGCCAACCGCGTGGTCAACCGCATGGGCATCAGCTTTGTGCAGCGCTTCAGCACCGAAATGGATGCCAGCGTGGCCGATGTGGTGCGCGCCTATTGGATAGCCAGCGAATTGTTTGACGGCGAAGCGCGTTTTGCCCAAATCGAAGCGCTCGACAACCGCATGCCCGCGCGCGAGCAAATGCAGCTCATGGCCGCCTTCGCCCGCCTGCTCAACCGCGTGGCACGCCAATTGCTGCGCCACAAGCAGCCCTTTGGCGACATCGGCGCCTTTATCGAACGCTACCGCGCCCCCGTGCAGCAATTGCTGCAACAGCTGCCACAATGGGTGCGCGCCGAGCAACACCCCGGCGTGCAGAAAGAAGAAGCCAAATTGCAGCGCTTCGGCGTGTTTGACGATGCCGACACCGCCTTCTTGGCGCGGCTGCCCTATGCCGAAAACAGCATCGCCATTCTCGACTTGGCGCAGCAGCAGCAACGCGGCCTCGCCGAAGTGGGCGCAGCCTACTTTGCCCTATCGGAAAAGCTGAGCATGGGCTGGCTCTACCGCGCCATTGCCGCCCTGCCGCGCCACAACCAATGGCAAAACCAAGCCTGCTTAGCCGTGCGCGAAGACATCCAAACCCTGCATCTGCTCGCCACCGAAAAATGGCTCACCAGCGATGGCAACGCCGAAGCACGCGCCGGGCTCGAAAGCATTTTGGAAAAAGCCGGCCAGCAAATCAGCGCCATGCAGGCCTATGAGCAAACCGATCTGGCCATGCTCTCCGCCCTCGCCCGCAGCCTGCTCAGATTACTGGCTTAATGCAACATCCGCTTGAAAGCAAAGGCCGTCTGAAACTTTCAGACGGCCTTTATTGACAAAATCACAAACCCGCCAAACGCGTGCGTGCCTATGGCACACACCCTACACACGAATCAAGAAACCGCCGCTCGACGGTAGGGTGTGTGGCGCAAGCCACGCACGCGTTTGGCGGGGAAATGGTTTATGCCCCCATGCCGTCTGAAAAAGAAAAGGCCGTCTGAAAGAAAAGTTTCAGACGGCCTTTAAATCAAAAACCTTAAACCCGAAAAACGCGTGCGTGCCTATGGCACACACCCTACACACAAATCAAGAAACCGCCGCTCGACGGTAGGGTGTGTGGCGCAAGCCACGCACGCGTTCTCAAATATAAACGCCAATCCCTATTCCCCCAAATTCATCACCGAGCTTTCCTTACTTCCGCCCCAATCCAACGCAAACAAGCCTCGCCGGACATCACGGTGGAATGAAGAAAACGGCCACTCTTTCACGCTATTCACCAAGCCATGTTTCACCGGGTTGAAATACACATAATCCACACACCGCCGCAAATCAGCATCATCGCATACCGTATGTTCATAAAAGCGCCGTTGCCAAATCCCTTTTTCCCGCCGCCGCTTCTTACTTGCAGAAATATTTTCAAGCGATTCGAATGCATCGGAAAATTTCGTTTTCAACAAACGCCAGCGCAGCGAATAATCATCATCGCCATCAGGCAAAGCCCAAACCGCATGAATATGATTCGGCAACACACAAACCGCCACCGTTTCAAAAGCATAACGTTGTTGCACAAAAGCATAAGCTTCACGCAGCAAATCAATTTGCTCGACCAGCAGGCAGGATTTTGAATTTGCCAATTTTACCGTAAAGAAAAACGTGCCGCCCGCAAGATAATTCCGACGATAATGAGACATTTATTTCCCTTGTTATTATTTGTTCGTTTCAATCATAGCAAAGCGCTTAGAAAAGAAAAGCCCGTCTGAAAGAAAAGTTTCAGACGGCCTTTATTTCCAAAATCAAAAACCCGAAAAACGCGTGCGTGCCTGTGGCACACACCCTACACACAAATCAAGAAACCACCGCCCAACGGTAGGGTGTGTGGCGCAAGCCACGCACGCGTTTAGCGGGTGGAATGGGTTATGCAGGCTACGCTGGCTTGTTATTAGTTACTCGTTTCAATCATAGCAAAGCGCTTAGAAAAGAAAAGGCCGTCTGAAAGAAAAATTTCAGACGGCCTTTGTTTCCAAAATCACAAACCCGAAAAACGCGTGCGTGCCTGTGGCACACACCCTACACACAAACCAAAAAACCGCCGCCCGACGGTAGGGTGTGTGGCGCAAGCCACGCACGCGTTTGGCGGGTGGAATGGGTTATGCAGGCTACGCTGGCTTGTTATTATTTGTTCGTTTCAATCATAGCAAAGCGCTTAGAAAAGAAAAGGCCGTCTGAAAGAAAAATTTCAGACGGCCTTTATTTCCCAAATCACAAACCCGAAAAACGCGTGCGTGCCTGTGGCACACACCCTACACACAAATCAAGAAACCACCGCCCAACGGTAGGGTGTGTGGCGCAAGCCACCACGCGTTTGGCGGGTGGAATGGGTTATGCAGGCTACGCCGTCTGAAAAAGAAAAGCCCGTCTGAAAGAAAAGTTTCAGACGGGCTTTATTTCCAAAATCAAAAACCCGAAAAACGCGTGCGTGCCTGTGGCACACACCCTACACACGAATCAAAAAACCGCCGCCCAACGGTAGGGAGTGTGGCGCAAGCCACGCACGCGTTTGACGGGTGGAATGGGTTATGCCCCCATGCCGTCTGAAAAAGAAAAGCCCGTCTGAAAGAAAAGTTTCAGACGGCCTTTATTTCCAAAATCAAAAACCCGAAAAACGCGTGCGTGCCTGTGGCACACACCCTACACACGAATCAAAAAACCACCGCACGACGGTAGGGTGTGTGGCGCAAGCCACGCACGCGTTTGGCGGGTGGAATGGGTTATGCAGGCTACGCTGGCTAATCGTACCTACGGAAACGAACGCAAACCGCGTAGGTACGATTAGCGCAGCGTAATCGTACGCATGAAACTCACCGCACACCCAAAAACCAAACAAGCCGTCTGAATAGCCAAGTTTCAGACGGCTTGTGAGGTTTTCATCAACTTAACGCCGATAGCGTGCGCGATGTGTGCGATGCATGCGTACGATTACGCCGCCTTTGGGCGGCGTGCGTACCTACGGCGCTGCATTCAAAGCGACATCCGACGTAGGTACGATTAGCTTTGTCAAAACAAAGCGTAATCGTACGCATGAAACTCACCGCACACCCAAAAACCAAACAAGCCGTCTGAATAGCCAAGTTTCAGACGGCTTGTGAGGTTTTCATCAACTTAACGCCGATAGCGTGCGCGATGTGCGAAACGCATGCGTACGATTACGCCGCCTTTGGGCGGCGTGCGTACCTACGGCGCTACGGCGCTGGCTACGGCGCTTTCATGGTGCAATTGTTCACATCCAACCCGGTGTTGGCGGCGGCGGCGGGCAGGGTGATTTCACATTGCCATGCGCCATCGGTGTTGCGCAGCATTTGGATGGTGGCGCCGTTTAGCACGGAAGCCACGTCGCCGCCCATCTCGCCTTCGAGCCCTTGGAATGTGCCGCCGCTGCCGCTGATGGTGGCCAGGCGGATGATGTTGGAAGCGGGATTGCTGCCGTTGAGGCCGATGTATTCGTAGGTTTTGCCGTTATCGCCGGTTTGGCCGTCCTGGCTTTCGTCCACGGTGGGGAAGCCACCGCGCAGTAAGATGGTTTCGATGGCAACGCGGGTGGAATTCAGCT
This sequence comes from Uruburuella suis, assembly GCF_004341385.1. Classification (GTDB taxonomy): domain Bacteria; phylum Pseudomonadota; class Gammaproteobacteria; order Burkholderiales; family Neisseriaceae; genus Neisseria; species Neisseria suis. Next base: position 28,334 of record NZ_SLXE01000013.1, read on the forward strand.
CATACACGGCGCGGGTGAGCTGGGTTTTGGCCACATATTGCTGGTAAAGCGGCAAGGCAACAGCGGCAAGAATGCCGATAATCGCAATAGTGATCATCAGCTCAATCAGGGTGAAGCCGCGAATAAGGCGGCTTGGCGGAAATTCATGTGCATACATAGTCGTGCCTTTGGCTATGTTGGGATTTTCTTATTATTCAGGGGCGGTCATCCGAGCGGAAACCGCTTATAAAAACGCACCGCAGATTAAGCGGTGCGTTGATTTAAGTTACTACTTATTAGCTGGCAGTCTTAGTGCAGCCAGCCGGTCGGTATTTCTCATCAGCATCGGTAGAGCAAGCCCAAGAACCATCGGCAGAACGGGTCCAAATAACTTTTTTGCCGGCAATCGCAGTAGCAGCGCTGTCACCAAAAATACCGGTAATAGTTGCAGCAGTACCATCCATTTTTACAGAGGGAATCTCAGTCATCAAGTTCGATTTGGTTGCACCTAACTGGCAGTTACCGGCGGCAGTACCAGCAGCAGTACCAGCAGCAGTACCAGCAGCAGTAACAACAGTAGTACGACCATTCAACATACAAGTTTCTACTATAGTTTTCAGTGAACCGGTTTCACCAACCACGCGGGTTACTTGCGAGCTGGCAATATAGTTTTGATACAGCGGCAGCGCGATTGCTGCCAAGATGCCGATAATCGCCACAACGATCATCAACTCGATCAGGGTAAAACCTTTTTGAATAGCTTTCATGTGTTTGAACTCCAGTTAAAATGTGAATAGTTTGTTATGAAAAAAAATCCCGTAATGTGCTTGGCACGTTTTTTTATGGTTACTGCTAATACTGCTCAGGGTACAACAATGAAGAAGGAATACTGCACCGTTTGGGCTTGGCTGCCGCTGCTCTGTTTCGGCTGCGGCCTTGGCGGTTGATTTTAGTTAAGCATTCGGTGTGCCAGATTTTGGATTTTGTGAAATTAAATTATTATTTTGTTGATTTTATTTGCGTTTATTTTTATTTTTGGGGGAATATTTGCGGTGAAAATCGGGGGCTTGGGGCTGCCGCAGATTGTTAGGCTGACAAAATTTGTCATTTTTTTGCCATTTTCGGGAACTTTTTTCGGCATGGTGCGCTTTTGCGGCGTGCGTACGCATGAAATCTTCGGTTTTTATAAAACAAACACAGGCCGTCTGAAGAAGAGGTTTCAGACGGCCTGTGTGCCATGCGTACGATTACGCTGCGCTAATCGTACCTACGCCTTGCTGATTCTCGAATCCGACATTTGGCCGCAAGGCCGAATAGGCGCGATATGCTTGCTCTTCGAGCAAGTGTCGGATTCGAGCATCCGGCCTATGCCCTGCATCGCCCGCCAAACGCGTGCGTGGCTTGCGCCACACACCCTACCGTCGGGCGGCGGTTTCTTGGTTTGTGTGTAGGGTGTGTGCCACCGGCACGCACGCGTTTTTCGGGTTTAAGGTTTTTGATTTAAAGGCCGCCTGAAACTTTTCTTTCAGACGGCTTTTTCTTTTCAGACGGCATGGGGGCATAAACCATTCCACCCGCCAAACGCGTGCGTGGCTTGCGCCACACACCCTACCGTCGGGCGGTGGCTTCTTGGTTCGTGTGTAGGGTGTGTGCCACAGGCACGCACGCGTTTTTCGGGTTTAAGGTTTTTGATTTAAAGGCCGTCTGAAACATTTTTTCAGACGGCCTTGATGTTTCTTTAAGCGCGGGCGCGTTATAATGCGGCTTTTGTTATCACGCTGATTTTAAACGCTATGCTTACTTTATCTTTTGCCCGCCCTGCCCGCCGCGCTTTTTTATATGCTGCTGCGGCGCTTTTTTTGGCCGCTTGCGGCAGCACGCAGGCGCCGGCGCCCAAGCCGCAGCCTGCGGCCAAGCCGGTGGTGGCGCTGGCGCTGGGCGGCGGGGCTTCTAAGGGCTTTGCCCATATCGGCGTGATCAAGGTGTTGCGCCAAAACAATATTCCGATTGATATGGTGACGGGCACGAGCGCGGGCGCGGTGGTGGGCAGCCTTTATGCTTCGGGCATGAGCCCCGACCGGCTGGAATTGGAAGCGGAAATTTTGGAAAAAGCCGATGTGGTGGATTTAACTTTATCCACCACGGGCTTTATCAAGGGGCAAAAGCTGCAAGATTATATCAACCGCAAGGTGGGCGGTCGCGCGATTCAGGATTTGCCGGTGAAATTTGCGGCGGTGGCCACGGATTTTTCGAGCGGCAAGATGGTGGCGTTTAACCGGGGCAACACGGGCCAGGCGGTGCGCGCTTCGGTGAGCATTCCGAATGTGTTTCAGCCGGCGGTAATCGGCGGGCATAAATATGTGGACGGCGGCCTCTCGGCGCCGGTGCCGGTAACGGCGGCGCGCAATATGGGCGCGAATGTGGTGATTGCGGTGGATATTTCCGCCCGCCCGGCCAAGCTTTCGGATTCGGGCTTTTTCTCTTATTTGGATCAGAGCCTGAATATTATGAGCGTGTCGGCGCTGAATCAGGAATTGAGCAAGGCCACGGTGGTGATTAAGCCCAAGGTGCAGCAATTGGGCGCGGTGGGCGGCTTTGATCAGAAGCACCAGGCCATCAAGCTCGGCGAAGAAGCAGCGCGCGCGGCTTTGCCGCAGATTCGGGCGGCGCTGGCGAAATATCCGGCGCGCTGATTTTTGCGGGGTGGTGTTTAATGGTTATTCACATTAATCGGTTGTGATTGAATACGATGCCGTCTGAAAGATTTTTCAGACGGCCTTTTTTAAATTTAAGTTTTCATAGGCCGGATACTTGTATCCAACATTCACCGCAGCGCTGATGCTTGTTCTGCGAACAAGTGTCGGATTCGAGAATCCGACCTACGCCTGCTGATGATTGCATGTGACGCAAACCGCCGTAGAGGCCGTAGTACGCATGGCGCACAGGCCGTCTGAAACTCTTTTCCAGACGGCCTGCGACCTTTGCAAAATGCCCGTTCCGTCGCTCCTGCGCAGGCAGGAGCCCAGCCTGAAGCGCAGCTTCAGTTGTCGGGCAAATAGTCGCCACCAATACGAAAACAATCAAATATTTGATTTTATAAAGAATTTATTCTTTTTAAGAATGCATGAGGCAAGCAAAGCGCTGCTTTGCACCGGGCACCCGCCTGCGCGGGTGCGACAGATATCTGGTTTTGCAAAGATCTCAGGCCGTCTGAAAAATGTTTTTATGTGTTCAGACGGCCTGGTTGGGTTTTGGGTGTGGTGCAAGCGCCATGCGTACGATTACGCTGCGCTAATCGTACCTACGCAGGTTCTACGCAGTTTCGCCGTTTCCGCAGGTCGGATTCGAGAATCCGGCCTGCGCGGTTGCGCTGCCCCAAAGTTTTAAAAATCCAGTACAATACTCGGTTGAATTCGATAGCGAAAAGAAGATCATGGAAGCAGAAGCCATCAACCAGCTCAACAATACTTTATCCGACCTTGAGGGCCGCAGCGCGGATATCCGCGTGTATCTCGATTATGCGGGCAAAAAAGAGCGCCTTGAAGAGGTGGTCGGCCTCTCGGAAGACCCCGAGCTTTGGAACGACCCGAAAAAAGCGCAGGAAATCGGCAAAGAGCGCAAAATGCTCGAGGGCATTGTGCTCACGCTCGAGCACATCGCCACGGGCATCGACGACAACCGCATGTTGATTGAAATGGCGGTGGAAGAAGCCGACGAAGCGGGCTTTGCGGCGGTGGAGCAAGATGTGGCCGCGCTCGAGGCGCAAATGGCCGATTTGGAATTCAAGCGCATGTTCAACCAGCCGGCCGACCCCAACAATTGCTTTATCGACATCACCGCCGGCGCCGGCGGCACCGAGGCGGAAGATTGGGCGGGCATGCTTTTGCGCATGTATTTGCGCTATGCCGAGCGCAAAGGCTTTAAAGTGGACGTGCTCGAGCAGGACGACGGCGAAATCGCAGGCGTAAACCGCGCCACCATCCGCTTAGAGGGCGAATATGCCTACGGGCTTTTGCGCACCGAAACCGGCGTGCACCGCTTGGTGCGCTATTCGCCTTTTGATTCGAATAATAAGCGCCACACTTCGTTTTCATCGGTGTTTGTTTACCCCGAGGTAGACGACAGCATTGAAATCGACATCAACCCGGCCGATTTGCGCATCGACACTTATCGCGCTTCCGGCGCGGGCGGCCAACACATCAACAAAACCGATTCGGCCGTGCGCATCACCCACGAGCCCAGCGGTATTGTGGTGCAATGCCAAAACGACCGCTCGCAACACGCCAATAAAGCGGCCGCCATGGAAATGCTGCGCTCGAAATTGTTTGAGCTGGAAATGCGCAAGCGCAACGAGGAAAAGCAGGCGCTCGAAGAGGGCAAAAGCGATGTGGGCTGGGGCAGCCAAATCCGCTCTTATGTGCTCGATTCTTCGCGCATCAAAGATTTGCGCACCGGCCACGAAGTGGGCAACACCAAAGCCGTGCTCGACGGCGATTTGGACGGCTTTATCGAAGCGAGCTTGAAACAGGGCGTGTGATGCAGAAGGCCGTCTGAAAGAAACTGCGGCTGTCTGGAACTTTTCAGGTTTCAGACGGCCTTTTTATTATCTTTAAAATATGACATTGGAGATAATAAAATGGATTGGGGCGCGGCAAGTGAATGGGCAAATGCCTTTATTGCAACCGTGGCGCTTTTTTTAGCCTGGAAAGCAGGCACACGCGCCAAGCAGCTTTATGAAGACGGTAAAAATAATGAAAAAATGCAAGAGCAGCTGCGCCGTCGCAGTGAGCCGGCCAAGCTTTCGGTGTGGTTTGCAGCACAAAAACAAGGTACTTATGCTTGGGGGCTGGTATTGAACAATGTGGCCGAGCGCCCTTTTTACGACTTGTTGATTGAGGGCGAATATTGCGCCACCACGCCTACCGTCCATTTCAGCTATCAATATGTGAAAGTGATTCCGCCGGGCAGGTTTTTCGTGCCCTATAAACATAAGGAACCGGAGGGCCAATATCTTTTCGATCACCCAAAAGACTACGATGACGGGCTGCTCACCCCATTACTAACCAGTAAAAAACACATTATCCACCGCATCAGCTTTACCGACAGCGATGGTTTTCAATGGGAAAGCGACGGCTTGGGCAATTTACGGGAAAAATCAAACCCCGCAATTTCAATTTAAACCGCGCAAAACAGCTGTAGGTCGGATTCTCAAATCCGACATTTGGCCGCAAGGCCGAATACGCGCGATATGCTTGCTCTTTAAGCAAGTGTCGGATTCGAGAATCCGATCTACGTGCTGCAAAGGCCGTCTGAAAAAAGTATTCAGACGGCCTTTTTATCATTATTGCCACATAAAAACCACGCAATAATAATGAATACAAACCGTATTGGCGGTGGAAAAGTCGTGCTATGATGAAAATGTTTTGAGGCCGTCTGAAAAAAACCAAACACATTCCTCTGCCAAAAGCAGCCTTTCATCGGCTGCTATGTTGCATCTGGACCCCAACAATCCCAACCAAAAATACGCCACCAGCTCGCCTAACAGCTGGTCCACCGCCAGCGCCGATGAAAAGCTGGGGCTGGCCTATTTCCCGATGGGCAACCGCACGCCCGACCAATTGGGCATGTATCGCAGCCCCGCCGAAGAGAAATATTCCTCATCAGTGGTGGCGCTTGATTTGAAAACCGGCCAAGCGCGCTGGGTGCAGCAATTTGTGCACCATGATTTGTGGGATATGGACACGCCCGCCCAGCCCAGCCTGGTCGACATCACCACCGCCAAAGGCGTGGAGCCGGGTTTGGTCGTGCCCACCAAGCAGGGCGATGTGTATGTGCTCAACCGCGCCACGGGCGAAGCGATTATCCCCATCGGCCAAGTGGCTGCCGGCTCCACCCAAACCATACCCGAAGATTGGGCTTCGCCCGTGCAGCCCGTGTCGGGCTTGAGCTTCAACCCCGAGCCGCTGAGTGAGAAAAAAATGTGGGGCGCGAGCCTCGTGGATCAAATGCTTTGCCGCATCGAATTTAACAAGCTCAATTATTCCGGCCGCTACACCCCGCCCTCGCTGGAAGGCACCATTGTGTATCCCGGCAATTTCGGCGTGTTTAACTGGGGCTCGATTGCGGTTGACCCGAAAAAGCAAGTGATGTTCGGCATGCCGCTGCATTTGGCCTTTGTGTCTAAGCTGATTCCGCAAAGTGAAATCAACAAAGGCGGCGGCGTCAACACCGGCGAGCATGGTGTAAACGCCAATGCCGGCGCGCCCTACGGCATCAGCCTCACCCCCTTCCTCTCACCCATCGGCGTGCCCTGCCAGCAGCCGCCCTGGGGCTTTGTGGCCGCCGCCAGCCTGCAAAACGGCAAGATTTACTATCAGCGCAAAAACGGCACCATCCGCAATATGAACCCGCTGGGGCTGGCCATTAAAATGGGCGTGCCCGGCATCGGCGGCCCGATGATTACCGGCAGCGGCGTGGTGTTTATGGCAGCCGCCGTCGACAACAATTTCCGCGCTTATGATCTCGACAGCGGCGATGTGTTGTGGAATGTGGAAATCCCCGCCGGCGGCCAAGCCACACCGATGACTTACCTCAACAGCCAAGGCGAGCAAATGGTGGTGCTGGTGGCCGGCGGCCACGGCTCGGTGGGCACCACGCTGGGCGATTATGTGCTGGCTTATAAGCTGGAAGCACAATAACCGCAAGAGTTGGCAAGCGAAGGCCGTCTGAAGTCATAGTAGGTACGATTAGCGCAGCGTAATCGTACGCACGCATTCTCCCAATTGCGCGCAAGCAAAGGCCGTCTGAAACTTTAATCTTCAGACGGCCTTTAACATTCTGTGCAAGTGATTCAACCCCAGCCGCACGCCAACCATGGCGCGTAGCTTGGGTTGCCAAACCCAACATTTCAAGCGGTTTGAGGGATTGGTTGGGTTTCCAACCCAACCTACGCGCCGGAAGCACAATAACCGCAAGAGTTGGCAAGCGAAGGCCGTCTGAAGTCACAGTAGGTACGATTAACGCAGCGTAATCGTACGCACGCATTCTCCCAATTGCGTGCAAGCGAAGGCCGTCTGAAACTTTAATCTTCAGACGGCCTTTAATATTCTGTGCGGATGATTCAAATTATACCAATCCAAAAAAATAACCTAACTTCGTTGTCTCGCCTTGCCGTACTAGTTGTACTGTCTGCGGCTCGCCGCCTTGTTAGCTTACTTTTTTGAATTGGTATTAAGCCAAACCCAGCAAACCGCCGCGGCTGGATTTAGCCGCCGCTTCGCTATATACTGATTCGCATATCCATCCACACCACGAGCATCATCATGACCGTTCCCATTTTGGCCGTTACCAGCGGCGAGCCGGCCGGCATCGGCCCCGATATCTGCCTGGATTTGCCCGAAGCCGATTTGCCCTGCCGCTGCGTGGTGCTGGGCGACAAAACCTTATTGCAGGCGCGCGCCCAAGCGCTGGGCAAAAGCGTGCAGCTGCAAGACTACGATGCCGCGCGCGCACCGGCCGCCGGCGTGCTCGAAGTGTTGCATATTCCCCTGCGCACGCCTTGCGAAGCCGGCCGCTTGAGCACAGAAAACGCGCCTTATGTGCTGCAACTGCTCGACCGCGCCTATGAGGGCGTGCAGGCGGGCGAATTTGCCGCTCTGGTGACCGCGCCGCTGCACAAAGGCATTCTCAACGATGCAGGCATTGCCTTTACCGGCCACACCGAATACTTGGCCGAAAAAAGCGGCACCGACCAAGTGGTGATGATGCTCGCCGGCGGCGGCTTGCGTGTGGCGCTGGCCACCACCCACCTGCCGCTTAAAGACATCGCCGCCGCCATCAACCGGCCGCTGATCGAATCGGTGGCTACCATTCTCGCGCAAGATTTGCGCAGCAAATTCGGCGTGAAAAACCCGAATATCCTCGTTACCGGCCTCAACCCGCATGCCGGCGAAGGCGGCCATTTGGGGCATGAAGAAATCGACATCATCATCCCCGCGCTGGAAGCATTGCGCGCCGGCGGCATGAATATCCACGGCCCTTATCCGGCCGACACGCTTTTCCAGCCCTTTATGCTGCAAGGCGCCGATGCCGTGTTGGCCATGTACCACGACCAAGGTTTGCCGGTGTTGAAATACGCCAGCTTCGGTAAAGGCGTCAACATCACCTTGGGGCTGCCCTTTGTGCGCACCTCGGTGGATCACGGCACCGCACTCACGCTGGCCGGCAGCGGCAAAGCCGATTCCGGCAGCCTAATTGTGGCGGTAGACACCGCCCTGGCCATGGCGCAGCACCACCGCGCCTGAAGCCGGATTTTCACGAAAAAAGGAGCACAAGATGAGCCTGTTTAAAAAAAGCCCGCCCGATTTGGGCAAAATCAAGCCGCAGCCTTATGAAAGCTTTGAAGAAGCCGAGCAAAAGCGCGAGCAAGATGCCGTGGCCGTCAACCCGCCGCTCACCGAGCAGCAGCAAGCCGTGGTGCGCGAGCAGGCCGGTATCAATCCGGTAACGCAGCTGGTGGGCGATGTGGTTAAGCCCACCGATCACAGCGTGCCGGACGCCGGCGACAAGCCCGATTAAGCAGATGCACAAAGGCCGTCTGAAACCTTTCAGACGGCCTTTTGCTGTGCTATCAAAATCAAATGCAAAATCAAATACGCCGCGCCAATTCCTCGGCTTTGCCCACATAAAGCGCGGGGGTGAGTGCGTGCAATTGCGCTTTGGCTTCGGCGGGAATCTCCAGCGCGTTGATAAACACCGTGAGCACTTGCGGCGTGATGCCTTCTTTGCCGCGCGTGAGGTCTTTGAGTTTTTCATACGGATTGGCCACGCCATAGCGGCGCATCACCGTTTGAATCGGCTCGGCCAGCAATTCCCAAGTGGCATCCAAATCGGCGGCCAGCGCGGCGGGGTTGGCTTCGAGCTTGTTCAGGCCGCGCAGGTGCGATACCAGCCCCAAAATGGTGTAGCCCGTGCCCACGCCCATATTGCGCAACACGGTGCTGTCGGTGAGGTCGCGCTGCCAGCGCGAGAGCGGCAGCTTTTCGGCCAAAAAGCCCAACACCGCATTGGCCATGCCCAAATTGCCTTCTGAATTTTCAAAATCAATCGGGTTTACCTTATGCGGCATGGTGGAAGAGCCCACTTCGCCCGCTTTCACTTTCTGTTTGAAATAGCCCAGCGAAATATAGCCCCACACATCGCGGTTGAAATCAATCAAAATGGTGTTGATGCGCGCGATGGTTTGGAAAAATTCCGCCATATAATCATGCGGCTCGATTTGGATGGTGTAGGGGTTGAACGTGAGCCCCAGGCCGCGCTCGACAAAAGCTTGGCAGTGCGCTTCCCAATCCACATCGGGATAAGCCACCATGTGCGCATTGTAATTGCCCACCGCGCCGTTGATTTTGCCCAAAAATTCCTGCGCCTCGATTTGGCGGATTTGGCGCTGCAAGCGATAAAGCACATTGGCGATTTCCTTGCCCAGCGTGGTGGGTGTGGCCGGCTGGCCGTGGGTGCGGCTCATCATCGGCACCGCGGCCAAATCGTGCGCCAGCGTTTGCAGCTTGGCGGTGATTTCGGCCAGATGCGGCAGCAGCACCTGCTCGCGCGCCTCTTGCAGCATCAGCGCGTGGGAAAGGTTGTTGATGTCTTCGCTGGTGCAGGCAAAATGAATGAATTCGCTGGCATCGGCCACTTCGGGCACACCTGAAAAGCGCTCTTTGAGCCAATATTCGATGGCTTTCACATCGTGGTTGGTGGTGGCTTCGATGGCTTTCACCGCCGCTGCATCATCGAGCGAAAAATCGGCGGCCACTTTGTCGATTTCGGCAATGGTGAAATCGCTGAATGCGGGCACTTCCACAATTTTCGGCTCGGCCGCCAGCGCTTTGAGCCAGTTTAATTCCACTTTCACACGCGCCCGCATCAGGCCGTATTCAGAGAAAATCGGGCGCAGCGCTTCAACAGATTTCGCATAGCGGCCGTCGAGCGGCGATAAGGCGGCAATAGTATTGATCATTTTCGTTTTCCTGTGGTGGGCAGCCAAAAGGCACAATGCCGCCGATTATACCTCAAGCCGCCGGCGGCGGGCGCATGGGTGGCGCGATTTTTGGGCGGCGGAGCGTGAAAGCAGGGCGGGGGAAATCCCATAAGCAAGGTCAAACTTGAAAATAACGAAATGAAAGCTTTAATTAAAAAGGCCGTCTGAAACTTTGATGTTCAGACGACCTGCTTGGGTTTGTGGATACAAGTTTTATGCATTCCACGATTAAGTGCGCACCTATGCGGCTAGGCGTAGGTCGGATTCGAGAATCCGACGTTTGGCCATCAGCCAAAGTGATATGCGTGCCTTGTTCTGCGAACAAGTGTCGGATTCAAGAATCCGACCTACGGTTGCTTTCTACAATCAAAAATGCCGTCTGAAAACTTTCAGACGGCATTTGAACTGCATATAAGCCGTAGGGTTTCATGCGTACGATTGCGCCGTAAAAAGCGCGGCGTGCGCACTATGCCCTATTGCTTATTTGGCAGCCAATTCGGCGCGCAGCTTTTTGGTTACTTCCATCATCACTTTCAGCTGCTCGATGGTTTCCGGCCAACCGCGGGTTTTGAGGCCGCAGTCGGGGTTGACCCACAAGCGCTCAACCGGCACCACGTCCATCGCTTTGCGCAGCAAATGCTCCACTTCGGCGGCGGTGGGCACGCGCGGGCTGTGAATGTCGTACACGCCGGGGCCGATGTCGTTCGGGTATTTGAAATCGCCGAAGGCGGTGAGCAAATCCATATCCGAGCGTGAAGTTTCGATGGTGATCACATCGGCATCCATTGAAGCAATGGCGGGCAGAATGTCGTTAAATTCCGAGTAGCACATATGGGTGTGGATTTGGGTGCTGTCTTCCGCGCCGGTGCTGGAAAGGCGGAATGATTCGCACGCCCAGGCCAAGTATTCATCCCATTGCGCTTTTTTCAGCGGCATGGCTTCGCGAATGGCCGGCTCATCGATTTGAATCACTTTGATGCCGGCTTTTTCCAAATCCAGCACTTCATCATTCAAGGCCAGCGCAATTTGTTTGGCCACCACGCTCAAGGGCACATCATCGCGCACGAACGACCATTTAAACATGGTTACCGGGCCGGTGAGCATGCCTTTCATCGGGCGGCTGGTGAGCGTTTGCGCGAAAGAAGACCAATAAACCGTCATCGGATTGGGGCGGGAAACGTCGCCGAAAATAATCGGCGGTTTCACGCAGCGGCTGCCGTAGCTTTGCACCCAGCCGAATTGGCTGAAGCAATAGCCGGCCAATTGCTCGCCGAAATATTCCACCATATCGTTGCGCTCGGCTTCGCCGTGCACCGGCACATCGATTTGCAGCTTTTCCTGCTCTTCCACGCAATAAGCGATTTCTTTTTTCATCGCCGCATCGTAATCGGCCGCGCTCAATTCGCCTTTTTTAAAGGCCGCGCGCGCTTGGCGGATTTCGGTGGTTTGCGGGAATGAGCCGATGGTGGTGGTGGGCAGAATCGGCAATTTCATCCATTCTTGCTGCGCTTTGATGCGCTCGGCAAACGGCGATTTGCGCTGATCGGCGCCTTTGGGCAGATCGGCCACACGCTTTTGCACCGCTTCGTTGTGGATCAGCTTGTTGGTGGCGCGGTCAGCCGCGGCGGCATCAGATGCGGCAATGGCTTCTTTCACGCTCTCTTTGCCGTGTGCCAGGGCTTGTTTCACTGCGCCCAGCTCAACCAATTTTTGGGCGGCAAACGCCATCCAAGATTTGATTTCGGCATCGAGCTTTTCTTCCACCGCCAAATCTTGCGGGCTGTGCAAGAGCGAGCAGCTCGGCGCAATCCACAAATTATTGCCCAATTTGGCCGCCACCGGTGCCAAAGTGTCAATCACTTTGCTCAAATTGGCGCGCCACACGTTGCGGCCATCAATCAAGCCCACCGACAACACTTTGTTTTCCGGCCAAGCATCGGCAAACACCGCCACGCTTTCGGGCGCGCGCACGGCATCGATGTGCACACCGTGCACCGGCAGGTTTTTCAGCAGATTCAGATGCTCGGCCACTGAAGCAAAATAAGTGCCGATAATAATGCGCACGCCGGTGTTGGCCAGCTCTTTATACACAGCCGGGAAAGCATCGAGATAAGGCTTGGGCGCATCCACCGCCAAAATCGGCTCGTCGATTTGAATCCAATCCACACCCTCGGCGGCCAATTCGCGCAGCAATTGCGCATAAGCGGGCAAGAGCTTCGGCAGCAGGGTTGCCACGCGGCAGCCAAATTCTTCTTTCTTTTTACCCAGCCACAAAAGGGTGAGCGGGCCCACCAGCGTGGGCTTGATATCGTGGCCCAGCGCGCGCGCTTCTTTGATTTGGGCAATCAGATTGGCAGAATGCGCGGCAAATTCGGTGTCGGCATGCCATTCGGGCACGATATAGTGATAGTTGGTGTCAAACCATTTGGTCATTTCCATCGCAAACTGCGTGGCATTACCGCGCGCCAGCTGGAAATATTCGGGCAGGCTCAGATTGGCCGCATCAAAACCGAAGCGCTTGGGAATGCAGCCCAGCGCCACTTGCGTGTCGAGCACTTGGTCGTAAAACGAAAAATCGCCCACCGGCAGCAAATCGGCACCGGCCGCTTTTTGCGCCGCCCAGTTCAAACGGCGGATTTCAGCCGCCACCGCCTGTAACTCAGCCTCGCTTTTCGCGCCTTTCCAAAAAGCCTCTACGGCAAATTTCAACTCGCGCTTCGCGCCGATGCGGGGATAGCCGCTCAAATGGAATGTGTTCATATGGGTTTCCTGTTGGGTATAAGGGGATAAATCTTTCGATGCTGCTATATTGAATAACTTTTTTCAAGGAAGCAAACGCTTAATTTGCATGGTTTCATGAATTTTAATCATGGGCTTTGCGAGGCCGTCTGAAAGGTTTCAGACGGCCTTATACCAATTCAAAAAAGTAAGCTAACAAGGCGGCGAGCCGCAGACAGTACAGATAGTACGGCAAGGCGAGACAACGAAGTTAGGTTATTTTTTTGGATTGGTATTAGCCGGTTTTAAATCGTTTGTTTGCTTAAGGCCGGATGAGTGCAGTTTACAATGGCATTGGTTTTGGTTAGCGGTGTCGCCGGGATTAAAGATGCCGTCTGAAAGCAAGCGTAATTCGCATGTAGAATGTGTGCCATAGGCATACTCGCTTTTTCTCATTGAGCAGCAAGGGAGCAACAAGGCCGTCTGAAAGATTAATGTTTCAGACGGCCTTGAGTTTCTTGCCATCAAAAGCTGTGAAGAATAAGCCTGTTAAGATGCGTGCGTGCCTATGGCACACATTCTACACACAGGACACAGGCTACGCTTGCTTGACTACCTTTACGCTTGCTGTCCCAACTCAAAAATATATTTCTATTAAAATAACATATTGATTAAATGAAATTATCATGTTCATTTACATTAATTACTTCACTATACAAAGCCTTTGGAATTTCCATTTCCCAGTGGAATGCCAAAATAACGCCCATAGCCAGGCTTCTAATTTCTTGCCATTCAGAATCATCCAAGCTACTATTTTCAAGCCATAAATAAGCATATTTTTCTCCACTTTTACCTGAGATGTAAGCATCTAAATCTCTTAACAAGACTAATTGCTTTTCTGTAATATCTATATATTCATGTATTCTCTCTAAATTTTCTCCAACCGCTTCTTCATACTCTAAAACAATTTCTTCTCCAACCATGGAATTTTCCGGAAGTAAGTTTTTTTGAACACAAGATGATGATGCCAATGCCATTAAAGACCATTTGAACTTATCAAAATAATATTGTTTTAAGCTGATCATATTAATTTTTCCTTACTTGTAAATAATTGTTGCCTTCTCACCTGGCGTAGCAACATATGTCTTTTTATCTACCACTTTCACAATCCCTTTATTTGTTGTAGAGAGCTTGTAATAAGCACCTGCATGTCGCCCACCTCCCGGATGTAGTTGAATTTGTGATATTGAAGGATGGCCTTTAATTTCAAGAATAGTGGCTTTCCCGCTACCTTTACTGCTAGACCTGATAGTTGTCGAATACCCTGCCCGTTCAAACTGTTTGGCAATATCCACCGCAGATTTCCCCCATACTGTTTTGGGGTTTTTCACAAAATTTACGGTGATTAATCGTGTAGCATTCCATGCCTGAAAAGTTTTTGCCGCATCCGCTGTCCACTTAATTCCTCGAACACTTCCTCCCGTAATCGGGTATAAAGTTGCTGCAAATGCCGCAATATCCAAGGTTTCCAAATCTGCATCTTGGAAAGCTTTTTGCCATTGTTGCCGTTCTGACGGACTGAGTGAATTCATAAATTCATCATGCCGATGCACTTCTAAAATCAACTCTTCTCTTAAAGTATTATTCTCCACAGCCACCTTGGCCGCATCCGCCGCCACATTCACATCGCCGCCGGTCAACCCCGCAGCCGTACCCGCGACCAAGCGCGAGTAAGCAATTATCTTCGCTTCTTCTGCAGCACGCTCTGCTGCAGGCAGTTTGCTAAGGTCTCTACCGCCCAGCAATTTCTCTCCCACAATCTCGCCTACGGCCGCGCCAATCGCACCATCTTGGCATTTGCCCTTATTAGCCGCCGCTGCGGCACAACCTGCTACGGCATGGGCAACTTTATGGGCGATATAGTGATTATCCAAATCTTTTATCTTGCTCGCCGCTGCACCATGTGCCGTCTGAACCAGCGCGGACAATATGGCGCTTTCCAGGCTGTCTTGCAGGCTGCCACCATTGATGGCGGTGCCAATCACGGCGCTGCTGCCGGCGTTGGCAAGGTTGACGCTGAGGTTGTTTACCCATTCGGTGTTGCTGGTGCTGTTGAGTGCGGAGGTGGCGCCGATTTTGTCGGCCACACCAGCGGTGATCACGGCGGTGGCGAGGTTTTTAACGGTGCTGCTTCTGCCCAGCTCTTTAAAGGTTTTGCCAAGGTTGCCTTTGTTGTTGACCAAGCTGATAGAGGCTTGGGTGGCCAGCGACAGAAAGGCGGCGTTTGCCATGGCGGCGGAAGTGCCGGTGACGGCCGTGCCGCTCGGTAAGTGCAGATGCATAGGCACGCACACGTTTTTTCATTTAACAGCAAGGCCGTCTGAAAGATTAATTTTTCAGACGGCCTTGAGTTTTTTATCATCGAAAGTTAGAAGAACAAGCAGGTTAAGACGCGTGCGTGCCTATGGCATACAGGCTACGTCTGCTATGGCTTGCACCCTACGCACAGGCTATGCTTGTTAAAAACAATTTACTCTAAACATTTTTCTATTCTGATCATTACTGAATCTAGTGTCCGTTTTTTCTTCAAGAATACAATTTTGATCCGAAGGTAAAATAATTTTTCCTGAATAGGGACTGAACCATCCATCACCAGGGAAATTATTTAAATTGGAGTTACTAAAATGAGGATCTCGAGTAACGGCATCCCTTAAGGCAGCCTGCTCTGCTAATGCAATCTGTTCAGTGCTTATTCGAGAAGCACAGGCAGTCAAAAAAATACAATATAAAAAAATCAAATTTTTCATTGAAAATTCCTTGAAATTATCTTTATGGTTTAAACGTATAACTATTATTATTAATATTAATTATATAATTTCCATCCTTACCAGCTGGAATCAATATTTGTTTGGGATCAAAAATATGGATAAGCCCCGTTGGTGTACTCTGAACATCACCAACATTCACTCCAAATATTTGCTTTTTATTTTCATCAAAATATATTCTTGAATATTTCTTACCATTAATTTCAGCGCTATCAGCAATTATTATAATATCTTTTATCATGCCAACTTCTTTAGCTATTGCATCATTATGTGATTCAGCATAATAGTGATCTTCCTTTCCTTGGAAAGGAGCTAACCCTAATTTATTTTTCGACAATTGCTCATTGAATTCATGGGCAATAAGCGCATTACCAGATAATATAATCTTGTTGGCATCTAATTTTTCCATATCAGCAACATCAAATCGCCCTGTTATCCAAGAGCCACCGGCCGTTAATTTATCATTATAAACTAGAGTAATCTGGGCTGTTCCCGTTTTATCCTGAATAACATTATTCAGCATATTATAGAATGACAACTGTTTGGCATTTAAACTCGCCGTGGTTGCATTGCCCACCGGCACAAGCACCATAATCTCATAGCCCAAGCTGTTGAATTTTCCTGTACCTTTCAATTCAAATTTTCCGCCTAATTCACTTTCTACTTTATCCGCAAATCGTCTTTTGGCTTTCGGGTCACTCTTCGGATTAAATGCCAAAAGATTATTTTGTACAGCAGTTTTCGCCGCATCCGCCGCCACATTTACATCGCCACCAGCCAAACCCGCAGCCGTACCCGCGACCAAGCGCGAGTAAGCAATTATCTTCGCCTCTTCTGCAGCACGCTCTGCTGCAGGCAGTTTGCTAAGGTCTCTACCGCCCAGCAATTTCTCTCCCATAATCTCACCCACTGCCGCGCCAATCGCGCCATCTTGGCATTTGCCCTTATTTGCCGCCGCTGCGGCACAACCTGCCACGGCATGGGCAACTTTATGGGCGATATAGTGATTATCCAAATCTTTTATCTTGCTCGCCGCTGCGCCATGCGCCGTCTGAACCAGCGCGGACAATATGGCGCTTTCCAGGCTGTCTTGCAGGCTGCCACCATTGATATTGATGGCGGTGCCGATCACGGCGCTGCTGCCGGCGTTGGCAAGGTTGACGCTGAGGTTGTTTACCCATTCGGTGTTGCTGGTGCTGTTGAGTGCGGAGGTGGCGCCGATTTTGTCGGCCACGCCGGCGGTGATCACGGCGGTGGCGAGGTTTTTAACGGTGCTGCTGCTGCCCAGCTCTTTAAAGGTTTTGCCAAGGTTGCCTTTGTTGTTGACCAAGCTGATAGAGGCTTGGGTGGCCAGCGACAGAAAGGCGGCGTTTGCCATGGCCGCGGAAGTGCCGGTGACGACCGTGCCGCTTGGTAAGTGCAAATGCATAGGCACGCACACGTTTTTTCATTTAACAGTAAGGCCGTCTGAAAGGTTAATGTTTCAGACGGCCTTAAGTTTTTTTATCATCGAAAGTTAGAAGAACAAGCAGGTTAAGACGCGTGCGTGCCTATGGCATACACCCTACACACAGGCTACGCTTGCTGGCTTCGAATGCGGTAGTAATGCATAACGGCTTGGTGTTTGAAGTCTACGGTATATTTGTTCATAAGAAAACTGCACCTTTTGGGTTGGATGGTGGGTGTCCAACTTTTGGGGTGCAGTTCAAGGTTCAGACGGCCTTGAGCTTTTTTACCATCAAAATCCAGAAAAACAAGCCGGAGAAGACGCGCGCGTGCCTAGGGCACATACCCTACATGCAGGCTACGCTTGCTATGACGTATATTCTACACACAGGCTACGCTTGCTACACTTACGCAAATTATTCATTTACATCAATAACCATACTATATAACGGTTTCGGTTTCTCAAGCACCCACCCGAAAATTTCAATAGCTTTTTTCGAAAGCTTACGAATAATCTGCCATTCTTCCCCATCTAATTGTTCATTATCTAACCAAATATGTTCAAACTCCACACCACATTTGCTCACTATATATGCGTGCAGTTCTTTTAATGCATCAGTTTGCTGAAGCGATAGAAATCCATATTGAATAACAGGATCTAAATCAACTAAAACAGCAGCTTCATATTCAGAAAAAAGTTCATCACCAACTAGAGAATCAGGAGGAAATAGGCTTAATTGTTCCTCAGAGGACTGAGCCATTGCCATTAAAATCCATTTAATTTTATTGTAATAAAATAAGTCGCGCTCATTCATTTCATTCTTTCCTATTTATAAATAATTTGTGCTTTTTCCCCAACAGTAGGAATATAAGTTCCCTTATCCACAACTTTCACGACCCCTTTATTTGTGGTTGACAACTTATAATATGCCCCGGCGTGCCGGCCTCCTCCTGGGTGAATTTGGATCTGTTGAATGGAGGGGTGCCCTTTTATTTCAACAATCTTAGCTAGACTTCCCTGTCTATTGCTAGACCTGATAGTTGTCGAATACCCTGCCCGTTCAAACTGTTTGGCAATATCCACCGCAGATTTCCCCCATACTGTTTTGGGGTTTTTCACAAAATTTACGGTGATTAATCGTGTAGCATTCCATGCCTGAAAAGTTTTTGCCGCATCCGCTGTCCACTTAATTCCTCGAACACTTCCTCCCGTAATCGGGTATAAAGTTGCTGCAAATGCCGCAATATCCAAGGTTTCCAAATCTGCATCTTGGAAAGCTTTTTGCCATTGTTGCCGTTCTGACGGACTGAGTGAATTCATAAATTCATCATGCCGATGCACTTCTAAAATCAACTCTTCTCTTAAAGTATTATTCTCCACCGCCACCTTGGCCGCATCCGCCGCCACATTCACATCGCCGCCGGTCAACCCTGCAGCCGTACCCGCGACCAAGCGCGAGTAAGCAATTATCTTCGCCTCTTCTGCAGCACGCTCTGCTGCAGGCAGTTTGCTAAGGTCTCTACCGCCCAGCAATTTCTCTCCCACAATCTCACCCACTGCCGCGCCAATCGCGCCATCTTGGCATTTGCCCTTATTTGCCGCCGCTGCGGCACAACCTGCCACGGCATGGGCAACTTTATGGGCGATATAGTGATTATCCAAATCTTTTATCTTGCTCGCCGCTGCACCATGCGCCGTCTGAACCAGCGCGGACAATATGGCGCTTTCCAGGCTATCTTGCAGGCTGCCGCCATTGATGGCGGTGCTGATCACGGCGCTGCTGCCGGCGGTGGCAAGGTTGACGCTGAGGTTGTTTACCCATTCGGTGTTGCTGACGTTGTTGAGTGCGGAGGTGGCGCCGATTTTGTCGGCCACGCCGGCGGTGAGCACGGCGGTGGCGAGGTTTTTAACGGTGCTGCTTCTGCCCAGCTCTTTAAAGGTTTTGCCAAGGTTGCCTTTGTTGTTGACCAAGCTGATAGAGGCTTGGGTGGCCAGCGACAGGAAGGCGGCGTTTGCCATGGCCGCGGAAGTGCCGGTGACGACCGTGCCGCTTGGTAAGTGCAGATGCATAGGCACGCACACGTTTTTTCATTTAACAACAAGGCCGTCTGAAAGATTAATTTTTCAGACGGCCTTAAGTTTTTTTATCATCGAAAGCTAGAAGCACAAGCTGGTTAAGACGCGTACGTGTCTATGGCATATATCCTATGCACAGGCTACTCTTGTTCAATGTTTTTTGCATTTTTCTGCAGGATTTCGCCATTGAAGAAACACTTTCTGATACATCCCCTCATCTGTGTAATAATCACTATCCAAGCCGATTCCTTCTGTTCCCCGACATAAATATTTATCACTAAAGCCAAGATCTACCACTCTTGCCCGAATATCCTGCATTTCAATTGGCTCATTATTTTTACCTTTGATTTCAAAAGCCATCCCAGCTATACCAGCCCTAAAACCTTCTCCCTTCAATATTATTTGATACTGATCAGAAAATTGCATAATTTCTGATTGAATTTTCAATTTTTGTGCATCTAGTCCTTTTGTTTTACTGTTGTAAATCGGCCCATTGGGTGATGAAAGCCACATCATCAATATTGCCGTTAACAGAAACAATGCAATTCCAATTAGATGTTTGATTATATTTTGATATTTAATTATTTTTCCCATTTCCAATTCCATTTCCCATTTTGATATTCCACTTGCCCTATTCTTGCTACTTTTTCAACCCCTAATGAAATGCTAGGCGTGCCTAAACCTAGTTCTGCTGAGTATTTTACCGTGTCTCCACCTATTGTTTTTGCTCCTCCGCCACATATTAAATAAATACAAATTTGTCCTCCATTAGAAGTCCCTTGCAATGCTGCCGTAATTGTTTTATCAATATTAATTTTTTCCAAATCCGAGGTATTTAGAATGCTTCCCATAACAATATTAAACCCTCCTGATTTAAAACTTTTTATAGATACATCTGAAATATTTTTAAAATTTGATGAACCGGCAACAGAAATGAATACTTCTCCTGTTCGAGTATTTACAATTACTCTACTTCCATACCCCAATCCTAAAATCTCTGGGCTATTCAAATTAATTGCAACATATTGCCCTATAGGTACTTGTTTCCATGCAGTATCAAGATATTTCAATGTTGTTGCATCTGGCACATAAAAATCCTTAATAGATATACTGCTATTCTTTAAATCTCCAGAGAATTTTTTATTCTCTTTATACTTATCAATCATTTGATTCGTAATTTCAGTGGAAAGGTTGGCATCTTTCAATTTAGTTTTACATGAATTACTATCTGGATCAGCACGGCATACATTTAATAATTCATTGTTTCTTTTACGGCTTAATTCAACTAGCTCTTTTTTTGCATTATCTACACACTTCTTATCCGTACCACAACTATTCAGTTTTTTATCATAATCATCCCAATCTTTGCGAAGTAAATAATTATTCCTCACCGCCGTTTCTGCAATATTGGCAGCGGTATTGGCATCTCCGCCTGCAAGCGTAGCTGCGGAAGCGGCGGCCACCTTGAAAAGCGTGAGCAATTTGGCCTCTTCCGTTGCATTGGCAGGCTTACCGTAAACTTCTGCCACAATCTCACCTACTGCCGCGCCAATGGCGCCATCTTGGCATTTGCCCCTATTTGCCGCCGCTGCGGCGCAGCCGGCCACGGCATGTGCCACTTTATGGGCGACTTGCTGATAAAACTGTACATTGTCGCCTGCCGTGATGCCTTTGATTTTGCTTGCAGCTGCACCATGACCGGTTTGAACCAGTGCGGCTAATATTGATTTTTCCAAGCTGTCGCTCAGGCTGCCGCCATTAATGGCGGTGTAGGTGGCTGCGGCGCTGCTTGTGTTAATCAGGTTGGTGGTGAAGGTGCCTGTCCAATCATAGCCGGTGGCGCTGCTGGCTTGGTTGCCCGCTGCGGTGGCAATGCCGCTCAGTTCGCTCAACACGCCTGCGGTGGCGGCGGCTGTTAGCACTTGTTTGACGGTGTCGCTGCGGCCGAGATCTTTCAGGGCTTTGCCCACATTGCCTTTGTTGTTGATCACGGCAATGGCCGCTTGGCTGTAGAGGCTGTTCAAAGCTGCTGCTTGCATGGCTGCTGCGGTAGTGGTAGCCGTGGTGGCTGTTGTGGCCGCGGCTGCACCTGCCGCACCGCTTCCTGCTGCTGCGCCACCGCCTGCCGCTCCGGCTGCTGCGCCGGTGCCGGCACCGTAGGTCAGCACGGTAACGATAATCACGATAATGGCTGCGCCTGCGCCGGTGAGGCCTTCTTGCTTATAATCCCATTTGTCGTAAGCCAGCTTAACCTGATTCCAGTCGACATCTTTGGAAAGCTGCAATTGCTTCAAATAGGCATATTCGGGCTGGCGGGCGAGCTTTTCGATTTCGGTTTTGAGCTGGCCTTTGGGGATATCGACAATATAGCCGCCGGGCGCGCTGAGCTTGGGCGGGGTGGGGCCTTCGAATTTGGGCAGGGCGAGGGTTTCCACCATGCTGCCGCTGCCGGCCATGCTTTGCCACACCACGGCGTTGGATTCGCTGCTTTCTTCTTTTTGCACCGTGGTTTTGATGCCTTGCAGGATGATTTTGGCATCTTTACGGGCATTTTCGCCTACGCCGGCTTGGATAGTGGCACCTTCGAGTGAAGTTTTAAAAATAGTGCCCTGTAATAAGGTATCCCAGCCTGATTGAGTATCAGCTTTTTCAGCTTGTAAAGTAGCAGGAAGCATCTCATTAACATAGGCTGTTGATTTATTAGAAGAGCTTCCCACCTTGATAAAGCTCAAAAATTTCCTGCTAGAATTGCTGCTATTTTGTTCACGAAATACTTTATCAACCGCAAATAAGGATAAAGCTTTGCCTGCTGCAATATTGATACTACCTCTAGGAGCATCAAACTCTGTTGCATATGCGGCAATATTTTGTCCAGCTTTAAGTTCTATGCCTTTATCTCCTTTCATTTTGACAATTGAAGGTCTGATTTCCTCTCGGATATTGGTATGACTATGATGTTTTTTACTCCAGAAAGAGCTGGTTGTATATTCACCATGATGGTAAGAATAGAACCCTTCTTGATTGTATCTCAAGAGAATATCCCCATAAGATTGCAATTTAATCTTACCTCGTTCAGAATTAATTTCTGAAGCATTTATTATCAAATGGCTGTTGGCACTGTCATTGGGCGCAATAATATTTACATTACCGACTGCAGAAATTTTACTTGGCTTATTGAACATCGCATATTTATAGTCATTGCCATTTTCTTTACCATATTCATAGAATTCAGATAAACCATTAATCATAATTGACGCTTGCCGTTCCCCTTTTATCGCCGCTGCCGATGAAGAAGGTAATAACCCTGCTGCTTGCAAATCAACTTGTTGGGCAGCAGTAAGCGTAGCAGCCTCCATATTGATACCTTGCGCTGAAAGCAGATTAATATTTCTTCCATTCAGCTCACTACCTAAATATTCATGACCATTGCCTTTTTGAGAAGATAGCTCCAACATCAAATCCAGATATTCTTTATACTCACGAATAGGCTTAACAGGTGCATCGTGCTTAGCAAATCTTTTCTTTGCCATATCCAACAATAAATTCTCAAATGCATCATCACGATACATTTTTGGCATTTCCATCTTCATTTTATACGAGCTAATAGCTGCTTCATACGCCATTTTCTCTCCAGCGTATTTAGGATTATTGGTTAGTCTTTCCAATTCTTTAGCTAAAGGCTCTATTTGTTGATTTAATTCTTGCACTTTCTTAATGGATATGTAATCACTAAATTCATTTTTTAATGCTGTGATATTCAACTGCCCTTTAGTCGTGCCCACGGTCAAATCTTTCCCTGCCGCAATCTTGGCCGCCTGAATATCGGCTTCGCCAGCGATCAGCTTGATGTCGCCTTTGGCGCTGAGCGTGGAAGTGGTGCCGCTGGGGTTGCCTTTGTTGCCGCTTTTGCCGGCAAGGGTGAGCTTGTTGCCGGCTTTGAGGTGGAAGTTGCCATCGGCGGCAACGGTATAGCCGGGCTGGATATACACATCGCTTTTGGCTTCGATATTGATGCTGCCATCAAGGCTTTTCAGCTTGGCATCGTTTTTCAGCACCGGGTTGCTCAGGGCTTTCAGGCTGCTGTTGCCGCTGCCGAGGTTGAGGTTGCTGCCGTTGGATTTCAGGTGCACGGCGCCGCCCTGCATATGGCTGTTGTTGGCGTGGTGCAGCCAGTCACTGTGAATAGAGAGCACGCCGTTGGCTTTGAGGGTGTTGGCGGTGCTTTGTTTGTCGTTTTGCAGAATTTGGTTGTTGCGGCTGCTGATGGCCATATGCTGCCCGGCGCTGGCATTTACCTGATTCAAATGCACTTTGCCGGCATCGGCGGCGATGGTGGTGTTTTGCGATGAGGTGGCGGCCACTTGGTTAAGCGTTAAATCTTGTTTGGCTTCGAGCTGGATTGCGCCGCGGGTGGCGCTGATTTTAGCCTGATTGATGCTGAGGGCGCCGTTGCTGCTTTGGGCTTGGATATGGCGGGCGAGCAAGGTGTTTTGCTGCTTACCGTTGCCGATAATCATGTCTGCGCCGGACACCAAGCGGATATCGCCTTCGGCAGCAGTGATGTCGGTGTTGTCGGTTTTCAGACGGCCTTTGCCCACCGAGCCGAGCGCCACGCCGGTTTTGCCGCTGAGTTTGGCGGCGGCGGTGCCGATGCTCAGCAAGTCAACGCGGCCGTTGGCCATGATGCTGAGGTGGCCGTTGGCGGCGGTGGCGTTTAGGCCGTCTGAAACAATATTGCCTTGCAAGGCGGCGGCTTCGATATTTTGGCCGGCATTTAATTGGGTGTTGGGGGCAAGGCCGAGGTCGCCGC
This sequence comes from Uruburuella suis, assembly GCF_004341385.1. Classification (GTDB taxonomy): domain Bacteria; phylum Pseudomonadota; class Gammaproteobacteria; order Burkholderiales; family Neisseriaceae; genus Neisseria; species Neisseria suis. The sequence continues at coordinate 52,228 of NZ_SLXE01000013.1, forward strand.
TTTGGGCGCTTAGGCTGAGGTTGCCGCTGCCGGCTTTAAGATTCAATCTTTCCACGGTGATGCTGCCGGCGGCAATGCTCAAATCTTTGGCTGCATTCAGATTTTTCGGCGAAGCGGCACCGATTAAGGCTTTTTCGCCGGCTTTCAGGCTCACGTTTTGCGTGGCGGCGGGCAGCTCTGCGCCCACGGTGAGATTAAGGTTTTTACCGGCATGCAGGTAAACGGCTTCGGCGGCTTTGATGGTGGTGGTGGCGCTGATGTCGTTATCGGCCAGCGCCACGATGTTTTTGGCGGCGCTGAGGCTGCCGCCGCTGATATTAGCATTGGCGGGCGCCGGGTTGGCGGCAAGTGAGGCAGGCTTGGCGGCTTCAAGGTGGATGCTGCCTGCGCTGCTGGCCAGATGGCCGGCATTGAGTTGCACATTGCCGTTGGCCAAGATGCTGATGTCTTGCTTGGCGCTGAGGGTGCTGTTGTTTTGCAGGTGGTTGCTGCCTTGGGCGGCGGTGTAGATTTGGCCGCTGCTGCCAAGCTTGGCGTCGTTTATCGTAATGTTGCCGCCGGCGGCTGCGCTGATGGCGCCGCTGCCGCTGTTGGTGAGCGCGGCTTTTTTGTTGATTTGGATATGGCGGCCGGCATCGAGAATGATGGCGGAGGCCGTCTGAACGTTGCTTTGATTGAGCGCGGTGTTGCTGAGCACCAAATCGCGACCGGCATCGACCACCATCAGGCCTTTGCTCTCGATTTTGCCGGCGGTGGAATCAATATCGCCGTTGCCGCTGTTGGCCGCTTGGTCGGTGGTGGTGAGGCTCAAATAAGTGGGCGCGGCTTCGGTTGCGGCGGATGTGGTGCGGATTTGGCCGCTGTTTTCAATTTTGCCGGCCGAGGTGAGCACCAATTGGCGCTCGGCCTGCAAGGTGCCGGCGTTTTTCACGCCCAAGCCTTTTTCGTTGGCAATCAGGGTGATGCTGCCTGCATACATGCTGCCTAAGGCGGCGGTGTCGATGGCAAGCGCAGGCTTGGTGCCGGCGGCGCTGCCGCTGCTGATTTCGCCGCTTGCATAATCGATTTTTTGCGCGCCGGTGGCGATGGTGAGCTGATTGGCTTGGATTTTGCCTTGCACGGTGGCGGCGCGGCTGAGGATTTCGGTGTAGCCCGCGCCGGTGCTGCCTGCATCGTTGAGGCCGCCCGCGCCGATGGCAACCGTGCCTTGGCGGATGTCGAGCTGGTGCAGCGCGCCCTCTTTAATCACCGGTGCGCCGGTGGTGAGCACGGCGCGGTTGGCGTTTTTAAAGCCGCCGCCGTTTACCTGAATGCCGGCCGGGTTGGCGATAATCACGTCTGCCTTGCTGCCTTCCACGCTGATGATGCCGGCAAGCTTGCTGGGGCTGGTGCTGCGGATTTCGTTGAGAATCACTTTGGCACTGCCTTTGGCCAAATTCGGGTTGGCTGTGCGGCTGTTGTTGAGCACGGCGCCTTTGTTGTCGACATCGAATTGGGTGTAGCGGTTGTGGCTGAGGCCTTTGGCGGTGGGGGTTTGGATGTTTACCAACGGTGCGCCGCTGCTGTGTTTCAACACGGCGGCCTGCTGATTGGCGGGGGCGGATTTGTCGGCAATGATTTGCGCTTGGGCAAAGCCGATGCCGCCGAGCAACACGCCGCAAGCGGCCAGCATGGGCATGCCGGCTTGCAGGGTGAAGCCGGCGCGCGCGGAGCTGTCTTGCGTGGATTTGCCTTCGCGGGCGGCATGCTCGGCCACGGCCATCATGCAGCCGCGCTTTTTGTTGAAAATGATTTTATGCAGGTGCTTGTTCATTTATATTTCCCTTGGATTAAATATTTTCAGACGGCCTTGGTTTAAAAGCTGTAGTTGAGGTTAAAGCCGTAAGTAGTGCGCTCGGTTTGAAAATGGGCGGGTTTGCTTAAGGGCTTGCCGATAAACACGTCGTAGCTCAGCAGGCCGCCCAAGGCTTGCGCGCCTTTGAGGCCGATCACGGCGCCGGCCAATTTTTGCGCGGGCAAGCCGCGAGTGCTCAAGCCGGACACGCGGCCGTAATCAAGGCCGAGATAGGCTTGATGCTCGGGCAGATAATGCCAATTGAGGTTATTTTGCCCATACCAGCCGCGCTCGCCACTGAGATTGCGCTCGCCATCAAAGCCGCGCACGGTGTAGCGGCTGCCGATGGCCAAATGGTCTTGCGACACCAAGGGTGATTTGTTCCATTGGGCGAATATTTCGCCATCGTAAGAAAAATAATGGCGGCCGATTTGAAACGGCACAGCCGCACCCAGCGTGGCATGGATGATTTTCATGCGCGAAGTGCCGGGAATGATGTCGTTTTCTTCGTTGAACTCTTCCGGCGCTTTAAGGCTGCCGCGCATGCCGGTGCCGCGCTTGTAGGCCAAGCTGCCGTAAAGGCTGCCCCAGCCGAGCTGCGCCCGATGGTCGATATCGGCCGCCCAGCCGGCGGTGCGGCGGCGCTGCACTTCGATTTCATTGTTATCGTAGTATTTTTGGCTTTGCTGCTGCCACAGCTTGGCGCCAAGCGTGGTTTTGTGGCGCGCATTGCGAAACACTACCCTGCTCGCGCTGATGTTGCTGTGATGGCTTTTGCCGTTGTAATCGAGGTTGGTGTGGATGCCTTCCACAGCTTCGTGATAGCGGTAGCCGTTGTGGTTCCATGCAAAAAGCCAATGGCCGACCGGCACGGAATAATGCAGGCTGTAGCCGCGGGTGCCGCTGCCGGTGGTGATGCCTTCGGCATCGGTGTAGGACGCTTTATGGCCTAAATCATGGCTGTAGCTGGCGTAAAACAAATCGCTCAAGCCCAAAGGATTATCAAGCGAAAGCGCCAGGCTACCCTGATATTTGCCGGTGGTTTTGCTGCCGGCATCGTTTGCATTGATGTTGAAACGCAGCGGCCGCGGCTGCTGCCAGCTCACCACAATATCGCTCTGCCCTTCCATTTCACCCGGCTCAATGCGGATATCGGCGGCCACGCTGGGCAGGCGGCGCAGGTTTTCCAAGCCCTGCTCTAAATCGCGCAGATTCAGAATATCGCCGCTTTGGTTGGGAAATTTATTGGCAAAGGCGGAAATGCGGCCAACGCTGGCGGCATCGCCCTGATTTTCTTCGTAGCGTATGCTGCCGAGCCGACCCGGCTCTACGCTGAGTTTCAGACGGCCTGAAGCCAAATCTTGCGGCGCGATATACACTTGGCTGGTGAGAAAGCCCTTGGCAATGGCGATGTTTTGCGCCAGCGTTTGCAAATGTTGCAGGCGCTTGCTGCCCAAACACATGCCTGGGATGAAGCCGGATTGCTTCACCAGCGTGGGCACAATAAAGGCGAATTCGTCGGGCGCATCATTGAGGGTAATTTCCTGCACCGCCATACACGGGCTTTCGGGTGCGCCTAATTTGAACGGGGCGCGAGCCGGCAAATCGCCGCCCAAGCGCACGTCAACATCAGGAATCAAGCGATTGTCGAGCTGCTGCTGGCGCTGCTGGTTGCGGTTGAATTCGGTGTCGGCGTCGTTGGCCGATGCGGCATGAGGATAGACAAGAAACGTAAAAACAGCAGCGTATTTGATTACATTTGTTATTAAGTGCATTGATATTTGCAATATTTGTATGAATATGTAAATATGAATTTTACATTAATATGAAAATACATGACAAATATTTTGATTGGCTGCACATGCAAAGAGGCCGTCTGAAAGCTTTCAGACGGCCTCTTTGCATGCTTATCCCCGCTTATGGCTCGCGGCTGTTTTCTTCTTCCTGCTGGCGCTGCTCTTCATATTGCGCCTGCTGCGCCAGCACCGAGCCTTCGGGCGCTTCTGAGGTTTCGCCCTGCTCCCACGGAGCGCTTTCGGGCAGGGCTTCGATGTGGATGGTTTTGAGCGAATAATCGGGCTGATAGTGCAAATCGTATTTCGCGGCTTTGATGGTGGAGAGCATAATCAGGCTCATAATCAGCAAGAGTGGCGCGCCGGCGAAAATCGAGGCCGTCTGAAGGGTGGAGAGGCCGCCGATAAACATCAGCGCGGCGGGCATCAGGCAAAGGGTGAATGCCCAGAATAGGCGGTTCCAGCGGTGCGGCTCGTCGTCCACTTCGTGCTGCACCACCGAGGCGAGAATATAGGAGATGCTGTCGAAAGTGGTGGCGGTAAAAATCACAGCAAGCAAGGTAAACACGGCAATCACGAGCTTGGCCATCGGCAGGGTGCCCAGTATGGCGAATATGGTGGCGGTGGGGCTTTGTGTGTTTAAGATATTCACCACATCAAGCGCGCCGCTGAGTTGCAGATAAAGGCCGTAGTTGCCCAGCACAATGAAAAACGCGGCACAGCCGAGCGAGCCGAAAAAGATGGCACCCACGGCCATTTGGCGGATGGTGCGGCCTTTGGAGATTTTGGCGATAAATAAGCCGATGGTGGGCGCAAACACGAGCCACCACGCCCAGTAAAACACGGTCCAGTCTTGCGGGAAATGCGTGCGCTTGAAGCCGTGTTGCTCGAATTGGCCGAAGGCTTCCGTCCAAGTCATCATGCGCACCATTTCGGTCACGGAGCGGCCGATGCTCTCGAGGCCGGTGTTGAGAATAAACACGGTGGGGCCGGCCAGCAGCACGAAAATCAAAAAAGCCATGGCCAGATAAAAATTGATGTTGGATAAAAATTGAATGCCGTTTTTCAAGCCTTGATAGGCGCTGTAGGCAAAAATCATGGTGGTGAGCAGCAACACGCCCAGCTGCATGGAAAGGCTGTTGGGCGTGCCCAATAATTCATATAAGCCCTCGGTGATCATCGGCGAAGCCAAGCCCAGCGTGGTGGCGCCGCCGCCTATCATGCCGAACACGAAAAACACATCCACAAGCTTGCCCCAATTGCTGCGGGTGAATTTTTCACCGAAAAGCGGCATCAGGCTTTGGCTCACTTTGAGCACGGGCGAATTGCGCACATGGGCGAAATAGGCAATCGACACCGCCGGCACCAAATAAATCGCCCAGGCCACCGGCCCCCAGTGAAACAGGCCGTAAGTGGAGGCCCAGCGCACCGCATCGGGCGAGCCTGCCGCAATGCCGAAAGGCGGCCCCTGATAATAATAAGCCCATTCCAACACGCCCCAATAAAGAATGCTCGCGCCGATGCCGCCGCAAAACATCATCGCCGCCCACGAGCCGGTTTTGAATTCCACCTCGTCGGCCGGCTTGCCCAGCTTGATGTTGCCGATATCGGAAGCCGCGATATACACCACAAACACCACCGCCAACACGCCGAAAGCCAGATAAGCGCCGCCGAAAGTGTTGGTCACAAAAGCCTTGGTGTGCGCCACCCAATCGGCGCCCTGCTCGGGAAAAAGCACCAGCGGCAGGGTAACGCCGAGCAAAATCAGCAACACGCCGAAAAAAGTGAATTTGTCGATGCGCGTGTCGGGCGTGGCCGAGGCGCGCGGCTGGAAATTTTTATCCGCATCAAACATGCCCAAATGGCGGTAAGAAGCGGCTCGAGTGGCCGGCTTGTATTGCAAAGCGGTCTTTTTGGGATTTTGGGGCTGATGAACAGACAATGTTGGCTCCTTAGTTGGTTATTCGTGAGTGTCATGTCGGTTTTCAAATGCAAAACAAAAAATAGAGAATAATGAATCACATATCAAATAAATGAAAACGGCTCATTATAACATATTAACAATACATTGATTTATAAACAGATTTCCAAAGAGGCCGTCTGAAAGCCTAGGCGCGCCCCACGCAAATCGCTATAATGAACGAAATTCATAATCACACACAAATCATTCATGGAATCCATCATCGAATTGCGCCACCTCAAAACCCTGCTGGCGCTGGAAGAAACCGGCACCGTGTCGCAGGCCGCCAAGCGCGTGTTTCTCACCCAATCGGCTTTGTCGCACCAAATCCGCGCGCTCGAAAATTATTACGAAACGCCGCTTTTCGAGCGCAAATCCAGCCCGCTGCGTTTCACCCCCGCCGGCGAGCGCCTGCTGCAACTGGCGCGCGACCTGATGCCGCAAGTGGTGGCCGCCGAGCGCGACATGGCGCAGATTATCGAGGGCGAAGCGGGCGAATTGCGGCTGGCCGTGGAATGCCACACCTGCTTCGATTGGCTGATGCCGGCCATGGGCGTGTTCCGCCCGCTGTGGCCGCAAGTGGAGCTCGATATCGTGTCGGGCTTTCAGGCCGACCCGGTGGGCTTGTTGCTCAGCCACCGCGCCGATTTGGCCATTGTGTCTGAAGCCGTGCCGCAAACCGGTATCATTTATCAGCCGCTGTTTGCTTATGAAATGGTGGGCATTTGCGCCAAAGACCACCCCTTGGCCGGCAAAGCCGTGTGGCAGGCCGAAGATTTTACCGATGAAACCCTGATTACCTATCCCGTGCCCGACGATATGCTCGATTTGCTGCGCAAAGTGCTGCTGCCGGCGGGCATCAACCCGCCGCGCCGCCACAGCGAGCTCACCATCGCCATCATCCAGCTTGTGGCCAGCCGCCGCGGCATTGCCGCACTGCCTTATTGGACGGTGATGCCTTATCTCGAAAAAGATTATGTGATTTCCCGCCCCATCACCTCAAACGGCCTGCAAAGCGAGCTCTACGCCGCCATGCGCGCCGAAGATGCCGGCAAAAGCTATCTCGACAACTTCTGCCAAATCGTGCGCGAGCGCGGCTTTGCCGATTTGCCGGGCTTGAGCGTGCTGAATATGCAGCCGGATAAAAAAGCCTGAGTCGGATAAATAACCAACAGGCCGTCTGAAAACGTTCAGACGGCCTGAGCTTTTTGCAACATGCTGCTATAAGTTATACCATTTCCTGATTACGATGTTTTAAAAAAGCGTAATCGTTCACACGATTACGCTTTTGCAGCCACATAAGCCGCCCATCAATCCAACAACGCATCCACAAACGCGCGTGCGTCAAACGGGCGCAAGTCGTCGATTTTTTCGCCCACGCCGATATAGCGCACGGGAATCGGGCGGCTGGAAGCGAGCGCGGCGAGTACGCCGCCTTTGGCGGTGCCGTCGAGCTTGGTGACAATCAGGCCGGTGAGGCCGAGTGCGTCATCGAAGGCCACCACTTGGTTGACGGCGTTTTGGCCGATATTGGCATCGAGCACCACAATGATTTCATGCGGCGCGTCGGGCAGTGATTTTTGCAGCACGCGCTTCACTTTTTTGATTTCTTCCATCAGGTGAAGCTGCGTGGGCAGGCGGCCGGCGGTGTCGGCCAGCACAATATCGATGCCGCGCGCTTTGGCCGCTTCCACCGCATCGAAGCACACGGCGGCCGAATCGCCCGAGGCTTGCGAAATCACGGTCACGTTGTTGCGCGCACCCCATTCCTGCAATTGCTCGCGCGCAGCGGCGCGGAAGGTGTCGCCCGCGGCCAGCAGCACCGACTTGCCTTGGCTTTGGAAATATTTGGCCAATTTGCCGATAGAGGTGGTTTTGCCCGCGCCGTTGATGCCGGCGAGCATAATCACAAACGGCTCCTTGCGTGCGGGAATCTCCAGCGGCTGCTCCAAGGGCTTGATGAGCTCGTAAATGGCATCTTTGAGCGCGCCGCGCAATTCGTTGCCGTCTTTAAGGCCTTTGAGGCTCACGCGTTTGCGCACGTCTTTCATCAGATAATCGGTGGCTTCGATGCCCATATCGCTGGTGATCAGCACGGTTTCGAGCTCTTCATACAAATCTTCGTCGATTTGGCCGCCGCCAAACACGCCGGCCAGCGATTTGGCCATTTGGTCGCGCGATTTGGTGAGGCCTTGTTTGAGGCGCGCCGCCCAGCCGGGTTTGGCCGGCTCTTCGGCAGCGGCTTGCTCGGCTGCGGCCGCTGCGGCGGCAACCGGCACGGCGGCGGCCACGGTGGCGATGCTGTCGGCCTGTTTGAGCGCATCGGCTGCGGCATGGCCGCTCAATTCGGCAGGCGCGGCTTCGGGCGCGGGCTGCGGCACATGAATTCTGCCCACCGGCGCTTCGGGGTCGAACTGCTCGGGCAGCTTGTCGCTGCCCCCCACCACATCGGCCACCAATTGGCTCACAGGGTGGCCGGCGGCATCTTCGGCCACGGCTTCGCGGGCATGTTCGCTCAAAGGCTGCGGCTGCTCGAATTCGGCCACGGCCACGGAAATATGGCCGGGCTCGGTGTGTATGTCCACATACGGGGCAATGGCCGGCGTGGCTTCGGTTTCAGACGGCCTCTCGGTCGTTTCGGGGGCGGCTTCGGTCGCATCCGGCGCCAAGGTTTCGGCCGGATGGGATTCGGAGTGGGCGATGTCGTGGGCAAAGCGGCTCAACGGATGCGTGGCGGCATCGGCGGCCACGGTTTCGCGCGCGTGCTCGCTCAAAGGCTGCGGCTGCTCGAATTCGGCCACTGTCACGGGAATGTGGCCGGGCTCGGTGTGCGTGTGCTCGGGCGCTGTAATGGCAGGTGCGGATTCGGCCGTTTCAACCGGCTGGGCGTTTTGCTCGGGCGCGGTTTCGGGCGTTTCCGGTTTTTTCTTGCGTTTGAAAAAGCTGAACATGGTTTTCCTTCGGATTGGGCGGAAGAAGATAAAATAGGTTTGGCGGTATTGTAGCTTATTTTGGCCGGGCAAGGCCGCTTGAATCATGATGAAGCGTTTTCAGACGGCCTTGTTTATCAAGCGCATAAAAGCTACCATGTGCACGTTTATTGTGAAAGGATTCGGCCATGTGGAGCCGCATTTTATTGATTTTTTCCCTGGCCGCCGCGCTGCCCGCGTGGGCGCAAACGCTGGCTGAAACCCTGCCCAACGGCATGAAAGTGATTGTGAAAGAAGATGCGCGCGCGCCGGTGGCGGTGGCACAGCTTTGGTATCGGGTGGGCAGCGCCGATGAGGTGGCCGGCAAAACGGGCTTGAGCCACGCGCTCGAGCACATGATGTTTAAAGGCACGCCCTCGGTGCCTTCGGGCGAATTCAGCCGCCGCGTGTCGGCTTTGGGCGGGCAGAACAATGCCTACACCAACCGCCACGAAACCGTGTATTTCGAAACCGTGGCCGCGGCCAATTTGCCCGAAGTGTTGAAAATGGAGGCCGACCGCATGGCCAACCTCAATTTCAGCAATCAAGATTTTGCCAACGAAATGAGCGTAATCCGCGAAGAGCGCCGCCAGCGCACGGAAGACAGCCCCGGCGGCAAATTATGGGAGCAGCTTTATCTGAGCAGCTTTCAAACCGATGCCAACAGAGCGCCGATTATCGGCTATATGGCCGATTTGCACGCACTCAAAGCGGCGGATTTGCGCCGCTGGTATCGGCGCTGGTATGCGCCCAACAATGCCGTGCTCGTGATTGTGGGCGATGTGGATGCGGCGCAAACGCTGCGCACGGTGCAGCAATTATTCGGCCCGATTCAAGCGCGCGCGTTGCCTGAGCGCCAAAATCTGGCCGAGCCGCAAGTGCGCGCACCGGCACGCGCCGAAACCCGCGCCGTGACCCACCAGCCCCTGCTCGCGCTCGGCTATCGCGTGCCTACTTTGGAAAAGCTCGACGACACGCTGCCTTATGCGCTTGATGTGTTGGCCGATATTCTGAGCGGCAACAGCGCCAGCCGCCTCGATAAAAATTTGGTGCGCGGCAAAGAAGCGGCGCTGGATGTGGGCGCAAGCTATGATATGTTCAGCCGCGGCCCGGCTTTGTTTACGCTGGTGGCCATGCCTGCCGACCGCACCGATGTGGCTCAATTGCAAAAGCTGCTGGAAGCGGAAATTGCCGATATTGCCCGCCACGGCATCAGCAATGAAGAGCTTGCCCGCGTACACACGCGCATGGCCGCTTCGGAAATCTACGCCCGCGATTCGATGAGCGCGCAAGCCTCGCTGATGGGGCAGCTGCAAACGCGCGGCTTCAGCTATCGCGATGAGGCCGAATTGCGCCGCCGCCTGCAAAGCGTAGATGCCGCGCAAGTGCAGGCCGCCGCGCGCCTGCTCACACCCGAGCGCCAAACCGTGGTGGTGGTGCAGCCCGAATAAAGCAGGCCGTCTGAAAACGTTCAGACGGCCTCAAGCCATTTAAAAATCAATATGTTAAAAATTAATCTTGAAAGCATTTCTGCCATGCATCTTTCTCTTTCCCGCAGCCTTTTGGTGCTGGCCTGCGCCGCTCTGCCGTTCAGCGCCCACGCCGTCGATATCCAGCGCTGGCACACCGCCGAGGGCACGCAAGTGCTACTGGTGGCACGCCACGACAACCCGATTGTCGATGTGCAAATCAGCTTTAAAGGCGCGGGCGCGGCCTTTAACCCGCCGGGCAAAGGTGAAGTGGCCGACTTCACCGCCGCCATACTCACCGATGGCACGCGCACGCTGGATGAAGAAGCGTTTAACGCGCGCGCCAACGATTTGGCCGCCGACATCGGCAGCAGCAGCAGCGACGAGGGCGCCAGCATCCGCCTGCGCAGCCTGAGCCGCGCCGAGGTGTTGCAACCCGCGCTGAAATTGGTGAATCAGTCGCTCACCGAGCCGCGTTTTGATGCCGAAGTGTTCCGCCGCCGCCAAAACCAAAGCGTTACCGCCTTGCAGCAAAACGAAACAGACCCCGCTTTTGTGGCCGACCGCGCCGCCACGCTTTTAGATTACCCCGACCACCCCTACGGCAGCAGCGCCCGCACGAGCGAGCAGAGCCTGCGCGCGGTAACGCTGGCCGACATACGCGCCTTCCACCGCAGTCGCTACGGTAAAAACAATGCCATCGTGGCGGTGGTGGGCGACATCGACCGTCGCCAAACCGAAGCCTTGGTTCAAACCGTGCTCGCCGGCCTGCCGGCAAAAAGCAGCCGCAGCGCCGCCGTGCCGCCTGTGCCCGAGCGCAACGCCCAACGGCGTGATATTCCTTTTGCCGCCGAGCAGGCGCAAATCGTGATGAGCATGCCGCTTATCCGCCGTGACGACCCCGATTATTATGCGCTGGTGGTGGGCAACTACATTCTCGGCAGCGGCGGCTTCGACGGCCGCCTGATGAAAACCCTGCGCGATCAATACGGCTACACCTACGGCGCCTACAGCAACCTCGCGCCCGCCACCGAAGCCGGCGCCTTCAGCATTGCCTTCAGCACTCAAAAAACCAACGCCGCCCCGGCATTGGCCGCCGCGCAAAAAGTGCTGGCCGACTTTGTGGCCGAAGGCCCCACCGAAGCCGAATTGCAGCAAGCCAAAAGCAATTTGGTCGGCGCCTTTCCCCTGCGCTTCGACACCAACGCCAAATTGCTGCAATACCTGAGCCTGATCGGCTTTTACAACCTGCCCGACGATTATCTCGAAGCCTATCCCAAAGCCGTGGCCGCCATAAGCAGCGCCCAAATCAAAGCCGCTTGGCAGCGGCGCGTGCAGCCGCAAAACATGAATATCGTGGTGGTGGGCGCGGATGCGCCGAAAAATACCGCTGCCCAGTCTAAAAAATAAGTTTCTTTGAGAATGGGTATTTGCGTTACAAGCATAACAAACAGGCCGTCTGAAAGCTTTTCAGACGGCCTCGTTTGTTATGCTTGAAATGTATTAAAAGCGATAGCCCACGGTGGCCATAAAGGCATTATTGGTGGCTTTGTCGCCGCTTTTTTTATAGCGCACCTGCTCCCATTCGCCGCCCACTTCCACATTGGGGGTGACGGCATATTTGGCGCCGAGGCCGTAGCCCAGGCCGTTCATGCCTTGCGCATCGCCACGGGGGTTTTCAAAGCGGCCGTAGTGGTAGCCGACTTTGCCGTAGAGCATGGCATCGCTGGTCACGCGGTAGCCTTGGATATACGAAGCGGATAAATCGTATTTCTGCTTGGCATTGCCATCGGCATTGCTGCCCAAGGTGCGGCTCAAGGGCTTATAGGCCACTTCACCACCGCCAATCCAATTGCTGCCGTAATCCACATTATAGCTGCCGCGAATGGCGATATCGGCTTTGCTTTTTTTGTCGAGATTGCTGTTTTTGATGTCGGTTTTGCTCACGCCTGCGCCCAATTCAACGGCGGGGCCGGTAAACGTGGTGCTCATCGGCGCGGCCACGGCGCCGGCGGTGGCACCCAAGGCCAAAACGGTTAATAACGCTTTTTTCATGATAGGGCTCCTGTTGGAATAAAAAGGGGTGGCAGCCGGCAAGGCCGCCGTGCGCTGCACAGTATCGTGGCGGATAGACTGCCGCACAAGTGCCGAGTTGCCGGTATTACCTGATTTGGCGCGGGCTTTACGTTTGTAATTTACGTGATTATTGTGATTATGATTGCTTTGAAATTATTTCAGACGGCCTCTGTTTGCATCTGGCTCAAACGCAACGCCTTGGCCGCACAATAAAAACCGCCGTCCGGCAAACGGGCGGCGGTACGGTGAAACGTTCAGACGGCCTCAACACAGGTTATGCCATTCAAAAAGTCGGCTTACAAGGCGGCGGGCCAACGCAGTAAGGTTGCTTTCGGGGACGGGTATTATGCGTCCACTTCATCGGCCAAGCGGTTTAGCACTTGCTTTTGCGCCTCGCTCAAATAATGCTGGCCGAGCAGAAACGAAGCGTTGGTCCAGCCGAAGCCACCGGCAGGCACATATTCGAATGCCGCGCCCACATTGCCATATTCCGCGTCCACTTTGTGCGAGGCTTTTTGCACATTGAATTTTTCGGTAATCAGGCCGTTGTATTCCACCGTGGCGCGCACCAGCATTTTCAGCCAAGCAAATGCGGCTTCGGCGGCTTCATCGGCAAAGCCGTAGCGTTGCAGACCTTCCCAAATCAGGATTTGGTGCGGCGCCCAGCCGTATGGGCCGTCCCATTGGCGCTCGGGGCCGGGCGCATCGCTGCACACTTGTGCCGACATGATGCCGCCCACCTGCAAAAGCTGCGGCAATTGCGTGCGCACCAATTTTTCGGCCTGTGCCGGCGTGCAGCAGCCTGCCCACAAAGGCAAGAGATTGGTGGCCGATAAAAAGGGTTGCGGCGTGCCTTTGACGGTGTTGAAATCGTAAAACGTGCCCTCGGCTTCGTGCCACAAATAGTCATTCATCAGCGCTTGGCGCTTGGCCGCCTGCGCGCGCCAATAGTCGGCGCTGTAGCTTTTGCCCTGATAATCGAAGCGGCCGCCGAAATATTGGTCGGTGAGCGCGGCCAGGTCGGTTTCCACGCGGTAAAGAATGCTGTTTACATCTACACAGGCCAAATCGGCGCACACATCGTCAAAGCGGGTGGTGGTGTCGTGGCCGCTTTCGCGCATACTGCGGTCGTGCACGAAATAGCGGTCGAGCGCCGGCTCGATGATTTTGCCTTCGTCGTAAAGGCGCTCGAATTCGCGCACAGGCAGGCCATGCTTGTCGGCATATTTTTGCAGCTCGAAATCGAAATGGCCGGGCTCGGTTTCTTTCGGGCGGCCGTGTCCTTCGCCGAAATAGCGGTTCAGCCCGATTTCGGTGAGGCGGGTGGCCGGGTTCATCCACACGTTTTCATATTCGGCAATCGCAATGCCCATATGCTCAGCCAGCCATTCGGGCGACACGCGTTCGCCGCAAGCGGCCATAAAGGCGGCCAGATAAGGCGTGTAGAAAGGCGGCTGCGAGCGGGTGAGGTAATAGCTGCGGTTGGCGTTGAGCATTTTGCCGTAATACTTGATTTGATAAGCCATGTTTTCCAACATGCCTTGCGCCAATTCGTATTCGCCGTGCTCAAGCAAGCCCAGCGCGATGAAATAGCTGTCCCAGCCATACATTTCGTTGAAGCGCCCGCCCGGCACCACATAAGGGCGCGGTTTGCCGCTTTGGGCATCGTATTTCAAGGCCAACAGGCCGGGCTTGTATTCGATGCTTTTCAGGTATTCATCGGATAAAGGCGGCGCGGGCAGCGGGATGATTTCGATATTCGGGTGCGCCGCGCAGATGCGGCGGTAATATTCGAGGCCGTCTGAATCGGCTTCGGGCACATATAAATAGCCTCTGTCGCTGGCGCGTTTTTCGTCAAACAACACCGCCAGCACATTATCCGCATCCATGCGGCGGGTGAGCGTGCGCCAATAATGGGTGCGCATCAGGTAATCGATGCGCTCAAGCGGCGGCAGGGTGATTTTTTCAGGGTCGATTTCACCCTCGCCCAGCCAGATTTCCTGCAATAAATTGGCCAGGTGATAAGTGCCGCGCGCCTCCAGCGCATCGCCGTTTGCAGCGCGCACGGTGAAATGCTTGGGTCCTTTATCTTCCACGGTGATGGTTTTGCTGCCGGTGGTGTCTTCCTGCGCGAGCAGGGCGGCTAATACTTCAGGCTTGTTGATGTGCATTTTCGTAGTCCTTAATGAATTTGTTGAGCAGCCACAGGGCAATAATCAAAAGGCTGATGGGGATAATCATAAAATAAAATGCTTTCGCGCCGCCCACATGCTCAAACAGCATGCCGATGATGCGCGAGCCGAGCGTGCCGCCCAGCGCCGAGAAAATCACAATCAGGCCGGTCATGGCGCTGTGCATTTTTTGCGGCAAGGCCGAGAGCGTGGCCGAAGCAATCAGCGGATACACCGGCGCGATAAAGAGGCCGATTAAGGGAAACACGAAACCGATCATCGGAATATCGCCAAAGCTGTGCACCGGCGCGGCCTGGTAATCGAGTGCGCGCGGCAGCACAAACGCCACAATGCCCATCGCCAGCAGCAAGCAAACCGTGAGCAATTTAGTCCAGTGAAATTTTTTCACCAACTGGCCGGCCAAAAAGCGCCCCGCCGCCAGCGACAAAGCCAAAATGCTGGCCATCTGCACACTCAAAGTGTCGGAAAGCGCGAGCACATGGTGGTTAAACGTGGGCAGCCACGTCATGATGCCTTGCTCCACCATCACAAACAAAAACGCACTCAACACAAAGAAAATCACCAAAGGCAGCGCAATCAGCTTGATCATGCCCATAAAATCTTCGGCGACGCTGCCCTCGCTTTTGGGCACATCCACATCCATTTTGGAAAACAGCAGCAGCAAAAAAGCCAGCGCCACCAGCCCCGCCAGCAAAAGGTAAACGCGCAGCCACGCATCCGGGTTGGCCGCATCGAAAAAGGCCGGGAAAATAAAATAAGCCGAAGCAATACCGATCATGAAAAAGCCCTCGATGGAGCTCATCATGGTGTTGTGCTCTTCCTTGCTGCGGGTGAAAAGGCCGATCATCGAATACACCGACACTTTGATTAAGGCAAACGACACGCCGATGGTGGCAAACAACACCTTGGCGCTGCCGAAGCTATTACCCGTATACATATACAGACAAGCGCCAAACACCAGCGCCAGCCCCAGCAACATGCTGTTTTTATAGCCGAACTTCGGCAAAAACGAAGCCACAAAAAAAGAAACGAAAGCGATGGGCAAATCTTTAAACGCTTCCAGAATGCTGGCCTCGGTTTCGGTAACACCGTAATTGGCCAGCGATTGCTTGATAACGATGCCCACGCTGTTGAGCAATATCGCAAACACAAAATAATTGATAAACAGCGCGGCTTTGATGCCGGTATTTTTGTTCATGGTGAAGGCTCTCTGTTGAGGAATAAATATAAGACGTTTTGTTTTATATGGCTTTTGCCTATCGCGGCAGTCTAACAAATATCCGTCATAAAACCTACGGGCACGCGCAGCTTTCCCGACCTAAATCAAATTCCGGCCGCCCAACGCTTTCAGACGGCCTCTATCTTGTCCAATCCATTTCAAAGAAAGCCGCAAAGGCCGTCTGAAAAACGCTATAATCCACGCCATTGATTTTCATGATTAAAGAACACACCACCATGACACGCAAAATCCTCGTCACCTCCGCGCTGCCCTATGCCAACGGCAGCATCCATCTGGGCCACATGGTCGAACACATCCAAACCGACATCTGGGTGCGCTTTCAAAAAATGCGCGGCCACGAGTGCTATTATTGCTGCGCCGACGACACCCACGGCACGCCCGTGATGCTGGCCGCGCAAAAACAAGGTCTCTCGCCGGAAGACATGATAGCCCAAGTGCGCGAAGCGCATTTGGCCGACTTCACCGGCTTTCACATCGGCTACGACAATTATTACAGCACCCATTCGCCGGAAAACAAAGCCTATTCCGAAAAAATCTACCGCGCCCTCAAAGCCGGCGGCAAAATCGAAGCGCGCACCATCGAGCAGCTTTTCGACCCCGAAAAAAACATGTTTCTGCCCGACCGCTTCGTGAAAGGCGAATGCCCGAAATGCCACGCCAAAGACCAATACGGCGACAACTGCGAAGTGTGCGGCACCACCTATTCGCCCACCGATTTAATCAAGCCCTATTCGGCCATTTCCGGCGCCACACCGGTGCTCAAAGAGAGCGAACATTTCTTCTTCAAGCTTGGCGATTGCATCGATTACCTGCAAGAATGGACGGCCGGCAGCACCACCCTGGCCGATGGCCGCGTGCAGCCGCATTTGCAGCCCGAAGCGCTCAACAAAATGAAAGAATGGCTTGTGCCCGATGAAAACGGCGAAGGCGGCCTGAGCGATTGGGATATTTCGCGCGATGCGCCCTATTTCGGCTTTGAAATTCCCGATGCGCCGGGCAAATATTTTTATGTTTGGCTCGATGCGCCGGTGGGCTATATGGCCTCGTTTAAAAACCTGTGCGACCGTATCGGCATTGATTTTGATGAGTTTTTCAAAGCCGACAGCCAAACCGAGCTGTATCACTTTATTGGCAAAGATATTCTCTATTTCCACGCCCTTTTCTGGCCGGCCATGCTGAAATTTTCCGGCCACCGCGCCCCCACCGGCGTGTTTGCCCACGGCTTTCTCACCGTGGACGGCCAAAAAATGTCGAAATCGCGCGGCACGTTTATCACCGCCGGCTCTTATCTCGAGCAAAAGCTCAACCCCGAATGGATGCGCTACTACATCGCCGCCAAGCTCGGCAGCCGCATCGAAGACATTGATTTAAACCTGCAAGACTTCATCGCTCGCGTGAACAGCGATTTGGTCGGCAAATATGTGAACATCGCCGCGCGCGCATCGGGCTTTATCGCCAAGCGTTTTGAAGGCCGTCTGAAAGATGTTTCACACAGCGCCTTGCTGGCACAACTGGCGGCGCAGAGCGAAACCATCGCCGCCGATTACGAAAACCGCGAATACGCCCGCGCCCTGCGCGACATCATGGCCTTGGCCGATGCGGTGAACGAATATGTGGATGCCAACAAGCCGTGGGATTTGGCCAAACAAGAAGGGCAGGATGCGCGCCTACACGAAGTGTGCAGCGAATTGATTAATGCGTTTAAAACACTGAGCGTGTATCTCGCGCCGGTGCTGCCGCAAGTGGCCGAGCAAGCCGCCGGATTTTTGAATCTGCCGCAACTGACCTGGGCCGATGCCGAAAAACATCTTTCAGACGGCCACAGCATCAACAAATACCAACATTTAATGCAACGCGTGGAGCAACAACAAGTGGATAACTTAATCGAAGCCAACAAACAAAGCATCGCCGCCGCCGAAGCCGCGCCCGCCGCCGACACCTCGAAATTCGCACCCGTGGCCGAGCAGGCAAGCTTCGACGACTTTATGAAAATCGACATGCGCGCGGCCAAAGTGCTCAATTGCGAAGCGGTGGAAGGCAGCACCAAATTGCTCAAATTCGACCTCGATTTCGGCTTTGAACAGCGGGTGATTTTCTCCGGCATCGCCGCTTCCTATCCCAACCCCGCCGAGCTCAACGGCCGCATGGTGATTGCCGTGGCCAACTTCGCCCCACGCAAAATGGCCAAATTCGGCGTGAGCGAAGGCATGATTCTTTCCGCCGCCACGGCCGATGGCAAGCTGAAATTGCTGGATGTGGATGCCGGCGCCGCGCCGGGCGACAAAGTGGGCTGATGCGCAGCGATTGAATGCGCAGCCAAAGGCCGTCTGAAACGTTTTTCAAAGTTTTCAGACGGCCTTTCAAATATCTTTCGCAAAACCCTTATAATATATCTTGATTATTTTTATCCGACACAAAGGCCGTCTGAAATGCCGCAAAACCCCAACAACCTCTGCTGGCTCGATATGGAAATGACCGGGCTCGATCCCGAGCGCGAGCGCATTATCGAAGTGGCGATGATCATCACCGACCCTGATTTAAACGTGCTGGCGCAATCCGAAGTGTATGCCATCCACCAAAGCGATGAAGTGCTCGGCGCCATGGACGAATGGAACACCGCCACCCACGGCCGCACCGGCCTCACCGAGCGCGTGCGCGCATCCAAACACACCGAAGCCGAAGTGGAACAAAAGCTTTTGGCCTTTATGGCCGAATGGGTGCCCGAAAAAGCCACGCCCATGTGCGGCAACACCATTCACCAAGACCGCCGCTTTATGGTGCGCTACATGCCCGCGCTCGAAGCTTATTTCCATTATCGAAATCTTGATGTGTCCACCCTGAAAGAGCTGGCGCGCCGCTGGCATCCGGCCGTGGCCAAAGGCGTGGTCAAACGCGGCTCGCACCAGGCGCTGGACGACATTATGGAAAGCATCGAAGAGATGCGCTATTACCGCACTCATTTCATCAAGCTGCCCGAGGCCGTCTGAAACGCTGCAAGGGCGTTTTATGCCCATTCAAAAAATAAGATACAAACAGGCAGCCCGTAGGTCGGATTTCTTGAATCCGGCCTACGCAGATGGTGTTGTCGAACTGCTTTTATTTGGTAAGCTTATTTTTTGAATCAGATGGCGATAAAGCGGCACATGGCCGGCCGGCGGTTTTGGCGGCCGCCGGGAACCAATCTGCCGTGGCCGCGGCCAAATAAGACTATGCTGAATAGCTGATTGGTCGGTGCTGCATCAAATAATCGCGGATTTACACACAAATTTCATGCAGCCTGCCTATAATGAAAGCAACCGGCCGGCGCAAACACGCCGCCATTTAGCGCAATCCGATAACATGCCGTCTGAAACCACCCACCGATACTGCGATGAATATAAACGAAACCCCCATCTGGCAAGCCCTGCAACAACACCGGCAGCAAACCGCCGCTGTGCACATGCGCACACAGTTTGAACAAAATCCGCAGCGCTTTGCCGAAATGCACGAAACCCTCTACGGCCTCTTGCTCGATTACAGCAAAAACCGCATTGATGCCGCCGCGCTCGATTTGCTCTGCCAATTGGCCGACACCGCCCAAGTGGCCGAGCAGGCGCAGGCCATGCGCCGTGGCGAGCGCATCAACATCAGCGAAAACCGCGCCGTGCTGCACACCGCCCTGCGCCAAAGCGCCGATGCCGAGCCGGTGCTGGTAGACGGCGAAAACGTGTTGCCGCACATCCACCGTGAGCTCGACCGCACGCTCGCTTTTGCCGAAAAGCTGATCAACGGCAGCCACACCGGCGCCACCGGCGAGCGCATCACCGATTTGGTGCACATCGGCATCGGCGGCTCCGATTTGGGCCCGCAAATCGCCACCCAGGCGCTGCACGCCTACCGCAAACAAGTGCGCGTGCATTTCGTGGCCAATGCCGATGACGCCAATATCGCCAAAGTGCTCACCGGCCTGAAAGCCGAAACCACCGTGTTCAGCATTGCCAGCAAATCGTTCGGCACCCCCGAAACCCTGCTCAACGCCCATGCCGCGCGCGAATGGTTCCGCGATCAAGGCCTGCGCGAGGCCGACATCGCCCGCCATTTCGTGGCCATCACCAGCGAAGTGCAGGCTGCGCGCAATTTCGGCATTGCCGCCGACCATATTTTCGCCATGTTTGATTGGGTGGGCGGCCGCTATTCGGTGTGGTCGGCCATCGGCCTGCCGCTGATGGTGGCCATCGGCGAAAAGCATTTCCGCGAATTTCTGCGCGGCGCCCGCGCCATGGACGAGCATTTCTTCACCACACCTTATCGGCGCAATATTCCCGTGCTTTTGGCCTTGATCGGCATTTGGTACAACAACTTTTATCAGGCGCCGGGCTACGCCGTGGTGCCCTACAGCCACAACCTGCGCCGCCTGCCCGCCTATCTGCAACAGCTCGATATGGAGAGCAACGGCAAGCATTGCGGCATCGATGGCGGCTCCGTGGCGCTCGACACCGGCCCGATTGTGTTCGGCGAAGAAGGCGTCAACTGCCAACACGCTTTTTTCCAGCTGCTGCACCAAGGCACGCGGCTGATTCCGAGCGACTTTATCGTGCCGATGCGCACCGCCTATAAGGTCGGCCGCCAACACCGTTTTGTAGTGGCCAATGCCTTTGCCCAGGCCGAAGCCTTTATGCGCGGCAAAACGCTGGCCGAAGCCCGCGCCGAGCTGGCCGATTTGCCCGAAGCCGCGCGCGATGCGCTGGCGCCGCAAAAAGTGTTTCCCGGCAACCAGCCCAGCAACAGCATTTTGATCGACGAGCTCACCCCGTTCAACTTGGGCATGCTCTTAGCGATGTATGAGCACAAAATATTCGTGCAAGGCACGATATGGGGCATCAACCCGTTTGACCAATGGGGTGTGGAATACGGCAAAGTGCTGGCCAAAGCCATCGAGCCCGAGCTCAACCGCGACCAAACCCTGCACCACGACAGCTCCACCAACGGCCTCATCGATTTCTACCGCGCCTGCCAACAGCGCTAAAGCACCTCAAGCCGCACAAAGGCCGTCTGAAAGAAATTTTCAGACGGCCTTTGTGTCTTGCACATACTTGCATTCAGCAGCGCAGAGCATTTTATATCAATCCAAAAAAATAACCTAACTTCGTTGTCTCGCCTTGCCGTACTATAGTGGAATGCATAAAAAAAGTGACACAACGGGTAGGTTGGGTTGAAAACCCAACAAGCCCACAGGCCGTCTGAAACGTTGGGTTTGGCAACCCAACCTACCTGTTATAGCCTGTAGGTCGGATTCTCGAATCCGACACTTGTTCGCAGAACAAGGCACGCACATCGCTTTGGCCGATGGCCAAACGTCGGATTCAAGAATCCGACCTACGCGGATGGTGCTGCCGAACTGCTTTTATTTTGTAAGGTTATTTTTTTGAATGGGTATTAAACAACGCTCACCATTGAAAGCGCCCGCGCTTGATTTTCAGGCCGCCTTGCTGCAATTGCGCGCCTAGGCCGTGGTTGCGCAAGGCGTGGGTGAGCGCCACGGCCAGGCCGTCGGCGGCGTCGGCCTGCGGCGTGCCGGAGAGCGCGAGCATGTGCACCACCATATGCTGCACCTGCTCTTTGGCCGCTTTGCCGCGCCCGACCACAGCCTGCTTCACTTGCAGCGCGGTGTATTCGTGCACCGGCAATTGATGCATCACCAGCGCCGCCATGGCCGCGCCGCGCGCCTGCCCCAGCATCAGCGTGGCCGCCGGGTTGACATTCACAAACACTTGCTCTATGGCGGCTTGCTGCGGCTGATAAGTGCGCACCACTTCATCAAGATGGCGCACAATCACTTCGATGCGCTCGGCCAAAGGCGCGGCAGGCGGGGTTTTGATGCAGCCGGAAGCCACATAAATCTGCTCGCGCCCGCACACATCGATCACGCCGAAGCCGGTAACGCGGCTGCCGGGGTCGATGCCGAGGATGCGGATGGTGTCGGAGTGGCTCATAAAATCAGGTGTTTGGGCAAAATGGGGAAAATCATCAAAGCGGCAACATATAGCGAAATGAATGAAAAACTTATACAAAAATAAGAAATTTAGCATCATGTGCAGGATGTGTGGCACAGCCACGCACGCGGTTTAAACGGCTTCTGCATATGGCTTGCTACATGCGTCTGTATAAGTTTTTCTTTCATTCCACTATAGGGCACCGTTGCCGCCATCATGGTATGGAAAAATATTTTGAGACCTTTGCAAAAGCCAATATAGTGGAATGCAGGAAAAAGTGACACAACGGGTAGGTTGGGTTGAAAACCCAACAAGCTCACAGGCCGTCTGAAACGTTGGGTTTAACAACCCAACCTACCTGTTATAGTGCCTATTGATTCGGCAATTAAATATTGAAATGTTTATGCAGCATACTTCACCTTCGGATCTCTAAAATACGCAGCCACCCGTTGAGGATGGTTCTCC
>NZ_SLXE01000014.1 GCF_004341385.1 Uruburuella suis
AGCCGCTACGATAAGCTAAAGCGCAACTTCCACAGCACGGTTTTATTGGGATGCATTGTGATGTGGCTACCTTTATGACAAGTAATTGTGAACAGCCCCTAGGCCGTCTGAAACAAGTGGTTTACAATAGCTGCTGTTTCTTTGAATAACGGCATTCAAACGTGAAAATCCTCATTCTCGGCAGCGGCCAGGTCGGCTCGACCGTGGCGCAAAATCTGGCCAGCATGCCCAATAACGATGTGACCATTATCGATATCGACGAAACGGCGCTGCACAATTTGGGCAGCAAGCTCGATGTGCAAACGCTGCACGGCAATGCCGCGTCGCCCATGGTGCTGGAGCGCGCCGGTGCGGCCGATGCCGATTTGATGCTGGCGCTCACCCGCAGCGATGAAACCAATCTGGTGGCCTGCAAGCTGGGCGCGGATATGTTTAACATTCCCAGCCGCATCGCGCGCGTGCGCTCGGTGGATTATCTGGAATACCAGCCCGATGAAGAAGAATGCGGCAGCAGCCTGAAGGTGTTTGACGTTACCGAATCCATCAGCCCCGAGCAGCTCGTTACCGAGCGGCTGGCAGGGCTGATCAACTATACCAGCACTTTGCAGGTGCTGCGTTTTGCCGACGATAAAGCCAAAATGGTGATTGTGCAGGCGCACAAAGGCGGCTTGCTGGTGAATAAGGAAATCGCCGAAATCAACCGCCACCTGCCCGATAATGTGGATTGCCAGATTTGCGCCATCTACCGCAACAACCGCTTTATCGTGCCCTCGGCGCAAACCGTGATTATCGAGGGCGACGAAGTGTGTTTTGTGGCAGCTGCGGCCAATGTGAAAACCATTATGCGCGAATTGCGCCCGCTGGAGCAGCGCACCCGCCGCGTGATGATTGCCGGCGGCGGCAACATCGGCTACCGGCTGGCCAAACAGCTAGAAGCGCAATACGACATTAAAATCATCGAATTCAACCCCGGCCGCGCCGAATGGCTGGCCGAGCATTTGGATAATGCACTGGTGTTGCAGGGCACGGCCACCGACGAATCGCTGCTCGATGAAGAATACATTGATGAAATCGACGTGTTTTGCGCGCTCACCAATGATGATGAAAACAACATCATGGCCAGCCTGCTGGCGAAAAACCTCGGTGCCAAGCGCGTGATTGCGATTGTGAACCGCTCGAGCTATGTGGATTTGCTCGAAGGCAACAAAATCGACATTGTGGTGTCGCCGCATTTGGTCACCATCGGCTCGATTTTGGCGCACATCCGCCGCGGCGACGTGGTGGCGGTGCACCCCTTGCGCCGCGGCACCGCCGAAGCGATTGAAGTGGTGGCGCACGGCGACCCGCAAACTTCCGCGCTGGTGGGGCGGCGCGTGTCGGAAGTGAAGTGGCCGCAAGGCTGCCATTTCGCCGCGCTGGTGCGCGATGACGAAGTGATTATGGGCCACAAAGAAGATGCGGTGATGGCCGATGGCGATCACCTCATTTTCTTCGTGTCGCGCCGGCGCGTGCTGCGCGAGCTGGAAAAGTTGATTCAGGTGAAGATGGGCTTTTTCGGCTGAATATGAAAGGCCGTCTGAAAGAAAAGTTTCAGACGGCCTTATGCATCATTTTCAGCGCAGTAAAGATTCTGTCATCAAACTGTTTTATCATGCTCCGATGCAGCCGAAAGCTTTGCAGCAGCGCCCGCGCGGCCGGCTTCGGCGTTTACACACAACAGGAGAGAGGCTATGGCCGAACATATTTCATCCCATTTCAATCAAGAGCTGGAAAACGTGCGCAGCGAAGTGATGCGCATGGGCGGGCTGGTGGAAGCGCGTTTGCAGCAAGTGCTGGCCGCTTTAGACGAAGGCAGCAGCAGCGGGCTCACCGAAGTAATTGATGGCGATGCCGACATCAACAAGCTCGAAGTGGAAATCGACGATGCCTGCCAAACCATTATCGCGCGCCGCCAGCCGGCTGCCGGTGATTTGCGTTTTGTGCTGGCGGTGAGCCGGGTGATTGTGGATTTGGAGCGCATCGGCGATGAGGTGAAAAAAATAGCCCTCAAAGCACACGAGCTTTTGGGCAACAACCGCGTGGCCGCGCCCGAGCTTTACAACACCCACCGCATGGGCACGGTCACGCTGGGCATGATACACCGCGCGCTGGATGCGTTTGCCCGGCTCGACACCGGCGCCGTGATCGAGCTTTCCGAAACCGACAAACACCTCGATGCCGATTACCGCGCCCAATTGCGCAGCCTGATTACCTTTATGATGGAAGACCCGCGCAGCATCAGCGCCACCATCGACATTATGTTTATGAACAAATCCATCGAGCGCATCGGCGATCATGCCGAAAACATTGCCGAGCATGTGGTGTATCTCACCCGCGGCATTGATGTGCGCCACCGACCGCTGGAGCAGATTAAGGCCGATTTGTCAGAATAGTTTCAGCGCTTTCTTTAGCAGCCTTCGGGCTGCTTTTTTGTGGGCGCAAATGTTTCATACCCATTCAAAAAATAATAAACAAACAGGCAGCCTGTAGGTCGGATTCTCGAATCCGACACTTGTTCGCAGAACAAGGCACGCACATTGCTTTGGCCGATGGCCAAACGTCGGATTCAAGAATCCGACCTACGCGTATGATGCTGCCGAACTGCTTTTATTTTGTAAGGTTATTTTTGGAATGGGTATCAGACGGCCTTTGCCAAAACCGACACGCTGCCCTGAAACGCTTTGCCGGATGAAGGTTGTTTCATTTGAAATTTAATTAAAATCAATTGCTTATTAAATGTTTCAGCGAATATGTAAGGCTTTGTAAGTTTTGTCACACAGTTGAAACAAAGCTTGCTTAAACTGGCAACGTTTGAAACCGCCCCTTCTTTACGATAGAGAGAAACATTATGCAAATCCGTATTTTGAGCGCTGCGCTGATCGCCGCTTTCGCCCTGGCCGCCTGCGGCGGCTCCAACAACACTGCTCCGGCCGCACAAGAGGGCGCTTCTGCCGCTTCGCCTGCTGCCGCTTCCGATAAAGTGGTGCTGGACATCACCGGCGCCGGTGCTTCGTTTCCGCAGCCGATTTATGTGCAATGGGCGCAAGCCTATCAGGCGGCAAGCGGCGGCCGCATTAATTATCAATCTATCGGCTCTTCGGGCGGCGTGAAACAGATTGCCGCCAAAACCGTGGATTTCGGCGCGTCTGATTCGCCCCTGAAAGCGGAAGATTTGGAAAAAGAAGGCTTGGTGCAGTTTCCGACTGTGATCGGCGGCGTGGTGCCGGTGGTAAATGTGGAAGGCATCAAGCCGGGTGAATTGAAGCTCACCGGCGAGGTGTTGGCCGATATTTATCTGGGCACCATCAGCAAATGGAACGACCCGAAAATCGCCGCTTTAAACGAAGGCCTGAAGCTGCCTGATGCGCCGATTACCACCGTGTTCCGCTCCGACGGCTCGGGCACCAGCTTTATTTTCACCACTTATCTGAGCCAGGTTTCGCCCAAGTGGCAGGAATCGGTGGGCGCGGCCAACACGGTGAAATGGCCCACTTCCAGCTCGGGCGCGGCCGGCAAGGGCAATGAAGGCGTGTCGACTTATGTAAACCGCGTGAAAAATTCCATCGGCTATGTGGAATATGCTTATGCCAAGCAAAACAATATGTCGCACGTGCAGCTGCAAAACAAAGCCGGCCATTTTGTGCAGCCTTCGCAAGAGAGCTTTGCCGCTGCGGCCGATGTGGATTGGAAAAGCGTGCCGGGCTTCAGCTTGGTGCTGACCAATCAGCCGGCTGAAAAAGCGTGGCCCTTGGCTGCCGCCACCTTTATTTTGGTGCACAAAAAAGCCGATGATGCGGCCAAAGCCAAAGCGGCGCTGAGCTTCTTCGACTGGGCTTATCAAAACGGCGACGATGCGGCTGCCAAGCTTGATTATGTGCCGCTGCCCGCATCGGTGAAAGATTTGGTGCGCGCCGAGTGGAAGCAGATCACCGATGCCAACGGTGCGGCGATCTACTGATGAAGCAAAAGGCCGTCTGAACGGCAATCCGGCGGTTGCGGATTGTTTCAGACGGCCTTTTTAAAGTTGTGCAAACGATGGTGCTTGTGCAGCAAACACTTATGCAAAAGAACACATCTTATGAGCTCACTCCAACAAAAGCTCAAGCAGCAGCGCCTGCTTGACACCTTATTTGTCGGCACCACCCGTTTGTTTGCCTTTTTGGTGCTGGCCAGCTTGGGCGGCATTCTGATTTCGCTGGTGATCGGCGCTTTGCCCAGCATGCGCGAATTCGGCTTCGGCTTTTTTACATCTTCCAATTGGGACACGGTGCAAGGCCAATATGGCGCACTCGCGCCCATCTACGGCACTTTGGTTACCTCGGCCATCGCCTTGCTGATTGCCGTGCCGGTGAGCTTCGGCATTGCCGTGTTTCTCACCGAATTGTGCCCGGCATTTTTGCGCCGGCCGCTGGGCATTGCGGTGGAACTTTTAGCGGGCATTCCCTCGATTATCTACGGCATGTGGGGCTTGTTTGTGTTTGCACCCGTGTTTGCCGATTATATCCAGCCGTTTTTCATTAAATATTTCGGCGATCTGCCGCTGATCGGCATGCTGTTTCAAGGCGCGCCCATGGGCATCGGCATGTTTGCCGCCGGCCTGATTCTGGCGATTATGATTATTCCGTTTATCGCCTCGGTGATGCGCGATGTGTTTGAGGTAACGCCGCCGATGCTGAAAGAATCGGCCTACGGCTTGGGCAGCACCACTTGGGAAGTGGTGCGCCATGTGGTGCTGCCTTACACCAAAGCCGGTGTGGTGGGCGGCATCATTCTCGGCCTCGGTCGCGCGTTGGGCGAAACCATGGCGGTTACCTTTATTATCGGCAACACCTTCAACATCAGCGCCAGCCTGTATAACTCGGGCGTGTCGATCACCTCGGCGCTGGCCAACGAATTTGCCGAAGCGGTGGACCCGTTGCATTTATCATCGCTCTTATATCTGGGCCTGATTCTCTTCCTGATTACCTTTGTGGTGTTGTGCATTTCCAAAGTGATGTTGTTGCGCATGCAGCGCAATGAAGGCCGCTCACACTAAAGCTCGAGGAAAACCTGATGCAAAGCAATATGAATAACGCGGTTTACCGCCGCCGCCGCTTGGTGAGCCGCTTCAATCTCACCATGGCATGGCTCACAATGGCCTTCGGCCTTTTCTGGCTGGGTTGGATTTTCTACACCTTGTTTTATGAAGGCTTCAGCGGCCTGGGCACGCATATTTTCACGCTCGACACACCGCCGCCGGGCATGGAAGGCGGCTTGCGCAATGCCATTTTGGGCAGCCTGATGATTACGCTCTTCGGCCTTTTGATCGGCACACCCATCGGCATTTTGTGCGGCATTTTTCTGGCCGAATTCGGCCAGCGCAGCAAATTGGCCGCCGCCACCCGCTTTATGAACGACATTTTGCTCTCCGCGCCCTCTATCGTAATCGGCCTGTTTATTTACGAATTGGTGGTGGTGCAGCAAGGCCATTTTTCCGGCTGGGCAGGCTCGCTGGCCTTATCGCTGTTGGTGATTCCGGTGGTGGTGCGCACCACGGAAAACATGCTCAAGCTCGTGCCCAACAGCCTGCGCGAAGCCGCTTATGCGCTGGGCACGCCCAAATGGAAGCTCGTGATGATGGTCACGCTGCGGGCGGCGCAGGCCGGTGTGCTCACCGGCGTGTTGCTGGCATTTGCCCGCATTTCCGGCGAAACCGCGCCCTTGCTCTTCACCGCGCTCAACAACCAATTTTTCAGCACCAACATGAATCAGCCGATTGCCAACCTGCCCAACGTGATTTACCAATTCGCCATGAGCCCTTACAGCGATTGGCACGACTTGGCCTGGGCTGCCGCGCTGCTGATTACGCTCACCGTGCTGATTGCCAATATTCTGGCGCGCTACATCAGCAGCAGAAACAGCTGACCGAGGCCGCCTGAAACACCGAACACTTGCTTACACTTATTTGATTACACCAAGGAATCACAATGGAAACCAAAATCGCCGTGCGCAATTTCAACTTTTACTACGGCTCTTTCCACGCGCTGAAAAACATCAATCTGGATATTCCCGCCAACAAAGTCACCGCCTTTATCGGCCCCTCCGGCTGCGGAAAATCCACCTTGCTGCGCACCTTCAACCGCATGTACGACCTTTATCCGGGCATGAAAGCCGAGGGCGATTTGCTGCTGGACGATAAAAACATTCTCGGCAAAGATATCGACCTGAACCTCTTGCGCGCCAAAGTGGGCATGGTGTTTCAAAAGCCCACGCCCTTTCCCATGTCGATTTACGACAACGTCACCTTCGGCGTGAAGCTTTACGAAAAGCTGAGCAAAAGCGAATTGGACGACCGCGTGGAATGGGCTTTGCGCAAAGCCGCGCTGTGGGGCGAAGTGAAAGACAAGCTCAAGCAAAGCGGCAACTCGCTCTCCGGCGGCCAGCAGCAGCGCCTGTGCATCGCGCGCGCCGTGGCCAACAAGCCCGAAGTGGTGCTGCTCGACGAGCCCACTTCCGCACTCGACCCGATTTCCACCGCCCACATCGAAGAATTGGTAACCGAGCTGAAAAAAGACTACACCATCGCCATGGTCACCCACAACATGCAGCAAGCCGCGCGCGTGTCCGATTTCACCGCCTATATGTATTTGGGCGAATTAATCGAAGTGGACCGCACCGAAAAAGTGTTTAAAAACCCCTCGCGCAAAGAAACCGAAGATTACATCACCGGCAAATTCGGCTGATGGGTTTTGAAGCGGTGGGATGATGAATCTTGCCAAGAGGCCGTCTGAAAACTTTTCAGACGGCCTTGTGGCATCATCAGCCATAAGCCGCGCAACACCTCTTGCGCTGCCCGCTGCCCGATAGCAATGATAGATAGCTTATTCCCTGTATCCGCTATAAAATAAGGTTTCAGACGGCCTCGGGCAAACTAGGCCGTCTGAATGCATTTGTTTTCTTTTAATCAAAGGCCGTCTGAACGCTGTTGCGCCATGCATAAAATTATTCCGATTATCCACGTGCTCTCCAAGCTCGGCGTGTTGTTTTCCGTGCTGCTGTTGGTGCCGACGTTTGTGTCGTATCTGTTTCTCGACGATGCGCTGCCCGCATTCGGCCGCACCGCGCTGGTGACCATTATCGGCTCGGTATCGGTGTGGCTGCTCACCTGGCACTACAACCGCGAGCTGCGCCAGCGCGACGGCTTCACGCTGGTGTTTATGCTGTGGGTGGGCTTTGCCGCCATCGCCGCGATGCCGTTTTATCTTTATTTTCCCAATATGAGCTACACCGATGCGTTTTTCGAGGCGATGTCGGGGCTCACCACCACCGGCGCCAGCGTGATCAACAGCCTCGACACGCTCGCGCCTTCGCTCAATTTTTGGCGCCATATGCTCAATTGGCTCGGCGGCATGGGGATTATCGTGCTGGCGGTGGCGATTCTGCCCATGCTCGGCGTGGGCGGCAGGCAGCTTTTCAAAGCCGAAATCCCGGGCGTGGATAAAGACAGCAAATTGGCACCGCGCATTTCGCAAGTGGCCAAAAAACTGTGGATGGCCTATCTTTCCATCACCGTGGCGTGTTTTTTGGCGCTGCATTGGGCGGGCATGAGCTGGTTTGACGCCATCTGCCACGCCATGTCGGCGGTGTCGCTGGGCGGCTTTTCCACCCACGACAACAGCATTGCCTATTTCAATTCCGTGGCCATTGAAATGGTGATTATCGTGGCCACAGTTACCGGCGCCATCAACTATGCCAGCCATTTCGCCGCCGTGCGCAACCGCTCGCTCAAAAGCTATTGGCGCGATGAAGAATGCCGGGTGATGCTGGTGGTGCTGGGCGGCAGCATTGTCGCCGCCAGCCTTTATCTGTGGCAGCAGCAGTATTACACGAGCCTCTCGGATGCGTTTCGCTTTGTGGGCTTCAATTTTGTGTCTATCGGCTTGGCCAGCGGCTTTGCCAACACCGATTTTGCCACCTGGCCGCTCTTGGCCTCGCTGTGGATGTTTTTCCTCTCCAACCTTTTAGCCAGCTCAGGCTCGATGGGCGGCGGCATTAAAAACGTGCGCGCGCTGGTGCTGTTTAAATTCAGCCTGCGCGAAGTGGTGCTGCTTTTGCACCCGCATGCCGTGCGCACAGTGAAAATCAACAAGCGCAGCATACCCGACCGCACGGCGCTGACGATTTTGGCCTTTATTTCGGTGTATTTCATCACCGTGGTGCTGTTTACCTTTTTGATGATGGCCACCGGGCTCGATTTTATGTCGGCCTTCACCGCCGTGATCGCCTGCATCACCAATGCCGGCCCCGGCTTGGGCGAAGTAGGCCCCGCCAGCAACTATGCCTTGCTCACCGACAGCCAAAAATGGTTTTGCACCATGGTGATGCTGCTGGGGCGGCTGGAAATTTTCACCGTGCTGGTGTTGCTCACCCCCGCTTATTGGAAAAAATAATTTCAGACGGCCTGCATGCACAGGTACGACATGCGTAGGTACGATTAGCGCAGCGTAATCGTACGCATGCCCCCGCCGTGTTGCTTGGTTTTTAGGCCGTCTGAATGCCGGATAATGTAAATCTTCTACCGCACACGCCCGCGCCGCGCCCAAAATGCTTGTCATTCACTATAATGGCCGTCAAAGCCGCATAGGCCAAACCCCTTTCCCGCCACACCATGTGCTGACCCCGTCAGCCCGCATTTATCAAGAGGCCACACATGTCTGCATACCGCACCTTCAAATTCACCGCATTGGCCGCCGCCGCCTTGGCGCTGGCCGCCTGCTCCTCGCCCGAGCAGCCGCTGGAGCCGATCAACACCCGCGACACCTCCGGCGTAAGCCTGCCCGGCAGCCGCAGTGTGGAAACGCCCGCCAAAATCATGTCGGATTACAGCCTTTACCGCAGTGCGCTGGAAGCCGTCAAGCGCAACGATGATGTATTGCCCGCCCAATTTTTAAGCCAAGCCGGCAGCAGCGCCATGGCCGAAACCGTGCGCAACGAATGGCTCAAAAGCCTCGGCCGGCGCGGCCAATGGCCGCAATTTCAGCAGCAATATGCCTTGCTCGATAAAGAAGGGCGCGCGCAAGAAGTGCAATGCTATGCCGACTATATCGGCGGCGGCAAGAGCGCGCTGGCCGATGAATTGGTGCGCGAAATCGGCCGCCTGCCGCAAGGCTGCAACACCTTGCTCGAATCCGCCGCTGCCGGCGGCCGCCTGAACCAGGCCGATGCCTGGCGGCGCGTGCGCGGCTTAATCAGCAACAACCAAATCACCGATGCCCGCAACTTGGCCGCCGCTTTGGGCAGCCCGTTTGAGGGCACAGGGCAGGGCGCGCAGGAATACAGCATGGTCAACATCATCGGCCGCAATGCCAAATCCACGCCCGAAGCCGCCGCCCGCTTAGAAGCCATGTCCGGCAGCCTTAGCCGCGCGCAAAGCGGCTTTGCTTGGGGCGTGCTCGGCCACGCGCAAGCGCTCAACCAAAACATGCCCGCCGCGCTGAGCTATTACAACCGCGCCGATCGCAGCCAGCTTTCCAACGACCAATTCGAATGGTATGCCCGCGCCGCCTTGCGCCTGCAACGATGGAGCGATTTGGCCGGCATCATCAACAGCATGCCCGATAAATTGAAAAACACCCCCGACTGGCGCTATTGGCTCGCCCGCAGCTATGCTGCACAAGGGCAGCAGGCGCGTGCCAAAGCCCTTTATGAAAAAGTGGCCGAGAGCGGGCGCAATTTCTATGCCGTGCTGGCCACCGAAGAGCTGGGCGGGCGCATCAACACCCGCAATAATGTGGGCACAGCGCCCAAAAGCGATGTTAACAAACTTGCACGCGACGGCGCCGTCGACCGCTCGCTCACCCTGTTTCGCGCCGCCCAAAATGGCGATGATTGGAACATGCGCCGCCAAGCGCAAGCCGAATGGCGCTATGCCACCCGTGGTGCCGATGAAAACACTTTGCTCGCCGCCGCCCAATTGGCATTTGACAACCAATTTTACGAAATGGCCATCAACAGCGCCGAGCGCACCGACAAAAAGCTCAACTACAACCTGCGCTATATCTCGCCCTTCCGCGACCTCACCGAACGCTACGCAGCGCAGGCCGGCGTAGATCCGGCCTGGGTATACGGCCTGATCCGCCAGGAAAGCCGCTTTATGATAGGCGCACGCTCCAATGTGGGCGCGCACGGCCTGATGCAGGTGATGCCCGCCACCGCGCGCGAAATCGCCGGCAAAATCGGCATGAGCCCCGACCAATTGCACACCATGGACGGCAACATCCGCATGGGCACTTGGTATTTGGGCGACGCCAAACGCCGCCTGAGCAACGATGAAGTGATGGCCACCGCCGGCTACAACGCAGGCCCCAGCCGCGCGCGCCGCTGGCAGGCCGCCACCCCGCTCGAGGGCGCGATTTATGCCGAAACCATTCCGTTTAACGAAACCCGCGATTACGTGAAAAAAGTGATGACCAACGCCACTTATTACGCCAGCCTCTTCAACGAGCCGCAAACCTCGCTGAAACAGCGCATGGGCACGGTGCCGGGGCGTTAAGCGTTTAGCGGCAAACATCAAAACCAAGGCCGTCTGAAAGTTTTTCAGACGGCCTTGACTTTATCAGCAGCGTAAGCCGCAGCTTTTGCGGTGCAATCGTACACATACAGTCTGTCGCTCCTGCGTAGGCAGGAGCCTGTAGTGGAATGCACGAAAAAGTGACACAACAAGCCCATAGGCCGTCTGAAACGTTGGCTTATCAACATAAGCTGTTCCGTTATAGAGCATTGTTTTGTATCACTTGTTCTTGCATTTCACTATGGCGCAGCAAGGTGAGACAAGGCCGTATGATTATTTTTTGGATTGGCATTAAATTTCATTATGTGCAGCTACGCACGCCGCGCTTTGGCGGCGTCATCATGCGCATGAATATGCATGGCTGCATAAAACGCAAAGGCCGTCTGAAAGTTTTTTCAGACGGCCTGAAACATTGTTTTACCTGAGGGATTGCGTTATCCGCTTTGGCGCGGATTCGTATCCAAATCGGCTTTATAGGCAATCGTGCCGTGCCGGTTGCGACCGATAGACACATCCAGCGCCTGGCCGCGGCGGGTGAATTTCAAATCGGCGTCATCCGGCTCGATGGCCGAGGCCACCACTTTGAAGCCGTGCCGTTGGGCGTGGTTGCGTACTTGCCGCGCCAGCGCCTGCACGCTGTTTTGCCCCGC
The DNA here is from genome assembly GCF_004341385.1 of Uruburuella suis. GTDB lineage: Bacteria > Pseudomonadota > Gammaproteobacteria > Burkholderiales > Neisseriaceae > Neisseria > Neisseria suis. Next base: position 11,239 of record NZ_SLXE01000014.1, read on the forward strand.
TTGCAGGCTGAATTCGGCGGCAAATCCGCCGCTGCTTTTTTGGTCGGCCAAAACCGTTTGCGCGCCGCGCGGCTGGAAAATCTCGTTGGGCAGCGCGGCGGAAAAGGCGCTGGCGGAAAAGAGCGCCATAATGCCGGAGAGCGCGAGTGCAGTTGTCGGCTTTTTCATGCTTGTCCTTTCGGGTTGTGCAGAATCGGCTGTTTGGAGTGCGCTTGGGGCAGAGGGTTCGGCAATGTGGGCATTTTCTGCCGGATTTTACGGTTTGATGGCGCGATATGGCATGTTTTGTGGTTTTTTTACACAAACAGGCCGTCTGAATGCGGCGTTCAGACGGCCTGTTTGTTGTTTTTCTCAAGCGCTTTTCACAATCTCGGTGAGCGGCCAGCGCGGCTTCACATTAAACGCGCCGGCGCTGTGGCCGCTTTGCAAACGCATGGCGCCGGCAAAGGCAATCATCGCGCCGTTGTCGGTGCAGTATTCGAGCGGCGGGAAAAACACGTTTATTTTTTCGGCCGCCGGTTTCGGGCGGCCTTTTTCAGACGGCCTGCGCACGCTCAAGCGGGCGAACACTTCGCGCAGCTTCCAGTTGGCACCCACGCCGCCGGCCACCACCAGCGTGCGAAAACCCGTGTCGAGCAGGGCTTTTTGCGCTTTGGCGGCGAGCACGTCCACCACCGCATCTTGAAAAGCGCGGCAGATGTCGTTGCGGGTTTGCGCGGGTATTTCATCGCTGCCGCTTTGCGCGCGCACTTTTTGCACGGCGGTGAGCACGGCGGTTTTGAGGCCGGAAAAGCTCATCTGCAAATCGGGCGAATGCAGCATCGGGCGCGGCAATTGAAAGGCATCGGGCGAGCCGAGCCTGGCCAGCTCGGATAATTTCGCGCCGCCCGGATAAGGCAGGCCGAGCAGCTTGGCGGTTTTGTCGAAGGCTTCGCCGGCCGCGTCGTCGACACTTTCGCCGAGCAAGGTGTAGTCGCCTATGCCGCGCACGGCCATCAATTGCGTGTGGCCGCCGGAAACCAGCAAGGCCACAAAAGGAAATTCGGGCTTTTCAGCGGCCAATAAGGGCGAGAGCAGGTGGCCTTCGAGATGGTGCACCGCAATGGCGGGCTTGCCCAGCGAAAAAGCCAGCGCGTTGGCAAAGCTTGCACCGGCCAAAAGCGCGCCGCCCAAGCCCGGGCCCTGTGTAAAGGCCACGGCATCGATATCGGCATAGCTTTTGCCGGCTTCTTGCAAGGCTGCTTCGGTGAGCGGCACCAGCCGGCGGATGTGGTCGCGGCTGGCCAATTCGGGCACCACGCCGCCGTATTCCGCGTGCATCGCCATTTGCGTGTGCAATTGGTGCGCCAACAAGCCGTGCGTGTGCTCGTAAAGCGCCACGCCGGTTTCATCGCATGAAGATTCGATTCCCAATACCAACATTTGCTGCCAGCTCCTGCCTAAAATAGCGATCGGTTTCAGACGGCCTTTTTTTGTGAATCAACACAGAGGCCGTCTGAAAAGTAAAGCATGATATTTTAACGGATTTCCCGATTGATTTGGCTTATAATGCCGATTCTTTTTTAGCGGCGGTTCGCAACCATCCCGCCCGGAACCTGCGTTCCCAATCAAAACTAGGAAACCGAAATGCCACAGCAAAAAGCCTTGGTTATCTTTTCAGGCGGCCAAGATTCTACCACCTGCCTGATTCAGGCGATTCAAACTTACGGCCGCGAAAATGTCGAGGCCGTCACTTTTCAATACGGCCAGCGCCACGCCGTCGAGCTGGAAAAAGCGCGCTGGATTGCCGCCGATTTGGGCGTGCCGCAAACCGTGCTCGATTTGAGCCTGATGCAGCAAATCACCCACAATGCGCTGATGGACGATAAAGCCGAAATCCGCACCGCCGATAGCGGCCCGCCCAACACGTTTGTAGACGGGCGCAATGCCTTGTTTCTGCTTTATGCCGCGATTTACGCCAAAAGCCGGGATATTGTGCACATCATCACCGGCGTGTGCGAAACCGATTTTTCAGGCTACCCCGACTGCCGCGATGTGTTTGTGAAATCGATGAATGTCACCCTCAATCTGGCGATGGATTATGCTTTTCAAATCCACACGCCGCTGATGTATCTCACCAAAGCGCAAACTTGGGCGCTGGCCGATAATCTGGGCGCGCTCGATTATGTGCGCACCCACACCCACACCTGCTATATGGGCGTGGCCGGCGGCTGCGGTCAATGCCCCAGCTGCGTGCTGCGCGAGCGCGGGCTGGCGGAATATCTGGCGCAAAAAGGCGCTTGAATTTTCAGTAACCGTCATTCGTCATTGTCGGGCTTTGACCCGACAATCCAGAACGCCGATTCCAAAAACGATTCTCTTTGCTCAGTATCCCAACAGACTGGATTGTCGGGTCAAAGCCCGACAATGACGGAATGGAAAGTGTATATCAAAGTGTATATCAATGAATAAAGTCATGCAGCCTGCCGTGTATATCATGGCCAGTCAGCGCAATGGCACGCTGTATATCGGCGTAACCTCCAATCTGATTCAGCGCGTTTACCAACATCGAAATCATCAAGTGGCAGGATTTACCGACCGTTATCAAATATCCCTGCTGGTTTGGTATGAATTGCACGAGAATATGGAAAGTGCGATTGGCCGCGAAAAGCAATTGAAAAAATGGCAGCGTAAATGGAAGCTTGATTTGATTGAACAACATAATTCAGCTTGGCGCGATTTGTGGCCGGATATTATCGGCTAATGTGACAATCTACTTAACAATAGGCCGTCTGAAACCTTCAGACGGCCTCGGAACATAAATGATGAAAATCACCAAAACCTTCTCATTCGACATGGCGCACATGCTCGACCATCACGACGGCAAGTGCAAAAATCTGCACGGCCACACGTATAAACTCGAAGTGGAAATCAGCGGCGATTTGATACTCGGCGGCGCTAAAGACGGCATGGTGATCGACTTTGCCGATTTGAAAACCATCGTGAAAAAGCTGGTGGTAGAGCCGTTTGACCACGCCTTTATCTACCACACCGAAAGCGCGCGCGAGTGCGAAATCGCCGCCATGCTCGAAGGCTGGCAGCTTAAAACCCTGCCGATGGCCAAACGCACCACGGCGGAGAATATGGCGCAATATATGTTTGACCTGCTGCGCAACGAAGGCCGCTTGAACGTATCCGCGCTGCGTTTGTGGGAAACGCCCACTTCTTATTGCGAGTGCAGCGCGTGAGGCCGTCTGAAATGCAAACCATCCACCCCGAAAACCCCGAATTCCGCATTGTGGAAATTTTCGAAAGCCTGCAAGGCGAGGGCTACAACACCGGCATGAGCGCCGTGTTTATCCGCTTGGGCAAATGCAATCTGGCCTGCGCCTGGTGCGACACCGATTACCTGAAATTCGGCATGATGCGCCTGAGCGACATTTTAAGCCGCCTGCAAACCTATGCCGCGCGCAACATCATCATCACCGGCGGCGAGCCCACCATACAGCCGCATTTGAGTGTTTTGCTCGATGCGCTCAAAGCGCAAGGTTATCGTTTGTGCATCGAAACCAACGGCCTCAAGCCTGCGCCCGTGCAAATCGATTATGTGGCCGCCAGCCCCAAAGCCTGCTATGCGGAAAAATACCGGCAGCAATGCATTGAAGCGGCCGATGAAGTGCGCATTGTGGCCGATGGCGATGTGTTGGCTTTTTGCGCCGAAATGGAGCAGAAAATCCGCGCCGCTCATTATTATCTTTCGCCCTGCGAAATCGACGGCCAAATGAATATTTACGACACCATCCGCCAAATCGGCCTGCTCAACGCGCGCGCCGATGCCCAAGTGCATTGGCAGCTCAGCGTGCAAACGCATAAATGGGCGGGCATTGAATAATCAGGTGCTAGGACGCCCTAGAGTCTGTTCACAATTCATCTCGTGGCAATCTTTTGGCTCAAAAACGCGCCTGCCACGTTGAAAATGCTCGCAAGGTGTCCAACCTTGCTGCGCTTTTCGCCTTGCAAACGCGCTTTTGCACTCAAAATCTTACGCACGGATGAAATGTGAACAGACCCTGGTGTTGCAGGCCGTCTGAAACCGCATTTTTCAGACGGCCTGCAATACACGTTCTTTGCCTGCAACACACGCTTTTTTATGATACATTAGGCGCTGTTTATATTTCATTTCGCGGCAATCTTTTGGCGATCAAACGTGCCGGTTGCGCTTTTTGCCTTGCATATACGCTTTTTCGCTCAAAATCTTACCCGCGAATAAATGTAAACAGCCCCGAGCATTTTGTCGACAAAAAAGGCGCGTCGTGTTTCAGACGGCCTGTTTACACCAAAGCCGTTAATGAGCCATTTATCCGATATTATCCGCGCCGACATCCGCGCCATGAGCGCTTATCAAGTGGCCGCGCTGCCCGAAGGCTTCACTAAGCTCGATGCCATGGAAAGCCCGTATCACCCGTTTGCCCACTCGCCCCAATTGCAGGCCGAATGGGCTGCCCGCTTGGCTGAAGCGCCGATTCATCTTTATCCCAATCCTGCCACCAGCGGCCTGCAAGCCGCGCTGCGCCAGGCTTTTGATATTCCGGCCGCTGCCGAAATCGCGCTGGGCAACGGCTCGGATGAATTAATCCAACTCATCACCATGCTGGTGGCCAAGCCCGGTGCTGCGGTGCTGGCGCTGGAGCCGAGCTTTGTGATGTATCGGCACAATGCGCAGGTTTACGGGCTCGATTATATCGGTGTGCCGCTGAACGACGATTTCAGCATGAATCTGCCGGCCGTGCTTGAGGCCATTGCCGCGCATCGGCCGGCGCTGGTGTTTGTGTCGTATCCCAACAACCCCACCGGCGTGGGCTTTTCGCGCGCCCAAGTGCAGGCCATTATCAATGCCGCGCCCGGCGTTGTGGTGGTGGACGAAGCCTATGGCGCATTCAGCGGCGACAGCTTTTTGCCGCAAGCGGGGCAGATTGAAAATTTGGTGCTGATGCGCACCGTGAGCAAAATCGGCTTTGCCGGCATACGCGTGGGCTATGCCGCCGGCTGCGCCGAAATCATCAACGAGCTGGCCAAGATCGTGCCGCCTTATAATATGAACCAGCTGAGCCTGGCCACCGCCAAATTTGCGCTCGAGCATGCCGATGCCATTGCTGCCACCACCGCCAAGCTCAAAGCCGAGCGCGAGCGCATGCTGGCGCAATTGCAGCAAATCGCCGCTATTCAAGCTTTTGAGAGCGAAGCCAATTTCATCACCGTGCGCGTGCCCGATGCAGATCAATTGTTTGACACGCTCAAGCAAAATAAGATTTTAATTAAAAAATTGCACGGCGCGCACCCGCTGCTGGCGCAATGTGTGCGCATCACCATGGGTGCGCCCGGGCAAAACGATGCCGTGTTGGCGCTGATGCGCGCGCTGTATGAAAAATAAAGATAAAATGCAAACAAACCTGAGCGTATTTGCGTTTTGCATTTAAGTGATTGCTTTTATTGATAAAAAAGACCGGATTATGAAAAAAATACAAACCCATCTGCAAAACCTTTATCTGCTGATCGAAGAAGCCGGCTCGCTTGGCGAGCTGGCCCGCCGCAGCGGCTACGACAACCCTTCCGCGCTGTATCAGCTGAAACACCGCCTGGAAAAACAGGCGCAGGATGAAACCGCCAAAGGGCGCGGCATCCAATCGGCCTTGCAGGCCAAGCTAGAAAACGGCATGGGCAAGCCCGCCGGCTGGATGGGCAGAAAGCATCTGTCTAAAGAAGAAAAGGCCGAAAAAGCGGAAAAAGCCGCTGCCGAGGCCGCGCTGGCCATGGCTGCGGAAGCAGCGCAAACGCGCAGCGCCACCGTGAGCCGCCACACCAGCGAAACCCAAATCACCGTGTCCATCAATCTGGATGGCACCGGCCAAAGCCGATTCGACACCGGCGTGCCTTTTCTCGAGCACATGCTCGACCAAATCAGCCGCCACAGCCTGATTGATCTCGACATCACCTGCCGGGGCGATTTGCACATCGACGACCACCACACCGTGGAAGACATCGGCATCACGCTGGGGCAGGCGCTCAAGCAAGCTCTGGGCGACAAAGCCGGCATCTGCCGCTACGGCATGAGCTATGTGCCGCTCGATGAAGCCTTGAGCCGCGTGGTGCTCGATTTGTCCGGCCGCCCGGGCTTGGTGTACAACCTCGAATTCACCCGCGCCATGATCGGCAAATTCGATGTGGATTTATTCAGCGAATTTTTCCACGGCTTGGTCAACCACAGCATGATGACGCTGCATATCGACAACCTGCGCGGCATCAATGCACACCATCAAGCCGAAACCGTGTTTAAAGCGTTTGGCCGCGCGCTGCGCATGGCCGTGGCGCACGATGAGCGCATGGCCGGTCAAATGCCCTCCACCAAAGGCACGCTCACCGCCTGATGCAGCTTGCTGTTTATATCAGGCCGTCTGAAAGTGCAGGGTTTCAGACGGCCTGATTGGCTTTATGCTCGAATGATGTCGGCATTCAGGCATCGGTTAAATCTTGCTAAAGGCCGTCTGAAAGCTTTCAGACGGCCTTTTTCTTGTTATGATAAAAACACTTGAGCCTTGCCGCTCATTCACACAATAACTGCCACAAGGAGAAAATCATGAATAAGCCCAACCCCACGCACGCCCAAGTAATGGAATCGCAAGAGTGCGATGCGGTAATACAAGAGCGCTGCGATGATTACCTGCACCGCGAAGCCGCCCAAGCCGAGCAGGCGCAGGCCGGCAGCGTGGCAGCGGGCGAGCAGGATTTCGATGCCATCAAGCCGCAAGTAGAGCTCAACACCGACCAGATTTCCGAATGCCACGAGCCCACCACCGCTGATGAAATGGAAGCGGAAGAGCGCGAATTGGTGATTGAAGATTCGGTGGACGATGCCATTACCTATGCGCAAAAGCCCCTGAGCGATGAGGAAATCCGCCGCAAAGCGCTCACCCGTCTCGACCAAATCGACCCCAATCCGAAAGACGGCAATCATTGCTGAAGCGCGCCGGATAAATGATTATATGTTCATAAAAAGGCCGTCTGAAACATTCAGACGGCCTTTTTGGTGATGGGGATTAAGATGAATATTGTTTGCAATGTAGTGAAAAGTAGCTTTTTATTGTTAACAATCAAATCGATAGCGGTAAAATATTCTGATTTTATTGATTGAATAATATCAGCCACTTATGATTTGAGTGTGTTAATCGGGTTGTCAAATAAAATAGGTTAAGCTAGGATAAATTCCATCAAGGCGGGGCGGCTTTTTTGCGGCGGCTGCGGGCTTGTGCAGAATAACGACAACAACATAGGAGCAAGAAATGAAATTGACAGCACTCAAACCTTTCAGCCTCGCCTGCTTGGCGGCATTGAGCTTGGCGGCTTGCGGCGGCGAAGCATCGAAACCGGCCGAAAGCAGCGCATCAGGCGCCGCGCCGGCCGCAGCAGGGCAGGGCACTTTGGAGAAAATCAAATCGTCGGGCACCATTGTGTTGGGGCACCGTGATTCTTCCATTCCGTTTTCCTACATTGCCGATCAGCCCAATCAACCGGTAGGCTATGCCCATGATTTGCAGCTCAAAGTGGTGGAAGCGGTGAAAAAAGAGCTCAACATGCCCGATTTGAAAGTGCGCTACAACTTGGTTACCTCGCAAAACCGCATCCCGCTGGTGAGCAACGGCACGGTAGATTTGGAATGCGGCTCCACCACCAACAATCTCGAGCGTCAAAAGCAGGTGGATTTTTCCAATGCTTTCTTTGAAATCGGCACCCGCCTGATGGCCGCCAAAGATGCCGGCATCAACGGCTTTGGCGATTTGAAAGGCAAAACCGTGGTCACCACGGCCGGCACCACTTCCGAGCGTTTGTTGAAAGAATATAACGACAAAGAAAAGCTCGGCATGAACATTATTTCCGCCAAAGACCACGGCGAAGCCGCGCTGATGCTGTTTAACGGCCGCGCGCAAGCCTTTATGATGGATGATATTTTACTGGCGGGCGAGCGTGCCAAAACGCCCAACCCCGATAATTGGGTGATTGTGGGCGAGCCGATGTCGTTTGAGCGCTACGGCTGCATGGTGCGCAAAGGCGATGCGCCGTTTAAAGCGGTGGTGGATGGTGCGCTGGATGCCACGTTTAAAAACACCGCCGAAATCGATGCGCTGTATAAAAAATGGTTTGAAAGCCCGATTCCGCCCAAAGGCGTGAATTTGGCATTTCCGATGTCGGCGCAGGTAAAAGAAATTATCGCCAACCCCACCGATAGAGCCGCAGAGTAAACATTTCAAACAGCCGGCACATCATGTGGCAAAAGGCGGCGGGTTTGAAAAGCCCGCCGCCTTCTTTAGATGGCCGGTGCGAGCCGGATGGTTTTCAGACGGCCTGAGACTTTTGCAAAACCGGATATCTGTCGCATCCGCGCAGGCAGGTGCCCGGTGCAAAGCAGCGCTTTGCTTGCCTCACACATTTCTGAAAATAAAAGATTCTCTATAAAATCAAATATTTGATTTTATGTGTTGATGGTAGCTAGCTGCCCGACAACTGAAGCTGCGCTTCAGGCTGTGCTCCTGCCTACGCAGGAGCGACGGAAAGGGCGTTTGGTGTATATAAAAGCCAATATTCTGCCGTATCAGGGCAGAATCCAAACAACAGAAGGAACGGAATATGGGCTATTCCTGGAACTGGGGCGTGCTGTTTGACAGCACCGGCATCGGCAACGAAACCTATTTGAGCTGGATGCTCTCGGGCCTCGGCTGGCTGTTTTTAATCGGCGGCATCGCTTGGCTTATCGCGCTCACGCTGGGCACGGTGTTGGGCATTATGCGTACGCTGCCCAATAAGCCGCTGCAAACCATCGCTTCGGCCTATGTGAGCCTGTTTCGCAACGTGCCTTTGCTGGTGCAGCTTTTTATCTGGTATTACGTGGTGCCGGGCTTTTTTCCCGAAGGCTTGCGCCAATGGTGGTATTTCGGCCTTGCGCCCAACACCTCGGCCATGCTCTCGGCCAGCGTGGGCTTGGGGCTTTTCACCGCCGCGCGCATTGCCGAGCAGGTGCGCACCGGCATTCAGTCGCTGCCGCAGGGGCAGAGCCACGCCGCTTATGCGCTGGGATTCAGCACTGCTCAAGTTTACCGGCAAGTGCTGCTGCCGCAGGCTTTCCGGGTGATTTTGCCGCCCATGAGCTCGGAATTGACCAACTGCTTTAAAAACGCCTCGGTGGCATCGCTGGTGGGCGTTGCCGAATTAATCAGCCAAACCAAAACCATTGCCGAATACACGCAAAACAATTTTGAAATCTACACCTATGCCACGCTGATTTATTTGGTGATTAATTTGGTTTTGATTATGTTAATGAATTTTCTCGAGCGCAAATACAGAGTGCCGGGCTTGATGGCGGAGGGCAAATAAGATGGCTTTCGGAATTGCAGAATTGCAGGCGGCATCGCCCGGCCTTTTGGCCGGCATCACCACCACGCTGGAAATCGTGGCGATTGCTGTGGCCGGCGGCATGGTCATCGGCACGCTGCTGGCGCTGGCGCGTTTATCGCCTTTTAAAATCTTGTCGCTGCCGGCCAAGCTTTATGTGAATTTTTTCCGCTCGGTGCCTTTGCTTTTGGTGCTGATCTGGTTTTACTTCGCCGTGCCGATGATGTACAACTGGGCCACCGGGCGCTATCTCACCATCAACGTGGCTTTTGCTTCGTGCGCGGTGGCGTTTATGGTGTTTGAGGCGGCTTATTTTGCCGAAGTGGTGCGCGCGGGCATACAGTCGATTTCCAAAGGGCAGGTGAATGCGGCCAAAGCACTGGGCATGACTTACAGCCAAACCATGCGGCTCGTGATTCTGCCGCAGGCTTTCCGCAAAATGCTGCCGCTGATTTTGCAGCAGAGCATTATTCTGTTTCAAGATACCACGCTAGTGTTTGCTATCGGCTTGGTGGATTTCTTCCGCGCCTCTTATGTGCGCGGCGATTTGATGGGCATGCTCACGCCGTATATTCTGTTTGCCGGTGCGGTGTATTTTGCGGTGAGCGCGATTGCCACTTTTGGTGTGAAACGTTTGCAAAAAAGATTGCGGGTGTAAAAATGATTGAAATCAACAATGTGAATAAATGGTATGGCGATTTTCAGGTGCTCACCGATTGCAGCACCCGCATTGCCAAAGGCGATGTGGTGGTGGTGTGCGGCCCTTCGGGCAGCGGCAAATCCACGCTGATTAAATGTGTAAACGGGTTGGAGCCTTTCCAAAAAGGCGAAATCGTGATCGACGGCACGTCGGTGGGGCATCCGCAAACCGATTTACCCAAGCTGCGCAGCCGCGTGGGCATGGTGTTTCAGCATTTCGAGCTGTTTCCGCATCTGAGCATCACCGACAACCTCACCGTGGCGCAAATTAAGGTGCTTGGCCGCAGCAAGCAAGAAGCGCTTAAAAAAGGGCTGGCCTATCTCGACCGCGTGGGCTTGAGCGCGCAGGCGCACAAATATCCGGCCGAATTGTCAGGCGGCCAGCAGCAGCGGGTGGCGATTGCGCGTGCGCTGGCCATGGATCCGGTGGCTATGCTGTTTGACGAGCCCACTTCCGCGCTTGATCCGGAAATGATTCAGGAAGTGCTCGATGTGATGGTGGGCTTGGCTAAAGAGGGCATGACCATGATGTGTGTTACCCACGAAATGGGCTTTGCCAAGCAAGTGGCCAATAAAGTGGTGTTTATGGATGCCGGCCAGATTGTGGAAGATTGCAGCACTGAAGAATTCTTCGGCAGCCCGCGCAGCGAGCGGGCGCAGCAATTTTTGTCGAAAATTTTGAACCATTAAATCGAAAAGGAGGCGGCCGAAGAATCGGCGCTTTCTTCAGGAAACACTTGGCAATCAGGCCGTCTGAAACATACAATCGCTTTTCAGACGGCCTGCCGGTTTTCGCAGGCTGCATCTAATACCCATTCAAAAAAGTAAGCTAACAAGGCGGCGAGCCGAAGACAGTACAGATAGTATGGCAAGGCGAGACAACGAAGTTAGGTTATTTTTTGGGATTGGTATAACACTATGAAAGGCCACGATGTTTATCACCTTGCTGTTGGTTACATTTGTGCTGGCGCTGGCGGTGTCGGCCTTAGTGGCGCGTTTGTTTGCGCAGCCGCTGCACAATATCCTCACCCGCATTATCGACGACCCCATCAGCGAAGCCTGGGTGCGCTATATGAAGTTTGCCATTTTGGTGGTGGGCGTGTCGGCCGGCGTGCGTATCGGCGAGCTGGAAAAATACATCACGCCGTGGCGCTGGGATGAAAAAGCCCAAATCGTGCCGCTTACCGGCGAGCGCTGGGTGCTCGAAGTGTATCGCACCATTATCGAATCGCTGCAAGGCATCGCTTGGATGCTGCTGGTGTTTTTCGTGGTGGCGCTGATGGCTTATGTGGTGGTGCGCTTGGGCGAGCTCAAACGCCGCCGTGCGGATACGCAAAATCAAACCCTTAACTGAACCGATTATGTTGCCTAGTGTGTTGTTGTTGATTTTTGGAAAATTGCAGGATTATGTGGGCCGCAACGGCCCGGTTTGGCCGTGGGCGCTATCCTACGGCTTGTGTTTGGGCGTGGCGGGCTTTGTGGTGGTGGGCGGCGAGATGTCGCCGATTGCCGCAGCCGCTTTCGGCTTTTATTGTTGGGCTTATCTGGTGCTGCTGCGCCAATGGCGCAGCGAGCGGGTCCGCTGGCTCTCGCTTTATTGGTTTGGCGCTTTGTTGCCGCTGGTGATTGTGTTGGTGTCGTTTTCGGTGATGCAGCGCAGCCTGTAGGGTATCCTGACATTTCGATTTATGGGTGTATTTCGTCCCTGAAAACGCATCTGCTGCGTTAAAAAGCCTCGCAAGGTGTCCAACCTTGCTGCGTTTTTTGCCTTGCATCTGCATTTGCAGGAACAAAATCCTCCTCATAAACGAAATGTCAGGATACCCCAGGGTCTGTTCACAATTCATCTCGTGGCAATCTTTTGGCTCAAAAACGCGCCTGCTGCGTTGAAAATGCTCGCAAGGTGTTCAACCTTGCTGTGCTTTTCGCCTTGCAGCCACGCTTTTGCGCTCAAAATCTTACGCACGGGTGAAATGTGAACAGCCCCTAACGCAGAAAAAAGGAAAATCGCATGAAAGTGGTGGTGGTGGATTACGGCATGGGCAATCTGCATTCGGTGCTCAAATCGGTACAGGCGGCGCAGAAGCTCGCCGGTGTGCGCGCAGAAATCGAGCTCACCGATGCGCCCGAAAAAGTGTTTGCCGCAGATAAAATCATTTTTCCCGGCCAAGGCGCGATGCCCGACTGCATGGCCGCGCTGCAACAAAGCGGCTTGGGCGAAGCGGTTTCAGACGGCCTGAAAAACAAACCTTTTTTCGGCATTTGCGTGGGCGCGCAATTGTTGTTCGACCACAGCGAAGAGGGCAACACACCGGGCTTGGGCTGGTTTGCCGGCGAGGTGAAACGCTTTGCCGCCAATCAGCACGATGCGCACGGCGACAAGCTCAAAGTACCGCATATGGGCTGGAACACGGTGCACCAAACGCAGGCGCATCCTTTGTTTGAAGGCATTGCGCAAGACACGCGTTTTTACTTTGTGCACAGCTATTATTTCGCCCCGGCCGCGCCCGATATTGTGCTGGGCAGCAGCGAATATCCGCATGAATTCGCCTGCGTGGTGGGCAAGGATAATGTGTTTGCCACGCAATTTCACACCGAAAAAAGCCACGATGGCGGCTTGCTGCTTTTGCGTAATTTTTTGCGCTGGAACGGCTAAATTGTGTAAAATACATTTATGTATGTTTTCAGACGGCCTGTGCGATTGCGCGGCCGTCTGAAACTGTGTCTGCATAAAAGGCCGTCTGAAAATATTCAGGCCGCTTAAACCCTATGGAAATAAAATGTTACTGATTCCTGCAATCGATTTAAAAGAAGGCAGCTGCGTGCGCCTGAAGCAAGGCCTGATGGATCAGGCCACTGTGTTTTCCGACGAGCCTGCCGAAATGGCGTTGCATTGGGTGAAACAAGGCGCGCGCCGCCTTCATTTGGTGGACTTGGACGGCGCCTTCGCCGGCAAACCGAAAAACCTCGAAGCCATCAGCGCCATTTTGCAGGAAGTGGGCAAAACCCTGCCCGTGCAGCTGGGCGGCGGCATCCGTGATTTGGCCACCATCGAAAAATACCTCGATTTGGGGCTCACCGATGTGATTATCGGCACCGCTGCGGTGAAAAACCCGCAGTTTGTGCGCGAAGCCTGTAAAGCCTTTGCCGGCCATATTATTGTGGGGCTGGATGCCAAAGAGGGCATGGTGGCGATTGACGGCTGGGCCACAGTAACCGAGCACCATGTGGCCGATTTGGGGTGGCAATTTGCCGACGACGGCGTCAACAGCATTATCTACACCGACATCGGCCGCGACGGCATGATGAGCGGCGTGAACATCGAAGCCACCGTCAAGCTGGCCGAAGCCGTGGGCATACCGGTGATTGCTTCGGGCGGCCTCACTAATCTCGACGACATCCGCGCCTTGTGTGCCGTCGAGCCACAAGGTGTTGCCGGTGCGATTACCGGCCGCGCGATTTACGAGGGCAGCATTGATTTTGCCCAAGCGCAAAAGCTGGCCGACGAGCTGGCCGTCTGAAAGCGCGATGCGGCAGTTTGCCGCAATATCAGGCAGCCGTTTGGGAGCGGCTGCCCGCCATACCACAGCATTCAGATTTAAGGGAATCTCATGCTTGAAGCATTTATTTTGGGCTTTTGGACGATATGGTCGTCCAATCGCGACATCTACGCGCTCACCGAAAGCCTGGGCTTTATGATATTGGTGGTGTTGCTGCGCACGGCCATCGCTTTCCAGTTGCCGCACATCGATTTGGGTTGGGGCATCAGCATGGGTTTGTTGTGGGCTTATGTGGGGCTGTCTTTTTGGGTGGTCAACCGCTTTGCCACCAGCTTTATGACCACATTGGGCTTTGCCATGGTGTCGGCCATCGGCTATTTCCAGCTCTCCGCCCATGTGGAAACCTGGGTGGCCGGCTGGCTGGCGTGAATTAGGCAAGGCCGCATTTTCAGAGTAAACAATTATGGCATTAGCAAAACGCATTATCCCCTGCCTCGATGTGGACAACGGCCGCGTGGTGAAAGGCGTGAATTTTGTCGGCCTGCGCGATGCGGGCAACCCCGTGGACGTGGCCAAACGCTACAACGACGAGGGTGCCGACGAATTGACTTTTCTCGACATTACCGCCAGCAGCGACAACCGCGACACCATTTTGCATGTGATTGAAGAAGTGGCTTCGCAAGTGTTTATTCCGCTCACCGTCGGCGGCGGCGTGCGCAGCGTGGCCGATGTGCGCCGCCTGCTCAATGCCGGTGCCGATAAGGCCGGCATCAACACCGCCGCCGTGACCAACCCCGATTTAATCAACGAAGCCAGCGGCTTTTTCGGCTCGCAGGCGATTGTGGTGGCGATCGACGCCAAAGCAGTCAACCCCGAAAACACGCGCTGGGAAGTGTTTACCCACGGCGGGCGCAAGGCCACCGGCATTGATGCGGTGGAATGGGCGCTCAATATGCAGGCGCGCGGCGCCGGCGAGATTCTGCTCACCAGCATGGATAGAGACGGCACCAAAATCGGCTTCAATCTGGCGCTCACTCGCGCCGTGAGCGAAGCGCTGGATATTCCGGTGATTGCATCGGGCGGCGTGGGCAATGTGCAGCATTTGGTTGAAGGCGTGAAAGAGGGTAAAGCCGATGCCGTGTTGGCGGCGAGCATTTTCCACTTCGGCGAAGTGCGCATCAGCGAAGCCAAAGCAGCCATGCGCGCTGCCGGGATTGAAGTGCGGCTGTGAACACAACAACAAGGCGGGTGCAAACCTGCCTTGTTTTTTGCCGGACGGGCAGCCGCCGGTAAAACGGGCGGGTGCGTTGAATCAGAAAAAGGTGGGGCAACGCAGCGCCGGTTTGGAACGTGCCGCTATAAAATGCGCAGACACACACAAGGCAGCATAAGCGTGTGTATAAAAAAGGCCGTCTGAAAGCCGCGAACCGGTATTTAAAATAGCCGTGCCGGTTGAAGCTGCGCGGTTTTCAGACGGCCTTTGATTCGAATTATTATTTTAATTTTTATTTTCAATGCTTTATTGGGTTGGTGCAAGAGGGGGTATTATGAAAATAGGGTGGATAGCCATCATCGGCGCTGCTTCTGTGGCCTTATCCGGTTGCTTTATGGCGCAAAAATCAACTTTGGTGCACAAGCAGGAAGCGTATCAGCCATCAAGCGATGCCCGAATCCGCCTTTATGGTGCATACGGCAATCAGGAAATCCGCCTATACCGCAACAGCAGCTGCGCCGATTGGCAACCGCAGGCAGCTCAACGCGTGCACACCCGTATGGTCAACGGCTTGCCCAAGCGCATTCGCAATTATACGGTCGGTATGCCCGATACCGTGCGCAGCGTGGCCGCCAATCAGGATAAGGGCGTGGTGTTTCGTGATTCTTATCAGGAATTTGTGATTTCGGCCGGCAAACCGTTGGTGTTGGATGGCTCGAAATCTGCCACCACCGACAGCCGCCATCAAAGTTGCCGCACCGGCGTGAGCTTTGTGCCCCGAGCCGGTAAAGATTATGAAGCGGCTTTTCGCTGGTTGGAAAAGGGATGTGTGGTAGATGTGTTTGAGATTGGCGCCAAAGTTGACGATAAAAATGTGTATCCAACGGTTGCGCAAATGCCGGAACAATGTCGAAAACCGCGCACCAGCATTTAAAAAATAAGGGTGCTGATTGGAAACTGGATAGCTTTCAGACGGCCTTTGATTCGAATAGGTATAATGCCAAAATGCAGCAAGCCTATCCGGCGGCAGGGCTGTTTTGGCAGGGCTGTTTTGAAGGTGTGAAAGCAGAAAACGCATGGATTTAAATGTTTACCAATATCTCTTGCTGGCCGCGCTCGGTGTGGCAGCGGGGGTGATCAATATGATGGCCGGCGGCGGCTCCAACCTGATTTTGCCGGTGTTGATGATGTTCGGCGTGCCGGCCGATATCGCCAACGGCAGCAACCGCGTGGGCGTGTTGCTGCAATCGGTGTCGGGCTTGCAGGGTTTCCGCCATGCGGGTAAATTGCCGACGCAGGATTTGCCGGCGATTTTGTGGCCGACCTTAATCGGCGGGCTGTTTGGTGCGCTAGTGGCTTCGTTTGCGCCGGTGGCGGTGTTAAAGCCCATGCTGCTGATTACCATGTTGTCGGTGGCGGCATTTGCTTTTTTCAAACGCTCGGCGCTGGTGCATCCGAGCGGCACTTTGCCGATTACGGTGGCAGAAAACCCGAAATCGCGTATCGGCTTGTGGCTGGTGGGCGTGTATGGCGGCTTTGTGCAAGCCGGCGCGGGCTTTGTGATGCTGCCGGTGCTCGCCGGCATGCTGCGCTATGATCTGGTGCGCGCCAATGCGCTCAAAGTGTGCTGCACCCTCGGCTTCACGCTGGTGTCGCTGGCGGTGTTTATATGGCGCGGGCAAGTGTGGTGGGATATCGGCCTGGTGCTGGCCGCCGGTAGCATTATCGGTGCCAAAATCGGCGTGAAAACCACGGTGAAGCTCAAGCCAAACACGCTGCGCTGGATTTTGTTTGTGATGACTTTGGTGGCGGTGGTGATGGCCTTAATCAATTGATTTCAAAAATATTCAGGCCATCTGAACGCTGTTGACAAGCTTTGTTGATAAAGGGGGAGCAGCCATGCAGTTTCAAGAATACTGCCAATATGACGCCATTGGGCTTGCCGAACTGATCCGCACTGGCGCAGTGAGCGCGGATGAAGTGTTGCAGGCGGCGCTTGCGCGGCTGGATGAGGTAAACCCTTTGCTGCAATTGGCTGCGCAAGATTGCCGCAAGCGTGCTTTGGCTTGGCAGATGCCGTCTGAAGCAGCGCCGCTGGCCGGTGTGCCGTTTGCCCTGAAAGATTTGCTGGCCGATTGGCGCGGCGTGCCCACTTTATCGGGCTCGCGCATGATGCGTACGCACATTGCCGCGCGCAACAGCCATTTGGTGGATGCTTATGAGCGCGCCGGCTTGCGTGTGTTTGCCAAAACCACCGTGCCCGAATGGGGGCTGATGCCCTACACGGAAAGCGAGCAACACGGCATCACCCGCAATCCGTGGGATGCTGCGCACACCCCCGGCGGCAGCAGCGGCGGCGCGGCCGCGGCGGTGGCCGCCGGCGTGATACCGGCGGCGCACGGCAGCGACGGCGGCGGCTCGATACGCATTCCCGCGCACAATTGCGGCTTGTTCGGCTTAAAGCCGAGCCGCGGCCGCGTGGACAGCGGCCCTTTGTTGGACGAAGGTTGGCAGGGCATGGTGTGCGAACACGCGCTCACCCGCAGCGTGCGCGACAGCGCTTTGCTGCTCGACATCGCCGCGCAAACACAGCCTTATGCGCTTTATGCCTGCAACACGCCGGCAGTTTCGTTTTCAGACGGCCTCAAGCAGCCTTTGCGCCGCTTGAAAATCGCCTATTGCGTGCAGCCTTGGCTGGGCGGCAAGATTGATGACGCCACCAAAAACGCGTTTGCCCACAGCCTGAAATTGCTGGCCGATGCCGGCCACGAGCTGGAAGAAGCCGCGCCGGCTTTTGCCGATGCCGACACTTTAGCGCGTGCGATGCTGGTGCTGGTGGCCACCGAAGCGGCCAAAACCCGCCTGCGTTTCGAGCAACTTTCCGGCCGAAAGCCGGGCTATCAGGAAGTGGAGCCGGCCACTTGGTCGCTGATGGTTTACGGCAGCCGCCTGCGCGCGGTGGAAGCCTTGTGGGCGCGTGAAGTGGTGCTGGCGCAGCGGCGGGCGGCTGCCGAATTCCACCGCCGCTATGATGTGCTGGTCACGCCCGTGTGTCCGCGCATCACACCCAAAACGGGTGAGCTGGCGCCGCCGCAAGAGCAGCTGCGCATGAGCAACCTGCTGTTGGGCAAGATGGATTTGGGCTGGCTGATGGCACACAATCCGCTGGTGGAGCAGCAAAGCCTCAAAGCCTTGCAATATGTGGGCTTCACCGCGCCGTTTAATATGAGCGGCCAGCCGGCCATGAGCGTGCCGCTTTATTGGCATGAAAACCGCCTGCCGGTGGGCACGCAATTTGCCGCCGCGCACGGCAACGAGCAATTGCTGCTACAATTGGCGGCCGAGCTGGAGCAAATCCAGCCGTGGGCGCTCAGGCAGCCGCCGCTTTAAAAGGCGGGCAAAGGAACAAGAAAATGAATGAAAACGCTTTATTGGCAGATGTGAAATTTGATGAAAAAGGGCTGGTGTGCGCCATTGCCCAAGATGCGCAAACCTTGCGCGTGCTGATGGTGGCGTGGATGAATGCCGAAGCTTTGCAGCAAACCGCTGCCACCGGCTTTGCCCACTACTACAGCCGCTCGCGCCAAAAGCAGTGGATGAAGGGCGAAGAATCGGGCCACACCCAAAAAGTGCACGAATTGCGCCTTGATTGCGACGGCGATGCGGTGATTATGCTGATTGAGCAAGCCGGCGGCATTGCCTGCCACACCGGCCGCGAAAGCTGTTTTTACCGCGTGTGGCGCGATGGCGCATGGCATATCGTGGATGCGGTGTTGAAAAACGAGCAAGAGATTTACGGCCACACGCATGGTTGAACAGGCCGTCTGAAAAACAGTAATCCAATCGGAGAAATAAAATGAAAGCTTTGATGATTGCGGCATGCGCGCTGGTGTTGGGCGGCTGCCAAACCGTTTCGTTGCAAGGCACAGATCCTGATGTGGTGTCGGCCAAAGCCGTTTCCCTGATTAAAGAGAAAGGCTGCCTCGCCAAAGGCGACAGCCGTTGCTACGATTTGAATGTTGCCCGCCTGGAAACCAATCTGCCTTGGCTCAACCAGCAATTGCAGCAGCTGATGGTTGAAAAAGACATTCCGCTCAACGCCGCCGAAGCGGTGCGCAACACGCGCGCCGAGTTACAGGATTACCCGGCCGATGCGGCCAGCTCGCAAATCGAGCTGATGTACCGCCAAAACTATATCGGCCAGCGCGGCGCGGTGGCAATGTTTCAAGAAGAAGGCTATAGCTACACCGGCGGTGCACACGGCTATGGCAGCACTACCTACAGCAATTTCGATTTGGCCGCCGGTAAAAAAATCAGCGTGCAAGATGTGGTGCAGCCGGGCGCTCAGGCAGCCTTGGCCGCCAAGCTGACCGAAATCTACCGCCAACACGATGCGATGCGCGATTTGGATGAAGCGCAACGGCGTGAATTTATGCGCGATTGGGCAAGCGAAATCCAGCAATCGTTTGCCGCGCCCGATAATTTTACCTTCGCTGCCAACGGCATTGTGTTCAGCTTTCCGCCTTATGCCATCGGCCCTTATGCCTTCGGACAGGTGGATTTGCTCTTACCTTATCATGAAGCGCGCGGGCTGGTGCAGCAGCGGTGGTTGCCGCAATAAAGGCTGTTGGGCGGCAGGATTTAACGGGGCGGTGCAACAGGCCGTCTGAAAACAGGTGGGAAACATGAACGAAGTATTGAGCCAAATTCAGAATGTGATCGACAGCCGCAAAGGCACCGAGCCCGAAAGCTCTTATGTGGCGCAGCTTTTGCACAAAGGTGAAGACAAAATTCTGAAAAAAGTGATTGAAGAAGCCGGCGAAGTGCTGATGGCCTCGAAAGACGGCGGCGGCGAACATTTGATTTACGAAGCGGCCGATTTGTGGTTTCACACCATGGTGCTGCTCGCGCATCACGGCTTGCGCGTGGAAGCGGTGGTGGCCGAGCTGGCGCGCCGCCAGGGTTTGTCGGGGCTGGCCGAAAAGGCGGCGCGACAAGAGGGCTGAAGTGTATTAGAATCTGCCTCGCAAACTATTGAGGCCGTCTGAACGCGGTTTGTGCTTTTCAGATGGCCGCCCTTTGGAGAATAAAATGAGCGATTGTATTTTCTGCAAAATTGCCGCTAAGCAGATTCCCGCCGGCGTGGTGTATGAAGATGAAAATATGTTGTGTTTCAAAGACATCAATCCTTCTGCACCCGTGCATTTGCTGCTGATTCCGAAAAAACACATCGATTCGCTGGCGCACCTTGAGGGCGGCGATGCGGCTTTGGTGGCGGAAATGATGCTGAAAGTGCCGCAAATCGCCGCGGCAAACGGCTTGACGCACGGCTTCAAAACGCAGATCAACACCGGCAAAGGCGGCGGGCAGGAAGTGTTTCACCTGCATATTCATATTCTCGGCCGGCCTGCCTGAATCAGGCCGTCTGAAACCATTTTCGATAAAAGGATAACATCATGGGCAGCTTTTCCATTTGGCATTGGGTGATTGTGTTGGTGATTGTGGTGCTGGTGTTCGGCACGAAAAAACTGCGCAATGTCGGCAAAGATCTCGGCGGCGCGGTGCACGATTTCAAGCAAGGCCTCAATGAGAGCGACGAAAAAGCCAAAAAAGACGTGATTGAGCACGAAAAAGACAAAGACGACAACAAACCGGCCTGAATATGTTTGATTTCGGTTTCAGCGAGCTTTTGCTGATCGGCGTGATTGCGCTGGTGGTGCTCGGCCCCGAGCGGCTGCCCAAAGCGGCGCGCATGGCCGGCCAATTGGTCGGGCGCGTGCAGCGCATGGTGGGCAGCGTCAAGCAGGAATTAAGCAGCCAGCTCGAAATGGATGAATTGCGCCGTGCCAAAGATGAATTCGAGGCCACGGCGCATTCGGTGCGCGATGAAATTGCCGGTATAGGCGCACAGGCACAAAGCGATTTGCACGATATTTCAGACGGCCTCTCGCCCGATAAACGCCCCGCATGGGAGCGCTTGCCCGAGCAGCGCACGCCGGCCGATTTCGGTGTGGATGAGCAGGGAAAGCCGCTGGCGCAAAACACACAAAGTGCGCAAGACGCCGCTTGGCAGCAATATTTGATGCCGTCTGAAAAGCCGACTGCCGCCGCGCACGGTTTTCAGACGGCCTCGTTGCGCCAGCAGGCCATGCGGCGCAAGCGCGACATGCGCCCGCGTTTCCGACCCCAACCTCAGCTGCGCGCGCGCAAGAAGTGAGTCAACGTGTCTGAAGAAACCCAACAAACCGCCCAGCCGCTGATCGAGCATTTGCTGGAGCTGCGCCGCCGCCTGATGTGGACGATAGGCGGCTTGTTGCTGTGTTTTCTGGCCTTGATGCCGTTTGCGCAGCAGCTCTACACTTTTGTGGCGCAGCCTCTGATGGCCACGCTGCCGGCGGGCACCAGCATGATTGCCACCGATGTGATCGCGCCTTTTTTCGTGCCGGTGAAGGTAACGCTGATGGCGGCTTTTTTGCTGTCGCTGCCGCACACACTTTATCAGGTATGGGCGTTTATCGCGCCGGCGCTTTATCAAAATGAAAAGCGCTTGGTGATGCCGCTGGTGCTCTCGAGCGTGTTGCTGTTTTTTGCCGGCATGGCGTTTGCTTATTTTCTGGTGTTTCCGCTGGTGTTTAAATTTCTCGCCGGTGTGACGCCGGTGGGTGTGAACATGGCCACCGATATCGACAAATACCTGTCGTTTATTCTCGGCATGTTTGTGGCTTTCGGCGCTACTTTCGAGGTGCCGGTGGTGGTGGTGCTGCTCAACCGCATGGGCGTGGTGTCGCTGGCGCAATTGCGCCTGGCGCGGCCTTATGTGATTGTGGGCGCTTTTGTGCTGGCCGCCGTGATTACGCCGCCCGATGTGATTTCGCAAGTGTTGCTGGCGGTGCCGCTGATTGTGCTTTATGAAGCGGGGCTGTGGTTTTGCCGCTTTATCCGCCCGCGTGTGCGGGATGAATGAAATGTGCAGGCCGTCTGAAAATCAATAAGGCTTTCAGACGGCCTGATGTGGTGATTTTAAACTTATTTTCTTTCAGGCCGTCTGAATGAAATCGTTCAGACGGCCTGTATTTATCAAATGACAAATCCGACTTCTTCCAAACAACATTGGTCGTACACCGCGGCCGTTGCCAGCCTGGCCGGCCTGATTGCGGTGAGCCTGGCATGGGAATTATGGCTCGCGCCGTTGCGCCCGGGCGGCTCATGGCTGGCGCTCAAAGCCTTGCCTTTATGCCTGCCGCTGGCGGGCATACTCAAGGGCAAGGTCTATACTTATCAATGGACCTGCCTTTTGGTGCTGGCCTATTTTGCCGAAGCGGTGATGCGCTTGTTTGACGCTGGTGCGGCCAGCCGCTGGTGCGCGGCGGCAGCCTTGCTGTGCAGCACGGTGCTGTTTGTGGCCTGTTTGGTTTTTGTGAAACAAAGCAGAAAGGCGGCGGCGCATGTTTAAACAACATTCAAGCAGCAGTGCGACAGATTGGCCGCTGTGGTTTTGCTTTTGGCTGATGGCGGTGGCGCCGTTTTTATCGCTCTACCGGGTGGGGCCTTTATCGAGCTTTTTTCTGGAGGCCGGCGCTTTGCTCGCGGCCTTGGTGTTGGTGTTGCTCAGCGCTTTTTATGGCCGTTTGAACGTGCGTTTGCCTGCCGCCGGCCTGTATTTTCTGCTGCTGGCGGCCGGATTGTGGCTGCAAGCCCGGCTGATGGAGCTTGTCTACCCGGGTTTCAGCGATTTGGCGGTGTGGACTTTTGTGATATTGGCGCTCACCGTTTGGGCGTGCCGCGGCTGGGTGGCGGCCTTGGGGCAGGAGCGGGTGGTGGCGGTGTTGGCGTGGGTTTTGCTGCTCGGCGCGCTCTTGCAGGCTGTGGTGGCGCTGATGCAGTTTACCGGGCTGGCATCGTGGGAACCTTTGCGCGGCGTGGTGGCTTATCGCGGTTTGCGCGAGGTGAGCGGCCAGCTCGGCCAGCGCAACCATTTGGGGCATTATTTGATGTGGGGCGTGCTCGCTGCGGCTTATTTGTGGTCGCAGCGGCGGCTGCAAGGCTGGCTGGGCTGCTTGGCGGTGTTGGCGCTCACAGCGGTGCTGGCGCTCGTGAATTCGCGCACTATCTTTACTTATGTGCTGGCCGTTGCGCTGCTGCTGCCGCTGTGGCGTTGGCGTGCAGGTGCATCGGCGCGGCGCATGGTGTGGATTACGGCGTTTGCGCTGTTGATGACGGTGCTGATGCAGTTTGCGCTCAATGCCGCTTTGGGCTGGTTTACGGATGTGCAATACGATACGGCTTTAGATCGCGTGGAAGCCAGCGGCTTTGCCATGTCGGCGCGCGATATCGAATGGCGCAAGGCCTGGCAAATCTTTTTGGCCGCACCGTTGTGGGGGCACGGTTGGGGCAGCTATGCTTTGCAGGGCTTTTTAACCCATCCGTTTCCGCAGCAGGTTTATAGTAATAATCAACTGAATGTGCTGTTTACCCATTCGCACAATATCGTGTTGCAATTGCTGGCCGAAACCGGCATTGCCGGCACAGCGCTGGCGGGGTTGGGCTATCTGGCCGCCATCGGCCGCCTGTTCAGACGGCCTGCCGGTGATGCATCGCTGGTGCTGCTGGCGATGATGACGGTGTCGTTGTGCCACAGCCTGTTGGAATATCCCTTGTGGTATGTTTACTTTTTGGTGCCTTTCGCGCTGATGATGAGCCTGTCGCCTGCCGATGTGCGTGATGAAGCCGCCGCCGTCGATAGCCGCTGGCAGCGCTTGGGCGGCGGTGTGCTGGCGCTGCTGCTGATTACGGGTTTGCTGCGCTTGGCTTGGGTGTATCACGATTTGACCGCATTTAGCGTACAGGGCAAAAACGACAGCGCCGCCACCATCGTGCAGAAAACCGAAGGCTTGCTGAAAATCGCCGAAACCGAGCCTCTGCTGCGCTATTATGCGCAACTATCGCTCACCCGCCGTGCCAATCCTGCCGACCCGATGGTGCAGCCGTGGGCAGAAGAAGCGGCTCTTCAAGCCTTGTATTTCCGCCCTTATGCCAACACTTACCAAGTGGGCTTGTATCAGCAGCGCAGCGGGCAAGCGAAAGAAGCGGCCGAGTGGCTGCAAAAAACTTATGAATACTACCCCTATATGCTGCCGCTCTACAGCGAGCGCATTTATGCTTCGCCGTATTTCCACAGCTTGCGCGCCCAAGTGGCTGAAAATTGCCGCGCTTTTGCCCAAAGCCGTGCCGAAACCAAACCATGCACGGCGGTGAAGCCCTGAGCGTTTAATCGGAATGTAAATGCCTTTACATTCATTGCAAAAACGCGCAAAAGCAAAAACACGCTATATACAAGCACAGATTGCATGTTAAGATTGACGCGTTCCGCATACCTGAGCATTTGTGCGGGCGCACCAAAACAAGATAAATCTAAAGGATAAACCATGAGTCGCGTATTGCTGGTTGATGATGACGCCCTGTTAACCGAACTGCTGACCGAATACCTCTCTGCCGAAGGCCTTGATGTACACAGCGTGCCTGATGGCGAGGCCGGTGTGCAGGAAATCCTGTCGGGCCAGTATGATGTGGTGGTGCTGGATTCGATGATGCCGAAAATGAACGGTTTGGACGTGCTGAAAAACGTGCGCAGCCAAAGCACCGTGCCGGTGATTATGCTTACCGCCAAAGGCGATGATATCGACCGCATTATCGGCCTGGAAATGGGTGCCGACGATTATGTGCCCAAGCCCTGCACCCCGCGCGAATTGCTGGCGCGCATCAACGCCATTTTGCGCCGCGCCCAACAATCGGGCGAGCAAAACAACAGTCCCAACAGCATTGCCGTGAGCAATGTCACCCTTTATCCGGCCAAGCGCCAGGCCACCATCGGCGAAGCGCCGCTGGAATTGACCAGCACCGAATTCAACTTGCTTGAAGTGTTGATGCGCCATGCCGGCCAAGTGGTGAGCAAGGAAACGCTCTCGATTGAAGCGCTCGACCGCAAGCTGGCCAAATTCGACCGCAGCATTGATGTGCATATTTCCAGCATTCGCCACAAGCTGGGCGATGCCTCGCTGATTCAAACCGTGCGCGGTTTGGGCTATTTGTTTGTGAAAAACTGATTTTGAAAACAGCCTGCTAAAAAATGAAACTGTTTCAACGCATCTTCGCCACGTTTTGCGCCGTGATTATCTGCGCCATATTCGTGGCGAGTTTTTCTTTCTGGCTGGTGCAAAACACCATAGCCGAAAACCATTTCCAGCAGCAGCGCACCATCGAAACCACGCTGCTGGGCAGCATTGTGTCGGCCTTTAACGTACGCGGCGAGCAGGGTGCGCGCGAAATTTTGGTGGAATGGAAAGACAATCCGGTTGCCCAAAACGTGTATGTGATTACCGGCGACAATAAAAAAGATATTCTCAACCGCCCGATCGACCCGCGCCTGATTGAAGCCGCCCGCTTTTTTGCACTCGATAATCCCCATTCCCAGCTGGCGCATATCGAATTCGACCGCTGGGGCGAAGAATATCTGTTTTTCATCCGCGGCTGGAACAACCCGCAAATTCAGCGTCCGCCCAGCCCGCTGTTTATTCCCGGCCTGCAATTGGCGCCGATTTGGCATGAATTCATTATTCTGACCTTTATCATTTTGGTGGGGCTTTTGTTGGCCTATATTTTGGCCAACAACATCACCAAGCCCATTCGCATTCTCGATCGCGGCATGAGCCGCTTGGCTTCGGGCGATTTGGAAACGCGCATTTCCCAGCAAGTGGACGACCGCGACGACGAGCTTTCCAATCTGGCTTTGCAGTTTGACAAAATGGCGCAGCAGCTGCAAAAACTGGTGGAAAAAGAGCGCCACCTGCTGCACCATGTGTCGCACGAAATGCGCTCGCCCTTGGCGCGCATGCAGGCGATTGTGGGGCTGATTCAGGCGCAGCCGCAAAAGCAGGAGCAATATTTGCAGCGGCTCGAAAGCGAGCTCACGCGCATGGATGCGCTGGTGGGCGAATTACTCACCTTGTCGAGGCTGGAAACCGCTCATGTGCAGATGGAAAAAGACCGCCTCAAGCTGCTGCCGCTGCTGCGCCAATTGGTGGAAGACTGCCAAAGCATCGCCGAGCAAAACCACCAGCGGGTGAGCCTGGTGATTGCCCCGAAAATGCAGGAAGATGCCTGCCTGATGGCCAACGAAAGTTATCTCTACCGCGCTTTTGATAATGTGATTCGCAATGCCATGGCCTACAGCCCCGAGGGCAGCACCATTCAAGTGAGCCTGGGGCAGGATGCGCGCCATTGGCTGATTGATATTGCCGACAACGGCCCGGGCGTGGACGAATCGCAGCTACCGCATATTTTCACCGCGTTTTACCGCGCCGACAGCAGCGCCCACAAGCCCGGCACCGGCTTGGGGTTGGCCTTGACCAAGCACATTGTCGGCCAGCACGGCGGCAAAATCATCGCCGAAAACCTACAGCCCAACGGTTTGAGAATGCGCATCAGCCTGCCCAAAACCAAGCCGCTCAAAGGCTTGGAAGCGAAAGAGGCGAAAAATGCCGAGGCCAAAGAGAAAGAAACCGAGCCTGAGTAATAAGCGTGTGCACAAACATTTGAGGCCGTCTGAAACTTGAACTGCACCTCAAAAGTTGGCCCCTTCCCCCCATCCAATCCATAACCGGACATTTGCTTCGATAGAAGCATTGGAAGCGGAAATACACGAGTATATCCGCTACTACAACCATGAAAGATTGAGTTTGAAATTGAAAAACTGAATCCTGTGGCATACAGCACCCAGTTTGCAACCGCTGCTTGAAAAATGATGGATTCAGTGGCTTAAAAATGCCCAAGATTGCGGGGCAGTTCATATTTTCAGACGGCCTCTTGTTAGCTATCGCAACACGATTTAAACCCATATAGCGCCATCGCCCTGCCGGCGATTATGCTATGATGCGCGCTGAACCAAACAGACGGAAAACCGAATATGACTGCCTTGAAAAACGACACTTTTTTGCGCGCATTGTTAAAAGAGCCGGTGGAATACACGCCGGTGTGGATGATGCGCCAGGCCGGCCGCTATCTGCCTGAATACAAAGCCACCCGCGCGCAAGCGGGCAGCTTTCTCGATTTGTGCAAAAACACCGAATTGGCCACGGAAGTAACCATCCAGCCGCTGGAGCGCTTCGATTTGGACGCGGCGATTTTGTTTTCCGACATCCTCACCGTGCCCGATGCCATGGGGCTGGGCCTCTATTTCGCCGAGGGTGAGGGGCCTAAATTTGAACGGGTGTTGCAGCACGAGGCCGATATCGCCAAACTGGAAGTGCCCGATATGGTGAAGCTGCGCTATGTGTTTGATGCGGTGGCTTCTATCCGCAGCGCGCTTGATGGCCGCGTGCCGCTGATCGGTTTTTCCGGCAGCCCGTTTACGCTGGCCTGCTATATGGTGGAAGGCGGCAGCAGCAAGGAATTTCGCACCATTAAAAGTATGATGTATGCGCGCCCCGATTTGCTGCACAAAATTTTGGACGTGAATGCGCAGGCCGTTACGGCTTATCTGAATGCGCAAATCGATGCCGGTGCACAAGCGGTGCAGATTTTCGACACTTGGGGCGGCGTGCTCAGCGATGCGGCGTTTGCCGAATTCAGCCTGCACTATATGCAGCAGATTATCAGCGGCTTGAAGCGCGAAAACGAAGGCCGCCGCGTGCCGGTGATTGTGTTCACCAAAGGCGGCGGCTTGTGGCTGGAGCAAATGGCCGCCATCGGCGCCGATGCGCTCGGCCTCGATTGGACGTGCAACATCGGCCAGGCGCGCAGCCGCGTGGGCAGCCAAGTGGCGCTGCAAGGCAATTTCGACCCGTTTGCGCTGTTTGGCACACCTGATAGCATACGCGCCGAAACCGCGCGCATTCTGGCGGCTTATGGCGAGGGCAGCGGCCATGTGTTCAACCTCGGCCACGGCATCAACCAGCATGCCGATCCCGAGCATGCCAAAATTTTGGTGGATGCGGTGCATGAATTGTCGCGCCCTTATCACCGTTAAACACCGATATTCATCTAATACCCATTCAAAAAAATAATATACAAACAGGCAGCCTGTAGGTCGGATTCTCGAATCCGACACTTGTTCGCAGAACAAGGCACGCACATCGCTTTGGCCGTTGGCCAAACTACGCGGATGATGCTGCCGAACTGCTTTTATTTTGTAAGGTTATTTTTTTAGAATTGGTATAAAACAAAACAGGCCGTCTGAAAGCTTTCAGACGGCCTGTTTGATGATGGCAAAGCAATATCAAGAGGGGCGTTGCAACATCCACGATTCGATTTTGCGCGCATCGTTTACGCGGCTGAGCGAAGAGGGCGAGTTGAGCAACACAATGGTGACCGGCTGATTTTGCACGCTGGCTTTCACCACCATCGAGCGGCCGGCTTCGCGGATGTAGCCCGTTTTTTGCAGCTCGATATTCCAGCCGCCTTCGCGCACCAAGGCATTGGAATTTTTATAGCTTTGCTGGCGGCCGTTGCTGGTGTAAACCGAGCCGTAATTCGAGGTGCTGTTGCGGCTGATCAGCGGGTAGCGGCTGGCGGCCTGCACGAGCTTGTTCAAATCGCTGGCGGTGGACACATTGCGGAAATCCAAGCCGGTGGGCTCGTAAAAGCGTGAATTGCTCATGCCCAGGCTCTGCGCTTTGCGGTTCATCGCCTCAACAAAAGCACTCATGCCACCCGGATAATTGCGGCCGAGCGCATGGGTGGCGCGGTTTTCGCTGCTCATCAGGCTCAAGTGCAGCAATTCGCTGCGCGTGAGTGTGGTGCCGATGGAAAGGCGGCTGCCGGTGCCTTTGAGGCGGTCGATTTCCGCATCGGTGATGGTGATGCGCTCATTCATGTTTTGGCCGGCATCCAGCACCACAATGGCCGACATCAGCTTGGAAATCGAGGCAATCGGCATCACGCGGTTGGGGTTTTTCTGGAAAAGCACTTCGCCGGTGCGGTTGTTGACGATAAGCGCCGATTGCGAAGTGAGCAGGGGGCCTGCCATGGCGGCTTGCGCTTCAATTTGGCCGGCGGGGTTTTGCAGGGCGAATGCGCCTAAAGGATCATCCTGGGTGGGAAAATTTTGCTCCAAGAATTGACCCAATACATCCAAATCGTCGGCGGCGGCGGGCAGGCTGGCAAGCAGCCCCAAGCCGAGGCAGGCGGCCATGATTTTTTTGCTGATACGGGTAATGGTCATGATGTCGGTTTCCGGCAGAGAGGGTTTTGAAAAAGACGGTGCGGAAAAATGCGTACGCTGAAAGGCTTATCGGTCGCATAAAAATAAGTATGTAATTCATTGTGGTGAAATTTAACTTGCTTGTAAAGCATTGTGGAAAATTTTTTTCGTTTGTTTGCATATAGTTTGGTAGTTTGTTGCGGATAAGGGCATAAGGCCGTCTGAAAAGTTAAGAATAAAGCGCCAAACAACAGCCGCCGGTTTGATAATCGGGCGGATACTTATTATACTAGGCGTTTTGGCGGGCGCGAGCCTGCATTGAATGGCGAATCGGAAATATGTCTGACGAAAAACGCAGTTGCTCTTTTTGTGGCAAGCAAGAGCATGAAGTGAAAAATTTGATTGAAGGCGAGCATGCTTTCATTTGCAACGAATGTGTGGAAACCTGCGGCGTGATGCTGCAAGGCCAATTTGATGATGCCGATGAAGCGCAAGATGCGGCCGACGCCGGCAAGCTGCCCACGCCTGCCGAAATCGTGTCCAACCTCAACGAGCACGTTATCGGCCAAGAGCAGGCGAAAAAAGCCTTAGCGGTGGCGGTGTATAACCACTACAAGCGCCTGCGTCACCCGAAAAGCGGCGACAGAGTGGAGCTTTCAAAAAGCAATATTCTGCTGATAGGCCCCACCGGCTCGGGCAAAACGCTGTTGGCGCAATCGCTGGCGCGCAAGCTGGATGTGCCTTTTGTGATGGCCGATGCCACCACGCTCACCGAGGCAGGCTATGTGGGTGAAGATGTGGAGCAAATCATCACCAAGCTTTTGAGCAAGTGCGATTTCGATGTGGAAAAAGCCCAACGCGGCATTGTGTATATCGATGAAATCGACAAAATTTCACGTAAAAGCGACAATCCTTCGATCACCCGCGATGTGTCGGGCGAGGGTGTGCAACAGGCTTTGCTGAAGCTGGTTGAAGGCACGGTGGCTTCGGTGCCGCCGCAAGGCGGGCGCAAGCACCCGAACCAGGAATTTATCAATGTCGACACCACCAATATCCTGTTTATCTGCGGCGGCGCGTTTGCCGGGCTGGAAAAAGTGATCCGCCAGCGCACGGAAAAAGGCGGCATCGGCTTTGGTGCGGTGGTGAGCAGCAAAGATGAAAACATCAATATTTCCGAGCTGTTTGAAACGGTGGAGCCGGAAGACTTGATTAAATTCGGCCTGATTCCCGAGCTGATCGGCCGCCTGCCGGTGATTGCCACTTTGGCTGAATTGGACGAAGAAGCGCTGATCAATATCCTCACCGAGCCGAAAAATGCCTTGGTGAAACAATATCAGGCTTTGTTTGCGATGGAAGGCGTGGAGCTGGAAATTCTGCCTTCGGCGTTGCACAGTATTGCCAAGCTGGCGATGGAGCGCAAAACCGGCGCACGCGGCCTGCGCTCGATTGTGGAACGCAGCCTGCTCGATACTATGTATCAATTGCCGGATTTGAAAGACGTGAAAAAAGTGGTGATTAACGAGCAGGTGATTGAGCGCGGCGTGGCGCCCAAGCTGCTCAAAGCCGATGGTAGCCTTTATCAGGCCGGTGAAACTGAAACCAAGGCGGTTAAAAAAGCGGCCAAAAGGCCGGCGGCTTGATGGTTTGAATAGGCTTTGCCATTAAAAAGGCCGTCTGAAAGTGTAGACTTTCAGACGGCCTTTCTTTGTTAATGCCCATTCGAAAAAATAACCTTACAAAATAAAAGCAGTTCGGCAGCATCATCCGCGTAGGTCGGATTCTTGAATCCGACGTTTGGCCAACGGCCAAAGCGATGTGCGTGCCTTGTTCTGCGAACAAGTGTCGGATTCGAGAATCCGACCTACAGGCTGCCTGTTTGTATATTATTTTTTTTGAATGGGTATAACTCAGGTTTACACAGTAGCAGGTTTAACCGCAGGCATATGAAAGGCCGTCTGAAAATGCTTGAGCCCGAATCTGCCAAGCTGTATCTGGCATGCTCGTGCCTGCCGTGTGCGTCTATACACTTGCTGCGACTTGAGCAGGCTGGCGGAATGTGAATCTCGGGCTTCTTGATAACTTTATATAATCGGCTGTTGCTTAGCGGAACACCGTGCAGGTTTTGTCTACCCGGTTGTCGCCGCGAAAGTAAGTGTGTTCGTCTTCGCAAGTGCTGGTGGTGGTTTCACAGATAAAGGTGTTGAGCGATTCGTTGATTTTCAGCGTGCGCGGCTCGCGGTTTTTGTCGAAGGCTACGGCCTTGAGTGTGAATTTGCCATCAAGCGCGCCGCGGGCCAGGCCTTGCGGGCGGATGCAGAAATCGGCGGTGGCGGTGAGCGGCAGAGCCGGCCAGGTGGTGGAGGTTTGTTTGAAGGTTTTGTGTTGCTGGTAAAAGCGCTCCATAAATTGGGCGTTTTCCATCAGAGCGCTTCTGGCTTGCTGAAGCTTGCTTTTGCGCACATGGTTTTGATAGGCGGGCAGGCTGATGGCAAGCAGAATGGCCATCACGATCAGGGTGAGCAAGAGTTGCGGCAGCGTGAAGCCGCCGGATGAAGGCGCGGTAAACATCATATTCCCCTTTGATTTTATTGTGAATATAACTTTGGGTATTATGCGGGTGAAAAATGAATGTGTAAAGAAGGTGTGTTTATGCTGAAAAGTTGTCGCTGTGATGTGTGGTGCAGTGCGATGGCATGAATAATATAGTGGATTAAATTTGAATCAATACTGCGTTGGCTCGCCGCCTTGTCTTGATTCAAATTTAATCCACAATAAAAGGCCGTCTGAAAGGTTTCAGACGGCCTTTTATTGTGGATTTTCTTGTTTAAAGGGCATTATCGGGCTGTGCAGCTGCAGGTGCTTTTGCTGTCGGAATTGGGACACACCACCACCACCACGCCGTTGTGGCTCAGGCGCATCATTCGGTTTTCATTCACGTTTTTTTCATTGGGCGTGGCCTGCAATTGGTAGCCGATATCGGCGGCGCTGGCGGTTTGGTCAATAAAGGAAATGTCGAAATAATCGTTTTCTTTCAGGCCGGGTATGCTGGCCTTTTTCTCTGGAAACCGATGATTTTGCGCATAATAGCGCTCCATCAGCTGGGCGTTGGCGAGCAAATCGGCGCGCGCGTTTTCGAGGCGGCTGTTGCACACGAAAGTGTCGTAGGAAGGGTAGGCAATGGTGGCCAAAATGGCCAGCAAAAGCACCACAATCATAAGCTCGGCCAAGGTGAAGCCGTGTTGCAAATGTTTCATATTGAATAAGCGCTGGGTAAATGTGTTTAAAAACGCGCTTTGAATACAGGGCGTTTTGTGATTAAAAGTGATTATTTCAAATTGTAGCGTAATTTCATAGGCTTTGTATATTTATCTGCGCGTTTTGCTACAAAGCGGGTGCAAAATGGCCGTCTGAAAAACGTTATAATGTGAACAGATGGTGTTTTTTGTTAGCTGCGTGTTGGGCGGTGTAAAAACAAATGGGCTGTTTTTTGAAATAGCAAAAATGCACTGGTTTTATATGCCATTTATCGGCTTGGCGCTGACAGGTAATTCCAGTACACTTTGCCCGATTTGCTTTAGACGCAAATCAATATTATTTGATAGTGCTGCCGGTCGTGGCGCGGAGTGCAGCAAGATAAAGGCATGTAAATGATGAAAAAAGTAACAAAGTGGGGCATCGCGCTTTTGGCGGTTGCGGCGCTGGCGGCCGGCGCGTGGTGGTGGCTCAAGCCGAAAAACGAAATCAACTACTTAACCGAGCCGGTGGTGCGCACCAACATCGCACAAACAGTGAGCGCTACGGGCGAAATATCGGCGGCGCAATTGGTGGATGTGGGCGCGCAGGCTTCGGGGCAGATTAAAAAGCTGCACGTCACCCTGGGGCAGCAGGTGAAAAAAGGCGATTTGATTGCAGAAATCGATTCCACGAGCCAGCTCAATAATTTAAACACCAATAAAGCCAAGCTTGACACTTATCAGGCGCAATTGGTTTCCGCCGAGATTGCTTTGCGCAGCGCTGATAAAAAATATCAGCGCGAGCAGGCTTTGTGGAAAGAAGACGCCACCTCGCGTGAAGCGCTGGAAGATGCGCAAGATGCGTTTGCCGCGGCCAAAGCTTCGGTGGCCGAGCTGAAATCGTCTATCCGCCAAACCCAGATTGCCATCAACACCGCCGAAGCCGATTTGGGCTACACCCGCATCACTGCGCCGATGGATGGCACGGTGGTGGCGATTCCGGTGGAAGAGGGGCAAACGGTAAACGCCAATCAAACTACGCCCACCATCGTGCAAGTGGCCGATTTGAGCACCATGCTCAATAAAATGCAGATTGCCGAGGGTGATGTAAACAAAGTGAAGGCAGGCATGAAGCTCACCTTTACCACGCTCTCGCAGCCGGATAATGTGCGCGAAGCCACGCTTGAGAGCATCGACCCAGGCTTAACCACTATGTCGCAAGGCAGCTACACCACCAGCACCGACACCACCGATTCGGCGATTTATTACTATGCCCGCTCGCTCGTGCCCAATAAAGATAATGTGCTGCATATCGGCATGACCACGGAAAACACCATCATCATCAATCAGGCCGAAAAAGTGCTGGCGGTGCCCAAACTGGCCGTTAAGCAGCGCGGCGGCAAGCAATATGTGCGCGTGCTCGGTGAAAATAACCAGCCGCAAGAAAAAGAAATCACCACCGGCCTGAGCGACAATATGAACACCGAAGTGAAATCCGGCCTCGGCGAAGGTGAAAGCGTGATTATTTCCGAAGCCGCTGCCGGCGAAACCAGCGATTCGGTAGGCCGCGGCATGGGCCGCCCGCCGATGTGAGCCGGAGGGCATAATGAGCTTAATTGAATGTAACAACATCAACCGCTATTTCGGCAGCGGCGAAAACCGCGTGCATGTGCTCAAAAACATCAGCCTGAACATAGAAAAAGGCGATTTTGTGGCCATTATCGGCCAATCCGGCTCGGGCAAATCCACGCTGATGAATATTCTCGGCTGCCTCGACACCGCCTCTTCCGGCTCTTACCGGGTGGAGGGCACGGAAACCTCGGCCATGAGCGCCGATGAGCTGGCCGGGCTTCGGCGCAAGCGTTTCGGTTTTATTTTCCAGCGCTACAATCTGCTCAGCGCCATCAATGCGCGCGACAATGTGGCGTTGCCGGCGGTGTATGCCGGCATCGAGCACGACGAGCGGGTGGCGCGCGCCAATCAATTGCTGGACGATTTCGGGCTGGCAGGCAAAGAAGACAACAAACCCAACGAGCTTTCAGGCGGCCAGCAGCAGCGCGTGAGCATCGCCCGCGCGTTGATGAACGGCGGTGAAATCATTCTGGCCGACGAGCCCACCGGCGCGCTCGACACCGAAAGCGGCGCCAATGTGATGCAGATTATTCACGATTTGCACGCGCAGGGGCACACCGTGATTTTGGTGACGCACGATCCGGGCATTGCCGCCAACGCCAACCGCGTGATTGAAATCCGCGATGGCGAAATCATTGCCGACAGCAGCAAAAGCACCGAAATCGGCCCGAGCAAAGTAAAAAGCATTCAAGAGCAGGTTTCGTGGTCGTTTTACAAAGACCAATTTATGGAATCGTTCCGCATGTCGGTGCAGGCGATTTTGGCGCACAAAATGCGCTCACTGCTCACCATGCTCGGCATCATTATCGGCATCGCTTCAGTGGTGTCGGTGGTGGCGCTGGGGCGCGGCTCGCAGGAAAAAATCTTGGCCGATATCAATTCGATGGGCACCAACACCATCAGCATTTATCCGGGCAAAGGTTTTGGCGACAGGCGCTCCGGCCGCATCAAAACGCTCACGGTGGATGATGCCAATGTAATCGGGCGGCAAAGCTATGTGGAAAGCGCCACGCCGCTCACCTCGAGCAACGGCACGCTCACCTACCGCAACACCGACCTTTCTGCCCAGCTCTACGGCGCCGGTGCGCAATATTTCGATGTGCGCGGCATCAAGCTCAAAGCCGGGCGCTTTTATGACCGCGCCGACGTGGCCGAGAGCGCCCAAGTGGTGGTGATTGACGACAACACGCAAAAGCAGCTTTTCCCCGCCGGCACCGACCCGTTGGGCAAAACCATTTTGTTCAACAAGCGCCCGCTCAATGTGATCGGCATCACCGAAACCGACACCAGCGGCTTTGGCAGCAGCGACCAGCTGCAAATGTGGGCGCCTTACACCACGGTGATGCAGCAAATCACCGGCGAGCGCTACATCAGCTCGATTACCGTGAAAGTGAAAGACAATGTCAGCTCGCAAGTGGCCGAAAAAAGCCTGAAAGATTTGCTGATTTCGCGCCACGGCACGGAAGACTTCTTCATGCGCAACACCGACAGCATCAAGCAAACCATCGAGAGCACCACCAGCACCATGACGCTTTTGATTTCGTGCATTGCCCTGATTTCGCTGGTGGTGGGCGGCATCGGCGTGATGAACATCATGCTCGTGTCGGTAACCGAGCGCACCAAAGAAATCGGCGTGCGCATGGCCATCGGCGCGCGCCAATCGAATATTTTGCAGCAATTTCTGATAGAAGCCGTGCTGATCTGCCTGATTGGCGGCTTGGTGGGTGTGTTGCTCTCTTATTTGATCAGCGTGGTGTTTAATATGTTGGTCACAAGCTTTGCCATGTCGTTTTCCGTGGCATCGATTATCGCCGCCGTGGCCTGCTCCACCATTATCGGCGTGGTTTTTGGTTTTATGCCGGCCAAACGCGCCTCACAGCTCAACCCGATTGATGCGCTTGCGCATGATTAAAAATCTTTCAGACGGCCTTTATTTATCCAGCACAAGAAAAGGCCGTCTGAAAGATTCAGGAAACCCCATGAACCGCAAATTATTCTTTCAGACGGCCTCAGGCATCAGCCTTGCCATGATTTTGAGCGGCTGCGCCATTCCCCATAAAGCCGACCCGAGCCTCACGCTGGCCGCCGGCGGCCAAGTGATGAGCGCCGCCGAAACCGCCGAGCGCTACGATATCAACGGCGATTGGTGGCAGGTGTATCAAAGCCCGCAATTGAATGCGCTGGTTAATCAAGCGCTGGCCAATAATACCGATTTGCGCCAGGCCGCCATCAATGTGAACAAAGCGCTTTATCAGGCCAATATTCTCGGCGCCAACCTGGTGCCCGCGTTTAACGGCTCGCTGGGTGCTTCCACTTCGCAAAACCTCAAAAGCGGCAGCAGCACCAATAGCTTCAGCAGCCAACTCGGCCTGAGCTACGAATTGGATTTATGGCAAAAGCTCGGTGCGCAAGCCGATGCGCAAGTGTGGACTTATCAAGCCACCCAGCAAGATTTGGCCGGCACGCGCCTCACGCTGATTAATAACGTGGCCGATGCTTATTTCAATATCGCCTATCTCAACGAAGCAATGGCGCTTAGCGAAAAATCGGTGCGGCAATATCAGGAAATCGCCCGCATTTCCGAAGCCAAATACCGCTACGGCAAAGTGGACGCCAGCGAGCCCACCCAATCCAACCAATCGCTGCTTTCCGCCCGCAACAACCTGATTTCCCTGCAAAACAGCCGCAACACGCTTGAAGAAACCCTGCGCAATCTGCTCAATCTCAAGCCCGGCGAAGCCATCGCCGCCGAGCCTGCGCAATACACCTTATTGCCGGCCAAAGGCGTGAATCTGGAAGTGCCCATTTCCGTGCTCGCCAATCGCCCCGACTTGCGCGCCGCCGAATACCGCTTACAATCGGCCATGCGCAGCGTGGAAGTGCAGCAACGAAGCTGGTATCCCAGCATCACATTAGGCGCGAGCCTGAGCACTTCATCGAGCAAGGCGCGCACCCTGTTTGACATTCCCTTTCTCGGCGGCACGGCGCAAATCAACCTGCCGTTTCTCAATTGGCAAACCCTCAAATGGGAAGACAAAACCGCCGAAGCCAACTTCGACAGCGCCAAGCTGAGCTTCGAGCAAGCGCTCACCACCGCGCTCAACGAAGTGAATACCAACTATCTTCACTATCAAAATGCTGAAAACACATTGGAAAATCTGCAAAAACGCTATGCGCTCGACCAGAAAAACAGCCGTTATTACCAAGTGCGCTACCAATACGGCAAAAACGAATTGAAAGACTGGCTCACCGCGCTCAACAGCGAATACAGCTCGGCACAAAGCCTGCTCAACCAGCGCTATGAAGTGTTGAAATATGAAAACATGGTGTATAAAGCCATGGCCGGGCGCTACACGCCCAAAGCCGATTGAGGCGGGCTTTTGGGGTAAATCTTTGGTGTGCCAGCTTCATCACCGCACCAAGTGTGTAGATCATCGGATTTTCGAATCCGACACTTGTTCGTAGAACAAGATTTTCAGCCGTGTAGCGTGGGCTCTGCCCGCGCTACAAAAGTGCGTAGGTACGATTAGCGCAGCGTAATCGTACGCATGGATAAGGCCGTCTGAATGTTTCAAGAGCGTGATTCATGCGAATGATTTCATCGCGACCACTATAAACAAAACATGCCGCGAGCCCGTCTTTATTTCGATGAGTGATTAAAAAAAATCCATCAAGTGCATACCCAATCCGCGCCGCCGGATTATTTTGGCGAATGGCGATAAACCCCGCCGCGGCCAACAGCCTTGCAGTATAATCAACGCTTGTTCACACGCCCCGCACAATATGGCCGCACCTTCCCAACGCATCAACCACGAGCCCGCTTTTCTGCTTGCCGCCACGCCTTGGCGCGAGAGCAGCTTGTGGCTGGAAATGTTCAGCCGCCGTTATGGCCGCGTGGCCATGCTCGCCCGCAGCGCGCGCAAGCGCCAGAGTGAGTTGCGCGGCGTGTTGGTGCCCTTTGTGCCGGTGAGCGCTTCGTGGTATGGCGCGCAAGAATTGAAAACGCTGCACCGAGCCGAATGGCTGGGCGGCTGGCCGCAGCCGCAGGGGCGCGCTTTGTTCAGCGGCCTTTATGCCAACGAATTGGTGCTCAAGCTCACCGCCCGCGAAGACCCGCACCCCGCGCTTTACGATGCGCTGCACAACGTGATGGCGGCCATCGCCACCGAGCCCAACCATGTGGCAGCGTTGCGCCGCTTCGAATGGGCGCTGCTCACCGCGCTTGGCTTTGCCCCTGATTTGCAGCATGATGAGCGCGGGCTGCCGGTTGAAGCCGCGCAAACTTATTGGCTGCGCCCCGAGCATCCGCTGCTGCCGCTGGCTGAAGCCGCGGGGCTGGCTGCGGCAGAAGCCGCCGGCGTGGCGGTGCAGGGCAGCACCGTGCTGCAACTGGCCGCAGGCGCTTTAAGCGGCGGCGATGCTTTGCAGGAAGCGCTGAAAATCACCCGCCTGCTGCTCGATTTCCGCTTGCCCGAGGGCATTAAATCGCGGCAGATATTGCAGCAAATGCAAAGCTTTCAGACGGCCTGAAGCAGGCCGTCTGAAAAAATATCGAAAGGAATATCATGCTTTTAGGTGTTAATATCGATCATGTGGCCACCTTGCGCAATGCACGCGGCACGCCTTATCCCAGCCCGCTCGAAGCGGCGCTGATTGCCGAAACCCACGGCGCCGATTTGATTACCCTGCACTTGCGCGAAGACCGCCGCCACATCAAAGATGCCGATGTGTTTGCCATCAAGCAGGCCATCCGCACGCGCATGAATCTGGAAATGGCGCTCACCGAAGAAATGCTTGAAAACGCGCTCAAAGTGATGCCCGCCGATGTGTGCATCGTGCCCGAAAAGCGCGAAGAAATCACCACCGAAGGCGGCTTGGACGTGCTGGCGCAGCAAGAAAAAATCGCCGCTTTCACCCACACGCTCAGCCAAGCCGGCATACGTGTGTCGCTCTTTATCGATGCCGACGAAGCGCAAATCCAAGCCGCCAAAGAGGTTGGCGCGCCGGTGATTGAATTGCACACAGGCGCTTATGCCGATGCCGCCACGCCCTCTGAGCGGGCGCAGCAATTGGCGCGCATTGAAAACGGCGCCCATTTCGGCAGCGAATCGGGGCTGGTGGTGAACGCCGGCCATGGCCTTACCATACACAACGTGAGCCCGGTGGCGAAAATTTTGGCCATACACGAATTGAACATTGGCCACTCGCTGATGGCGCAAGCGCTTTTCCTCGGCCTGCCCGAAGCCATCCGTCAGATGAAAGACGTGATGTTTAAAGCGCGCGCGCTGCCTTATTGAGTAGAGCGTGAAGGCCGTCTGAAAACAAACAAAATAATCGCAAAGGAGAGAGCATGATTTACGGAATCGGCACCGATATCGTTGATGTGAAGCGGATTGAAAAGCTGTATAAAAAATACGGCCAAACCTTTGCCGAGCGCATTTTAAGCCCGTTGGAAATGCACGATTGGCCGGGCATCGGCCGGCCGGTGAAAGTGCTGGCCAAGCGTTTTGCCGCCAAAGAAGCCTTCGCCAAAGCCGTGGGCACCGGCATACGCGCACCGGTCACTTTTCACGCCATCAGCGTCGGCCACGACGAATGGGGCAAGCCTGAATTTATCTGCGCCCCCGAGTTGCAAAAATGGCTCGATAAAAAAGACATCAAGCATGTGCATTTGAGCATGAGTGATGAAGAAGATACGGTGGTGGCTTTTGTGGTGGCTGAGGCCGTCTGAAAATATTGGCGGTAAATAAACATGAATCCAGATAAACGTCCTTTGCTGCGCGTGGTGGCCGGTGTGCTGCTCAATCATCAAGGCGAATACCTGCTCAGCTCGCGCCCCGAGGGCAAGCCTTATGCCGGCTATTGGGAATTTGCCGGCGGCAAGGTCGAGCCGTCTGAAAGCGAAACCGATGCACTCAAGCGCGAATTTGCCGAAGAGCTGGGTATCGCCATCCACCGTGCCATACCGTGGCTCACCAAAATCCATGCTTACGAGCATGCGCATGTGCATCTGCGCTTTTTTCGTGTGGCCGCCGAAGATTGGTCGGGTGAATTGCAGGCCAAAGAAGGGCAGCAATGGTCGTGGCAGAAGGCCGGCGATTTCACCGTGTCGCCGATGTTGCCCGCCAATGGCGCTTTGCTGAAAGCGCTGGCGGTGCCCACCGAATTGGCAGGCCGTCTGAACACAGGCTTGCGCGGCGAAAACAGCATGGGTGAATATCGCGTGGTGCCGTTTGACATGGCAGAGCCGCGGCATGCGCATGTGCTGATCGAAGAGCGTGAATTGCGCCGCATCGGCAAGCTGCCGGCCGCCAAGAGCGTGTGGGTGGTGATGGATGAGGCAGCGCAATGGCCGCGCGTGCAAGATGCCGATGCGGTGGTGTGGCGGGTGGAAAATTTGGCCGCCGCCCAAGCGCTGGCGGCTGTGTTGGCGCAAGGCGTATCTATGCCGCTGGTGGTGTATGCTGCGCCTGATTTGTTAACGCAATACGGCGCCGCTTGGCGCGCAGCGGGCGCACACGCATTGGTGGCCGCCGAAGAAATTGCGCAAGTGTGAGGCCGTCTGAACATGTCCAAGCTTAGCCCTAAGCAAAAAATCTTGATTGCCGTGCTGCTGCTGGTGTTTGCCGGTGTGAAAATTGCGGCGCTTTTGTGGTGGCAGAAGCAGCAGCCGGCGCTCACGGTGCTGAGTGCGGCCGAATGCAATGTGCATGCGGGCTGCGCGTTGCCTAATGGTGCGGTGGTGAAATTCAGCGACACGGTGCAGGCCAAAGCGCCGTTTGATATCGAAGTGCGCGGCGTGGCGGCCGATGTGGCCGAAGTGTATGTGAGCTTCACCATGCAGGATATGGATATGGGTTTTAACCGCTACAAGCTCTTGCGCCAGGGCGACGGCACTTGGCGGGCGGCGCAAATCCGCCTGCCCATATGCGTGCAAAACCGGCATGATTATCTGGCCGATATCCACATCGGCGGCAAAGTGTTTCAAGCGGCCTTTACCGCGCAATAACAAGCATCGGTTTTCAGACGGCCTGAATGGCTATACAATAAGCCGGTGCAACGATTTATCAACAAGGAATACCATCATGATCGGCAAAAAAATCTTTGAAGAAGTGTCGGCCAAATTGAGCGAAACCATCGCCAACAGCCCGGCCAAAGATGTGGAAAAAAATGTGAAATCCATGCTCGGCAGCGCGTTTAACCGCATGGATCTGATTACCCGAGAAGAATTCGACATCCAGCAGCAAGTGCTGATCAAAACCCGCACCAAGCTCGCCGAGCTTGAAGCGCGCCTGGCCAAACTCGAAGGCGGCAGCCCGCTCGAGCAGGTGGAAACCGTTGCGCCGGATGCGGATGAAGTAGAAACCGTGCCCGAGCAAAAAGACTGAGCCTGCTGAGCGCGCATGTCTTTAGCCGTGATCTACAGCCGCGCTTTAAGCGGCATGCAAGCGCCGTTGGTTGAAGTGGAAGCCCACTTGGCCAACGGCTTGCCTGCGTTCAACATCGTCGGCCTGCCCGACACCGAAGTGAAAGAAAGCCGCGACCGCGTGCGCGCGGCGATTTTGCAGAGCGGCTTCGATTTTCCCGCCAAAAAAATCACCGTTAATCTTGCCCCCGCCGATTTGCCGAAAGAATCGGGGCGCTTCGATTTGCCGATTGCCTTGGGCGTGTTGGCCGCTTCCGGCCAGATTGCGCCCGATAAATTGGCGGCCTACGAATTTGCCGGCGAGCTGGCGCTATCCGGTGCATTGCGCCCGGTGCGCGGCGCCTTGGCTATGGCCTGGCAGGGCATGCAGGCGGGCAGGGCATTTGTGCTGCCCGCCGATAATGCCAAACAGGCCGCGCTGATGCAGGGCATTGCCGTGTTTGGCGCGGAAAGCCTGGGGCAGGTGGCGGCACATCTCAACGGCATCGAGCCTTTGGCACAAGCCTTGCCCGATATTCAAGAGCGGCCGTCTGAACACAAACTGCCCGATTTGCAAGATGTGAAAGGCCAGCACACCGCGCGGCTGGCGCTGGAAATTGCCGCTGCCGGCGGCCACAGTCTGCTGATGATGGGGCCGCCGGGCACGGGCAAATCGATGCTGGCGCAGCGCCTGGCCGGCATTTTGCCGCCTCTGGATGAAGAAGAATTGATTTCTGTGTGGGCATTGCGCTCGTTGCTGCCGCAGCACCGGCAAGAATTGCAGCGCAGCCGCCCGTTTCGCTCGCCGCACCACAGCGCCAGCGCCGCAGCTATGGTGGGCGGGGGCTCCGACCCGCGCCCGGGCGAAATTTCATTGGCGCATCATGGCGTACTGTTTCTCGATGAATTGCCCGAGTTCGACCGCAAAGTGTTGGAAGTGTTGCGCGAGCCGCTGGAAAACGGCGAAATCCATATCTCCCGCGCCGCCCGCCAAGCTGTGTATCCGGCCAAATTCCAGCTGGTGGCCGCGATGAACCCCTGCCCGTGCGGCTATCTGGGCCATCCGGTGAAGCCGTGTCGCTGCACACCCGATGCCGTGGCCCGCTACCGCAGCAAAATTTCTGGCCCTCTGCTTGACCGCATCGATTTAACCATCGAAGTGCCCAGCCTCTCCGCCGCCGAATTGATGCAGCAAGAAGCGGGCGAATCCAGCGCCGATGTGCTGGCGCGGGTAGAAGCGGCGCGTGCGCGCCAATATGCGCGCCAAGGCAAAGTGAATGCTGCTTTGAGCGTAACGGAACTGGACGGCGTGGCCGCGGTCAGTAAAGAGGCCGGCCAGGCCTTGGGCGAATTGTTAGAAAAGCTCTCGCTTTCGGCGCGCAGCTTCCACCGAATTATGCGGGTGGCGCGCACGCTGGCCGATTTGGCCGGCGATGAGGTGGTGGGGCGCAGCCATGTGTTGCGCGCAGTAAGTTTTCGTAGAGCTTTGTAAGTTTGCCGGCAGAGTGCGCAGAGCATGGCATAATTTGCTAAAATACACGGCCGGATATTTTCAGGCCGCCGCTTTTTTTCAGACGGCCTGTATTCAATATGACTATTAAGGTGTTTCAATGAACATAAATAAACAACACGGCAAAGGCTTATCGGGCTTTATGTTGGGTTTGCTCTTGGCCACGCTGGTGATTGCCGCCATTTTGTTTTTCCTCAACAGAAGCAGCAAAGACAGCTTCAAGCAGCAAGAGCCGGTGGTAATCACTCCGCCCGTGCCGGAAATATTGACACCGAAAGAGAGCGCTTCTATGCCCGATCTGAGCGCCAGCAGCGCTTCTGATCTCGCGGCTTCGGGCGTGGATGTACTGGAAGGCTTTATTTTGGAACAAACCGCGTCCGAGCCGCAAACCGCGCCCGTGACACCTGCTGTGCCGGTTGCGCCGAAAGCGGAAAAGCCGGCCGCCAAGCCCACGCAGCAACCCAAAGCGGAAGCCAAGCCCAAGCCTAAAACCAAGCCTGCGCCTGCGGCCAAGCCCTCACCTGAACAGATTCTCGACAGCGGCAGCATTGAAAAAGCCCACAAAGAGGCACAAAAAGAAGCTGCTCAAAAAGCCGAGCGCAAACCGGCACCGGCTGCCGGCGGCAACCTGATTTTGCAGATGGGCTCGTTTGGCGATCAGCAAAGCGCCGATGCGCAACGTGCTAAATTGGCGATGATGGGCGTGTCCTCAAGTGTGGTGCAGGCCACGGTAAACGGCAAAACGGTGTATCGCGTGCAAAGCGGGCGCCTGAGCCGTGCAGAAGCCGAGCGCACCCGCCAAACCCTGAAGCAAAACGGCGTGGACAGCCTCACCCGCAACGCCAACTAAGC
The DNA here is from genome assembly GCF_004341385.1 of Uruburuella suis. Classification (GTDB taxonomy): domain Bacteria; phylum Pseudomonadota; class Gammaproteobacteria; order Burkholderiales; family Neisseriaceae; genus Neisseria; species Neisseria suis. Next base: position 54,900 of record NZ_SLXE01000014.1, read on the forward strand.
GCTGCTACGGCCTTGCGGTGCGGTAAAGGAGCGTGTGATGACATTTGCCATTCTCGGCCTGGATCATGTGGTGCTGCGCATCCGCGACCGAGGCCGTATGCTGCACTTTTATTGTGATCTGCTCGGCTGCACGCTGGAGCGCGAGCTGGAAGATTTGGGGCTGATTCAATTGCGCGCCGGTGCGTCGATTATCGATTTACTGCCCATTGATAAGCCCTTGGGGCAGGCGCGGCAGGGTGAGCCTTTGCCGCAACATGCTAATCTGGAGCATTTTTGCCTGCGCATCGAGCCGTTTGACGAAGCGGCTTTGCGCCGCCATTTTCAGGCGCACGGCATGGCATTTGAGCCTGCCGAGGTGCGTTACGGTGCCGATGGTTTCGGCTTGTCGGTGTATCTCACCGATCCGGAAGGCAATATTGTTGAATTAAAAGGGCCGCCGCAAAAGGCCGCTTGAAACTTAATCTAAACCCGTTCGCCGGCCATGAAAAGCGGCCGGCTGATGCATACCAAAGGAAAACCGATGAAACTGAAAACCGTATTTTTAGCCGCCGCTCTCGCGTTGGCTGCCAATGCCCACGCCGCTTTGGTGGAAGGGCAGGATTACACTGTGCTGCCCAAGCCGATTCCTCAAGCTCAGGCCGATAAAATCGAAGTGCTGGAGTTTTTCGGCTATTTCTGCGTGCATTGCTACCATCTTGATCCGATTTTGCTCAAGCACGCCCAATCTTTCCCCGCCGACACTTATCTGCGCACCGAGCATGTGGTGTGGCAGCCGGAAATGCTGGGCTTGGCGCGCGTGGCCGCAGCCGTGAATCAATCGGGCTTGAAATATCAGGCTAATTCGGCGGTGTTCCAAGCCGTGTATGAGCAGAAAATCAATTTGGCCGATACAGCCACTTTCAAGCAATGGGCGGCGCAGCAAAAAAGCTTTGACGGCCAAAAACTGATTGCCGCTTATGATTCGTTCAGCAACCAGGCGCAAGCCAAGAAAATGGAAGAGCTGACCAACACCTATCAAATCAGCGGCACGCCCACGGTGATTGTGGGCGGCAAATATCAGGTGAAATTCACCGGCGATTGGAATGCCGGCATGAAAACCATCGATGAATTGGCTGCCAAAGTGCGCAGCGAGCGCGGCATGAAAGCGCCGGCTGCCAAACCCGCAGCCGCCGCACTGAAAAGCAAAGGTGCTGCGCTGGCCAAAACGGCCAATAAATAAGCAGTTGCATTTTCAGGCAGCCTTTCGGGCTGCCTGAATTTTTACGCCCTGCGGCCGTCTCAACCGGCCGGTATCGGCATGTGAACTTGATTTCAACCATCCGGAAAAGAGCAAAAATGAACCAACCGAAAATCATCTTTTTTGATATAGACGACACGCTTTACCGCAAAAGCACCGACACGCTGCGCCCCTCGGTTTTGCAGGCGATGCGCGCGCTCAAGGCCAAAGGCATCCTCACCGCCATCGCCACCGGCCGCACCCCGGCCGCCCTGCCTGCCAAGGTGCAGCAATTGATTGCAGAAGCCGAAATGGATTTGCTGGTGATGATCAACGGCCAATATATCCGCTATCAGGGCGAAGTGTTGCAAAAGCACCCGCTCAAGCAGACGCAAATCGCCGATATGCAGGTTTTTTTCGAAGAGCACAATATTCCTTATGCGTTTGTATCGGAGCAGACTATCGCCGTGTCGGAGCGGTTGCCGTGGGTGGAAGTGGTATTGGCTGAAATTCTGCCCGAGCATCCGATTGATAAAGATTATTTTAAAAAGCACGAAGTGTATCAAATGCTGGGCTTTTACCCGCAGCAGCAAGATGATTTGGTGGCGGCAAGAGCGCAGCAATCGGGCTTGAAAACCATACGCTGGCATGAGCAGTCGGTGGATATGCTGGATGAGCAAGGCTCGAAAGCGCGCGGCATTGCCACCGCCATTGCCCGGCTCGGCATCGATATGAAAGACGTGATGGCTTTTGGCGACGGCCTGAACGACATCGAAATGATGCAAACAGTGGGCTTCGGCGTGGGCATGGGCAACGGCCGCCCCGAATTGAAAGCCGTGGTGGATTATATCTGCCCCACGGTGGAAGAAGACGGCGTGTTCAACGGCCTCAAAGCCTTGGGTGTGATTGATTGAGCGCTTAAACAATCGCAAGCAATAAAGCTGTTTAAAAGGCCGTCTGAAAAGTTTTCAGACGGCCTTTTTTCAGACGGCCTTAATCATGTGTACACACAATCCGCGCTCATCGGCATTGGCCAAATCCAGCCGCAAGCCGTGCAAATCGGCGATGCGTTCGACAATTGAGAGCCCCAAGCCGCTGCCTTGTTGGCTTTGACCGGGCGGGCGGTAGAAGCGCTCGCGGATGCGCGGCAGATGTTCGGCGGCAATGCCGGGGCCTTCATCGCACACGCTAAGGCCGTTGGCATCAAGTGTAAGGGTAACATGGCTGTTGGGCGGGCTGTAGCGGATGGCGTTGTCGAGCAAATTGCGCAGCATCAATTGCAGCAGCACCTCATTGCCCAGCGGCGGAAAAACCTGCCCGAAACCGCATGCGCATTCGAGCTTGAGCTGCACCCGTTTTTCACGCGCTTGCAGGTTGACGCTTTGCAGCGCCTGATGCCCGATGCGCTGCCAATCTATCGGCTGCGCATCGGGCAGCGCCTGCATGGGATCGAGGCGGGCGAGTGTGAGCAGCTGCTCGGTGAGACGGTTGGCGCGGTCTATGCTTTCATGGATGTTGCCCAGATGGTGTTGCTGCTCGGCTTCATCGCTGCTCATGGCCAGCACTTCGGCCTGTACTTTCAGCGCTGCGAGCGGGCTGCGCAATTCGTGGGCGGCATCGGCGGTGAAGCGCTGCTCGCGCGCAAGGCTTTCGGCCACGCGTGCGAGCAGCGCGTTGAGCGATTGCACCAGCGGCAAGGTTTCAGCCGGCACTTGCTCCGACACGGGTTGCAGGCTTTGGGCGTTGCGCGCGGCAAGTTCGCCGGCCAAAAGATCGAGTGGCATCAGGCCGCGACGGATGCCGCGGGCAATCAGCCACAACAATAAGGGCAGCGATAAAAAGGTGAATGCAAACTGCACCCACAAAGCATTGGTGAGGGTGGAGAGCCGCTCTTTCAAGCGCTGCGACACGGCCACGGTGCGGCCGCTGTGTTCATCGTGCAGATAAAGGTAGCGCCAGGCGCTGCCCTGCCATGCGGCTCGGTTGTTGTGAAAGCCTGAGGCCGTCTGAAAGGGAATTTCCCGGCCATAGCGATCGGCCAAGAGCAGTGTGCCGTGTTTATCCCAAATGGCAAAGCCGTTGTTGCTGCTCTCGGCTCCACCGACCGGCGGCAAATCGGCCGTGCTGCCGGCGGCAGCCTGTGGCACTTGCATCAGCGAGCGGGCAAGCTGGTTCATTTGGCTGTCGGCGATTTCGTTGATTTCGTGCAGCGCCACCGCGGCGCTGGCCAAAGCAGTGGCCAGCCACAAAGCCAATAAGCCGCCGCTCAGATAGGCGAGCAGGCGGCGACGGATGCTGGTGGTGGCGTGTAGAGCGTTTTTCATACCAAGCCTGAAAAATACAATGGATTAGATTTAAATTATTGATTCGGCAATTAAATATTGAACATTTTCAGATGCCGGCAAACAAGCCATTGGCTTGTTGCCCTCTCCCACGGGAGAGGGAACAGGTTTCTGCTGCGGGTAAGAGGATGTGAATATTTAATAATTAATTGCCGCATCTATAGATTGCTTTTTTGAATTGGTAAATTGGTATTAGATTGGGCTTCAGGGCGCTTCTCCGATTTGATAGCCCAGGCCGCGGCGGGTTTGGATAAAGCTGCTGCCGATTTTTTTGCGCAAATGGTGGATGTGCACTTCTACGGCATTGCTTTCCACTTCCTGATCCCAACCGTAGAGTTTGTCTTCGATTTGGGCGCGGCTGTGGATGTGTTTGGGCTGGCCGAGCAATAATTCCAACAGCATGTATTCGCGCTGCGTGAGGATAAGCGGCTCGCCTTGCAGCGTGGCGGTTTTGGCAGCGGTGTCGAGCGTGAGCGTGCCGTAGCGGATGGCGGCATCGGCGCGCCCTTGGCTGCGGCGGATGAGGGCGAGCAGGCGTGCGGCCACTTCATCGAGCGCAAAGGGCTTGCACAAATAATCGTCGGCACCGCCGTTGAGCCCGGCGAGCCGGTCGGGCAGGGCGTCTCGGGCGGTGAGTATCAACACTGGTGTGCTCTGCCGCTGTTGGCGCCAATAAGCCAGAATGTCCATGCCGTCGATTTGCGGCAAACCCAAATCGAGCACCACCGCATCATATGGTGCGGCGCTGAGGGCATCGCGGCCGCGTTGGCCGTTTTTAAACCAATCCACGGCAAAACCGTGTTTGATGAGGCCGTGGTAGAGGCCGTCGCCGATATGGGGGTCGTCTTCAATCAGTAAAATGCGCATGATGGCCACACTATAGCATTCAAAAAACTGCCTGCGTATCACAAAGACGGGCAGGCAGAAGAATTTATTTTGGGAAGGAATACAGCCTGTGTGCTGTGAAACGATTACACCATATGCCGCTTAAGCGAATCTTAACCGATATCGGGCAGGTCGTTTAAACGGATATTGAAACAAATAAAAATCTTTCAGACGGCCTGCTTTCTAACTTATTGAAAATGTGTATATATTATAAAAATTCAAATTATCTGAAAATCATTGCTCCGCTTTAAGCTCGGCTTAATCTTGGCGGCACATAATCCGCGCCTGATTAACTGAATTATTACGGGCAGGGTTTATGCGTATCCGTTTAACCGGCAACAGGGCGGTGTTGCTGTTTTGTATTTATGCGGTGCTGGTGTTCAACATCGGCTTTTGGCAGGCGGTTTGGCAAAAAAGCCTGTCGGCGGCAGGGCATGATTGGCTGCTCTTGGCCACCATGCCGCTGTTTGTGCTGGCCGCGATGAATTTTGTGATGCAGCTTTTGTTTTGGCCCAAAGTGCACCGGGTGTTGATACCGTTGCTCTTGGTGCTCAGCGCGGGCGCATCTTATGCGGTGATGACGCAAAACATCTATTTCAATTCCGATATGATTCAAAACCTGCTGCAAACCAATAAAGCGGAAGCCACGGCTTGGTTGCAGGTGAAATTTATCGGTTGGGTGCTGCTCACCGGTGTGCTGCCGGCAGTGTGGTATGCGCGCTGCGTTACCATCAGCCGCGCCTCAACTTGGTATAAAGGCTTGGGCTGGCGCGGGCTGAGCATGCTGGCTTCTGTGTTGGTGGTGGCAGCGGTGGCGGTGGTGGGCTATCAAAACTATGCTTCGTTTTTCCGCAACAATAAAGGCATCAACCACCAAATCGTGCCAACCAACTTTATCGGTGCCAGCGCGAAAACGGTATACAACATTTATGACGCCAGCCGCCCGTTTGAGCACATCGCCACCGATGCCAAGCGCGATGCACCGGTGCATGAGCGCAAACGCCTGTTGGTGCTGGTGGTGGGGGAAACCACACGCGCACAAAACTGGGGGCTCAATCCCGGTGCGCCGGATACCACGCCCGAGCTTAAAAAAATGGACGACGTGATTAATTATCCCAACGTATCCTCATGCGGCACCGCCACCGCCATTTCCGTGCCGTGCATGTTTTCCCAAATGAGCCGCAGCGATTACAACGGCAACCGCGCCAGTCATCAAGAAGGCTTGCTGGATGTGTTGCAGCGCGTGGGGCTTTACACCAGCTGGCGTGAAAACGACGGCGGCTGCAAAGGCGTGTGCGACCGCATCAAGCATATTGATGTGCGCGAATTGGCTGAAAAAAGCCAATGCGGCAGTGAGGGCTGCTTGGATATGGTGTTGCTCAACGGGTTGGCGCAGGAAATTCAGGCAATGCCGAACGACGGCGTGATTGTGCTGCACACCATGGGCAGCCACGGCCCCGCTTATTATCAGCGCTACACCGATGATTTGCGCAAATTCACGTCCACATGCGACACCAATCAAATTCAAGATTGCAACCAAGAAGCCTTGCGCAACACTTATAACAACACCGTTCTCTACATCGACCACATGCTGGCGGCCACCATCAACCTTTTGCGCCAACAGGAAAATACCGACACCGCCTTGTGGTATGTGTCCGACCACGGTGAATCGCTGGGCGAAAACGGCATGTATCTGCACGCCGCGCCCTATGCGGTGGCACCGAAAGAGCAAACCCATGTGCCGATGATTTTTTGGGCAAGTGAAAATTGGTACCGCCACACAGGCGTATCCGCCGCCTGCATGAAGCAGTCTGCCGACAAAGCTTATTCGCACGATAATTGGTTTCATTCTGTGCTCGGCATCAACGATGTGCACACCCAAGCCTATCAACGCGATTTGGATATTTTTGCGGTTTGCAGAAGCTGATTGGCAATAAACCAAAGGCCGTCTGAAAACATAAGGTAAGTGTTCAGACGGCCTTGATTTTGACTTAAATCATTAAAATAGAAATAAATAAATTTTACAGAAATGCGCTACAAAGTATTTATTCTATTGTATATTTCGGGGTGAAGCCGCAAATGTAGCGTGTTGTAATCGAAGTTGCTGCCGGCAGATTGATATAAAGTGGCGCAACAGAATGATATAATAAGAAAATCGTTTCTCTCTCGGAAAATAAAGGATAAATTATGGCTAATGTATTGGTTGTACCCGTTTCCACCAAAGCCGACGGTTGGGCCGTTACCCAAGCTGTGGCCGCCGCGTTGCCCGATTCTGCGGTGTTTCGCGCATTCGATGAAGCGGGCGAGGCTGAAAAGCTGGTGTGCGCCGGCAAAAGCGATGATTGGCTCGATTCGCTGGTAACCTGCGTGGCCGCCTTGAAAGCCGCCAATGTGGTGATTAAAGGCGCCAAGCCCGACCCCGAGCGCGTGCTGCTTTCCACCAAAAATCTGGATGTGGCCTTATCGTTTGATGCCAGCGTGGTGTTTGCCATGCAAACCGACACCGACGATGTGGAGCACGTCACCAACCGCCTGAACCTGGCCAAGCAAGCCTATATCCATTCACCGGGCACCGCCGTGGGCTTTGTGCTCGACGGCGGCGATGCCGGCGCGGGTGCCGCCATTGCCGAGAAAACCGGCCTCGTGTATTTCGGCTCCAGCCAAAAAATCATCAACACCGATTTGCTGCTGAAAAAACCCGGCGGCCGCATGTCGCCGGCGCAATTCCGTGTGAATATGATGGATGCCGCACGCAAAGGCAACAAACGCATCGTGCTGCCAGAGGGCGCCGAGCCGCGCACCGTGCAGGCCGCCGCAATCTGCCACGAAAAAGGCATTGCCCGCTGCGTGTTGCTGGCACCGCGCGCCGAAGTGGAAGCCGTGGCTAAAGAACGTCACATTACCTTGCCCGATTCGCTGGAAATCATCGATCCGGCCGATTTGATCGAAAAATACGTCGGCCCGATGTGCGAATTGCGCAAGAGCAAAGGCCTCACGCCCGATCAGGCGCGCGAGCAGCTGCAAGACACCGTGGTGCTGGGCACCATGATGATGGCGCAAAACGATGTCGACGGCTTGGTGTCCGGCGCGGTGCACACCACCGCCAACACCATCCGCCCGGCTTTGCAATTAATCAAAACCGCACCGGGCGCGAGCTTGGTGTCGAGCGTGTTTTTCATGTTGCTGCCCAACCAAGTGCTGGTGTATGGTGATTGCGCTGTTAACCCCGAGCCCACCGCCGAGCAGCTGGCCGATATCGCCATTCAATCGGCCGATTCGGCCAAAGCCTTCGGCATCGAGCCGAAAGTGGCGATGATTTCTTATTCCACCGGCACTTCGGGCAGCGGCCCGGCGGTGGAAAAAGTGGCCGAAGCCACCGCGCTGGTGCAGCAAAAACGCCCGGATCTGGCTGTGGACGGCCCCTTGCAATACGATGCGGCCACCGTGCCCAGCGTGGGCAAATCCAAAGCGCCCGACAGCAAAGTGGCCGGCCAGGCCACCGTGTTGGTGTTCCCCGATTTGAACACCGGCAACTGCACCTATAAAGCCGTGCAGCGCAATGCCAACGTGTTGAGCGTGGGTCCGATGCTGCAAGGCTTGCGCAAGCCGGTGAACGATTTGTCGCGCGGCGCACTGGTGGATGATATTGTGTACACCATCGCGCTTACCGCCATTCAGGCTGTGCAAATGGCCGAGTAAGCGGCAGGCTCTATCAAAGGCCGTCTGAAACAAAGGTTTCAGACGGCCTTTTTGATGTGCAGGTTGGGTGAGGCCGCCAAGATGGTCATTCAAAGCCTGTATTCCACTGCTTGATGTTATAGTGGAATTAAAGAAAAACGATAGTGAAATCAATGAAAAACCGATAAAAAAATAAGACATCTAAAATCATGTCTATAGTGAAATGCAAGAAAAGTGATACAAAACCACGCACTATAACGGAGTGGTTTGAGTTGTCAAACCTAACGTTTCAGACGGCTTGTGGATTTGTTGGGTTTATAACCCAACCTACCCGCCGTATCACTTTTTTATGCATTCTACTGTCTCCGCAATCTGTATCAAATTTTCATTCATTCCAATATAAACAACAGGCCGTCTGAAAGCTTTCAGACGGCCTGTTTCAAAGATATGAGCGGGATTCAAGCGGTGCGGCGTGCGGCAAAAGGGCTGCCGGCCAAAATTTGCGGCAGCGCCGAAGCATCGGCAACCACATGCGCACCGGCAGCGCGCATGCTGTAGATGGCATTGAGCGTGCTTTTGGGTGTGTAGCCGCGGCAAGCGCCCAAATTCACAATCACCTGCCAAGTTTTGATGCGGCACAATTGTTCTACGGTTTTGCGCACGGCATGCTCGGTGGTGAGGCCGCCGACAATGATTGTGTGGGTGTGGTGGCTGTGCAACCATTGCACCAAACCGTTGCTCACATGCTCGCAAGTATCGTGAAAGCAGGCGCCGTGCAAAATGCTGTCGGTTTCGATGCTGTAGTCGTAATCGGCGGGGTTGGGCAGGCCGCTGAGCAGGCCGTTGCTTTGGCAATGCTGCACATATTGGCCGAAATGGCTGTCGCTTTCCTGCAAAAAGCGTGGGGTGTCGTGGCGCTGGAAAAAGCTGCTGCAAAAATCGTGCAGATGATTATCGGGCTGGCTTTCCACCAGCACGCGCTTGTCGGCAAAAGTGCTTTGGTAGTTGAGCTCGGGCACAATTTCATGCGGATGGTGCACGCATTGCTTGTCGTTGGCGGCAAAGCAGCTGAATTTACATTGGGGATGGATGTCCAGGGCAATAATACTCATAAAATTCTCCTAACCGTAGCGGCCTGATGGGTGCACTGCACGAACCAACACAATGAAGCTCGATAATCGGTTTATATTTCTGATGAGCGGTATGCTATCAAGACAAATGGTTTTTTACTAATGAGTAATTTAAATCTCAATGTAAATATTGCTTAATTATAACTATAATTATAGTGAATATTTCTTATTGCTGGTTTGCTTGGCCGACAACAAGCTCAAATCCAACCCAAAGTGTTGGCAAACACAATCAAAATGGCCACCGGCGCCAAATAGCGCAGCGCCGTGTGCCACATGCGGGCAAGCCATGCGGGCGTGTTGCTGCCGCTGTGCATATGCTCGAGCACCGTCGGGCGCGGCTGCACCCAGCCGACAAACAGCGCGATGCATAGCGCGCCTATCGGCATAATCCAAGCCGTAATTAAATAATCCCATAAGTCGAACAGCGTTTTGCCGAACACGGTTACCTCTTGCCACACACCAAACGACAATGCCGAAGGAATGCCGACAATAAAAATCGCCAGCCCCACCTGCCAAGTGATGCGGGCACGTTTTTCTTCTTTATTGTGAATCGCCGCCGCAATCACGGTTTCCAGCATGGCAAAGGCCGAGGTGAGCGTGGCAAACAGCACCAGCAGCATAAACACGGCAAACAGAAAATTGCCGAACGCAATATGCTGAAACACCGCCGGCAACACCACAAAAATCAAGCCCGGCCCCTGATCGGGCTGATAGCCGAAGGCAAACACCGCCGGAAAAATCACCAAACCGGCCAGCAGGGAAACCAGCAGATTGAGCCACATCACGCTGTTGGCCGAGCGGAACACATCTTGTTCCCGCCCCAAATAAGCGGCATAAGTAATCATGGCCGACACGCCGATGCTCAACGCGAAAAAAGATTGCCCCAGCGCAATCAGCATGGTGTGGGCATTCAGATAGCGCCAATCCGGCTGCAACAAAAATGCCAAGCCGGCATCGGCACCAGGCAGCGTGAGCGAACGGGCGGCCAGCAGCAGAAAAATCACAAACAAAGCCGGCATCAGATATTTGCTGGCTTTTTCAATACCCTCTGAAATGCCGTTGCGCACCACGGCCACCGTGATCAGCATAAACAACGCCTGATAAGCGAGCGCATGCAGCGGGTTGGCAATGGTTTGGGCAAACAGTGCAGAAAAATCGGTATCCGGGCGCACCGTGCCGCCAAACGCATGCACCACATAAGCCAACACCCAGCCGCCGACCACGCTGTAGAACGACAATAAGATAAAGCAGGCGGCCACGCCCATGCGCCCCACCCACGGCCACAAGCTGTCGGGGGCCAGCGTTTTAAACGCATCCACCGCATTTTTGCCGCTTTTGCGGCCGATATAGAATTCTGCCAGCAGCACCGGCAGGCCGATTAACACGGTAAACAGCAAAAACAGCAGGAAAAACACCGCCCCGCCGTTGGTGCCGGCCGTGTAGGGAAATTTCCAAATAGCGCCCAAGCCGATGGCGGAGCCTGCGGCAGAGAGGATGAAGCCGATTTTAGAAGACCACGATGCGGATTTTTTCATAAGATGATGTTTAACAAGAAAAGCCAAAAATAAAAGGCCGCTGCAGGCGGCCGGATAATACAAGATTTGAGTGCTTGCAAAGCAAGAAGCGGATTGTAACAAACCGGCCGGCTGAAGGGTGGGATTATTTGAGCCGGTTTGCGCAAAAGAAAAAGAAAATCCGCGATTTATGAAAAATTTAATACTAATTTAAATTTATTTAAGCAGATAAAATTATAGAGTTGGATTTGTAAATGATATTGTGCGCTTTTTATATTCAATTTATTGAAATGAAATCGCGTTGTGAGCGTGGCAGCCTGCTTGAAAGGTGTTTGCTCGCATCCGCTTTTCAGACGGCCTTGTCTCTCTCTTTATTTGTGATACAATAAGCGCCTTTGCAGCAAGCAAGGGCCTGTAGCTCAGGGGTTAGAGCAGGGGACTCATAATCCCTTGGTCGTCGGTTCGAAACCGACCGGGCCCACCATCAAACCGCGTAACGATTGGCGTTCACGCGGATTTTTTATTTTTGTCGCCGCTTTTCTATGCTATCCATTCGAAAAAATAAGATATAGTGAAATGCAAGAAAAAGTGACACAAAACTGCATTTTGCAACGGCGTAGATTGGGTTGCCAAACCCAACGTTTCAGACGGCTTGTGGATTTGTTGGGTTTTCAATCCAACCTACCCGCCGTATCACTTTTTTATGCATTCCACTATAACAAGGCGGCGAGCCGAAGACAGTGCACTTAGTACGGCTAGGCGAGCCAACGCAGTTAGGTTGTTCTTTCGAATGGGTATGAACTGCGCAAAATAAGAAAAGGCCGTCTGAAAGAAATTTTCAGACGGCCTTGATGCTTACACGTTTTTCAAAAAGAACTTACTGCTTGTTTTCTTCGCTGTCAAGGAAGCTTTTCAGGCGGTCGCTGCGGGTGGGGTGACGCAGCTTACGCAGGGCTTTGGCTTCGATTTGGCGGATGCGCTCGCGGGTAACGTCGAATTGTTTGCCCACTTCTTCCAGCGTGTGGTCGGTGTTCATGTCGATGCCGAAACGCATGCGCAACACTTTGGCTTCGCGCGGGGTGAGGCTTTCGAGCACGTCTTTGGTGACTTCGCGCAGGCTGGAATACATGGCCGCTTCGGCGGGGGCAACGTTGTTGATGTCTTCGATAAAGTCGCCCAAGTGCGAATCGTCGTCGTCGCCGATGGGGGTTTCCATCGAAATCGGCTCTTTGGCGATTTTCATGATTTTGCGGATTTTGTCTTCCGGCATTTCCATCAGCTCGGCCAGCTTGGCAGAATCAGGCTCTTCGCCGGTTTCTTGCAGGTATTGGCGCGAGATACGGTTCATTTTGTTGATGGTTTCAATCATGTGCACCGGAATGCGGATGGTGCGCGCCTGGTCGGCAATCGAGCGGGTGATGGCTTGGCGTATCCACCAGGTGGCGTAGGTGGAAAATTTATAGCCGCGGCGGTATTCGAATTTATCCACCGCTTTCATCAGGCCGATGTTGCCCTCTTGAATCAAATCAAGAAATTGCAGGCCGCGGTTGGTGTATTTTTTGGCGATTGAAATCACCAAGCGCAAGTTGGCCTGAATCATTTCCTGCTTGGCCGCAGCGGTTTCTTTTTCGCTGATGACCATGTTTTTATTGATGTCTTTGAGCTCTTCGATGGAAATTTTCGCTTCTTTTTCCATTTCGGCCAATTCGGTTTGTTTCTCGATAATGGCGTGGCGGAAGCGGCTCAGCGCATTGCTCCACACGCGGCCTTTGGCCACTTCTTCTTCCACCCATTGCAGGTTGGTGGCTTGGCTTAAGAAGCTGTTGATGAAGTAGTCGCGATCCATGTGCACATGGTTGAGGCAGATGTCGCGGATTTCGCGCTCCAGCTTGCGGATGTTGTCAACGCGTGCGCGCAGGCTGCTGCTGAGGCTTTCAATCTGGCGGGTGGCAAAGCGCACTTCGAGCAGCTTGGCGGCGATAGCGTCGCGGTATTCGAGATAAGATGCGTGTTTGCTGTCGTGCTTGGTGAGCGCGGCCACCATTTTGTTGTAATCTTGCTCGATGGTGCGGAAATGCTCGAGGGTTTTTTGCTTCAGCTCTTCCAAATTGGCTGAGGAAATGGCCTCTGCATCGGCTTCTTCGTCGGTTTCTTCATCACTGTCGGCATCTTCATCGTTCTCGGCAACTTCGGCGCTCTCGGCCGGTGCGCTGCTTTCGAGATGCCCTAAGCCCAATTCATTGAGCAGCACTTCGTTGGGGTCGATAATGGCTTCCACCACTTCGTCGACTTTGATTTCATCAGCGCGGATGCGCTCGATCAGCGCCAAAATTTCGGCCACGGAGCCGGGGCAGGCGGAAATGGCCTGCACCATGTTTTTCAGCGCGTTTTCGATTTTTTTGGCGATGATGATTTCGTCTTCGCGGGTGAGCAGATCAACCTGCCCCATTTCGCGCATATACATGCGCACGGGGTCGGTGGTGCGGCCGAATTCGCTGTCGGCGCTGGAGAGTGCGGCTTCGGCTTCGGCCACGGCATCGTCATCGGTCATGTTGGCGGTGTTGTCGCCCATGAGGATGTCTTCTGCATCGGGGGTGTGCTCGGTGACTTGGATGCCGAGGCCGGAAATCATGGTGACGATGTTGTCGATTTGATCGGCGTCCGACATGTCGTCGGGCAGGGCATCGTTGATTTCGGCGTAGGTGATGTAGCCGCGCTCTTTGCCCATGATGATGAGCTGGCGCAAACGGGCGCGCTGCTCTTCGAGGGTGAGCGGGCGGTTGTCGTCTTGTTCTTCGTTGTCGTTTTGGTTGGGAAGTTGGCTCATAAATGTCTCGAATAGTCAAACGGTTGCAGGGTAATGCGCTCGGGCATCTTTAGTCGATGCCGTCTGAACGAAACATATTGGGGTTGTTCTGCGGTGGGTGCAAGACGACGCGCGGTGCAGCAATTGGTATGGGTTTCTGTTCAGACGGCCTGTTTTAAAGCTTGGCAGCCGGCATTAATAAGGCCAGCAGCAGTTTTTTTTCGTTTTCATTCAAGCCGTTTTGACGGCTTTTTTGTTTCAGTGTTTCGATTTGGGCGTATTTTAACTCATTCAACAGCTTTTGCATGCCCATTTTGAAGCTCTCGCAATCTTCTTCGCTGCTGCTTTCCAGCTCGTCGGACGAGGCGAGCGCCTGCCGGAAAATGTGGTTGAGCGTGGCTTCGTGCTCGCTGCCGCGCATGTGCTCTAAAATCTGTGCGCTGCTGAGCGGTGCAGGGCGGCTGTGTATCAGCTCGGCCACGTTGGCCAGGCAGGCCATGTCGCCCGATAAAGGCAGATATTCCGGTAGCGCTATATATGCTGCCCAAGCGGGATTTATCAAGAGGCTGCGGATTTGTTTTTGCACCAGCGTGGGCATTTGCGGCTGCCTGGCCGTGCCCTGCGGCAGCTGGTAGCTTTTTTGCTTGATGTGGCGTTTGGGTGCTTCTTGGCCGAGCAGCTGGGCGAGGTTGGCCGGGTCGATGCCCACCAATTCACTCAGTTGCTGTTTCAGCAAAAAGCCCAATGCGGGGGCGCTGATTTGCGCCAGCAGCGGGGCGCTGGTTTTGACCAATTCGGCTTTGCCCTCGTGGGTGTTTAAATCGAGGCCGTCTGAAAGGCCGTCCCAAAAATAGGCCGACAAAGGCTTGCTTTGGTTGAGCAGCGCATCTTCGAATTGGGCTTTGCCGTGGGCGCGGATGTAGCTGTCGGGGTCGTGCGCTTCGGGCAGAAACAGAAAATGCAGCGATTTGTCGTCTTTCAGCTGCGGCAGTGCGTTTTCGAGGGCGCGCCAGGCGGCTTTGCGGCCGGCCCGGTCGCCGTCGAAACAGAAATAAATGCTGTCGGTTTGGCGCATCAAGAGCTTGATGTGGTCGGCGGTGGTGGCGGTGCCTAAGGCGGCCACGCCGTAGCCGAGGCCGAATTGCGCCAAGGCCACCACGTCCATATAGCCTTCCACCACCAAAATGCGGCCGGCTTCTTTGATGGCGGCGCGGCCTTCGTGCAGGCCGTAGAGGTTGCGGCCTTTGTCGAACAGCGGCGTTTCGGGTGAATTGAGATACTTGGGCTCGCCTTTGTCGAGCACACGCCCGCCGAAGCCGATTACCTGGCCGCGCGGGTTGCGGATGGGAAACATGATGCGGTCGCGGAAGCGGTCGTAATGTTTGCCGTCTTTTTCAATCACCATGCCGCTTTCTACCAATGCGGTGTTGGGATAGGGCTGGAATATTTGCGCCAATGGCTGCCAGCCGTCGGGCGAATAGCCCAAGCCGTAATGCTCGATGATTTCGGGCGATAACCCGCGCTGGCTCAAATAAGCCTGCGCCCGCGCATCCTGTTTCAGACGGCCTGCATAAAATACGGCGGCCGCTTCGGTGGTTTCTTCCAGCGTTTGCTGCTTTTTCTTGCGCGCTTGGCGCACTTCGGGTGCTTCTTCGCGCCCGCGTGTTTTCGGCACGGCCATGCCGATGCGGTCGGCCAGATATTGCACCGCTTCGGTAAAGCTTAAGCCTTGGTATTCCATGATAAAACCGATGGCGCTGCCGTGTGCGCCGCAGCCGAAGCAGTGGTAAAACTGCTTGTGCGGGCTCACGGAAAACGAGGCGCTTTTTTCTTTGTGAAACGGGCAGCAAGCCATATAGTTGGCGCCGCCTTTTTTCAGCGGCACATGCTCGTCGATGATGTCGACGATATCGACTTTGGCGAGCAGCTCGTCTATAAATTCGGATGGAATCATGGTGGTGTTTGGGTTTCAGACGGCCTGAAGGGTTGGCAAAATTGGTGCTTCTTGCGTTTGCGCAGCTGTGTGGGCAGGATTTTGAAGGCGGTAGAGAGTGATGTGTGCAGGCCGTCTGAAAACAAAACGGGCGTATTTTGAATGCATCTCAACACACGGTAAAATGTCCGCTGCTTTGCTCGAGCGCTTTCAGACGGCCTGTGGCTTATGCGCTCAATGCGGCTTTCAAATGTTTATTCACTTCGCCCATATCGGCTTTTCCTGCCAGTCGGGTTTTCAACACACCCATCACTTTGCCCATGTCGGCCATGCCGGCGGCGCCGGTGGCGGCCACGGCGGCGGCCACTTCGGCTTCGATTTCGGCGGCGGAGAGCATTTGCGGCATATAACGGTTTAACACTTCGATTTCGGCATGCTCTTTATCGGCCAAGTCTTGGCGGCCGGCGTCGGCATAAATTTGGGCGGAATCTTTGCGTTGCTTCACCATTTTGGTGAGAATAGACACCACTTTGGCATCATCGGCTTCGGTGCGCTCGTCCACTTCAAATTGTTTGATGGCGGCGTTTACCAGGCGGATGGTGGATAAAGTGGCGCTGTCTTTGGCGCGCATGGCGGTTTTCATGTCTTCGGTGAGTCGGGCTTTGAGGGTCATGGTGTGCTCTTTGGAAGGGTTGGAAGGTATGCCGGCAAACAGATGGTGGTGTTTGGCGGAATATAAAGCCGCTTTTGTGTGGGATTGAAAAATAACCGATATTTCGTGTGACAAACCACTTTGAAAAAACTCGTGCGTTGCGCTTGCTGATTATCTTGTTTTGAAAACCGGGTAAAACAGCTTTAATCTACTAGGGCGTCCTGACAATTACTTGTCATAAAGGCAGCCATAGCATAATACAAGCTAAAGCAACTACGCTTTCATAATGCCTTTTCAAACGATC
>NZ_SLXE01000015.1 GCF_004341385.1 Uruburuella suis
AAACGCGCCTGCTGCGTTGAAAATGCTCGCAAGGTGTTCAACCTTGCTGTGCTTTTCGCCTTGCAGCCACGCTTTTGCGCTCAAAATCTTACTCGTGGATGAATTGTGAACAGACCCTAGGCGAGCCAACGCAGTTAGGTTATTTTTCGAATGGGTATGAGAAGGAGCAGCGGCGCAGCGGCAAAGCGTGTACACTGCTTTACAGCTTCGCCTATTCGGCTCTGCGCCAATGGGCAAACCCATTCCAACCGTAAAAAGGAAACCGACAATGCCCCAGCTCATCAAACGCGCCGCCCTTCTTTTGGGCACGCTCGCCACATTGGCTGCCTGCCAACACACCCCGCCGAGCGCCGCAGCCGACACTGCGCTTGACGGCCGCTATGCCAGCGAAGGCTACGCCCAACGCGCACAAGGCTACGATTGGGTGATGGTTACCGTGCGTGGCCAAGCCGACAATAAGCTTGCCATCGACATCAATTCCCGCAGCGACATCAAAAAGCCCACTTGCCGCTTCAGCGGCGAAGCCGTAAAAACCGCCGAAAACCGCTATGAAATCGGCGATAAAGGCTCGAGACTGATATTCGTGTTCAGCCCCAACAGCCTGAGCATCGACTCTGCCGATCCCGTGGCTTTGCATTATCCCTGCTCCGGCGGTGCCAGTTTGGCTGATGTTTACCACAAGCTGTAAATAATACCCATTCAAAAAAGTAATATACAAACAGGCAGCCTGTAGGTCGGACTCTCGAATCCGACACTTGTTCGCAGAACAAGGCACGCACATCGCTTTGGCCGTTGGCCAAACGTCGGATTCAAGAATCCGACCTACGCGGATGATGCTGTCGAACTGCTTTTATTTTGTAAGGTTATTTTTTAGAATTGGTATAAAAAGGCCGTCTGAACGCTTTCAGACGGCCTTTTTCACACTTATCAACAAAAAACCTCAGCCGGCAAATTGCTGGTTCAGCCGCTCTTGGCAGCCGCCCAAATGGCGGCGCATCATTTTGCACACGCGCGCACGCTTGCCCTCGCTGAGCAAATCGAGTATTTCTTTATGCTCTTCGTATGAGCCGTTGTTGCGCACCGGTTTGTCGAACACGGCAATCATCAGCGATGAGCGCGCACACAGCGAATTCATCAATTCGAGCAGCACGGTGTTGTCGAGCAGGCGCACCAATTCCACATGAAATGCATTCACCAGGCGCACCCAGCTCACGCGGTCGCCCTGCTCGAATGCGGTTTTTTCTTTTTCGAGCATTTCATAAAGCGGTTGCAGGCGCGCGGGCAGGTCGGGCAGATCCAGCAACATATCCATCACCATTTCTTCCAAAGCAATGCGCAATTCATACACATCTTTGGTTTCTTTGGCATCGGGCACATGCACAAACGCGCCGCGGTTGGGCTGCAAATCCACGATATGATCATGCGCCAGCAGCGACAAAGCGCCGCGCACGGTGTTGCGCGAGCAACTCATTTGGCGGCACAAATCCGATTCGGTCAGCTTTTTGCCCGGCAGCAGCACCCGGTCGGTGATGGCATCCAAAATGGCGGCATACACGCGGAAAAGCTCCGAATCATGGCGCTCTTCGCTGATCATCGACGAGGCAGTCGGCGCATCTACCAGCATGTCATCTTTATTATTTTCCATAAACCATTCTTGCCGTTGAACACGGCTTCTCCATAATAATCGTCATCAATGCCGCTGGGCGGCAGCCTGCCGAATGGCCGGCAAATTTTCGTTATTATAGCCGATTGTTTGCAATGTGACTGATATATAGTGCAGCAAATAAAAAAGCGGAATCTTTCAAAATTCCGCTTGTGCTTTCAGACGGCCTCGGCGCTTTTTCAGGCCTTATGCCGCTGCAATCTCAAAGCTGTGGCTGATTTTGGCGGCTTTGCCCAACATGATAGATGCCGAGCAATATTTTTCGGCCGACATCTGCACCGCTTTTTCAATCGCCGCTTCTTTCAAATCATGGCCGATCACCTTGAAATGAATATGGATTTCGGTAAACACGCGCGGGGTGTCGTCGGCGCGTTTGGCCGTTACCGTGGCTTGGCAATCCACCACGTTTTGCCGCTGCTTTTCGGCAATCAGCACCACATCGATGCTGGAGCAGCCGGCCACGCCCAAAAGCAGCATTTCCATCGGGCTGGGGCCGCGCTTTACACCGCCCTCGGCCGCCGCGCCTTCCATCACCACGCTGTGGCCGGCTTCGGTGCTGCCAACAAAACACATATTATCCAGCCATTTTGATGTTACTTTCATTGGGTTTCCTTGTGTGATTACGATTGGTGCAGCGGCTCGGCAGACACCAAAATGCCGTCTGCATCGCTATAAAGATAGTGGCCGGGAATAAAATCCACCCCGCCGAACGACACGGTGATGTCTACTTCTCCCGCGCCGGCCTTGGCGCTCTTGCGCGGATTGGTGCCCAGCGCTTTCACGCCGAAGGGCATGGTGTTGATGGCTTCGCTGTCGCGGATGGCACCATTGATTACTGCACCCGCCCAGCCGTTGGCCGCACCCGCACCGGCAATCAAATCGCCCATCAAGGCGCTGTAGAGCGAGCCGCCGCCGTCCACCACCAACACTTCGCCCTCGGAATGGCTGTTCATCAGGGTTTTCACCAAGCCGTTGTCGCGCGCGCATTTCACCGTGCGGATTTTGCCGCAGAAATGGCGGTGGCGGCCGAAGCGGTGAAATTGGGTTTCGCACGAAGGCGTGTCGGGGGCGATGTCGATTAAATCGGCGGTGCTGAAATCGTGTTGCTCACTCATGGTTTTCTCCTGAAAATAGGCGGCGCTGCCGCTTTTTTTTATATACGCAAACAAATGTTCAGACGGCCGCTCAACCCAGCTCGGCCGCGCGCGCCAGCAGCACATCGGCGGCCAAAATGCCCAAGGCGTTGGCGGCCAAAGGGCTGTCGCCGGTGAGCAATTGGCGGTCTTGGCACACTTGGCCGCTCATGCCCTCGTTTACCACTTCCATGCCCAACTCTTTGAGTTTTTGCGCCACCAGCCAGCGCAAACGCCCCGGCATATAGCCGATTTCGATGTTGGCACCTTCATCAAGCGCATCGGGAAACACGCACACTTGATAGCCCGCCAGTGCAAAATCTTTACCCGCTTCGGCCAGCGCCACCAGTGCGGCGGGGCCGTGACACAAGGTGATGATGTGGCGGTTGTTTTGCAGCGCCCATTCGAGCACGCGCTTCACCTCGGCGCTGTGCGGCAAGGCATTGAATGCGCCGTGGCCGCCGGGAATAAACACGCCGATATAGGGCGAATCGGGTGCAAGCACTTGTGCCAATACATCGGCCAGTTTCAAGGGCTGCTGCAATTTGGGCAGATAGGTTTGGAAAATACCGGCCACGGCTTCATCGTCTTTGGGCATGGCCCACATTTCAAACTTGGCCGGATTGCCCGACACAGTGGCCACATCGATTTCAAAGCCGGCTTCGTGCAGATGCAGCATGGGCAGCAAGGTTTCTACCGGATGGTTGCCGGTGGAAAAACGGGTGCCGTTTTGCATGGGCAGATAGCGCTCGTCGGCAGCAATCATCAACACTTTGTATTTGCCGCCGGTGTAGGCTTGCGAAAATTGCACGCCGTTAAAATCGGTTTTCGGCGCCACATAAGCATTCAGGGAAAACTCAGACGGGAAAAACGCGTTGTATTCCGCACGGTCGGGCACGGGTTTTTTGCTTAATTCAGTCATTTTCTGTTTCCTTTATGGTGGGGGTGCATCAACAAAAGTATTCAGACGGCCTCGTTTTTTTTCAGACGGCCTTGTTTAAAGATTATTCAACATCCAATGCACATAGCGGCTCACGCCCTCGTTTACATCAAAAAAGTTGCCTTCGTAGCCGGCGGCGCGCAGGCGCGAAATATCGGCTTCGGTGAAGCTTTGGTATTTGCCTTTGAGCGCATCGGGGAAAGGAATATAGCGTATCAGCTCTTCTTTCACCAATTCCGGCAGGCTCAGCGCGCTCTTGCCCTCGGCCACGCGGCAGGCATTCACGGTGGCGGCGGCCAAATCGTTAAACGGTTGGCTCTGGCCTGTGCCCAAGTTGAAAATGCCCGATTGGCCGGGGTGGTCGAAAAAGAAAAGATTCACCTTCACCACATCTTCCACGCTCACAAAATCACGGGTTTGGCCGCCGGCGGCATAGCCGTCGTTGGCGCCGAACAAATTCACATAGCCGTGTTCGCGATATTGGTTGAAATGGTGGAAAGCCACCGAAGCCATGCGGCCCTTGTGCTGCTCGTGCGGGCCGTAAACGTTGAAATAGCGGAAACCCGCCACTTGCGCGGTGAGCCCGTCGGCAATGCGGCGGCGCACCACTTGGTCAAACAGAAATTTGGAATAGCCATACACATTGAGCGGCTTTTCCAATTCGCGCTCTTCACGGAAAATCTCGCCCTTGCCATACACGGCGGCGCTTGATGCATAAAGATAAGGAATGCGCTCATCTTGGCACCAATCGAGCAAATCGAGGCTGTATTGATAGTTGTTGTCCATCATATAAAGGCCGTTTTGCTCCATGGTGTCGGAGCAGGCGCCATCGTGAAACACGGCTTTGATGTCGTGATAAGGCAGCACATGCTCGCGCACTTGGCGGATAAATTCATGTTTGTCGAGATAATGCTCTATTTCGCATTCGGCCAGATTTTTGAATTTATCGCCGTGGGTGAGGTTGTCTACCGCCACAATATCGGTGATGCCGCGTGCATTGAGCGCTTTCACAATATTGCAGCCGATAAAGCCGGCCGCGCCGGTTACGATAATGGTCATCACTTTTCCTTTTCTGCTGAGGCCGTCTGAAAGGTTTCAGACGGCCTGATAAACAAGCCTTTATTGCTCAAGCAAAGCCGCGGCCAATTCGTCAAACGTGCACACCGCCGTGCCGAGCTTGGCCACCACCACGCCGGCGGCGGTGTTGGCCAGATGCATGGCTTCTATCATATCGAAGCCGGCCGCCAGCCCCAAGCCCATGCTGGCAATCACGGTGTCGCCCGCGCCCGACACATCATACACTTCTTGCGCCCGCGTGGGCTGGTGGTCGATTTGGTCTGCACGGTAAAGGCTCATGCCCTCTTCGCTGCGGGTGAGCAGCAAGGCGGCTAAATCCAGGCGGCGGCGCAAGGCTTGCGCTTTTTCGGCCAGCTCTTGCTCGTTTTTCCAGCTGCCCACCACTTCTTTCAATTCGGCGCGATTGGGTGTGAGCAAAGTGGCGCCGGCGTATTTGTCGTAATCGTCGCCCTTGGGGTCGATCAACACGGGCTTGCCGGCTTCGCGCGCCCAATCAATCAACTCGGCCACATGGGTGAGGCCGCCTTTGCCGTAGTCGGACAGCAACACCACATCGTATTCGGGCAGCAAACGGCGGTATTGCGTTTTCACGGCATCGAGAATTTCGCGGTGCGGCGGCTCTTCGAAATCGAGGCGGATTAATTGCTGGTTGCGCGCCACCACGCGCAATTTCACGGTGGTGGCGATATCGGCATCGCGCAGCAGATGGGCGGCTACGCCGTCTTGCTGCATCAGGCTATCGAGCGCGGCGGCGGCTTCATCGTTGCCCACCACCGATAATAAAGCCGCATGGCCACCCAAAGCGGCGATATTGCGCGCCACGTTGGCCGCACCGCCGGCGCGTTGGTCGACATGGCCGATTTTCGCCACCGGCACCGGCGCTTCGGGCGAAATGCGGGACACATCGCCAAACCAATAACGATCCAGCATCACATCGCCCACCACCAACACGCGGGCTTGGGCAAAGCGGTTTTTCAATTGTTTGTCGTCAACATGAAACATCATCGTTTGCTTTCATCTCCATGATTTAATTTTTCAGACGGCCTTTTTTCAGACGACCTGCCTGCTAAACCAGCGCATTCACTTCGCGCAACACCGCCAGCGGGTCGGCGGCTTGCGTAATCGGCCGCCCCATCACCAAATAGCTCGAGCCGGCGGCTAAAGCTTGGGCGGGGGTCATGATGCGGCGCTGGTCGTCTTGATTGCCTTCTGTGTTCAAGCGGATGCCGGGCGTAACCAACACAAAATCCTCACCGCGCTCGGCGCGCAGCAAGGCGGCTTCGTGGGCGGAACACACCACACCGTCGAGCCCGCTTTGCTGCGCCAGATTGGCCAGCGCCGACACTTGCGCCTCAATGCTGCGCCCCACGCCGGTTTCGGCGAAATCCTGCGCATCCATGCTGGTGAGCACGGTCACGCCGATAAGCAGCGGCTTGTGGGCGCAACCGGCCACGGCCTCAGCCGCGGCGGCCATCATGCGCCGGCCGCCCGAGGCGTGCATATCGACCATCCACACGCCCATATCGGCGGCCACTTTGCAGGCTTGCGCCACGGTGTGGGGAATATCGTGGTATTTCAAATCGAGAAAAAGCTTGAAGCCTTGGTTAATCAGGCTTTCGGCCAAGTGGCGGCCGCTGGCGGTGAAAAGCTCTTTGCCGATTTTGAGCTGGCAAGTGTCGGGCTCGAGCCGGCGCACAAAGGCGAGCGTGCTTTTTTCATCGGCAAAATCCAGCGCCACAATCACGGGCATGCGCGCGGCGGCGGAGGGGAAATCGGTGATTAAAGGGTTCATCATGCATTCCGTTATCGAGCGTTCAGACGGCCTTGGCAATAAGCATACAGGCCGTCTGAAACCGGTGTTTCAAGCAAGAAATTTGGCCGGATTCGCCTGCACATATTCGGCAGCGGCGGCCAAATCTTCATCGGCGGCATCGTAATAATCGCCGTCCAGCTCTTCAAAATCGGCAAAGCGCGCGCGTATGGCTTCCAGCGGTGCGCCTTCATCGGCCAGCGCTTCGATGGCGGCACCGTTTTTCTCATAAAGCGCGCGGGCTTGGTCGATTATTTTCGGCGTGGGCTTGATGCGCCAGCGGCGCAGGCTGTCGGCCAGCGGGTTCATAAACACATACTCGCCGTAGCCTGCGGCAATGAGCTGCACAAAACCGCCCTCTTGCACTTGGCTGTCGAGATAGCAATAGGCCATCAGCGTGTGTTGCTCGTCGTTGAGCGCTTCCATCGCGGCCTCGCCTTCTGCTTCGATAAAAGCCAGATAGGCATCGCTGAGCGTGTAGAGAAAAGCGGCCGGGTCTTGCGGGTTGTAATCCGGTGCGGTGAAGCTTACCATATGGGTTCTCCTGCTTTTATTTTATTCAGACGGCCTCAATCGGCAGGCCGTCTGAAACTTTATACTTCAATGCGGTTGGGAGTGAAGGTTTCCCATTTGTTGCAGGCGGGGCAATGCCAGAAAAACACCTGCGATTTAAAGTGGCAGTTGCGGCAGCGATACATCAGCGATTTTTGCAGCTGGCGGCCGATCACGCCGCGCATCATGTCGGCATCGGCTTTCCAGCTGGGCTCCAGCTCGCTGATTTGCAGGCCGAGCAGGCGGTAAACGCCGCCCAAATCGGGCTTTTGCCGCACCAATTCCACCGCAGTTTGCGCCGCTTGCTGCTCGCCGTGCAAGAGCAGCGATTTATCGTAAATCACATTAATCAGGTCGAGCTGCGGAAAGGTTTTCATATAGCCGGTGAGCACATTGAGCCCTTCTTGCGGCAGGCCTTGTGCATCATAAGCGTCATAAAGGCGCTCGCCCACCATGCTCAAATAGGCATGGTTTTGCTTTTCAATCGCCGAATAAGCTTCAACGGCGGCGGCATAATGCCCTTCTTTTTGCTCGATGTCGCCCAAAATCATATTGGCACGGGTGCATTTTTTATTGGCATCGAGCGCTTTTTGCACGGCGGCGCGGGCGGCGGCAAAATCGGATTTAAACAAAGCCGCCTGCGCCAGCTCGCAATAAAATTGGGCGATTTCGAATTGATAGGTTTGCTCGTCGTGGCTGAGCCATTGCGCGGTGGCGATGGCTTTTTCCCAATCGCGGTCTTGCTGGTAGATATTGAGCAGCACTTGGCGCGCTTCTTTGCCCATATTGCCGCTTTCCAGGCCGAGAAAAATCTGCTCGGCTCTGTCCACAAGGCCGGCGCTTTGGTAATTCTGCCCCAATTCAAACAACACGCGCTCGCGCTTTTCGCCCACGGTGTCGGGCGAATCAAGCAGCGCTTGGTGCATGGCGATGGCTTTGTCGTTTTCACCGCGCTGGCGGTAGAGCTTACCCAGGGTGAGGTTGAGGTCATACGATTGCGGCTGCTGGTCGATCACTTCGGCCAATTCGCGTGCGGCTTTGCCGCTGTTGCGGTCGACCAGCGCATCGAGGCTTTTATAGAAGCCCACCGGCACGCTTTTGGCCTGCTTGAGCACGGTTTTCATGTCTACCCGCGCGGCAAACCAGCCCATGGCGAAAAACACCGGCAACAGGATAATCGGCAGCAGCCACATCCAGATTTCGTTTTCCATGCGCGCTTATTCCTTGGCGGCCGCAGGCACGGCCACATCATGGCTGCTCAGGCGGGCGGATTTCTTCACTTCGGCGCGCAGGCGCGCGTTTTCGTTGCGCAGCGAGAGCAGTCGGCCGAAAAGCGCCAGCAGGCCAAACACCGCACCCACCAAAAAAGCACCAAACAACACCAAAATCAGCGGCAGGCTCACTTCTTGACCGGGCAGATAGAAAAACTGCACCGCCTGCGTGTTGCTCACTGCCAGCAGTAAAAACACCAGCAGCACAATAATTTTGATTATCAAATAAACCGTTTTCATCAAATTCTCCGGAGGATGCGGTTGAGGCCGTCTGAAATAATGCACGGCGCTAGTTTAAACGATTTGTGTAAAGCGCACAAAAAAAGCGCCCTTGCCGGGACGCTTTATCATTAAGAAAACCGGAGCCACGGTTTTATTTTGAAAGCGGAAACACCGCTTTGAGCCACACGGCGTTGCCCTCTGGGCGGTTTTGCGCCACCACTTCTTTCTGCCATTTGAGGCTCGCAAACCAGCCTTTGCCGCTGTCGTATTTCACCGAGGGGCCGATGGCGAAGGCGCGGGTTTTGCTGTGGGCGAGCGTTTCGCCGTGTTGTTTGTCGGACGTGGTTTGTTGCAGCGCATAGCCGCCCACGCCGGCCGTCCAGCCGTTTCCGAATGCCCAGCCGGCGGAATAATCGGCGTGCAATTCGTCGCCGCTTTTATAGTCGGTGTCGCTGTTGCGCTGGTTGAAAATATAGCCGATTTTGGCATCGGCCACCACGCCTTTGGGCTGCACATAAGAAACGGCATACACAGGCTCGACGGCCCAATGGTTGGTGCCGATATTGGCCAGATCGTTTTTATCGTAACGGCCGGTGGGCAGATAGGTGTCGAGCGCCACAATGCTGTGCAGCTTGTCGCTGTGGTGGTAGCCCAGCGCTGCGCCGACCACAATGTCGCCTAGGCCGGTTTTGCGCTGGCGGCGGCTGCCGGCTTCCACTTCCAAATCGACCAGCGGCACGATGGTGTGCAGCGCCAAATCGCCGCCGAGCACTTTTTGCGGTGTGACCCAAATCAGGCGCGGGGCTATCACGTTGGCATTGATGCTGAAATTGGGCATGTTGAGGTTATCGCCGTTGTGGTCGTTGAGGCGGCCGGCGTGATAGTGCTGGCCATACACCATGCCATACACGCCCGGCGGCGGCAGCGCACCGGCCATAAAGCCTTCCACGCCATGCGGGTAAATGGATGCGCCGCCTTCGGTGGCATGCGCTTGTGCGGCCAGCGCCAGCAAGGCGATGGCGGGGAAAATGCGGGTGGGGCTCATGGGGTTTCTCCTGGGGGTTGTTGTGTTTTTTTAGGTGGGTTGCAGGCCGTCTGAAAGCTGACGGGAGCGAATTGCCGCTTGAGTTTCAGACGGCCTGATACAAAAACCAGGCAAGCCTTCGGAAACCCTTTTAAACAATATAAAACAAGAACATGCCGAATCTAAACAGGGTTTATGAGCAAACACGCATGCGGTTTCAGCGTGCTGTATAACGCGCGCGTGCCTATGGCACACACCCTACACACGCTTGCGCTACACGCTTGTGCTTACCAAGGCCGTCTGAAACTCAGTTGAAGCGCACGGAAGCTTGGCCGATGCCGCCGACAGACACCGAAAAATAATCGCCCGGCTGCACCCATTCGAGCGGCACCAGCGCGCCGGACAAAATCACTTCGCCGGCTTTGAGGCCGATGCCGAAGCGCCCGAGCGTGTTGGCGAGCCAGGCCACGCAGTTCACCGGGCTACCCAGCGCGGCCGCGCCGGCGCCGGTGCTGATGATTTTGCCGTTTTTCTCCACCACCATGCCGCAGGTGGCCAAATCAAGCTTGCGCGGGCTCACGGCGGTGTCGCCCAAAAGCAGCACGCCGCAGGATGCGTTGTCGGCAATGGTGTCTTGGATTTTGATTTGCCAACTTTCAATGCGTGAATCCACAATTTCAAAACACGGCATCACGCATTCGGTGGCGGCGAGCACATCGGCGGCGCTGATGCCGGGGCCCATAAGGTCTTTTTTCAGAATAAAGGCGATTTCACCTTCGGCGCGCGGCTGTATCATGCTTTGGCCAACGTCGATTTCCTGCCCCTGGCTATACACCATTTTGTCGGTGAGGTAGCCGAAATCGGGCTGGTCCACGCCCAGCATGTGCTGCACGGCATGCGAGGTGAGGCCGATTTTTTTGCCGACGATGCGCTCGCCCGCATCGAGGCGGTGTTGCAGAAATTGCAGCGAAATCTGATAAGCATCATCAATGCTGATGTCGGGCGCTTGCTCGGTGAGCGGGCGCACGCTTTGGCGGCTTTGCATGGCTTGGTAGAGCATGTGGCCGTAGTGGCGGATATCTTCCGGATTCATGGTTGGCTCCTTTGAGGCCGTCTGAAAAAAGGTTCAGACGGCCTGTTTTGTGTGGGTATGTTGATGCGCTTGTGCAGGCTGAAAAGCAGGTGCGCGGCTTTCGGCCTGCGGCCGAATGTCGGATTCGAGAATCCGACCTGCGGGTTTCAGACGGCCTCATCACATTTTGATGCAGATATTCTTCAGCTCGGTGTAAAACTCCAGCCCGTGCACGCCGCCTTCGCGGCCGATGCCCGATTGTTTGGCGCCGCCGAATGCGGTGCGCAAGTCGCGCAGAAACCAGCTGTTTACCCACACGATGCCGGCCTCTATCTGCTCGGCCACGCGGATGGCGCGGCTGCTGTTTTCGGTCCAGATGGCGGCGGCCAGGCCGTAGCGGGTGTCGTTGGCCAGCGCAATGGCTTCTTCTTCGCTGTCGAAGGGGCGGATGTGGCAGCAGGGGCCGAAGATTTCTTCGCGCACCACGCGGGCATCGTCGGAGAGGCCGGTCCAGATGGTGGGCGAAATCCATGCGCCTTCATTGAGTGCGGCACCCATATCGGGCACGCCGCCGCCGATTTCCACGGTAGCGCCCTCTTCTTCCGCAAGCCGGTAATACGACAGCACTTTTTCGCGGTGCTCAAGGCTTACCAAGGGACCGAAATTGGCTTCCGGATCATCGGGGCGGCCGGGCTTGAGCTTGGCGGTTTCTTCTTTCATGCGGCGCAAAAAGGCGTCAAAAAGCGGCCGCTCCACATAGATGCGCTCGGTGCCGAGGCACACTTGGCCGCAGTTGACAAACGCCGAGCGCATGCTGCCTTCCACCGCTTTTTCCAAATTGCAGTCGGCAAACACAATGGCCGGGTTTTTGCCGCCGCATTCGAGCGAAATATTGCGCAAGCCCACCGATGCGGCCTGCATGATGATTTCGCCGGTGCGGGTTTCGCCGGTGAAGGTGATGGCGTCGATGCCCGGATGGGCGGTGAGGAAAGCGCCGGCCGAATCGGGGCCGAAGCCGTGCACCACGTTAAACACGCCCGGCGGCACGCCGCATTCGTTCATCACTTCGCCAAGCAGCGTGGTGGTGGCGGGGGTTTCTTCAGATGGCTTCACCACCACGGTGTTGCCGCAGGCGAGCGCGGGGCCCACTTTCCAGGTCATCAGCAGCAGGGGCAGGTTCCACGGTGAAATCACGGCAATCACGCCTTTGGGCGTGCGCTGCCCGATGTTGAGCGCGCCGGCGCCGTCGGGCGTGTCGAGACGGAAGGCTTCGGTGGGGTGGTTGGCCAGCGTTTCCGAGAAAGCTTTGAAATTGGCCGCGCCACGCGGAATATCAATGTGCGCGGCCATTTTGTGCGGCTTGCCGGTGTCGCGGCATTCGGCTTCGAGAAATTCATCGAAACGCTCGTTGATGCGCTCGGCCACTTTGTTGAGCAACTCGATGCGCGCGGCTTGGGTGAGCTTGCCCCAAGGCTCGCTCAGGGCGGCGCGGGCGGCGGCCACGGCGGCATCCACTTCTTCCCTGCCCGCTTCGTGCACAAGCCCTATCAGGCTGTTGTCCACGGGGCTGCGGTTTTCAAAAGTTTTGCCGCTTTGCGAGCCGATATACACGCCGTTGATAAAATGTTTGAATTCTTGCATGGCTGGTTTCCTGAATAAAAGTAATCTTTCAGACGGCCTGATAAAGATTCAGGCCGTCTGAAAACATTTAAGTCAACACCGACAAAAAGCGCTCATTAAGCTGGCGGTCGTGATAGAAAATGGCTTTGCCCAGCTCTTGCGCATCCCAGGTGATCACGGGGTGGTCTTGATAGCGGTAGCCGCCGCCGGCAAACACTTCGTTGCGGTTGCCCGAGGGGTCGAAGAAATAAATCGTCTGCCCCTGCGTGAGGCCGTGGCGGGTGGGGCCGATGTCGAGCGAAGTGTCGGTCATGGAAATCAGGTCGGCCGCCATCAACACATCCTGCCAAGTGTCGAGGTAAAACGAAGCATGGTGAAACTTGCCTTTTTCGGCATGCTTGATAAAAGCCACATCGTGCGCTTTCATCGACACGCTCAAAAATTGGGCAATGCGCTCGCCATCGGGCGTGAGCACCTGCTCGGCCAAATCAAAGCCCAACACTTCGTTAAACAATTTAAACGTGCCGTCGAGATCATCGCCATAAAGCAGGCAGTGATCGAAACGGGTGGCCTTCATACCTTTCAAATCGCGCGGCCAAGCTTCGGGGTTGTGGCTGCCGATGCCGTAGCGGTCGTTTTGCTCTTTGTCGGCATAAAGCTCAAACACATGCCCCGTGGGCGCGGTGAAGCGCACGCGCCGGCCGCAGCCGGCCAACTCACCCGCTTCGATTTCGGCCACATCCAAGCCGCCGAAAGCTTCCAGCTCTTGCTTCAGCTTACTGAGCGTGGCGTCGTCCACCACCTTGAATGCCATAAAATCCATGCCCGCGCTGTCGGCTTCGCGCAACACCACCGAAAATTTGTCCACTTCGGTCAAGCCTTTGAAATACACGCGGCCTTGTTCATCTTGGCCGGCCTCAATCAGGCCGAGCAAGTCGCGGTAGTGGGCGATGGCCTCTTCCATATCCAGCACACGGATTTGCACGTGGCCCGGACGCATTACACCTTTTCTCATCTCGCTACTCCTTTGGTTTTATTTCTGTGGGGGTGCCGGCCGGCACAAACGAATCGCGCCGCACCGGCTCTTCGGGCGATATTTCCATATCGCTCTGGGGAAACACCCGGCAGGCCAGCACCACGCCCTGCCGGAGATCTTCTTCATTAATGTGCGCCTTGCTCATGGCTTTGCTGCGAAATTGCCCCGACCACACACGCACCCGGCACACGCCGCAGCCACCGCCACGGCAGCCCGCGGCCACATCCCGATTGCAGCGGCGCTCCAACGCGGCCAACAGCGATTTACCCTCGGGCACCTCCACACACAGCGGCGGCGCGGCTTCTTTTTTGATGCAGACAACAGGGCACACTTCACACCTCCTGATATTGAAATATTGTTTTTTAAACAAGTGCTTATTCAATTTAAGGCCGTCTGAAACTTTTTTCACCGAGCCGCCAAACGTGTGCGTGGCTGCGCCACATACCCTACCGCGGGGCAACGCTTGCTTGTTTCATGTGCGGGGTGTGTGCCATCGGCGCGTACGCGTTTTTCGGGTTAAACCCTAACGCCCGCGCGCTTTGGCCGATTCACCGGCGATGCCGAAATGCTGTTTGGGCATTTCATTAATCAGCACCCGCACCGATTCTTTCGGCGCATCGAGCGCGCGCACCAGCGCTTCGGTTACTTCACGAATCACGGCTTCTTTTTGCGCATCGCTGCGGCCTTCCATCATGTGTATCTGCACAATCGGCATGTTTTTCTCCTTATTCCCATCCCCAAAAGCAACCTTGCTGCGTTGTTTCGCCTTGCAAGCTTACTTTTTTGAATGGGTATGATTTGTGAACCGTTTTACTCAACGCGCCCGCTGATGCTGCCCAAGCCCTGATAGCGCACGCTGAAAGAATCGCCTTTGTTTACCTGCACCGCCGCGGTGATGGCGCCCACCATCACAAAGCTGCCGGCCGGCAGATATTCGCCGCGCTCGGCCAGCATATTGGCCAGCATCGCCACCGAAGCGGCGGGGTGGCCGAGCACGGCGGCACCGGCACCGGTTTGCACCACTTGGCCGTTGATTTCCATCACCACGCCCAGCGTTTTCAAATCCAGCTCATGCACCGGCCGGGCGCGGCCGCCCGTGATAAAGCGACTGGAGGAAGAGTTGTCGGCAATCACCGATTTCAGGTCGAATTTGAAATCTTTGTAGCGCGAGTCGATCACTTCCAGCGCCGGCACCACAAAATCGGTGGCAGCGAGCACATCGCCGATGTGGCAGCCGGGGCCTTTCAAATCGGCTTTGGTCACAAAAGCCAGCTCGGCTTCGATTTTCGGGTGGATGAGTTCGTCATACACAATCGCGCCGCCGTCGGGCACGCTGAAATAGTCGGCCAAAAAGCCGTAGCAAGGCTGGGCAACGCCCATCTGGCTCATTTTCGCCCACGAGGTGAGCCCCATTTTCATGCCCACGATTTTGGTGCCGCGTGCTTCTTTGCGGCGGCGGATCGCCCACTGAATATCAAACGCATCTTGATAATCCATATCGGGAAAATCATCGGTGATTTTGGTCACTTCGAAAGCCTGCAATTCGGCGTTTTCCAAGTGCTCGGCCAATTCTGCAATCTGCAGGGTGTTTAAGGTGCTCATGCGCGGTGTCCTTTCTGTTTGGCCATGGTTAAGGCCAAGTCTTCAATCATGTCTTCCTGCCCGCCCACGGTGCCGCGGCGGCCCAATTCCACCAAAATATCGCGCGCGCTCACGCCGTATTTCTGCTCGGCGCGCTTGGCAAACAGCAAAAAAGAGGAATACACGCCGGCATAGCCCAGCGTGAGCGCGTTGCGGTCGATGCGGATCGGGTGCTCCATCATCGGCACCACAATGTCTTCGGCCGCATCCATGATTTTGTAGAGATCGATGCCGTGCTCGGCACCCATGCGCTCGAGCACCGCCACCAACACTTCCAGCGGCGTGTTGCCCGCGCCTGCGCCCAGGCCGGCCACGGAGCCGTCGATGCGCAGCGCACCGGCTTCCAGCGCGGCGAGCGAGTTGGCAATGCCCATGCCCAAATTGTGGTGGCCGTGAAAGCCGATTTCGGTTTCAGACTTGAGCGCTTGGCGCAGTGCGCCGATTTTTTGCGACACTTCATCAGGCAGCATGTAGCCCGCCGAATCGGTGCAATAAATGCAGTTGGCGCCATAGCCTTCCATCAGCTTGGCCTGCGCCACGATTGTTTCAGACGGCACCATATGCGCCATCATCAAAAAGCCCACCGTGTCCAGCCCCAAATCGGCGGCTTTGCTGATGTGTTGCTGCGACACATCGGCCTCGGTGCAATGGGTGGCCACGCGTATGCACGACACGCCCAAATCTTTGGCCATCAAAAGGTGATCCACCGTGCCGATGCCGGGCAAAAGCAGCGCGGAAACCTTGGCCTGCTTCATTTTCGGCACCACCGCGCCCAGATAGGCTTCGTCGCTGTGGGCGGGAAAACCGTAATTAAGCGAAGCGCCGCCCAAGCCGTCGCCGTGGGTGACTTCAATCATCGGCATGCCGGCTTCATCAAGCGCCGTGGCCACGGCCACCATTTCATCCAGCGAAATCTGATGGCGCTTGGCGTGCATGCCGTCGCGCAGGCTCATATCGTGCAAAATGGCTTTTTTACCTTGCAAATTCATGGTTTTCTCCTTAATTCAACGCGCCGGCAGTTTCAGACGGCCTTGAGCCGCTTCTTCGGCAAACATCTCGGCCGTGCGCAATGCGGCGGCGGTCATGATGTCGAGGTTGCCGGCATATTCGGGCAGAAAGTCGCCCAAGCCGCGCACTTCCATAAACACCGACACTTTATTGCCGTCAAACACAGGGCCATTTACCAGCGTGTAGCCCGGCACATAGCGCTGCACTTCGGCCACCATCTGCTTAACCGATTCGGTGATGGCCGCCTGATCGGGCTCGGTTTCGGTGAGGCAGTGAATGGTGTCGCGCATCATCAGCGGCGGCTCGGCCGGGTTGATGATGATGATGGCTTTGCCCTCTTTCGCGCCGCCCACCGAAGCCACGGCCGCGGCGGTGGTGCGGGTGAATTCATCAATGTTGGCGCGCGTGCCCGGCCCCACCGATTTGGACGACACCGTGGCCACAATTTCGCCATACGCCACCGGCTGCACGCGCGACACCGCCGCCACAATCGGCACCGTGGCCTGGCCGCCGCAAGTGACCATATTTACATTCATTTCCAACTTATCGGCATGCGCGCGCAGATTCACCGGCGGCACGCAGAAAGGGCCGATGGCTGCGGGCGTGAGGTCTATCATCATCACGCCCAATTCATTGAGCTTGCGGCTGTTTTCCGCGTGGGCATAAGCCGAAGTGGCATCGAAAGCGATGCGGATATCGTCGGCCAACACATGCTCAAGCAAGCCGTCCACACCCGTGGCGCAAGCCTTGATGCCCATTTCGGCGGCACGTTTGAGGCCGGCGGATTCAGAGTCGATGCCCACCATCCACACCGGCTCTATCCATGCCGAGCGCTGCATTTTCATCAGCAAATCGGTGCCGATATTGCCCGGCCCGATAATGGCCGCTTTTAATTTTTGGTTCACGACTGTTTCCTCTTGTATTTGGCTTTCAGACGGCCTCTGATTTCATACAGGCCGTCTGAAAAGCCTTGTGGTTTGCCAAATCAAATCTTTTTAAACAAAGCCGAACGGGTGGCGCTGCTGCCGTCGGCGGCGGTGAGAAAGCGCTCCATATGAATATCGCGCTCAAACAGGCGGCTCTGCATCAGCGTGGACACGGCCGCATCAATCATCGGCGGCGGCCCGCACAAATAAGCCTTGTGGCCGCTGCATCGGCGGCTGAAATAATCGGCCACGGCTTCGTGCACAAAGCCGTGAAAGCCCTGCCAGTTATCCTCCGGCAATGCGGCGTTGAGCGCGGGAGGAATATAGTGAAACTGCTCATGCGCCGCGGCCAGCGCTTCAAAGCGCTCGCGGTGGTAAAGCTCGGCCACATTGCGCGCGCCTTGGAAAAGATAGATTTGGCGCGCATCGCCCTCTTCGATTAAATCGAGAATCATCGCTTCGGGGCTCGACAAACCGGAGCCGCCGGCGATAAAAATCACATCTTGCGCATCGGATTTGCGCACGAAAAACTGCCCGTAAGGCCCTGATAAATCGAGCGTGTCGCCCACTTTCAATTGCTCGTGCAGCCAAGTGGTGGCCGCGCCGCCTTCCACCTTGCGCACATGCAATTCAACCGTGCCGCCCTGCGAGGGCGGGTTGGCAATCGAAAAAGCGCGCGTGCCCTCCACGCCCGGCACTTGCAGATTGATGTATTGCCCCGCCTGAAACGGCATATAGCGGTCAAGCTTGAGCGTGATGCCCAGTATGGTGGGCGAGAGCATGGCCAGCGCCCTTACTTCGGCTTGATAATCCTGCACCGGATGGCCGGCGAAATCGGGGTCGACATCAATATCGGCTTCGATGGTCATATCCGATTCGGGCAGGCAGCAGCAGGCCAACACCTTGCCCTCGTCGCGCTCCACATCCATCAGCGCAAACGAAGAAGCATTGCCCGCATCACCAAAGCCCTCGAGCACCTGCACTTTGCAGGTGCCGCAAGTGCCGTGGCCGCAGGCAAACGGCAGCCACACGCCTTGGCGCAGCGCCGCAGCCAGAATGGTTTGGCCCTCTTCCACTTCGATCACATCGCCGGTGGGCTCAACAGTTACTTGATAGCTCATGGCTTGTTTCCTTATTTCCCATCACAAATCGCTTGGTTTTCAAAAAGCGGCGGTTTTCAAATCTGCCGGTTTGCACGCTCACCCCCCATATCAACTGCGTCGGTCGGGTTCTCGAATCCGACACTTGTTCGTAGAACAAGCTTTTCAGGGTTGCGGCGAATGTCGGATTCGAGAATCCGACCTACAGCTGAAGCCCGAAATGTTTCAGACGGCCTTACACGCTTATCACCTACTATTCGGGCGGGTACAAATGCTTGAACAGCTGCAATCTTTCAGACGGCCTGTCATCCAACCCCCTCACCCTCAGGGAAAAGGCTGGAGTGAGGCTGGCAAACCGCAGGTTTACATCACCCCACATGCCATATCGCGCCAAATCCCTACCCGCTCACACGCCGCTGCCCTGCCAGCCGTTGAGGCCGGGGGTTTTGAAACGCAGCAGCGATTTATGGTCGAAGCCGAGCTCAGCCAGGGTTTTGCCGTCATCGGGCTGCAAGGGCGCATCGTTGAGCTGCCATTGCACTTCGCTCCATTTGATGTGCTCGAAATCGGGATGCTGGCCGAAGCCTTCTGCCAGCACTTGCTCGCGCAAGGCCTGAAAAGGCATATCGGGCGGCAGCGGAAAGGTTTTGGCGGCGCAAAACAGCAAATGCTCGTCCCAGCCCACATAAACAATAATGTTGCCGCCGAAGTTTTCGCGGCGGTCGCGGATGTCGCCGCGGTAATCGGGGGTGATGGCTTTAACCGGCATGGTGTTTCTCCTCAGTTTTGTTGTTTTGTTTTCAGACGGCCTGTGTCGGCTTGAGGCCGTCTGAACGTTTGGGTTTAAGCCGCGCCTTTTTTCCATTCGTTCCAGCGCCGCTCGTCGGGCGAGCCTTTCATGTCGAGGTTGTCGGCACCCACATTGATGCGGTAATACTCACTCAACACTTTTTCCAAATCCGCGCCCCCACAGTTGCCCTGCAAAATCTGGTGCACCGGCAGCCAGGCTTGGGCGAATTTTTCAGGCTCGTTCACAAAAATATCGTGACAGCCGTCGGAGCACATGTGGTAGCGCTCGCCTTCAAACATGGCGTTGCGGTAGCTGATTTGGCCGGGGTCGCTCTGCATTTCGGTGAAGCCCATCGGCACTTGGCACACTTGGCACAGCTGCGGCAGGCCGCTGGAATAAAAGCGCTTGCCTTCGGCTTCCATTTTTTTGGCCAATTCCCAACGCGGGCGGTAGTATCGGTCGAAAGTTTCAGGGTATTTTTCGCTCAGCCAATCGAGCTCTTCATCGGTGGGAATCCAGGTGTGGAAGCCCGCCGCATGGCCGAAGTTGTAGAAAATCCACCACGCTTGATGCGAAATGTGTTCTTTTTCTTTTTCAATCACTTCGCTGTATTTGGGCGCGCGGATGCCGTAGCGGGCCAAATCTTTGAAAAGCGCGCCGCCGGCTTCTTCGAAATACACTTCCCAAGCTTCTTTCCACGACATCACTTTGTTGGGCAGCATGTAGTCCATCATCATCGCCACGATGGAAAGCAGCCGCGTGCCGCGCCAAAACCATTTGTCTATCCACATTTGCACGATGGGCAGGTTGTCTTCGTGCTGCTCAAGCAGGAATTTGATGATTTCGAGGCCGAGCGTCATGTGGCGGGCTTCGTCGGATTGGGCGCTGAAGCCAAACGTCACCGTGGCCATGTCGCCGTTGTGCGCCGCGCCCGACATAAAGGGCACAAACAAAAGATTGGTCAGCACGTATTCAAACGAAAAGCTGATGGCGAGCAGAAATTCAAACGGCCCGGCCGAGCGCGCGTCTTCAAAAAACGATTTGGGCACGGAGAGATACCACACGCGGTCGTGCATATGGCTCCAATCCTGAAAGCCGTCGAAGAATTTGTTGTAATGGCTCATGGCGTGGATTTGCGTTTGCACATGGCGCAATTCGTCGATCGACTGCATCTGGCAGGCAATGCGCGCGCCGATGCCGCCGAATTGCCGCCCCACATGGGCATAGCCCTGAAAAGCCTGATATTCGAGCGGGGTTACGCCGGTGAGGAAAATCTTGATGGCGTTGAGATAGCGCGGGTCGGAAATATTCATTTGGCCGTTGTTTTGCGCAAATGCATCGAAAATGGCATAAAGTTTTTTCTCTTTTTCGGCTTGGTATTTCCAATAAGCATCCATGGTGAGGCGGAATGGGTCTTCCCATTTCGACCAATCGGTGATTTTGATGCCCTCGAAATCTTCATAAGGGAATGCCTGTTTGCGCTCTTGATAGGAAAATTCCCAATCCAAATCGCGGGTGAGCAGGCGGTATTTGTCTTTAATATTGAGCTT
Source organism: Uruburuella suis (assembly GCF_004341385.1). Classification (GTDB taxonomy): domain Bacteria; phylum Pseudomonadota; class Gammaproteobacteria; order Burkholderiales; family Neisseriaceae; genus Neisseria; species Neisseria suis. The sequence continues at coordinate 20,436 of NZ_SLXE01000015.1, forward strand.
GGCTGCCATTTGTGTTTTCTCCTCTGCCCAGCCGCTTAGCGCTGCCAGCTCAGGCTGAATTGTTCGTCGTCTTCATCCACGTTGCCGCCGATGGTGATCAAATTAAGATGCAATTCCTGCACATCCCAGCTTTGGCCGAGCTTCTCTTCCACCGTGCTGCGGCGCACCACCAGCGAATCTTCGCGCTCCATGCGTATCATCGCGGGCTGGTAAATCACGGTCACGTTGGGGTTGTCGGCTTCCACCGCTTCCACGATGTAGCGCGACAAATCGTTGTCTTGCAGCGCCAGATATACTTTCGACATCACTTTCTCCTTATCTTTTTTCAGACGGCCACGCCGGCTTTGGCGGCGCGTTTGCCGATTTCTTCTGCCGCAGCGCTCATTGCGCCCTCTGCCGCATCGCCCAGCAAAGCTTCGGCCACTTCGCCATAAGCCGCGGCCACTTGCGGCTGCCATTTTTCCAGCCAGCCGGCCAGCAAGGCGCGGTTGGCTTCACTCTCGGCGGCGGCGGCTTTAAACACGCTGTCGCTCCAGGCGGAAATGTCTTTCAGGCAGTCGTGCATAAATTCGGTGAGCATGGCCATATCGCGCGCACCTTGTCCGGCCAACGCCTGCTCGAGGCCGGTGTAGAAAATCTGGCGGATGTGGCTGTCTACCAGCAAAGCCTGCACCCAAAAAAGCGCAAACCAATCTTGCTCCACCAGCATCTCTTCGCACAAAGCGCGCACGCCCTGCCAAGCCGGGTGGCTCATCCATATTTCTTTGGCCTCGGCCAGCGATTGGCCGCTGTTACCGTCGAGCAGCAGGCCGATGCGCGACAAGTATTGCGCCATGCCCATCCGGTCCATGCCGGCATAAAGGCAGGCCTGCGTGATGGCGGTGCCGTAGCCGTAGGCCGCGCCCGACATATGGTTCAGATTGGCGGTTTGCTCCACATGCCGCAGCGGCAGCAGGCCGAACACCACCGCTTTGCGCGCTTCTTCGCCGATAAAGCCGGCCAAATCGCGCTTTTCGAAAAAAGCATAATTGTGTTCGGCCGCATCCTGCATACGGGCGCGGTTTTGCACATAAGCGCCGTAGTAAAACTGGCGCGGGTCGCGCAAGGCATACCAATCGGCCATTTCCAGCGCGGTGTAGTGCTTGTCGTTCAGCTCTTTTTGCGGCTGCCACAGCGGCCGATAGTGAAAATTGGCGGTGGCCTGCGCATCATAAGTGGCTTCCTGATAGCGGGTGGCCGGCTTTTCACCGAAACGGCGCGCAATATTGGCATAGGTGTGGCGCACCGGCGCGATGGTGGCGGTTTTGATTTCCAGAGTCATACAAAGCTCCTGCAAGATGGGTTTCAGACGGCCTGCTGCTCTTGATGCAGCGGCCCCACAAGGGTGTTTTCGCCGTAGCGCCATTTTTCGGCCTCGGCATCGTTTTGCGCCATTTGCGCCGCACTCATTTCCACCACTTCGTTGTGGCGGCAGAAATCGGCAAAGCTTTGCGGCGGCATAATCAATTCCACATAAAGCGTCGGGTCGTTGATGGCAAAATCAAACTCCACAAAACGCGCCCCCGGCTCACTGCGTATGCGGATGTATTTCACCAGCCCGCCGGCAGCCTGATTTCTTAATTTATTTTTTTTCATACATTTCTCCCGAAAAATCCAAGCAGCTTTACATTTAGCAAAGCAAATCATGTGCCAACTTTTAAAAAACAATATACAATATTGATATATAATCAATTTATTATTTAACCCGCTAAAAGCCCCTATTTTTTATCCGGCTTTTTTCACCATTTGATCAAATTCAAAAAAGCCGTTTAAGCATTTGCTCAATTTATCTCATTTACATAAAAATAATACCCGCCGAAAGCATTGACACCCCCGATTCAACGGTGCCACTATCACAAAAAACATCCGGCCAACGCCGCTTTCGGCGCCGCCGGAACATAAAAAAAGCCATGCAAAGGAAGGAATATGAACGCACAAAAAAAAGCCGCCCATTGGGCGCAAGATTTGCTGGATGAAATCCGCTTCGATGTGGAAAACGGCAAAATCTGGTTTCACGGCGAGCGCATGCTGCTCAGCCACGCTTATGCCTTGTGGCAATTTCGGGAAGACTTAATCGAATCGCTCGGCATGGCGCGCGCCAAGCGCTTTTTGCTGCGCTACGGCTATTACGCCGGCATGCAGGATGCCCAAATCGCCAAAAAAATCCGCCCGCACCAAAGCATAGAAGAAGCCTTTGCCGCCGGCCCCCAGCTGCACACCATACGCGGCATGGTCAAAGTCACCCCGCGCCTGCTTTCGTTTGATGTGGAAAAAGGCCTCTTCAAAGGCACGTTCGACTGGCACGACTCTTTCGAAGTGAGCTACCACAAAAAGAAGCACGGCATTTCCAAAGAGCCGATCTGCTGGACGCTCTTGGGCTATGCCAGCGGTTACACCAGCTATTTTCTGGGCAAAGAAATCGCCTTTAAAGAAACCTTGTGCGAAGCCATGGGGCACGACCATTGCCACATCATCGGCAAAACGGTAGACGAATGGGAGGGCGAAACCGATCTCGAGCGCTCGTTTCTGCCCGATTCCATCGAAGAAGAGCTTTTCAGCCTGCGCAACGAAATCAACGAATTAAAGCAGCAAAACCACCACGATTTACTCGACAGCACCCAATTATTCGATGCCGTGGGCGAATCGGCGGCTTTCCGCCAAGTGTGCGATTTACTGGAAAAAGCCTCGCAAAGCAAAGTGAGCGTGTTGCTCGAAGGCGAAACCGGCGTGGGCAAAGAAGCCTTTGCCAAAGGCCTGCATGCCGGCAGCCGCCGCGCCGACCAGCCTTTTGTGGCCGTGAATTGCGCCTGCATTCCGCCCGAATTGGTGGAATCGGAATTATTCGGCGTGGAAAAAGGCGCGTTTACCGGCGCCGTGCAGAGCAAGCCCGGCAAATTCGAGCGCGCCCATTCGGGCACTATTTTTTTGGATGAAATCATCGAGCTCTCGCCACGCGCACAAGCCGCCCTTTTGCGCGTGCTGCAAGAGGGCGAGCTCGAGCGCGTGGGCGGCAGCCAAACCCGCAAAATCGACGTGCGCGTGGTGGCGGCCACCAATGAAAACCTGCTCGAAGCCGTGCAGCAAGGGCGCTTTCGTGCCGATTTATATTACCGCCTCAACACCTTTCCCGTGTTTATCCCGCCCTTGCGCGAGCGCCGCTAGGATATTCCGCTGCTGATTCAATATTTTCTGAAAAAATACACCGCGCTTTATCAGAAAAACATCCCCGGCATCAGCGACTACGGCCGCGAGCTGCTGCTCAACCACCCGTGGCCGGGCAATATCCGCGAGCTGGAAAACGTGATCGAGCGCGGCGTGATTCTCACCGACCACAACCGCCCCATCCAAGCCGAAGCCCTGTTTGCCGGCCTCGCCGCCGCGCCCGCCCTCCTAGCCATTTCCGCCCAAGCAGGCACCTTGGCCAGCGCCCCGGCCGGCAGCAGCAACGAAGCCTATATCCAAAACCTGCTCGAAACCGATTTCAACCTCGATAAATGGAACGAGCAAATCATGCTCGCCGCCATCAAACAAAGCGGCGGCAATATTTCCGATGCCGCCCGCAAGCTCGGCATCAGCCGCCCCACGCTCGCTTATCAGTTGAAAAAATACCGGCAGGAAGATCTCAATCCCTAAACCGCCATTGCATGATATAGTTAAATGAATGAAAAACTTATACAAAAATAAGAAATTTAGCATCATGTGTAGGGTGTGTGGCGCAGCCACGCACGCGGTTTAAACGGCTTCTGCATATGGCTTGCTACATGCGCCTGTATAAGTTTTTCTTTCATTCCACTATATTGAAAGGCCGTCTGAAAAGTTTTCAGACGGCCTTTGCCAAACCCAAGCCTGCCGCTTCCCAATATTGCACTCAAAGAAGCGCTGAATAACGCATTGCGCCGGCGTTTTTCAGAGCCTCCTTAAAAACCCAACCTCAGGCCGTCTGAAATAATTTCCCCGCCAAGCGCAAAGCCGCAGCGAAATCGGGTAAAATACGCCCGATTCCACCTGACCGAAAAGGCCTTGTTTAAAATGAGCAATTCACTGAGCTACCGCGATGCCGGTGTCGATATCGACGCGGGCGACCAATTGGTTGAAAACATCAAACCTTTTGCCAAGCGCACCATGCGCCCCGAAGTGCTGGGCGATTTGGGCGGCTTCGGCGCGCTGGTGGAAATCAGCAAAAAATACCGCAACCCGGTGCTGGTGTCGGGCACCGACGGCGTGGGCACCAAACTCAAACTCGCTTTCGATTGGGACAAACACGACACCGTGGGCATTGATTTAGTGGCCATGAGCGTAAACGATATTCTCGTGCAAGGCGCAGAGCCTTTGTTTTTCCTCGATTATTTCGCCTGCGGCAAACTCGATGTGGCGCGCGCCACCGATGTGATTAAAGGCATTGCCGCCGGCTGCGAAGAATCGGGCTGCGCGCTGATTGGCGGCGAAACCGCCGAAATGCCCGGCATGTATCCCGAGGGCGAATACGATTTGGCGGGCTTTGCCGTGGGCGTGGTGGAAAAAGACCAAGTAATCAACGGGCGCAGCATCGTGCCCGGCGATGTGGTGCTGGGCTTGGCCTCCAACGGCGCCCATTCCAACGGCTATTCGCTCGTGCGTAAAATCATCGAACGCGACCAGCCCGATTTGGATGCCGAATTCGACAACGGCCAAACCCTGCGTCAAGCCATCATCGCGCCCACCCGCCTTTATGTGAAGCCGATTCTGGCCGCGCTCAAACAATTCACCATCAAAGGCATGGCGCACATCACCGGCGGCGGCATCACCGAAAACGTGCCGCGTGTGCTGCCCGAAAACACCGTTGCCCAAATCGATGCCAAAGCGTGGCCGTTGCCGAAGTTGTTCCAATGGCTGCAACAAGGCGGCAATGTCGAAACTCAAGAAATGTACCGCACCTTCAATTGCGGCATCGGCATGGTGGTGATTGTCGCCGCCGAAGATGCCGAAGCCGTGCAGGCATTCTTGGCCGGACAAGGCGAAACCGTGTATCGCTTGGGCGAAATCCGCAGCCGCGTAGGCGACGAGCACCAAACCCAAGTTGTTTAACAATCAACATCAATCAGGCCGTCTGAAACAAGTTTTACAGCAATTTTGAATTGTGCTGTAAAACTTGTTTCAGACGGCCTGATTATTTTACATCTGCTGCGTTACCATCCGGTTGAGCTGCCAATTTAGAAAGTCGGCATATGCGCTGCCTTTATCGATCAAAGCCTGCTCGTCGGCCGTCGGCGCTTCCGCTTTGGCTTCCGCACGCAAATCCGCGCTGTTTTGCCAACGCCGGTATTCGCGGCTGCTCAAATTGAAAAAGCCGTGTTCCGTCAACAACACCTCGCTATTGTAGCCATAACCGCACCACGGTGAAGAGGGTTCTGCCGCCACCAGATTGCAGCCGTTTTGATAATAATCGCGCTCGGATAAGGAAAGCGCATACAAGGTCGGCATCACATCTTTATGCGAGCCTGCCCGTTGGGGCCTGTAAACCGCTTCGTTGCGGTATTCGGGCGGCACATACAGATAAAACGGCACAGCGTGCCCCAGCGCCGTTTCGTTGGGCTCGGGATAGCCGATGGCGCGCATATTGTGGTCGCCCGTGGCCGCAATCACCGTATGCGGCGCGTGTTGTTTCACTTCGCTGATAAAGCGCCCCAATTGGTCATTGCTGTAGCGGAACGTGTTCAGAATTTCATTTAACGCTTCACCTGTCGCCAACTGGCTCAAACGGCTTTGCTCTTGGTTGTCCAACTTAAAGGCCAAGCGTTGATGCGGCGCAGGCAATTTATAAGGCGGATGATTGGTCATCGACATCATCATCACAAACACCGGTTTGCCGCTTTGCTCCGCTTCGGCCAACACCTCTGCCGCATAACGGAACATATATTCGTCCGGCACGCCCCAAGTATCTGATTTCGCTTCGGGATAGCGGGCTTTCAGCGTATTCTCATCCACAAAATCATCTACACCCAAATGCGTGAGAAAATTATTGAAATCGCGCCAGCCACCGTTACCCGCCGTAATATACATCGTGCGGTAACCTGCATCATGGTAGGGCTTGAACATATTGCTGATGAATGATTTATTTTTCGCTGTAGATTGGCTCAAATTCAGCTTGGGACTGCGCACAAAAAAGCGGTGCAGCGAATCGCTGGTGCCGTCGCCCTCGGAAACAAATTTGCGGAACACCCAATCTTGCTTAAAGTGCGGTGCCAATGCGCCCATCAAATCACGCTGCGGCGTATCCAACTGCAAGAGATGGCTGCCCATACTTTCCATCACCGCCAACGCCACATTCGGGCGGTGCGCCTCCACCGCAGCGTTATGCGGTGTTTTTACCACAAATTGCGACAACGCCGCCGATGCCGCCGGCTTGCCCTGCAAACGGCTGATAAGCTTGATTCCGTCTTCATCAGAAACCTCATCAAAAGAGCCGCTGTTCTTATATTCTTTACGCGCCCAATCCAAGGAAATCAAAGCATTGGGCACCAATCTGTTGAGTTGCGATGCCGCAGAAATCTGTGCCGAATCCTGCCGTAAAGGAAACTTACCCATCGAGCCGCGAATGCCCGCCGCCAGCAACAATAGCGGCAACACCGCCAAAACAGCTTTCAGCCAAAGGCCGTCCGTCTGCCGGACACGCTCTCCTGCCCGCAAACGCACGCGGGAAAGCAGCTTGTACCCCGCCCCCCCGACCACAGCCAAGCCCAGCAATACGCTTAAAACAGGGAAGTCAGACCACATGGTTTTCAACACCGCCGCAGGGTCCTCATCGACCAATCCGAACACAAACACATCAAACTGGCGCTCATAAACCCCGAAATAGAACACATTCGCCACCGTTGCAGTGAGCAGCAACAACAAAAGCCCGAGCAACAGCTTGTTTTGATGGCGGTCAAACCAGGCAGCCGATTTCACAGTTGCCAAACAGGCCGCCCCCAACAACAAAGGCAAAGCCACAACAATGGCACTGATTTTAATATCAAACTGCAATCCCTTGAAAAACATAGCAAAAACATCGGCCGCATATTCGTTTTTCACCGTATCCGACACATAGCGGTAAAATAAAAAAGCACGCCCCAGCCCCAAAATCAGCAACGACAGCAAAAACACCGCCAGCCATTGCACCAACCATTTTTTATAAAATAAATACCGCATTTCCCATCCTCAAATAACAGCCCGAGCTTTAAATAACAGCCCGAGCTTTCAGACGGCCTCAGGCTTACCGTATATCATCAAGCGGCACATTATACTGACATTTATCATCCGCCCGACAGCGGCAAATAATACCAATTCTAAAAAAATAAGATAACAAGGCGGCGAGCCGAAAATAGTGTAGGAAATTCTAGCGTTGTTTACAGTATTTGAAAGACAATACTGCAATGAGCATCCTCAAACACACCCAAGCCGAACACCAACAAGCCATGAGCGATTACGTTACCCGACATTGGGCGCAATACCGCGCCGGTGAAATCGACTTTGCCCAAGCCAAAGCACTGGCCAAATAAGCCAATGAACAAACACAACCAATCCGACATTCTCAGCATCAACCAAGTGCAGCTTTTGCTCTCTGAAAAGCGCACCTCGCTCTCGGTGATGCGCACCGGCATTGCCATGCTGGCGCTGCCGCTCTCCATTTTCAGCGCCCTGATTGCCACCTCCAAATATTACGAAATCACCCATGTGTGGCCGCTTTTGGCGCTGGTGAGCAGCATCAATCTGCTGCTGATTGCCTTTTCCGCCTACCTGATTATCCGCTCGCTGCGGCGCATGCACCGCTACGACCAAGCCATCGCCGCCATCAAGCGCGAACATGAAACGCTGAAAAAGCTGATTTGAGCACAGCAGGCGAGTTTTGAGCCAAAACATTGCCGCGTGATGAAATGTGAACAGACCCTATAGATACGGCAACTAATTATTGAATATTCACATCCTCTTGCCCGCAGCAGAAACCTGTTCCCTCTCCCGTGGGAGAGGGCTAGGGAGAGGGCAACAAGCCAAAGGCTTGTTTGCCGGTATCTGAAAATGTTCAATATTTAATTGCCGAATCAACAAGGTCGTCTGAAAACCCGTTCAGACGGCCTTTAAGCTTATCCGCAATAATGCTAATATCCGCCACACACCACAACAAACGGAGAAACTGCATGACCACCCTGCCCCGCCCCGAAATCGATGAACACGGCCTGCTCGAATATTCCGTGGTTTACACCGACCGCGCCCTCAACCACATGTCGCAAAAGTTTCAGACGGCCTTGCGCGAAATTTCCGCCACGCTGAAAAAAGTGTATGGTGCCGATTATGCCGCCGTGGTGCCCGGCAGCGGCACGTCGGGCATGGAAGCCGTGGCCCGACAATTGGCGCGAGATGAAAAATGCCTGATTATCCGCAACGGCTTTTTCAGCTTCCGCTGGACGCAGATTCTCGAGCAAGGCCGCATCGCCGCAGACACGCGCGTGTTCACCGCCCGCCAGGCCGACGAAGCGCAAGCGCCGTTTGCGCCCGCGCCAATCGAAGAAGTGGCCGCTGCCATCGCCGAATACCGCCCTGCCGTGGTGTTTGCCCCACATGTGGAAACCGCCTCGGGCATTATGTTGCCCGACGATTATATTCAAGCGCTCGCTAAAGCCGTGCACGCCGTGGGCGGCTTACTCGTCATCGACTGCATCGCCTCGGGCTGCATCTGGCTTGATATGCAAAAGCTCGGTATTGATGTGTTGATTTCCGCGCCGCAAAAAGGCTGGAGCGGCTCTCCCTGCTGCGGCCTGGTGATGCTGAGCGAAGCCGCTTATCAAAAAGTGCAAGCCACTGAATCCGACAGCTTCTCGCTCGATTTGAAAAAATGGCTCGCCATCATGGCCGCTTTTGAAAACGGCGGCCACGCCTATCACGCCACCATGCCCACCGATGCGCTTCTGATTTTGCGCGAGGTGATGCAGGAAGCCGAAGCCATCGGTTTCGATAAGCTCAAAGCCGCACAAACCGAATTGGGCGCAAAAATGCGCGCACTCTTGGCCGCACAAGGCTTCCCCAGCGTGGCCGCGGCCGGCTTCGAAGCCCCCGGCGTGGTGGTGAGCTACACCACCCATCCCGAAATCCAAAACGGCAAAGCTTTTGCCGCACAAGGCATGCAGATTGCCGCCGGCGTGCCGCTGCAATGCGGCGAACGCAGCGATTTTTCCACCTTCCGCTTAGGCCTTTTCGGCTTGGACAAGCTGCAAAACATCGAGCGCACCGTGGCCGCATTTGCCGATATTTTGGCGCGGGTGGAAAACGCTTAAAGCCAATACTGCAAACAGGCCGTCTGAAACGTTTCAGACGGCCTGATATATTGTTGTTTCTACTGTTCTTCAACACAAGTACGATTAGGCCGCAGGCCGTAATCGTATACATGGCTGTTCCCGCACCGCCGTCTTATACCAATCTACCAATTCAAAAACAAGCTGCCAAGGCAGTAAACCGAAGACAATACGGATACGGCAAGGCAGCGGGGTTATTTTTTGAGCCGGGTATTTTAGTTGAAATGAAAGCTTCTAAAAATACACAAATTTGTAAGACGGCAAAAAGTGTATATGTTTTGATAAACTGTATAAAAGTTCCAAAATTAATTCAATTTAACATTAAGTGAAGCGGAGTATTTCTATGCATTATGCCACCGCCAAAGTTGCTTTTGCTGTCTATCTGTATGGTTTGGGCAAATTTGCCGAGCGCGCCCGGCCGGAAGTGCCGGATGAAACGTTGCAAACCTATATCCGGATGTATTGTCCGGGAAAGTTTGCCGATGGCAAACCATCTGATATCCACACCCACAAGCATGCCGCCTACACTGCGTTGGCATGGGATATTCTAGAGCGGCATGCGCCGGATTTGGTGCGCGGCGATATGTATCCGTTTGCCGGCCGTCAAGCGGGTGAAGACAAAACCGATTCGCTGCTCAATGCCTCGGCCATGCACCACAAGCCCGACACCTTTCTGCAATGGATTATCGCCACAGCCGAGCGCGTGGCTTCCGGTTTCGAGCGGGAAGAATTCGAGCGGCACAACCAAACCGACGGTAACCAAGGCCTTAATCCCAAAAGCAAAACCGGTAAAAACCATGATCAGGCGCGCTTGCTGACCCTGTTTGAACAAATTTCCTTAAATGGTGAAGTGAGGCCGTCTGAAAATGCCGGATTGGATTACTGCTATCCGCTCAAGCCCCTATCGCCCGAAGCCATTTTCCCGCAATGGCGCGACACCGCCGAGCCGGCTGATAACGCACAGGCGCAAAAGGCATACCGCGACTTATGGCAGGATTTTCTACACAATTTGAAACGCATTCCGGCTTCACACCGCAGCAACTGGAATTTATGGCTGGATCATTTCGATACCCTATGGCAAACCTACACCCAGGCTATTCCTGCGGCAACCGCATTTGGCATGAAACCCGAGGTATCGCTGTATGACCACAGTAAAACCACCGCCGCGTTGGCGGCTGCTCTATGGCGCTGGCACGAAGCGGAAGGGAAAACCGATGTCGATGCTGTTTCCGCACTCAAAAGTCGCAGCGATTGGGACGAACAAAAAATCCTGTTGATACAGGGCGACTTTTTCGGCATTCAAAATTTTATCTTTGCCTCAGGCAGCCAAACCAATAAAAAAGCGGCCAAACTCCTGCGCGGACGTTCGTTCCAAGTTTCTCTGTTTGCCGAACTGGCTGCACTGAAAGTATTGCGCGCCTGCGCCTTGCCGCCGACTTCGCAGATTCTCAATGCAGCGGGCAAATTTATGATTGTTGCGCCCAATACTGCTGAAGTGCGCGAGGCTGTAACAAAAGTGCGCACAGAGATTAACCAGTGGTTTTTGCAACACAGCCTCGGCCAAGTGGCCCTGGGCCTGGCAACCCAACCCGCCGCTTGCAGCGATTTTGTTGATAAAAAGCGTTTCAAGGCACTGGTCAAACAGTCTTTTGAAGTGTTGGAACAGGCCAAATTGCAACGCTTCAATTTAACCGGCGCAGCGCCTGCCGTGTTGAATACCGATTATGAAAAAGGTGTTTGCCTTTATAACCAGCAACTGCCGGGTGAGGAAGGTGAAAAAAATCATGCTGTTTCCCGCCTTTCACAAGATCAAATCGATTTAGGCAGCGAGCTTACCCACAAAGAGCGCCTGATGGTGCTGGATGGTGCAGATGAGGTTTCAGACGGTGTTCATACCCGCAAGCTCAAGCTGCCGATATTCGGCTTTACCGTGGCCTTTACCGAAGAGCAAGACATCAGCGGCAAGTTCGGCAACCAAGCTAGAGCGGGCAGCCTGTTGCGCTTTTGGGATTTCAGCCTGCCGCAAAACATCCGCGATACCTTATGGCACGGCTATGCGCGGCGTTATATCAATGCCTATGTGCCGCACTTTAGCGAAGTTGATGAATGGCCGTGCAACAAATACGCGCCCGTTAAAGACACGGAAGATGCAGAAGAAGTGCGCGAAAGCAGCCCGAAAACCTTCAGCCATCTGGCCTGCGAAGAACGACACACAGAAAACGGCGACACCTTTGCCGGCAAAGTAGCCATTGCCGCGCTCAAAGGCGATGTCGACAACCTTGGCAATATTTTCCAGCAAGGCTTGAGTGAGCCGACTTTTGCCAAAATGGCCGCCTTGTCGCGGCAGATGAACCACTTTTTCAGCCTGTGGCTGCCCGCCTATTGCGCCGAATGTTATCCCAACACCTACACTGTATTTGCCGGCGGCGATGACTTTTTCCTTATCGGCCCGTGGCTGCAAACCCAAAAGCTGGCTGCCGATATGCGCATGCGCTTTGCTGATTATGTGGCAGGCAATTCAGGCATCACATTCAGCGCAGGCATTGCCGTGACCAAGCCCGGCCTGCCCGTAGGCAAGCTGTCGGCTTATGCCGAAGAAGCGCTGGAAGCCGCCAAAGCCTATCCGGAAAACAAACAGGAAGCCACCAAAGGATACGGCAGCAAAAACAGCATATGCCTCTATGGGCAAACTGTATCGTGGCAGCAATGGGGCGATATTCAGACGGCCTTTGAACGGATAGGCCGTCTGAGAGAAGACTACGGATTAAGCACCGGATTTATCTACAATATGCTGCAATTTAGCGAACAGGCAGAAGCAGAAAAAAGCGGCAATATCGCCGCCGGCATGTGGCGCAGCCGCTTTGCCTACCGCATCCGCCGCCACGTAAACGACAGCAAAAACATGACCGACAAAAACAACGGCTATGCCCGGCTTACCGAAGCCTTTTACCAAAACGGCATTGGGAAATTGGGTGCGAAATACCGCATTCCCCTGTTTAACCACTTCTACCTACTGAGGGCAAAATAATGGAACTGAATAAGATCAAACTGGACAAGCTGGAAATTGATATTTTCAGCGACACTGCCAGAAATGCTGCCGAACATATCAGCCAGAATAAGGATAAAAACAAATCCACCCAACTGCGTAAATTCTACGATGAGCTGACCATGTGGCACGACAAAGTGTTTCAGGCAGCCTCACGCGAAGAAGCCTATCAAAACGCGGCCCCGTTTATTCAAATGCTGAAAGCCAAAGCCGCTTATTCCAAAGGGCGAAAACATGTGGACGATAATTTTGTTGACGTTTTCAACCAAATCATCGGCCAAATCCACAGCCCCGACAGCCTGAAAAACGCCAAACTGTTTTTTGAAGCCGTGCTCGGTTTCCGCAAAGCCAACGAAGAGAAAAAATAACCGGAGAACATCATGCAATTAACCAATATCCACATTCTTGAAGCCACCCTGATTTTAGAAACCGGCCTGCACATCGGCGGCGGCGACAGCGAAATCCACATCGGCGGCATCGACAACGAAGTCATCAAGCATCCCGTCAGCGGCGAGCCTTATATTCCCGGCAGCAGCCTGAAAGGCAAAATCCGCAGCCTGCTCGAATGGAAAAGCGGCGCAGTGCAGGAAGCTCCGCTGGGCAAAACAGAATACGACCGCGCCCAAAACGAACAACAGCAAGCCGTTAAAGCCATTTTGCAGCTGTTCGGCATCAGCGGCGACACCCAAAACGAAGACTTTCAAAAAGAAATCGGCCACACCCGCGTATCCTTTTGGGATTGCCCCTTGAATAAAGACTATGCCGACCGACTTCGCGAAGACAACCTGCCGCTCACCGAAGCCAAAAGCGAAAACCGCATCAACCGCATCGCCGGAACAGCCCAAGACCCGCGCCAAACCGAGCGCGTGCCCGCCGGTGCCCGATTCGACTTCAAGCTCACCATTAAAGAATTCGACGGCGATGACAAAGCCCTGTTCGACACCCTGCTGCAAGGCTTGAAACTCTTGGAATGGGACAGCCTTGGCGGCAACGGTTCGCGCGGCTACGGCAAAGTGGCCTTTACCGCGATCACGCGCAATGGCGAAGACATCAGCTCATGCTTTGCCGCCATCCAACCTTTTGCGAAATAACATTATGCAAGCATACCGATTGATTATCCAACCCGAAACCGCCTTCGGCACGCCGCTGGTGGGCGACACCCTGTTCGGGCAAATCTGCTGGGGCATCGTCGAGCAATACGGCGAAACGCGGCTCGAGCAATGCCTGCAAGGCTATACCGACAAGCGCCCGTTTCTGATTGTTTCCGATGCCTTGCCCAAAGACCATCTGCCGCTGCCTACCCTGCCGTCGGCCTACTGGCAGCAAGATGGAGAAACCGACCGCAAAAAGCTCAAAAAACGCCAATGGCTGCCTGAAACCGCTTTGGCAGAAAGCAGCCGCCGCTGGCAGATGCAGGCTAAAAGCAACCATGAACTTGCCCCGCACCTTATCAGCCGCCACAGCCAGCCGCACAACAGCCTCAACCGCCAAACCCACACCACCGGCGCGGGCGGGCAGTTTGTCCCGTATGAAAGCGAGCAAATCTGGTATGCCGCAGAGCATGACTGGCAGATTTACCTGCTGCTGGACGAAGGCCGTCTGAACGCTGCGCAGTTGCAACAAATATTGGAAAATATCGGATTGAGCGGCTACGGACGCGATGCGGGCGCAGGGCTGGGCAAATACCGCATCATCAGCCTTGAAGCCACCGATTTATTTAAACGCCACGCAAAAGACAACGCCGTGTTCACCCTTGCCAACAGTTGCCCGCAAGACCTGGGCTACAATGCCGAGCGCAGCTATTACCACACCCAAACCCGATTCGGCCGCCACGGCAATGTGCAGGCCACCGCCGGGCAGCCGTTCAAACAGCCTGTATTGATGGCGCAAACCGGCGCAGTATTCAGCGGCGCGGTTTCAGACGGCCATTATGTCGGGCAAGGGATAACAGGCATTTCCAAAAGCCAGCCGCAAGCTGTGCAGCAAGGCTATGCCCCCGCGATCGCCTTTACGCTTGAAACCGATAAATAAAAACTAAACCGCTGCTTTCAGACGGCCTAGAAGAAAAAACGGAGCGCATCATGCCGCAAAATTTTCTACAAAACCACCAACTGTATCTCACCCCCTTATCGCCGCTGCATTTAGGCACAGGCGAAGACTACGAGCCAACCAATTACGTGATTTCAGACGGCGCACTGTATGCCTTTGATCCGTCGCAAGCTGCGCTTACCCCGCAGCAGCGCAACGAACTGCTGCAAACGGCCCAGCGCGGCGACACCTTGGCGATACAGAATTACTTCAAAAAGCACGGCAGCACATTTGCCGATTGCGCCTACAAAATTGTGGGGGTAAGCAGCGCCTTGGCAAGCGAATATGAGAAACTGGGCAAAGTGGCCAACCGCGAGCAGAGCGGTCAAAAAGTGGGCAATAGTTTTATAATTGAGCGCACCGCCGTCAATCCCGTCAACCACCAGCCCTATATCCCCGGCAGTGCGCTCAAAGGCTGCCTGCGCACCGCCTGGCTTGACCAACTGGCCGAAAAGCAGCCTTACAGCAAAGGCAGACCCAGACAAAACGATGCCGCCCATTATGAAACCGAATTGCTTGGCAGCTTCGCTTCAGACGGCCTGCGTCTGCTCAAAACTGCCGATTTTACGGCAAACGGCACTATCGCCACCCAAATCCAATATGCGGTTAATAAGAAAAAGCACATCGTTTATAAACGCGATATAGATGGTGTTTTTGTTTTAGATGGCAATGGCAACAAAATTATTGTGCAGGCCAAAGGTGTGACCGGCCGCCGCGAAACCATCCAACACGGTCAATACCGCGCATTTGGCGGAAGCTGCACCCTGCAAAGACTGCTGTTGGCGCATAACCCACCTATCAAACAGCCCAATGCAAGCCTGCCCAAAACACCACTACAAAACCTGCAACAAATCGCCCAAAATGCCAACCGCTATCATCTCAAACGCTTTGAAGCCGAAAACAGGCTGCTCGACGAGCGCGGCCTGATTCATCCGGAATGGCTGCAACACACCCGCAATCTGCTGGCTGCATTGAAGCCGCAGTTAGACGATGGCGAAATCATGTTGGTGCGACTGGGCAAACATGGCGGTGCAGAAAGCAAAACCCTGAGCGGCTTGGCACAAATTAAAATCAACGAAGGCAAAGATCCGGAGACCGGCAGACAACGCAGCAGTTTTCAGCAACACACCAAAACCGTGTGGCTGGCCGCTCAAGCCGCCACCGAAACCCACGGCTTGTTACCGTTTGGCTGGGCATTGGTTGAAATCGACCCGCAAGGCGGCAATGCCGCCCTGCAAAACTGGTGTCAACAAAACAGCAGCCATTTGAACGACATTCAAGCCCTGCAAGCCAAGCTGCACGAACGAAAACAAGCCGCAGCCGCTCAGAAAGCCGCCATCCGCGCAGAAGCCGAAGCTGCCGAGCGTGCCAAAATCGAACAGGCCGCCGCCGAACAAGCCGCTGCCGCCGCTCACGCAGCCGAGCTGGCCGCCATGAAACCCGCCGACCGCCTGATTGCCGACTGGACGCAAAAGCTGCGGGACTTCCCGTTCGACCCCCGCAACGACACCGCCAGCAACGTTTTTTTCAACCAACTGAAAACCGCATGGGAACAAGCCACCGCCGAGATGGATGACAACAGCAAGCAGCAAATCGCCACCGCCTTCTCGTTCAAAAAACTGGAAAATCTCAAACGAGGCTTTTTTATCAACAAGCGTGAAAAAGAAATCAAAGCCATGTTAAAACAACTGCGCGGTGAATAAAGGCCGTCTGAAAACCATGAACCCTAAAAACCCCCTCAACCTCCCCGCCGAGCTGCCCATCGCCCGTTACCGTTTCGGCTTTGCGCTGGAAAGCGAAATGCGTCTGCCCGAATATGCCGGCTCCACCCTTCGCGGCGTATTCGGACATGCCCTGCGCCGCCTTGCCTGCATGACCCGGCAAAAAGAATGCAGCGGCTGCCCGCTGCTGCAAAGCTGCCCCTACAGCCGCATTTTCGCCACCCCGCCCAACCCCGCACTCGGCAAAAGCAAAAGCCAAAATCCGCCGCAGCCCTACATTATCGAAGCCCCTGAAGATGGCAAATATCATTATAAAAGCGGTGAAACCTACCATTTCAACCTTGTGCTGATCGGAGGTGCCCGAGCGCAACTGCCCCTGATTGCCTTCGCTTTTGCCCAAGCATTCGAGCGCGGCATCGGCGCAATCAAAGGGCGTGGCAGCTTGCAACACATCGATATCGAAACCGCACAAGGCTGGCAGCCGGTATTTTCAGACGGCCGAATTCAGGAGCACGCCAACAGCCTGATTCTGCCCGAACGCTATCCCACCGCAGCCACCCTGCATATCCGCACCCCCATGCGCCTGCAAAGCAAAAACAGCGTATTGGGCATACACCGCATCAGCGCCGACATCCTTCTGCGCCAACTCATGCGGCGCACCTCCGCCATCGCCACCGAACACTGGGCACAGCCGCTCAATGCCGATTTCCCGCACCTGAGCCGCGCAGCCGCCACAGTCAGCGCCACCGGCGAATTACAATGGCGCGACTGGAGCCGCTATTCCAACCGCCAACAACAAGCCATAACCCTCGGCGGCATCACCGGCACTTGGCGGTTTGACCATTTGCCGCTAGAATTCGCCCAATTGCTGCATATCGGCCAATGGCTGCACATCGGCAAAGAAACCGTATTCGGCCTCGGCCGTTATCAGTTAAGCGATGGTTAAATCATGATTAGCTTTATTAAGACAGAAAAGTCCGGAAACAGCATTTTCAACCTTTTGATTAATCTAAACAAAACCACGCCCTGCTAATTCAAAAAAGCCCCATCAAATCGGGGATTAAGACCTCCGCTACACCCTCAGGCAGGTAGTGCTTGGAAATTCAAAAAAGCCCCATCAAATCGGGGATTAAGACTACTGCACGACTACCGTTCTTTCTGTCGCACTTCGAATTCAAAAAAGCCCCATCAAATCGGGGATTAAGACCGCGCATTGTCATACACCAGCGCATTGCCATACAATTCAAAAAAGCCCCATCAAATCGGGGATTAAGACGGTTGCGCCATTCCCATTTCGCATCTTCGATTTCAATTCAAAAAAGCCCCATCAAATCGGGGATTAAGACATTTTGATGGTTTTGCTCATGCGGCGCGGCCTATAATTCAAAAAAGCCCCATCAAATCGGGGATTAAGACATCATACCCGTCTTCACCCATATAACTATATGAAAATTCAAAAAAGCCCCATCAAATCGGGGATTAAGACTGTTTTACTCATGGCTCTACTCGATAATTAAGAATTCAAAAAAGCCCCATCAAATCGGGGATTAAGACGAGTACTTCCTTCGCAGCCTCCAGCAAGCGTTCAAATTCAAAAAAGCCCCATCAAATCGGGGATTAAGACTCGGTCAATATTTCGGGTTGCTTTTTGCGTTCAAATTCAAAAAAGCTCCATCAAATCGGGGATTAAGACTGTGACATCCGTTTCAACTGAAACGTTCTTATGGAATTCAAAAAAGCCCCATCAAATCGGGGATTAAGACCTCGGGTTTCAGGCGGTATTCCATGTTGTCATAAAATTCAAAAAAGCCCCATCAAATCGGGGATTAAGACAAATGTGGCCGTGACGGTCACACGAATACGCGTAAAATTCAAAAAAGCCCCATCAAATCGGGGATTAAGACTTAGGCGCTTTAGGCGCTGCCTTAGCGGCTGTAGAATTCAAAAAAGCCCCATCAAATCGGGGATTAAGACGTCACGGGCTCTCCATTGATGTACATCTCGGCAATTCAAAAAAGCCCCATCAAATCGGGGATTAAGACATAGAGCGTCAAACCCTCCAGCGCTAGCTCCTGAATTCAAAAAAGCCCCATCAAATCGGGGATTAAGACTCCAAAGTTACTTCTAAGATCCTGTCGGTATAGAATTCAAAAAAGCCCCATCAAATCGGGGATTAAGACTATCAAGATGTCTACGATTGGCCTAAAGCGCGACAATTCAAAAAAGCCCCATCAAATCGGGGATTAAGACTGCGCGGATTGTTGTATTTTCCCGTTGATTCACAATTCAAAAAAGCCCCATCAAATCGGGGATTAAGACGCATCAAGCCCCTTGGCCTGCTCGTGTGCTTGCAATTCAAAAAAGCCCCATCAAATCGGGGATTAAGACGCATTTGGTTTTCTTTAACGCCATATTCTTTTAATTCAAAAAAGCCCCATCAAATCGGGGATTAAGACACATCATACCCGTCCTCACCCGTATCCCAGTAGGAATTCAAAAAAGCCCCATCAAATCGGGGATTAAGACGTAGTGGTTGATGCTGCTACCGTCCAAAGTTACCAATTCAAAAAAGCCCCATCAAATCGGGGATTAAGACGTAATTCTTTAGCAGCACTTACTGATTCCATTTTCTAATTCAAAAAAGCCCCATCAAATCGGGGATTAAGACACCCGAAGCCCGGCTATGTTTTGGGTGCCGACGAAATTCAAAAAAGCCCCATCAAATCGGGGATTAAGACGTTGCTGGCCGCCGAATAGTGGCCTGTGTTGCAATTCAAAAAAGCCCCATCAAATCGGGGATTAAGACGCAGGCCGTCTGAATGGCAGGCTATGCCCTATCAATTCAAAAAAGCCCCATCAAATCGGGGATTAAGACTTTTATATTCCCTTCTTTAACGGTTGGTTTTAAAAATTCAAAAAAGCCCCATCAAATCGGGGATTAAGACCCGATGCACTTGCCTATCGCGCGCGCATCGAGGAATTCAAAAAAGCCCCATCAAATCGGGGATTAAGACCGGTATTTTTTATCTTCATCATATTGTTTTTGCAATTCAAAAAAGCCCCATCAAATCGGGGATTAAGACCCCATGCGGTTTCTCTTTTGTCGCACAAATCTTGTAATTCAAAAAAGCCCCATCAAATCGGGGATTAAGACGCATGCCACCGCCCAATATTGGCGCAAATGCCAAATTCAAAAAAGCCCCATCAAATCGGGGATTAAGACGCCACGTCGGTGCTGGTGGCGGTGATTTTGCAATTCAAAAAAGCCCCATCAAATCGGGGATTAAGACACCTGAAAAAGATTGGCGCCGGTGAGCTTTTTGAATTCAAAAAAGCCCCATCAAATCGGGGATTAAGACGCATTGGCTCTACTCCATCAAAAAAGCCGCTATTCAATTCAAAAAAGCCCCATCAAATCGGGGATTAAGACAGAAAACTAACTCCGTCTGAGGTAAGATTAAAAATTCAAAAAAGCCCCATCAAATCGGGGATTAAGACTCGGGCGGCGGTTTCTTCTGCCAGCCCGGTTAAAATTCTTAAATTTTAAAAATGTTCAAGTTTTAATTGCCGCTTCTATAAGAAATAACAAACTGCCTGAAATATTTAGAACTTAATTGTTTGTTTTTAATGTTTTATTTTTTCAGACGGCCTGAAAACACCGATAAAGAGAAAGCCGGCAAATTGATACAGATAACATTTATCTCACAAATTTGTATGGCTGGCGAACGGCAAAATAAAGCCATATCATCGTGGATATGCAGTTTATTTGCTGCCGGTTTTCAGGAAATGATGCGATGAAAAGGCATTTATATTTATGGGCTTACGATATTTCCTGCAACCGTTCACGGCGGCAGGTGCGGGAAATTTTGCGCGGCTATGCGGTGGGCGGGCAGAAGTCGCTGTTTGAATGTTGGTTAACAGAGCGGGAATTGGCAGCTTTATGTGCAACGCTGCCGGCCTTACTCGGCAAAAATGACCGGCTGCAGGTGGTTCGTTTGAGCGAATCGGCACAGCCGTTTTTTTATGGTTGTGCGAAAAGTATGGCTTATGAGCCGTTTGTAATCGGATAGGGGGGAAGAGATGGCAACTTTATTTATCGACCGCAAGGGCTTGTCGCTGCGAGTGGATGGGGCGGCACTGGCATTTTATGATGGGGAAAAACGGGCGGGCACGGTGCCGCTTAAGGTGCTGGAGCGGGTGTGTATCCGGGGTGATTTGCAGCTTTCGGCTTCGGTGTTGGGCAAATTGGGTGAGCAGGGTGTGGGGGTGTTGGTGTTGAGCGGGCGCAAACGTGCGCCGGTGCTGCTGATGCCGAGCTTGCGGGTGGATGCGCGGCGGCGGGTGGTGCAGTTGCGCTTGTCGGCGGATGAGGATTTCTGTTTGCAGGCTGCGCGTGGCTGGGTAGCGGCGAAAATCAGTGCTCAGGCGGCTTTGTTGGCGCGGTTGGCGGCGCGTGATGCGGTGCGCCAAGCGCGATTGGCGGCTGAGGAGCAGGTGTTGGCCAATGTGGCGGCGCAAATCGGCCGGGCTGCGGATTTGGCGGCCTTGCGTGGCTTGGAGGGGGCAGCGGCGGCGCATTATTTCGGTGGTTGGGGCAAGATATTGCCGGATTCGTGGGGCTTTTCGGGGCGCAACCGCAGGCCGCCGCGTGATGCGGTGAATGTGGTGCTGTCGCTGGGTTATACGATGCTGCATTTCGAGCTGGTGCGGCAGATTTATCTGGCGGGGCTGGATCCGTTTGTGGGCTTTTATCACGGGGTGGCGCACGGGCGGGAATCGCTGGCGTCGGATTTGCTGGAGCCGATGCGGCCTATTTATGATGAATGGGCGCTGGCTTTATTGGCCGATGGCGTGCTGCGGCCGGAGGATTTTTCGATGCGCGGCGAGGGGTGTCAAATGGGCAAGGCGGGTAGATTGCGCTTTTATGGGGCGTTTGAAACAGCGGCAAAAGGCTGGCGGCCTTTGATGTATCGTGCCTGCATGGATTTGCTCTCGGCTTTGGGCGCAGCTGCGGGTGAAACGGAGGGATTTGTGCCGTCTGAACTGATGATATTGGAGCGGGAAGATGCGTTGGCTGATTGCGTATGATGTGGTAAAACCGGCGCGTTTGCAGCGGATATACCGTTTGCTGTGCGGCCATGCGCTGCCTTTTCAGGAGAGTGTGTTTCTGCTGCGCGGAACGCAGGCGGATTTTGAGGTGTGTATGGCGGCCTTGTTGCCGCTGCTGCATTGGCAGAAGGATGATTTACGGGTGTATCCGCTGCCTAAGGGCGGTTTGTGCAAGGCTTTGGGAAAGGCGGGGCTGCCGGATGGTGTGTGGCTGCATGGGCAATGAGCAAACAAAGTTGTGCAACTTTCACGCCGGTGTTTTGTTGGGGATAATGTATTTTGTCAGTTCGCATCAAAGGGAGATTATCAAGGTCGTTATTGGTCGCAGTATGCGCTATTAAGCGCAAACGCGGGTAGCCGGTAGCAACAGGCTTTGGGGCGGTGCGGTACCTGAAAACTATTTTTCAGAGTATCAAGGCTTTTCAGCAGAGAATTGGGTAATAATATGACGGTTTATTTTGTGTCGCGCCATGAAGGCGCAGTTGCGTGGATTAAACAGCAGCCGCAATGGCAGGTGGATGTGTTTGTGCGCCATTTTAATCCGGCCGATATTGCGGTGGGCGATGTGGTGCTGGGCACGCTGCCGCTGCATTTGGCGGCAGAGGTATGTGCACGCGGTGCGATGTTTTATTTTTTAACGCTGCCGCAAACGGCCGATGGGCGTGGTTTGGAATATTCTGCCGAGGAAATGCAGCAGATGGGCTGCGGCTTGCAATGTTTTGAGGTGCGGGCGTTGTAGGCCGCCTGAAAGAGAATAAAGGAAGAAAATCATGAGAAATTTTGATGTGCATGTGTGTTTGGTGTCTAAGCAGCCGTTGCCTAATTTGATTCCGATATTGGTTTCCGACCCGAAACCGAAAGAGGTGATTTTGTTGGTCAGCCATGAAATGAATGAGCGCGCCGGCTGGCTGGAAACGGTGTTAAAAACATATCATATTCATGTATCGAAAGTTTCAATTGCTGATTCTTATGATAAAGAAGCTTTGGAAAATCAAATGCTTGATTTGAAATTGTTTGAAAATTATACAAGTCAGAATATTTTGATGAATATTACCGGCGGCACCAAGTTGATGGCCATCAGTGCTTATAGCGTGTTTTCCGCCAATGATTCAGTCTGTGCTTATTTTGTGGAGCGCAGCAATGAGTTGGTCTATTTGGATCAGGCGGGGCAAAAGTTTGTTTTAGAGCCGAAATTGAAAATTAAAGATATTTTGTTGGCGCATGGTTATGAGTTAGTGGGCAAGCCGTTGCAGCAATTGCCGATGAATAAGCCGCATTTGACTAGAGAGTTGGTTCAAGGCGACTTCGGTTCGGCGATTTCGGCTATCAACGGTGTGATATCGGATAAAAAGTTAACGGCAGATTTTCCGGAAAAAGGTGATAAGGAGCGGATTAAAACGGTTTTGGATAAATTTGAGCGTGAAGGATTGCTGCAATATGATTTGCAGCAGATTACCTTTACTGATAAGGCGGCTTTGAAATATGTCCATGGTGGCTGGCTGGAAGAGCACGTTTTATCGGCTGTTAAGGACATCAAGGGATTGCAGGACTATGCCTTGGGCGGCGAAATCATCAAGCTGGGGGCGACCGCTTCAAAACAAAAACAAGATGGAAAAGCGGACAACGAGCTGGATGTTATTGTTTTGATGAATAATAATTTACATATTATTGAGTGTAAAACGGTAAATTATACAAGTCCTTTCAATAAGGGAGAGGGAAACAATGTGATTTACCGTTTGCAGGCTTTTCAAGAGCAGGAATTGGGCGGTTTGAAAACCAAAGTGGCGTTGGTGTCTTATCGTGATTTGGACGAACCAACCAAAAAGCGTGCAAAGGACAATCAAATCCCCTGTTATGAATCTAGGAATATAGTGAATCTGAAGAACAATTTGGAAGCTTGGCTGAAAAAATAGAGCAGACTTTAATGGATATTAAACAAAAAATCCTTGTTGCGGTTACGGGAATGTCGCCGCAAATCGTAACCGAAACGCTTTATGCGCTGCACACGCAACACCAATGGCTGCCTGAAGAAATCCATGTGCTGACCACGCAGACGGGGGCGGAAAATATTATCGGTTCTCTGCTGGGTGAGAACGGCTTTTTCAGGCGCCTGTGTGCGGAATATGCTTTGCCTGCTATCCGTTTCGATACGGATTGTATTCACGTGATTCAGGGGGAAACAGGTGAGCCGTTGGCGGATATCCGTTCGCCGGGGGAAAACAATCTGGCGGCCGATCAGATTGTACGTTTTATTTATGATCTGTGTGCCGATGAGCAAACCGAATTGCACGTGTCGATTGCCGGTGGCCGCAAGTCGATGGGGTTTTATATCGGCTATGCGTTGTCGCTGTTCGGGCGGCGGCAAGACAGGCTCTCACACGTATTGGTGGAGGAGGCCTTCGAGCAAAACCGTGAATTTTTCTACCCGCCCAAACATAGCACACCGCTGAATACGGAACGCTTTGGTATGCGTGATGCGGCAAAGGCGCAGGTAATGTTGGCCGATATTCCGTTTGTACGAATGCGCGAGGGTATGCCTAAATTGGCTTTGGCCGACAATTGGAATTTTTCACGGGCAGTGGCGCTCACGCAGCAAAGCCTGAGTGATTTCAGCTTGGTGGTTGATTGTTCAAGCATGAGTATTATTTGTAGTGGCTCAAAACCGATTAAGCTGGATGTACAACACTTCAGCCTCTACAAAACTATGGCCGAGTTTAAACAGGAAGGCTTGGCTTGCGCGGTTGGAGATAAGCAATTACTGGAACGATACTGGAAAAATTACTGTGGGTTTAAACCAGGTTGGCAGAGCCACAGTAAGCAGATACAAGAGGATATCAACAAGGCAAGAAAAGAATTTGACAAAGAATTATTTCTCGACGAAAAGCCAAAAATGGAGCGGATTTTTCATGAGAGTAAATCACGCATCAAAAAGAAATTGGAATCGCATTTGAACGATTATGCCCGATATTATGAGATTGAAAGCCGGGGTGGCAATAGCCAGAAACAATATCAATTGGCTACGCCGAAAGAAAACATCCAGATAGTGGGTTTGAAAAAAAGCTAGCCGTATAAACCAAACCGGGAGTATTTAAAAATCGGGAATGTTTAAAAATCTGTGTCAATCCACTAAACTTGTTCCAACAGGGGACAACACATGAACAAACCCGCCTTCGCGGGTGCGACGGGTATCCGGTTTTGTAAAGGTCTCATCCTGCCAAGCCAAAGGCCGTCTGAAACGTTTCAGACGGCCTCATCTTTGCCAATTCAACCAAGCTTAATCAAATGCAAACTGCGCCAGCGCGCGCTTCACTTCATCGGCTTCTTTCAGGGTGCGTATGCCGTCAAACACTTCCTGCGCCTGCGGATACACGCGCTTCATCATGCCCAGCCATTGCTTCAGCCGCGCCACCGGATATTTATTGTTGGCTTCTTTGGCCAAACACAAATCGAAAAAAAGCCGTATCCAGCCCATAATTTCGGCAAAATCTGCCTCTTCCACCGCGCCGCCTTGCGTATATTGGCGGATTTGGCGCGCCAAATCGGGGCGCATCACCGCGCCGCGCCCGAGCATAATGCGCTCGCAGCCGCTCTCTTGCCGGATGGCCAGATAATCTTGCAGGGTAAACACATCGCCGTTGGCAATCACCGGTATCGCCACCGCATCGCGGATTTTGCGCACCCAAATCCAGTGCGCCGGCGGCTCGTAGCCCTCCACTTTGGTGCGCGCATGCACCGCCAGCGCCGAAGCGCCGCCCTCGGCAATGGCCAGCGCATTTTCCAGCGCCAGCGATTTATCTTCAAAACCCAGGCGCATTTTGGCGCTGAGCGCGATGTGTTCGGGCAGCGCCGTGCGCAGGGTTTTCACAATATGGTAAATGCGCTGCGGCTCTTTGAGCAGCACCGCCCCGCCCTGATGCTTGTTTACCGTGGGCGCGGGGCAGCCGAAATTCAAATCGATTTTGTCGGCACCGAAGCGCACCGCTTCGAGCGCATTGGCCGCCATGTTTTCCGCATCGCTGCCCAAAAGTTGCACCGTGCACGGCACACCGGCAAAAGTGCGGTTGCCCTGCGCGATTTCCGGCACATATTTCAGCCAGGTCGGGCGCGAATGCACGGTGTGTGTGATGCGCACAAATTCGCTCACACATTCGTCAAACCCGCCGATGCGCGTAAGCAAATCGCGCATCACGTCATCCACCAAGCCCTGCATGGGCGCCAAAATCAATTGCATAGAAACGGTAGGCCGTCTGAAACGGCAGCTTAAACATAAAAGCCGTATTGTACCGTTGTATCGGCTGGGTTACACTTTCATTTTCAACCCCCGCATGGCCGGCCATGAAAACCGTGCTGTTTGCCCTGATGTTGATGGCCGCTTTTGCTGCCGGCATGTATACCGAGCGTTTTTTGGCACAAGATGCCTGCCTCGACCAAGGCGGCGTTTATCAACACAATAATTGCCGCACCGAACCACCCCAGCCTTAGGAAATCAATATGTCTGAAAAAATCCGCCTGATTATCGACACCGACCCCGGCCAAGATGATGCCGCCGCCATTTTGATGGCACACGGCTTAGCCAAACGCGGCCTGATTGATTTTATGGCGCTCACCGTAGTGGCCGGCAACGTGAGCCTGCACCACACCGCCACCAATGCACGCATCATTTGCGACTGGGCCGGCGAAAAAGATTTTCCCGTGTATGCCGGTGCCGGCAAGCCCTTGCTGCGCAGCTTGGTAACCGCCGAAGAAGTGCACGGCAAAACCGGGCTCGACGGCGTGGAATTGCATGAGCCTGCCTGCCCCTTGCAGCCGGTGCACGCCGTGCCCTATCTGATCGACACCTTGCGCAAAGCCGATGATGCGAGCATCACCATCTGCCCCATCGGCCCCTTAACCAACATCGCCCAAGCGCTCAGCCTCGCGCCCGATATCGGCCGCGCGATTAAAAACATCGTGCTGATGGGCGGCAATTATTTCGAAGCCGGCAACATCACCCCCGCGGCCGAATTCAATTTTTATGTCGACCCGCATGCCGCCCAAGTGGTACTGCAAAGCGGCGTGCCCATCACCATTTTGCCGCTCGATGTCACCCACAAAGCCACCATCACCACCCCGCGCATGGATGTGCTGCGCCAACAGCCCAACGCCAACGGCAGCCGTTTGGCCGGCATTTTGCAAAGCTACGAGCGCTTCGACACGCAAAAATTCGGCCTCGAAGGCGGCCCCCTGCACGACCCCTGCGCCATCGCCTATGCCGTGTTTCCCGAATTTTTCAGCGGCCGCGATTGCCATGTGGCGGTGGAAACCCAGAGCGAGCTCACCATGGGCGCCTGCGTGGTCGATTGGTGGGGCACCACCGGCAAACCGGCCAATGCGCATTGGGTAACCGATGTCAACGCTAATAAAATGTTCCACGAAATGGCCGAATCCATCAGCCATCTGCCTTAAACCATCGCGCAAAAACAAAGGCCGTCTGAAACTTTTTTCAGACGGCCTTTCACACAATATTCCACACAAACCGCACGCTCAGCGCAACACCACCTCATTGGGCAATTCATCGAAATCCGCCGCTTGTGCGCGCGGGAAATGGGTGCTCAGAATCTGCGTCACCTCTTGCAAGCCCGCCACCAAGCCGCTCACAAACGCCTCGCGCCGGAAATCCGCCAGCATGGTTTGGCACACATGCTGCCACTCTTCCTCGGCCACTTTGGCAGAAATGCCCCGGTCGGCCACGATTTCCACCGCGTGATCGGCAAACGACACATACACCAGCACGCCGCTGTTGTGTTCGGTGTCCCACACGCCCAATTCGCCAAACCATTGCCAAGCGCGGGTGCGCGTGTCCAAGCCTTTGAGCACAGCCTCGCTGCTGTAGCGCGATTCAATCACAAAACGGATCTGGCCGGTGTGGTTTTGCTCCGACAAGCCGATTTTTCGGCTGA
Source organism: Uruburuella suis (assembly GCF_004341385.1). GTDB lineage: Bacteria > Pseudomonadota > Gammaproteobacteria > Burkholderiales > Neisseriaceae > Neisseria > Neisseria suis. The sequence continues at coordinate 47,683 of NZ_SLXE01000015.1, forward strand.
TGCGCGCCAAATCAGCACCGGGAAAATAACGCTCCACGCGTGCGCGCGGGTGCAGCCAATGCTGCCACAAACGTTTGAATTTATTTTGCTCCTGCATTACCACCCTCCCGATGCGCCGCCGCCGCCGAAGCCGCCACCGCCACCACTGAAACCGCCACCGCCGCCAAACCCACCGCCGCCGCTCCAGCCGCCACCGCCGCGCGTGCCGCCAAAACCGCCGCCGCCCAGCCCGCCGCCGGAAATAAACGCGCCGCTGCCCAGCACAAAGCTCACCACGCTGCCCAGCAGCGCCACCAACACAGCCGCCACCACGCCCCAGCCCAACACCGCCACCGCCACGCCGAACACCGCGCCGCCGGTGAGCAGGCTGCCGAGCGTGCGCCCGAAAATCGCTTTCAGAAAGCCGCCCACAAAAAAAGGCACAATCAGCAGCATCATCCAGCCATCGCCCGAGCCTTCGCTGCGGGTTTGGGCGGCGGGCGCGGGCAAGGCTTCGCCGGCAATCAATTTTTCAATTTGGCTCACCGCCGCATAAATGCCGGCATCGGTTTGGCCTTTTTGCAGATAAGGGCGCAACACATCATCAAGAATGCGCTTGGCATACACATCAGGAATCGCGCCTTCCAAGCCGCGCCCCACCGCCAAATGGGTTTTGCGCTCATCGCGCACCAGCAGCAGCAACACCCCGTCGCTCACCTCTTTGCGCCCCGGCTCATATTGCTGCATCGCGCGGGCGGCATAGTCAAACGGCGTTTCCGGTGCAATCGAGGGCACGGTGAGCACGATAATCTGGCTGCCTTTTTCGCGGCTGTATTGCATCAAATGCGCATTGAGCTCGGCGCGCGCTTCGGGCTGCATCATCTGCGCGCTGTCGAGCACCGGCGCGGTGAGCGGCGGAATCGCGGCCAAATCGGCCGCCCACAGCCACGCCGCGGCCAGCAGCATCAAGGCAAACGCGCTTAGGCGTTGAAAGGCAGATAACATGAATATCCTTTTGATTTCAAGTTTTCAGACGGCATCCATCTGAAAAGGCCGTCTGAAAAAAGGCCGTCTGAACAATTATGAGCGCGCGCCCAGCATAATCACCGCCATGCCGCTCAAACACAGCGCTGCGCCTATCCAGTCGGTGGTTTGCGGCTTAATGCCGTCCACCGCCCACAGCCACAGCAGCGCCATGCTGATATACACGCCGCCGTAAGCGGCATACACGCGGCCGCTGGCGGTCGGGTGCAGCGTGAGCAGCCAGGCAAACAGCGCTAGGCTCGCCGCCGCCGGCAGCAGCAGCCAAGGTGAGCCTTGCTGGCGCAACCACACATAAGGCAGCCAGCAGCCCACAATTTCAGCCAGCGCCGTGGCGGCAAAGAGTAAAAAAGTTTTCAGCATCATCATATATTTCAGACGGCCTATCATGCACAAGCAGGCCGTCTGAACCATTCGGGCGCAAGCCGTTTAAAAGCTTACTTTAGGCGCATCCGACACCGCCGCTTCGTTTTCCACGCTGAAATTGGCGCGTGCCTTCATGCCGAAAAGCTTGGCGGTGAGGTTTTGCGGAAACTGGCGCAAGGTGGTGTTATACGTTTGCACAGCCTTGATGTAGTTGTTGCGTGCCAGCGAAATGCGGTTTTCCGTGCCCTCAAGCTGCGCCTGCAAATCGCGGAAATTCTGGTCGGCCTTAAGCTGCGGATAATTTTCCGACACCACCAAAAGCCGTGAGAGCGCGCTGCTCAATTCGCCCTGCGCCTGCTGATATTGCTTGAGTTTTTCCGGGTCGGCCGCATCATCGGCCGTCATCTGAATGCTGCCCACTTTGCTGCGCGCTTCCGTTACCTGCGTAAACACTTCCTGCTCGTGCGTGGCATAGCCTTTTACCGTGTTGACCAGATTCGGAATCAAATCGGCGCGGCGCTGATATTGGTTGAGCACTTCCGACCAGGCCGCATTGGCCGCCTCGTCTTGCGACTGCATGGTGTTGTAGCCGCAGCCGCTCAATGCAAACAATGAGGTAAACACGGCCATCACGGCCAGCCATTTTTTCAACATAGGATTTACTCCGTAAAATCAGGAACAAGCGAAAATGCACACGCACCACGCACGGCAGAGGGCAAATCACACCCACCTCAAAACAGCCCTGCTGCATAGGCTCGCCGCCTTGCAAGCTTACTTTTTTCAATGGGCATCAGGCCGTCTGAAAACAACCGCTTGAGTATAACCCAAAGCCGCCGCCGCGCAAACCGGCCGCCCAACACGCATCTATCAAACAAACGCGCGGCTACATTTCACTACCATTTTCAGACGGCCTGTTTCATAATAAGACTTTTCGATAAGACATTCGGCAACCCGCCCGCTTTCCGTCAAACCCCAAGGCAAACCCAGGAGGAATCCACCCGATGAGAATTTTACTGACCGGCTCGAAAGGCCAGCTCGGCCGCTGCTTTAAAGACCGCCTGCCCGAAGAATGGGAGCTGATTGCCGCCGATTCAGCCACCCTCGACATCACCGATGCCGAAGCCGTGCTCAATATGGTCAAAAATTTCCAACCCGACGCCATTGTCAACGCCGCCGCCTACACCGCCGTTGATTTGGCCGAAAGCCAGCGCGCCAAAGCCTTTGCCGTCAACGCCGCCGCCGTGGCAAGCCTGGCCGCCGCCGCCCGCGCCGTGCATGCCAAATTCATCCACATATCCACCGATTATGTGTTTGACGGCAGCAGCAAAGTGCCCTACACCGAAACCGCCCCGCCCGCACCCCAAAGCGCCTACGGCCAATCCAAGCTCGCCGGCGAATTGCTGGCGCTGGCCGCCAACCCCGACAGCGCGATTGTGCGCAGCGCCTGGATATTCAGCGAATACGGTCGCAATTTCGTGAAAACCATGCTCGAAGCCGCCGCCGAGCGCGACGAGCTTTATGTGGTGCAAGACCAAACCGGCTGCCCCACTTATGCCGGTGATTTGGCGCAGCTGCTGATTAATATGCTGGAAAAAGCCACCTTCCCGCGCGGCATTTTCCATTATTGCGGCAACACCTCAACCAGCTGGCACGGCTTTGCCGAAGCCGTGTTCCACACCGCCGCCACCCTCAACCCCACCTTCAAAACCCCGCACCTGCACCCCATCGACACCAGCGGCTACCCCACGCCCGCCCCGCGCCCCGTTTATAGCGTGCTCGATTGCCACAAAGCCTGCCAAGAGCTGGGTGCCGCTCCTTCCGACTGGCAAAAAGCACTCGGCAGCGTGGTGCGCAAATTGAATACTCAAGCATAAACATACTGTGCATAAATCAATACAGGCCGTCTGAAAAGTTTCAGACGGCCTTTATTTATCTGGCAAACAACGATTTTTTAAAACGTTTCCCATGCTTCATTCCGGCGAAGTGCGCAGGTCGGATTCTCGAATCCGACGCTTGTTCGCAGAACAAGGTTTTCAGGGCGGCAGTAAATGTCGGATACAAGTATCCGACCTACGGCTTTCTTGGCTGTTTGAATGGTTTCAGACGGCCTGATTTCCCCACACCAAAAGCCAAACGCCGCAGGCAAAAGCTGCGGCGTTTTCAATGAGGTGGCGAGCCAAACCCCTGGCACTGGCGCATCAGAGTGGGCTGCTGGCTTCCGCCCCTGACCCGTTGTCCCAACTTACCATGCAGGGAGACCCGCCGTAAAAAAGCTATTATAGCCGCCCTATTGCCTTGCGCACAAGCCCGAAATCCGCCCAATCGTAAACAGCCGTCTGAAAAAAGCCGCACCGGCGCTGCACTTGTCAACAATTTCTCGCCGCCAATATGAGCCGCATGCATGCTGTCCGCCATATTTTTCCATTGAAAAGTCTTTGAAATGACATTACATTCAAACTTTCCCTTTGGCTTTCAGACGGCCTGCTTTTTCTTGAGGCCGTCTGAAAAAAAAAGCAAACATCTGCCAAGCGCCGCCGCATAAAATCCTTTAAAATAGCGGGCACACATGTTTGATACCCATTCAAAAAAGTAAGCTAACAAGGTGGAAGCCTGCGACAGTACACACGTACGGCAAGGCGAGCCAACGAAGTTAGGTTATTTTTTTGGATTGGTATGAGCACACACGAAAATAATACGGAACGGACACAACACAATGAGCAACACCGCCCAGCGCATCCGCGAAATCCCTTATAACTACACCTCATATTCCGACCGCGAAATCGTCATCCGCCTGCTCGGCGATGATGCGTGGAACACACTGCAAACGCTGCGCAGCCAGCGCGTAACCGGCCGCTCGGCGCGCATGTTGTTTGAAGTATTGGGCGATATTTGGGCGGTGGTGCGCAACCCCTATCTGGTTGACGATTTGCTCGACCACCCCGCCCGCCGCGAAGCGCTGGTGAAAGAAATGCGCCACCGCTTGGGCGAAATCCACAAACGGCGCGACGACAACGAACAAGTGGCCGCGCTGGTGCAGGCGGCCGAAGCGGCGGTGGCGCGCTTCGACGGCAGCTTTGACGAAACCAAAACCCGCCGTGAGCAAATTCTCAAACGCCTGAGCAAAATCACCAAAAAACACAATATTATGTTTGACGGCTTGGCGCGCGTGTCGCATGTCACCGACGCCACCGACTGGCGCGTGGAATATCCCTTTGTGGTGGTCAACCCCGACACCGAAGCCGAAGTGGCGCCCTTGGTGCGCGCGCTGATTGATTTGGAGCTCACCATCATCCCGCGCGGCGGCGGCACCGGCTACACCGGCGGCGCGGTGCCGCTCGATGCCATGAGCGCGGTGATCAACACCGAAAAGCTCGATAAACACAATGGCGTGGAATATGTCGAGCTGCCCGGTCTCGAAGGCCGCCGGCCGGTGATTCATTGCGGCGCGGGCGTGGTCACGCGGCGCGTGGAAGAAACCGCCAATGCCGCCAAGCTTGTGTTTGCGGTGGATCCCACTTCGGCCGATGCTTCCTGCGTGGGCGGCAATGTGGCGATGAACGCAGGCGGCAAAAAAGCGGTGTTGTGGGGCACGGCGCTCGATAATCTGGCGTGGTGGAAAATGGTCAACCCCGCAGGCGAATGGCTCAAAATCGAGCGCGTGCGCCACAATTTCGGCAAAATCCACGATGAAGAAACCGCCGTGTTTGATGTGCACACGCTCGCTTCAGACGGCCTCAAAGTGGTGAAAACCGAGCGGCTGGAAATTGAGGGCAGCAAATTCCGCAAAGTCGGCCTCGGCAAAGACGTCACCGACAAATTTCTCGCCGGCCTGCCCGGTGTGCAGAAAGAAGGCACCGACGGCATCATCACCAGCTGCGCTTTTGTGCTGCACACCATGCCCAAACACACGCGCACCGTGTGCCTGGAATTTTTCGGCACCGTGGCCAACGCCACGCCCTCGATTGTGGAAATCCGTGATTACCTGCTCGGCCACGAAGCCGTAGCGCTGGCCGGCCTCGAGCATCTCGATTGGCGCTATGTGCGCGCGGTGGGCTATGCCACCAAAGCCGCCGGCAAAGGCCGCCCGAAAATGGTGCTGATTGCCGATGTGGTGTCAGACGATGAAAACGCCGTGGCCGAAGCCGCCTCACACATTGTGAAGCTCGCCAACGCGCGCGACGGCGAAGGCTTTATCGCCGTGTCGCCCGAGGCACGCAAAACCTTCTGGCTCGACCGCAGCCGCACCGCCGCCATCGCCAAACACACCAACGCCTTTAAAATCAACGAAGACGTGGTGATTCCGCTCGAACGCCTGGGCGAATATTCAGACGGCATTGAGCGCATCAACATCGAATTGTCGATTAAAAACAAGCTCGCCCTGTGCGATGCGCTCCTGCCCTATCTGCAAGGCAGCCTGCCGGTGGATCAGATGGGCACCGATCTGCCCAGCAGCGAATTGCTGGGCGAGCGCGCCAACCACGCATTGGCCCATGTGGCGCAGGTGCAGGCGCGCTGGCAATGGCTGCTCGACAACCTCGATGCGCCGCTGGCCGACTATAAAGCGCGCTACGGCAGCGCCGTGCACGCCGCACCCGAAGCCCGCGATGAAGAAAGCTGCTTTACCGCCTTTCGCGATTTCCGCCTGCGCGTGTCGGTAAAATCCGACATCATGAAGCCTTTATCCGAGATTTTCAGCGGCAAGGCCGACACCAAAATCACCGAAGCGCTGGCCAAAATCCACAGCCGCGTGGTGCGCGGGCGCGTGTTTGTGGCGCTGCATATGCACGCGGGCGACGGCAATGTGCACACCAATATTCCCGTGAATTCCGATGATTATGAAATGCTGCAAACCGCCCACAAAGCGGTGGATCGCATTATGGCCATCGCCCGCCGCTTAAACGGCGTGATTTCGGGCGAACACGGCATCGGCATCACCAAGCTCGAATACCTCACCGATGAAGAAATGCAGCCTTTTTGGGATTACAAAACGCGCATCGACCCGCAAGGCCGCTTCAACCGCGGCAAGCTGATGAAAGGCGCCGATTTGCGCCGCGCCTACACGCCCTCGTTCGAGCTTTTGGGCGTGGAATCGCTGATTATGGAGCAATCCGATTTGGGCACCATCGCCGAATCGATAAAAGACTGTCTGCGCTGCGGCAAGTGCAAGCCCGTGTGCTCCACCCATGTGCCGCGCGCCAACCTGCTCTACAGCCCGCGCAACAAAATTCTCGGCGTGGGCCTGCTCACCGAAGCCTTTTTATACGAAGAGCAAACCCGCCGCGGCGTGTCGCTGCGCCATTTCGACGAGCTCAACGATGTGGGCGACCATTGCACCGTGTGCCACCGCTGCGTGAAGCCCTGCCCTGTGAATATCGATTTCGGCGACGTTACCGTGGCCATCCGCAATTATCTGGGCAAAAGCGGCAAGCGCAAATTCAACCCCGCCGTGGCCGCCGGCATGGCTTTTCTGAATGCCAAAGATCCGCGCACCATTAACCTGCTGCACAAAGGCGTGATCGATGCCGGCTTCAGGCTGCAAAACTGGGGCTACCAAATGGGCAAAAAATTCCGTTTGGGCACCAAAAAGCAGAAAGCCGCCCCCAAAACCACCGTGGGCGCCGCGCCGATCAAAGAGCAAGTGGTACATTTCATCAACCGCCCGCTGCCGCGCAACGTGCCGATTAAAACCGCCCGCGCCTTGCTCGGCGTGGAAGACAACAAAACCGTGCCGATCATCCGCAACCCCGCGCTGCCGGAAGACAGCGAAGCGGTGTTTTACTTCCCCGGCTGCGGCTCCGAGCGCCTGTTCAGCCAAGTGGGCTTGGCCACCCAGGCCATGCTGTGGCACGCCGGTGTGCAAACCGTGCTGCCGCCGGGCTATCTTTGCTGCGGCTACCCGCAAGACGCCGGCGGCAATGCAGCCAAAGCCGAAGAGATGACCACCGAAAACCGCGTGCTCTTCCACCGCGTGGCCAACACGCTCAACTACCTCGACATCAAAACCGTGGTGGTGAGCTGCGGCACCTGCTACGACCAGCTGGAAAAATACCGCTTTGAAGAAATTTTCCCCGGCTGCCGCATGATAGACATCCACGAATTTCTGCTCGAAAAAGGCATCAAGCTCGATGGCGTAACCGGCCAGCAATACCTTTACCACGACCCTTGCCACTCGCCCATCAAAACCACCAACCCCACCGCACTCACCGGCCAATTGATGGGGCAGGAAGTGTTGCTGAGCGACCGCTGCTGCGGCGAGAGCGGCATGTTTGCCGTGAAGCGCCCCGACATCGCCACGCAGGTAAAATTCCGCAAGCAGGAAGAAATCGAGAAAAACAAAGCCGCACTGCCGCCGGGCGAGCCCGTGAAAATGCTCACCTCCTGCCCCGCCTGCCTGCAAGGCCTGAGCCGCTACAGCGACGACAACGCCATGCCCGCCGACTACATCGTGGTGGAAATGGCCAAGCACATTCTCGGCGAGCAATGGCAAAACGATTTTGTGAAAAAAGCCACAGAAGGCGGCATTGAAAAAGTGTTGCTCTAACCAGCTGATACAAAAAGGCCGTCTGAAATATTATTCAGACGGCCTCTCGATTAAATTTCTTCTTATACCAATTCAAAAAAGTAAGCTAACAAGGCGGCGAGCCGCAGACAGTACAACTAGTACGGCAAGGCGAGACAACGAAGTTAGGTTATTTTTTTGGATTGGTATTATTTCAAATTCAAACAAAGGATACTCCCATGCTGATGCGCCGTATCAAACAAGTTGTTGTGGCCTATTTGGTGCAAAAAGCCGTACGCCATATTTCCCGCAAAATGCAGCAACGCCGCTAACCGAAAGGACACCGCCATGCAGTATAACGAACTGGGCCGCACCGGCATAAAAGTGAGCCGAATCTGCCTCGGCACCATGACTTGGGGCGAGCAAAACACCCAAGTCCAAGCACACGAGCAGCTCGATTACGCCCTCTCGCAAGGCGTGAATTTTATCGACACCGCCGAAATGTATCCCGTGCCGCCGAATCAAGAAACCTATACCACCACCGAGCAATACATCGGCGCGTGGATTCAGGCGCGCGGGCGGCGTGATGATATCGTGCTCGCCAGCAAAATCGCCGGCCCCACCGGCAACAACAATCTCGACGGCTATATCCGCGGCGGCAACAACAATTTTTCGCGCGCGCAAATCATCGAAGCCTGCCACGCCAGCCTCAAACGGCTGCACACCGATTACCTCGACCTTTACCAATTGCACTGGCCCGAGCGCCAAACCAATTTTTTCGGCAAACTCGGCATGAACGAAATCAGCGCAAACGAGCACTACACCCCGTTTGACGAAATTCTCGACGCCATGGGCGAATTGGTGCGGCAAGGCAAAATCCGCACCTACGGTTTGTCCAACGAAACCCCGTGGGGCACGCTGCGCCATTTAAACGCCCACGAAGCCCGCCCCGGCTCGCCCCGCATCGCGTCGGTGCAAAACCCATATAACCTGCTCAACCGCAGCTACGAAGTGGGCATGGCCGAAATCTCGCTGCGCGAAAACGTGCCGCTGTTGGCTTATTCGCCGCTCGCTTTCGGCGTGCTTTCCGGCAAATACCGCCACGGCCAAAAGCCCGAAGGCGCGCGTCTCACCCTGTTTGAACGCTTCCAGCGCTACAGCAAGCCCAAAGCTGCCGAAGCGGTGGAGCGCTATGCCGCCATCGCCGAAGCCGCCGGCCTCTCGCTCGCCACCCTTTCGCTGGCTTTCGTAAACCAGCGCACCTTTGTGGCCGCCAACATCATCGGCGCCACCACCATGGCGCAATTGCGCGAAAACATCGCCAGCGCCGATGTGGTGTTGGGCCAAGACATCCTGGCCGCCATCGATGCCGTGCACGCCGAAATCAGCAACCCGTGCCCTTAATGAAGCAATAAAAGGCAAATCAACAAATAGGCCGTCTGAAAGCTTTCAGACGGCCTATTTGTTGCTCGATAAATCAGCGTTTGCCGCCGAAACCGATAATATCAGCAGCGCTCTTTTCTGGTGCACGCTGTATAACGAGTCCACTCACTTCTTCAGCTTGCGGCCCTGCAAACATTAAACCGTAAAACATTTGTTTATTGGATTTTTCTGCACGCGCAGTAGAAGAAATCCCAAAAGCAGCTTGCTTAGAATCAAAAAACTCATCAAATTTTTCAATATCGCCTTTTTCTAAAACTACCCGTCCGAATTGACCCAATCCGGTAATTTCACCTGATCCGATACGATTTTTAAAATCAACATTATAAACCAGTGTGCCTTTATCTTTGGCAGTAAATGCTTCACCACGATAAACAGCATGAATATTCAAAGCGTCAATTGCTGTTTTTGTTGTGGCCAAACCCAGTATATTTTCTATAGTGAAACTTGATTCCGCATCAATAAGTGTAACCGGCTCATTATTTACTTTAAAATTATTCATATAACTGCCTATAACAACAGAATAAGGTTGTTGATAAAGTCTTAACGTGCCCTCCACTACTCGAACATCATCTTTCGCAAAAGCTCTTTGATGATATATTTCTTGCGTTTTATTATCAAATAGCGCGGTAAAAGTCACACCTTTGTAACGTTCCGTATCTTTAAAGGGATAATCATGCAAACCCAGCGGCACCGGTGTTAAATCGATTTTCTCATTTCCTTTTGCATAAGTTTGCCCGAATGCCTCCTTAGCAACATTACTGCCTGCATACTCCACATCGATTTCCCATAATTTCGCCTGCCGCACCTGCGCCCGATAAGCTTCCGGCACCGCATTTAAAGCAGACAGGCCGGTGTCCGGTTGGCTGCCTGCAACGCCGCTGCCACCACCACCGCCGCCGCACGCGGTTAAGCCCACCATCATCGCCCACATCGAGCATTTAAGCATATTCATTGCGTTTCCTTTATCATCGTTGTTGTATTGTTATCTTAACATTTTCCGCCTTTTGATAACAAATGTTCACAACAAAACCATCACGCCCAACATTACTTTTCATGCCAATGTCGTTTCTTTGCAAAGAGACCGTCTGAAAGCTTTCAGACGGCCTATTTGTTGCTCGGTAAATCAGCGTTTGCCGCCGAAACCGATAATGCCTTCATCCCTTTTTCTCTGCCATTCCGGATTCGCCTGCACCATGCCGCTGATTTCTTCGGCTTTAGGCCCGGCAAACATCAAGGTATAGCCCGCTTTGCCTTGTTTTTCCGAAGTGGCCGTCGCAGAAATGCCGACAACGTTTTTCATATCCAACCATTCAGGCATAGTGGCAATATTGCCTTTTTCCAAGGCAATGCGCCCGAATTGATCCAAGCCGGTGATTTCGCCCGAGCCATTGCGCGCTTTAAAATCCACTTGATAAACCAATTCGCCCCTGTCTTTCGCGGTAAAAGCTTCGCCCCGATAAGTGGCCTGGATATTCAAGGCATCCACGGCTTCTTGGGTGGTGGCCAAGCCTAAGATATCGGTGATCAAAAAATCGGCATCGGCATCCGCCCATGCCTTACGGGGATCATTATTAAGCTGCAGGCCGGTTGTATAGTTGCCAACCACAATGGAATAAGGCTGCTGATACACCCGAAACACACCATCTGTTGTCACCACATCACCGGTTTTAAGCTTTTGCTCACCAAACACCGTATTCATAGTAAACGGCCTTTTTGCTTTTTCTGTGTCTTTATACGGATAATCGTTCAAACCCAAGGGAAGCCCCGACAAATCAATTTCAGCGTCTTTGTTGCCATATGCTTTGTCAAAAAGCTCTGCCGTAAAAATGCTGTGCTCATTTTCCATTTCAAACTGCCAAGTCTTCGCCTGCCGCACCTGCGCCCGATAAGCCTCCGGCACCGCATTTAAAGCCGACAGGCCGGTGTCCGGTTGGCTGCCTGCAACGCCGCTACCACCACCGCCGCCGCCACACGCGGTTAAGCCCACCATCATCGCCCACATCGAGCATTTAAACATATTCATTGCGTTTCCTTTATCATCGTTGTTGTTGTAGCACTATCTTAACATTTCCCACTATTTAATAACAAATGTTCACAACAAAACCATAACCTCCAACATTACTTTTCATGTCAATGTCGTTTCTTTGCAAAGAGGCCGTCTGAAAGCTTTCAGACGGCCTCTTGATGATCTGTTCAGCGCTGCATCATCAATCCCATTTCACCCAGCCCATTGCCCAAGTGAGCAGAATCAGCCCGCCGAACACGATGCGGTAATAGGCAAAGGGCACATAATTTTTCGTGGCCACAAATTTCAGCAAGGCTTTTACCGCCAGCAGGCCCGATGCGAAAGCGGCCACAAAGCCCACAGCAATCAGGCCGATATCCTGCATACTGAAGAGCGAATAGTGTTTTGACACATCGTAAACGGTGGCGGCAATCATCACCGGCACGGCCAGGAAAAACGAAAATTCCGTGGCCACTTTGCGATCCAGCCCCCAGAGCATGCCGCCCATAATGGTGCTGCCCGAGCGCGAGGTGCCGGGCACCAGCGCCAGAATCTGCGCCAATCCCACCACCAGCGCATCGCGCACTTTCATGTCATCCACATCGGTCACTTTGGGCTTGCGCGTGCTTTGTCTGCGCTCCACCCACAAAATCACGAAGCCGCCCAGCACCAGCGCGGTGGCCACGCTGATGGGGTTGAAGAGCACAGTTTTAATCTGCTTGCTAAACAGCAGGCCCACAATGGCCGCCGGCACAAAAGCCACGGCCAAGTTGGTAACAAAGCGGTTTACCTTGGCATCGCGGCCGAAATTTTTCACCACATAGCCGAAACGCTGGCGGTATTCAAACACCACTGCCAGCACCGCGCCGAGCTGGATGGCGATTTCAAACACTTTGCCGTTGCTGTGAAAATCCAGCAGGCTGCCAAACACAATCAAATGGCCGGTGCTCGACACCGGCAGAAATTCGGTCAAACCTTCGACAATGCCCAAAATCAGGGCTTTAAACAACAACACAATATCCATTACATGCTTTCAAGCGGCCGGGTTGGTTTAACACAAAAGCGCGGGCAGCGGCCATTTACCCGGCTTGTCAGACTCTTGCCTATGATAAAAGTTTTTGCGGCAAAAAGGCTTAACAAAATATTAACGGCAAAAAATGTTTTCAGACGGCCTGTGCCGTCTGAAAACATTTGCGCTTATTTCAATATATTTTTAATCACGCCCATCACGCTGCGCGAAATCGCGCGCGTTACCTGCTGATTGATCTGGCTGCCCACCGAATCGGCCAAATCATAAGCAACGCCTTGGTTGGCTTTTTTGCGCCCGCCGAACAAGCCGCCCAAAAAGCCGCCCATCATGCCGTTTTGCTGCGGCGCCGCGGCAGCGGCTTTGTCGGCCTGAGCCTGCGCTTTGGCAACGTTTTGCGCTTCGGCCGTCTGCGCTTGCTGCGCATCAAGCTCGGTGAGCGCTTCGTAAGCGGAATAATTGTCGATCATATCTTTATAGTGGCGGTAGAGAATATCGTTTTGGAATGTGCTGTCGCGCTCGGCGGCGGCCAGCGGCGTGAGGCTGGATTGCGGCGGCAGCACAAAAGCGCGTTCCACCGGCGCGGGCATGCCCTTTTCATCGAGAAACGACACCAAAGCCTCACCCACGCCCAATTCGGCAATGGCTTCCACCACATTGATATTCGGATTGGTGCGGAAGGTTTCGGCGGCGGCCTTCACCGCTTTTTGGTCGCGCGGGGTAAAGGCGCGCAAAGCGTGCTGCACGCGGTTGCCGAGCTGGCCCAGAATGCTGTCGGGCAGATCGAGCGGATTTTGGGTAACGAAATACACGCCCACGCCTTTGGAGCGGATCAGGCGCACCACTTGCTCGATTTGCGCCACCAAAGCGGCAGGCGCGTTGTCGAACAATAGATGCGCTTCGTCGAAAAACATCACAAATTTGGGCTGCTCGGGGTCGCCCACTTCGGGCAGCGTTTGAAACAATTCGGCCAGCATCCACAGCAAAAACGCGCTATACATGCGCGGGCTGCGCATCAGCTTTTCGGCATTGAGAATATTGATCACGCCTTTGCCGCCCTCGGTCTGCATCCAGTCTTCCAGATTGAGCGCCGGCTCGCCGAAAAGGTTGGCCGCGCCTTCGTTTTCGAGCGTAAGCAGCTGGCGCTGCACCGCGCCCACGCTGGCGGCAGACACATTGCCGTATTGGCTGCGATATTCGGCGGCATGGTCGGCCACATGCTTGAGCAGGCCGCGCAAATCTTTTAAGTCAATCAAATGCCAGCCATTGTCGTCCGCCACGCGAAACACCAAATTAAGCAAGCCCTCTTGCGTGTCGTTTAAATTCATCAAGCGCGAGAGCAGCATCGGCCCCATCTCGGAAATCGTGACCCTGAGCGGAATGCCGGCCTCGCCGAACACATCCCAAAAGCGCACCGGAAAACTTTGCAGCCAAGCCGCGCCCAGCCCGAATTCGGCAATGCGCTCGCCCACTTTGCCGCTGTCGGCACCGGCATTGACGATGCCCGACAAATCGCCTTTCACATCAGCCAAAAACACCGGCACGCCCTGATTGCTGAACGCCTCGGCCATGCGGCGCAGGGTAACGGTTTTGCCGGTGCCGGTGGCGCCGGCAATCAGGCCGTGGCGGTTGGCCATTTTGCCTTGGATTTCAAGCGTGGCGGCGCCGGCACGGGCGATGGGAAAGGTAATCATGGTGGTATTCCTTATCAGGAAAAGTGTGGTGGACAAAGATGCGCTATTGTCTTACGAATCGGCAGGCGGTGCAAATGCGGCGGCAACAGGCCGTCTGAATGTTTTGGGAAAAGCGGCAAATCACCCACAGAGTTTTCAGACGGCCTTGCCGATGTGAAACCAAGATGGGTAGGTCGGATTCTCGAATCCGACACTTGTTCGCAGAACAAGCATATCCCGCGTGTTTGGCCTTGCGGCCAAATGTCGGATTCGAGAATCCGACCTACGGAACTGGCCTACCTTTTGTGTCACTTTATTATGCATTTCACTATACTTTCAGACGGCCTTATTCCTGATAAAACTCAATCGGCAGCTTATCGGGATCTTGAATAAAAAAGAAATCTTTGCCGGTGTATTCATCGGTGCGTATGGCTTCGCAATCCACGCCCAAGCCTTGCAATTGCGCGCGTTGGGCGGCCACATCGGCCACGGCAAAAGCCAGATGGCGCAAGCCGCAGGCTTCGGCGCTGACGGGCCGGCCGGGGCGCGGCGGCGGATTGGGGAAGGAAAACAATTCCAACGCATAATGGCTGCCGATGCCCAAATCGAGCTTCCAAGAATCGCGCTCGGCGCGGTAATGCTCGGCCAGCACGGTTAAGCCCAGCGTTTCGGTGTAGAAGCGTTTGGATACGGCATAATCGGAACAGATAAGCGCAATATGGTGTATTCTCATAAATTTTCTTGCTTCAGACAAAAGGCCGTCTGAAAGGCTTTCAGACGGCCTAAACAGGCTTTTAGGGTCTGCTCACATGGCGCCGTAATTGGGGCCGCTGCCGCCTTCGGGGCACACCCAGGTGATGTTTTGGGTGGGGTCTTTGATGTCACAGGTTTTGCAGTGCACGCAGTTTTGCGCATTAATCTGCAATTGCGGCCGGCCGCCCTCTTCCACGATTTCATACACCGCCGCCGGGCAATAGCGGGTTTCCGGCGCGGCATATTCGGCCAGGTTCACATCAAGCATGATTTGCGGATTGGCCAATTTCAGGTGATTGGGCTGCCCCTCTTCGTGGCTGAGGTTGGCGAGAAACACGCTGCTCAAGCGGTCAAACGTGAGCACATTATCGGGCTTGGGATAGGCTATCGGGTGGCAGGCGGCGGCTTTTCTCAAGCTGTTGTGGTCGCTGCCGTGGTGCGCAATCGTCCACGGCGCGCGGCCTTTGAGCACATATTGCTCCAGCGCGGTATAAGCCATCGCCGGCCACATGCCCCATTTAAAGGCGGGGCGCACATTGCGCACTTCGTTGAGCTCTTGATAAAGCCAGCTGCGCTCAAAACGCTCTTGGTAGCTGTCGGCTTCTTTGCCACTTTCCAGCGTTTGCGCATCGGTGATCAACACATCAAACACCGCTTCTGCCGCCAGCATGCCGGATTTGAGGGCGGTGTGTATGCCTTTGATACGCGGCACGTTTAGAAAGCCGGCGCTGTCGCCTGCCAGCACACCGCCTTTGAATGAGAGCTTGGGCAGGCTTTGCAGGCCGCCTTCGCTCAACGCGCGCGCACCATAGGCAATGCGGCGGCCGCCTTCAAAGGTTTTGCGGATTTCGGGGTGGGTTTTGAAGCGCTGGAATTCTTCAAACGGCGACATATACGGGTTTTGGTAATCCAGCCCCACCACAAAGCCCACGGCAACTTGGTTGTTATCAAGGTGATAGATAAACGAGCCGCCATAAGTTTGGCTGTCGAGCGGCCAGCCCACGCTGTGTATCACTAAGCCGGGCTGGCATTGCGGCTCAGGCACTTCCCAGATTTCTTTGATGCCGATGCCGTAGGTTTGCGGCTGACTGTCGCGATCGAGCGCGAATTGTTGGATGATTTGTTTGCTGAGCGAGCCGCGGCAGCCTTCGGAAAAAATGGTTTGCTGCGCCCACAATTCCATGCCGGGTTGGTAATTTTCGCTGGGCGTGCCATCGCTGTTTAAACCCATATCGCCGGTGGCAATGCCTTTCACCGAGCCGTCGGCATGGTAAAGCACTTCGGAAGCGGCAAAGCCGGGATAAATTTCCACGCCCAAGGCTTCGGCCTGCTCGGCCAGCCAGCGGGTGAGCGCGCCTAAGCTGATGATGTAGTTGCCGTGGTTTTCAAAGCTCGGCGGTGTGGGCAGCTTCACGGCTTTTTGCTCAGTGAGCAGCAGCATGCGGTCTTCGGCCACGCTGCGCGCAAGCGGCGCGCCCTGCGCCTGCCAGTCGGGCAAAAGCTCGCTCAGGGCTTTGGGATCGATTACGGCGCCCGATAAAATGTGTGCGCCCACTTCTGAGCCTTTTTCCACCACGCACACGCTGATGTCGCGGCCGCTTTTTTCGGCCAGTTGTTTTAATTTGATGGCGGCGGCGAGCCCCGCGGGGCCTGCACCGACGATAAGCACATCATATTGCATGCTCTCGCGCTGGATGGTTTCGGTCATGTGTCGGGTTCCTGTCGGTTTGTTATTTTAATGGTTTGTTGTTTTATATAGTGGAATGCATGAAAAACTGATACAAGCCGGCATAAGGCATGTGCTTCGGCCACGCACGCAGAAGCCCTTTAAAACGCGTGCGTGGCTGTGCCACACACCCTACACACGTTTGAGACTTATGCTTTTTTGTGGCCGTTTTTCTTTGATTTCACTATGGCTTTCAGACGGCCTGAATGATTCATCAACAATATGCAGTGAAATGTAAGAAAAAGTGACACGAAACTGTATTCTATAACGGCGTAGGTTAGATTCATAAACCCAACGTTTCAGACGGCTTGTGGATTTGTTGGGTTTGCAACCCAACCAACCTTTTGTGTCACTTTATTATGCATTCCACCATATATATACAATATATACGGCAATCTGTTGGCTTAAGGCCGCCTGAAACGTTTCAGACGGCCTCAAGTCAAATAAGCATGACTATATCAGCGGCGCAGATAATGCACAAACGCATAAGCCGTGCCTTTGCTGCTCATGCATGCTTCGCGCCCAACCTCTTGCCAATCGGCCTCATCCACCTTGGGAAAAAAAGCATCGCCTGCCACTTGCAGCCCCACTTCGGTAACACGCAGATCGGTGGCCAGCGGCATGGCTTGGGCATAAATCTGCGCCCCGCCCATAATAATGATTTCCGGTGCATCAGCACACATTTGCAAAGCCGCTTCCAGGCTTTCTGCCTGTTCGGCGCCGGCTGTTGCATAATCAGCTTGGCGGGTGACCACGATATTGCGCCGCCCGGGCAAGGGCTTTTTCGGCAGCGATTCCCACGTTTTGCGCCCCATCACCACCGGCTTTTCCAGCGTGTATTGCTTGAAAAAGGCGAAATCTTCGGGCAAATGCCAGGGCATAGTGTTGTCGATGCCGATGCAGCCATTGTCGGCGCAGGCGGCAATCAGGGTGATTTTTTGCATAACAAGCTCTCGCTGGGGTTTCAGACGGCATCTTATACTAAATACAACGGCAAACCAACTTCACCCTGCCCTGCTATTGTGAAATCAAGCATAGGCAAAGGTTGGGTTGATGAACCCAACGCTTCAGACGGCCTGTGGATTTGTTGGGTTTTCAACCCAGCCTATAGTGGATTAAATTTGAATCAAGGCAAGGCGGCGAGCCGCAGACAGTACACACGTACGGCAAGGCGAGCCAACGCAGTATTGATTCAAATTTAATCCACTATACCTGCCTTGATTTCATATACCGGCCAGACCACCGATACCCATCCCCAAAAGTAAGCTTACAAGGCGAGGCCGTCTGAAAAAAAATGTTTCAGACGGCCTCTGTGTGCTATGCATACGATAACGCTTTATTTTGACAAAGCTAATCGTATTTACGCTTGCTGCCTTGATTTCACTATATCGACAAGGCCGTCTGAAACCTATTCAAAACAACCCGACTGCATTGGCAGCGCCCGCCCGCAAAAAAACCCCGCTCAAGCGAGCGGGGCTTTGGATGCAGCGAGTGTTTAGCCGATAAACTCAACGTGTTTTTCGAGAATGCTGTTCAGGGTTTCGCCTGCAGCCATGCCGTTAAACGTGATGCTGTTGTTGTAGGTTTGGCCGGCTTTGTCTACACCGGTGAAGCTCAGGGTGTGGGTGTTGTCGTTCCACACCGCGCCTTGCAGCTGGTTGGCGTTGACCAAATCGGCAAACACCACTTTATCGGTGCCCGCTTCAAAGTCGGTAATCACATCTTTACCGCTGTTGCTGTTGGCGAGGAACACAAACTGATCTGCACCTGCGCCGCCGGTAAGGGTGTCGTTGCCGGCACCGCCGAACAAGATGTCGTTACCGGCACCGCCGTTGAGCGTGTCGTTGCCGCCATCGCTGCGCCCATCGAGCAGGCTCACCCAGTTTTCACGCACATAATCCACCATCTGCTGGCTGCCGGCTTCGCTGCCGTGGTTCTCCGACCACTTGATGTATTCGCCCAGCGCATCTGCACCCATGCCGTCATGGCTGCCGGCGGTGTAGCGGATGCCGGTGTCTGCATTGGTCCAGCTCAGATGGTCGGTGTTGATGCTGTCGCCAAACAGAATGTCATCACCATTGCCGCCATACACATAGTCGTCGGAAACCGGGTTGGGGCTGGTGGTGGTGCTGCCGCTTTGCAAGGCTGCATCAAGCTCGTTGGGGTGGTCGATAATCGCCACTTCGCCGGTTGAGCCGCTGTAGGTCACACGCCAGCTATTGCGGCCATCGGTGTGTGTTACCGTGGTGGAGCCGCTGCCGAGGCTGCCGTTGCCATCGATGGTGTTGTCGAAATAGCGCAACACGTTTTCCTGAATGCCAGCTTCAAAACCGATGGCATGCACATCCGACATCCCGGCCACTTTTTTGTAGCTGTTTAAAGCGGCGGTAACGGAGGGCTGGGTTACATAAGCTCCGGAAGTGTTGTAGCTGTTGCCATACGAGGTCGGTTGGCCATCTGTGAGGAAGTAAGTCACATTCTTATAACCGTTGCTGCCCACCGCATCAAACCATCCTGATGCCGATTTAAAGGCCAAATCATAGTTGGTTGAGCCTTCCGAACGCATTTTCAGGGTGCGCATCACGTTGATTTCTGCCAACAAGCGATCCACATTGCTTTCGTTCAAATCGGTAATCTTGATTTGTTTGTTTACGGTTTGGTCAAACAAGGTCAAGAATACGTTGGTGTGCCCATCGTGTTCGGCCAAATCATGCGCCAGTTTCAGCAGGGATTGACGTGCCATTTCCATATAGGTCACGCCGGTGGTGCTTTGGTAATTCAGCATGCTGTTGGAAACGTCCATCAAAATGGCAATATTGTAATCCTGGCCTTTGGTGATGATGGTGTTCACACCACCACGGTCGCCAATCAACACATCATTGCCGCCTGCGCCATAAATGGTGTCACTATTGTTGCCGCCGATAATGATTTTATCGTCTGACACGCCATTGATGGTGACTTTGAGTGTGGCGCTGCTGCGGTCGCCATCGGCATCGGTTATGGTGTAGCTGAAGGTTTCGGTGAGGCTTTGGCCATCGTTCAAGGCTTTCACCGCCGGGTTGGCCGAGTCAAGCGCGTAAGTGTAGCTGCCGTCTGCATGCACGGTGAGCACGCCATAAGCACCTTGCGGCTGAGCCACAGACACTTCCAGCGGCACATCGGCACCGGTGCTGTCGTTGGCCAGCAGATTGCCGCTTACCAAGGCCTCGCCCTCGGTGATGCTTTGGGTGTCGTTTACCGCAACCGGAGCGGTGTCGGTGATGGTCACATCCAAGCTGTCCATCGCCGTGTTGCCCGCTTTATCGCGCACCACCACCACAAAGCTGTCGCGCACCGAATTATCGCCGGCGCTGTGGTTTTGCGCTTTATCCGCCTCAGTGTAGGTGTACGACACCACGCCGGTGGCGGCGTTATAGCCGGTAATTTTCAACGTGCCTTTGTCGGTGGCAATTACCACAGGGTTGGCCGAAGTGGCGGCAGTCACATCTTTACCCGCCACAGTGATGCCGGCCACGCTGTTGTTGTCGCTCACTTTGATGATGCCGCTCACGCTCGCACCGGTGGCCTCTTGCACAGACAAATTGCCGTCATCAATAACCACAGTCGGGTTGGTGGTGTCGATGCTGCCCGGATCGGTGGCCGTGGCTTCATTGCCGGCCGGATCTTTCACGGTAGCCTTGGCAACATAATTGCCTTCTGCCAGTGCCGCCGGCACATCGGCACGGTAAGTGCCGCCTGCCTGCACCACGGCAGTGAAGGTTTGCACCTTATTGCCGCTATCGGTAACCACAATCGTCACCACAGAGCCGGCCGGTGCATCGGTGGTGCCGGTGATGGTGGGCGTGTTGTCGTTGCTGTTGTCCGGCGCATCCACAGTGATCTTCGGTGCGGTCAAATCCGTAGCCTTCGTGATGTCCACGTCGGTGGCGGTGTTGCCGGCTTTGTCGCTCACGGTGGCGCTGAAGCTGTAGGCTTTGCCGTCTGCAATCCAACCTGAATTGGCCGGTACGTTGGCAGACCAAGTGCCGTTGTTGACGGTGGCGCTGTAGCTCGCCACTTCTTTGCCACCATCCAGCACTTTGATCAGCACGGTTTGGCCGTTTTCTGCATCGGTGCTGCCCGATACTTTGAAGCCGTTGGCTTTGTCCGCTGCGTTGATAACGGCATAGCCGTCTGCATCGGTCGCGCCTTGGTTTTCTCCGGCGATGTGGTTAATGTCGATGGCCACTTTGGTGTCGACGCTGTACGGGCGGGTGGCGGTGATGGTGCCGGTGTTGCCGGCCGCATCGGTGGTGGTGATGCTGCCGTCCACCACTTTGTCGCCATCGGCGGCCAAGTCGCTGCCTTTCACCTGTACGGTGAAGTTGCCGTCGGCGGCCACTTTGGTGGTGTAGCGGGTGCCGTTCACCACGATGGTTACCACGTCGCCTGCGTTGAATTCGCCGCTCACTTTGCCGCTTACGGGTACTTCTGCTGCGCCGGCTTCGGCACCGTTGACTACGTCGTCACCGGCCACGCTGGTGATCACGAGTTTGGTGGTGCTCTCGTTCGGCGGGGTGATGTCGGTGGCGCGGGTAACATCCACGTCGGTGGCGGTGTTGCCGGCTTTGTCGCTCACGGTGGCGCTGAAGCTGTAGGCTTTGCCGTCTGTAATCCAGCCGGAATTGGCCGGTACGGTGGCAGACCAAGTGCCGTTGTTGACGGTGGCGCTGTAGCTCGCCACTTCTTTGCCACCATCCAGCACTTTGATCACCACGGTTTGGCCGTTTTCTGCATCGGTGCTGCCCGATACTTTGAAGCCGTTGGCTTTGTCCGCTGCGTTGATAACGGCATAGCCGTCTGCATCGGTTGCGCCTTGGTTTTCTCCGGCGATGTGGTTGATGTCGATTACAGGTGCGGTGGTGTCGATCACAGCCGAATCGGTGCCCTCGGGGCCGGTGTTGCCGGCCGCATCGGTTACAGTCGCAACTACTTCGATCTCTTTGCCATCCGCCGGTGCCGGGAAGCTCACCGCTACTTTGCCCTCGGCTATCTGCTCGGGCGTCAGTTTGATGCGGTGCTCGTGGCCGGCATTGTCGGTAACGGTCAGGATGTCGCCCGCAACGGCATCGGCCGGCAGACCCACTGCTACGTCGATGTCGCCATCGAGCTCTTGGTGGTTGATGTA
>NZ_SLXE01000016.1 GCF_004341385.1 Uruburuella suis
GCTACTTCGCGGATGTGGAAATCCCAGGGTGTGTACGGAGGCGGATAACCTGTTTGGATGCTATGGTACATTGGTTTTAATATACAAGGGTGTGTGCCGTGGGCACGCACGCGTTTGGCGGGTTGATGGTTTTGATTGAAAGGCCGTCTGAAACTTTTTTCAGACGGCCTTTGTTTGCTGTTTTAATGTTGACGGGCTTCTTTAAAACCGTGCTTCAATGCACCGTCAACAGCGCCACGGCGGCGGGGGATGCCGCTGATGTGGCCGGCCTTGGTGCTTGGCCGTGCCGCATGATTTCCGGCGGCAACCCAAGCTGCCAAAGCGGCAGGTTTCAGCCGGTGTTGCGCAGGCCTTGTGCCACGCCGTTGATGGTGAGGTGCACCATTTGTAGCAGGTGCGGGTTGTCGGCATCTTGGCGCAGGCGTTTGAGCAGCGCCACTTGCAGGCTGCCCAGCGCGTTGAGGTAGGGGATGCGCAGGGCGAGCGAGCGGGCGAGGCTGCGGTTGTCGCTGAGCAATTCGCTGCTTTGCAGAATATCCAGCAGCGCTTGGCGGCTGAGCAGGTATTCGGCCTTAATCATGGCGAAAATGGCGGCGGCTTGCTCGGGCGATTGGCTCAGGCCGGCGTATTCTTCGGCCAGGGTGATGTCGGTTTTGGCCATCACTTGCTCCATGTTTGACAACATGGCCTGAAAGAAGGGGTTGTGGCGGGCATGCTGCTGCAAATCGTTCAGACGGCCTTCTTGCCGGCAAAGCTCGGCCACGGCGCTGCCGAAGCCATACCAAGCCGGCAGCATCAGGCGGTTTTGCGTCCAAGAAAACACCCACGGGATGGCGCGCAAATCTTGAATACGTGCCAAGGTTTTGCGGCTGGCGGGGCGGCTGCCGAGGTTGAGGGTGGCGATTTCCTGAATCGGGCTGGTTTGCAGAAAATAATCGATAAAATCGGAGTGGGTAATCAGGCTGCGGTAGTGGGCAAAGGCGCTGTCGGACAAGGCCTGCATCAATTCTTGATCCGGGTCTTGGCGGTTGGGCAGAAGGCTGGCTTCGAGCGTGGCGGCCACGAGGGTTTCGAGGTTGCGGTGGGCGTTGCCGGGGTCGGCATATTTGGCGGTGATCACTTCGCCCTGCTCGGTGATGCGGATTTGGCCGGTTACGCTGCCGGCGGGCTGGGCGAGCACAGCTTGGTAAGCGGGGCCGCCGCCACGGCCGACGCTGCCGCCGCGGCCGTGAAACAGGCGGATGTTGATTTGGTGTTTTTCAAACAATTCCACCAATTCCTGCTCGGCCTGATAAAGACACCATGAGCTGGTGACGTAGCCGCCGTCTTTATTGCTGTCGGAATAGCCGAGCATGATTTCTTGGGTGTTGCCGCGGCTGGCGAGCAAGGCTTGATACCAGGGCAGGGCAAACAGGGTTGCCATCACCGGGCGGGCGTTTTCCAGTGCTTCGATGGTTTCAAACAGCGGCACAATATTGATGCGGCTGTGCGGGCGGCCGTGTTCGAGGGTGAGCAGGCCGCTTTCTTTCAGCAGCAAGGCCAGCGCCAGCACGTCGCTGGCGTTTTCGGCGTTGGAAATAATGCTTTGATTAATGGCTTTTTCGCCCAGCTCTTCTTTGATTTTGCGCGCTTCGCGGAAAATCGCCAATTCGTAGCGGCTCTCTTCGCTATAGTCGAGATAGGGGTTGTAGAGCGGGCGTTGGGTTTGCAGCTCGCGCAAAAGCACGTGTTGTTTGTCGGTTTCGGAGAGGGCAGCGTAATCTTCGAGGCCGGCATGGCGGAAAAGCTCGGCCACCACATCGGCGTGTTTGCCGCCGTGTTGGCGCAAATCGAGCGGCATCAGGAAAAAGCCGCACAACGAAGTCGTGCGGATAAGGTCGCCCAGGCGCGCATCGGCCAAAAGCTCGCTGCCGTTTTCGCGCAGGGATTGTTGCAGGATTTTCAAATCGGCGATGAATTCATCGGCATCGGCATAAGGCTTAAGCGTGCCGAAGCGGCAGCCCAAGGTGAGGCCGAAGTGGTGCGCTTTGCCGATCAGGCGGGCCATAATATAAGCAATGGCGCGGCGGTAGGGCTCTTCTTCGTGGGCGATTTCGGTGTCGGGCGATTGCGCGGAGAGTGCGAGCACGGCCGGGTTAACATTGACGCGGCGCACAGAGAGCGGCAAATCGTGAAACAATTCGCCCAGCTGGCGGCGGTAGTGGTGGAACACGGTGTCGGCATGGCGGGTGAAGGCGTGGCGCAAGGTGGCGGCCGACACAAAAGGGTTGCCGTCGCGATCGCCGCCTATCCAGCCGCCGATTTGCAGCAGCTCGGGCACCTTGATGCCGGGCCAGGCGGATTGGAGCTGGTTTTCCATGCTGCGGTAAAGTTTGGGCAGCGCTTTAAAAAAGCTGAGCGGGAAAATCGACACGCCGTTGTTGATTTCGCTGTCGACGGTGATTTTGAAATGGCGGGTTTCGCTGGTTTGCCACAAGGCCAGCAGCGTGGTGTCGATTTCGCGTTTCAATTCGGCCAAGGCTTCGGGGCTGTTGCAATATTCGCGTTGCGGCAACAGGGCGCGGATGCGGCGGTGGAAATTGAGCGTGGCTTGGCGCTGCACTTCGGTGGGGTGGGCAGTGAGCACGGCGGCAATGTGGGTGCGCGCAAGCTGCGATTGCATGGCGGCCGCATCGATATTGTGGGTTTGCAGCTTGTGCACGGTTTCGGCCAGGCTGCCTTCCACCGGGGCGCTGCCGGCGTTTTCGTGGGCGCGGCGGCGGCGCTCGTGGTGCACGTCTTCGGCGATGTTGAGAATTTGCGCAAACAGGCCGCAGGCGATAATCAGATTTTGGGTTTGCTGCTCATTTAAGGCGGGCAGGGCGGCCTTGATAATGCTGCTGCCTTCTTCGGCTTCGGCCAGCGCGGCCAAGGTGTTGGCCACGGCCGGTGTGGTTTCGCGCTGAAGCAGGTCAAACAATGCGGCTTTCAGAAAAGCGGCATCTTCGACCAGCGGGGCATCTTTGGGATTGTTGAGGATGTGAAGCTGCATGGTTTGCTCTTTTCTCTTGTCATAATCAAGGCGGATGAAAATCATTGTATAGCATGTGTGTGGCTGGGTCATCATTGATAACAATGTAGCAAAATGTAATTTGATTTAAATCTGAAAAATATTTGAATTTTCGGGATAAATAATGGGTTTGTCGGGATAAATGTTGGCTTTTTTTGCTTGATATTTTGATGGTGTGAGTGCTTTAGGCCGTCTGAAAAAGATAATTTGTAATAAAGTTTCAATTTTAAAAACAGGCCGTCTGAAAGCTTTCAGACGGCCTGTTTTGGGTTTGCCAACGGGTTTGTCAAACGTGGTGCACCACCAGCTTCTTGCCAGCATAATCAATCACCGCCGCATCCATATTGAATAAGGTTTTGATGTTGGCTTCGGTAAACACGTCATCCGGTGCGCCGGCAAACGCCACTTGGCCGTGCTGCATGGCGACGATGTGGTCGGCATAGGCGGCGGCCTGATTGATGTCGTGCAACACCACCACGGTGGTGCGCTTGTGCTCGTGGGTGAGCCGCTGCAAAAGCTGCATCAGGCTTTTAGCGTAAAACATGTCCAGATTGTTGAGCGGCTCGTCGAGCAGCACATAATCGGTTTGTTGGCAAAACACCATCGCAATCATGGCCCTTTGGCGTTGGCCGCCGGAGAGCTCGGTGAGGTAGCGTTCAGCCAAAGGCTCAAGCCCGAATTCATGCAGCGCGGCGGCCACGATTTCGCGGTCGAGGGCTTGCGGGTGGCCTTGGTGGTAGGGAAAGCGGCCGAACATCAATAAATCGCGCACCGAAATGCGGCTTTGCACGCTGCCCTCTTGCGTGAGAATGGCCAGCTTGCGCGCCATTTCGGCGGTGGGCGTGGCGGCCAGATCGCGGCCGTCGTAGCGGATATGGCCGTGTGTGAGCGGTTGCAGCCGCGCCATCAATGAGAGCAGCGTGGATTTGCCCGCGCCGTTGGGGCCGATGAGTGCGGTGATGCCGCCGGCGGGAATTTCCAAACGGATATTGTTCAAAATGGTTTGTTTGCCGATGTGGTGGCTCACGTTTTCAATATGAATCATGTTTGTTTTTTCCGCAAAATCAAATATAAAAACACCAAACCGCCGGCAAATTCCACCACCACGCTCAGCACCGCCTGCATGCCGAGCACATGCTCAAACAGGGTTTGGCCGCCCACCAGCAGCAGCGCGGCCACCAGAAACACCATCGGCAGGCGCACATTGTGGCGCAGCGTACCGGCAAAATGGTTGGACAGTGCGCAAACGAGCAGGCCGAAAAAGCTCACCGGATAGCCAAACGGCCCCACCAGCGCCGTGGCCGTGGCCACCAGCACGGCCACCCAGGCCAAGAGCCATAAAGTGTGGCGCTGATAAGCGATGCCGAGGTTGACGGCTTGGTCGCGGCCGAGCAGGTGCACATCCAGGCGATGGCGCTCACGCCACAGCAAGGGCACGCTAATCAACACCACCAGCAAAGCCGGCCACAAAAGCTGCCGGTTAAACGAATTGAACGAGGCATAAGAAAAAGCCTGCGCCACCGCAAAGGCTTCCGGATCCATCAGCCGTTGCAGCAGGCCGGTGATGCTGCGAAAGAAAATGCCGAAAATCACGCCGATTAAAATCATGCGCGCCAAATCGCGGCCGCCTTGGCGCAGCAACACTTGAAACAACAACATCGAGCCGCCCAACATCACCAGCATTTCGCCGCTGAATTTCCAAACCGGGTTGAGCTGCACATAGCCGATGCCGCCCAACACGAGCACCAACAGCGTTTGTAAAAACACATATAAAGTGTCAAAGCCGAGCAAAGAGGGCGTGAGTATCGGGTTGTGGGTGAGCGTTTGAAACAATAAAGTCGACACGCCGATGGCATAGGCCACCAGCAAAATCGCCAGCAATTTGGCCGCGCGCAAAGGCAGCACGAAATCCCACATGCCGCGCGCGTTTAGCGTCATAAACAAAGCCGATGCGGCAGCCAGCAGCAAGGCGGCCAGCAGCAGGTTGCGTTTTTCAGACGGCATGGCCGCTCCTTTTCATCAGCAACACCAAAAACAGCACCGTGCCCAACACCCCAAACACCGTGGCCACCGGAATTTCAAACGGATAGCGGATCAGCCGCCCGATAATGTCGCACGCGAGCACCAGCACCGCCCCCAGCAGCGCCACCGCAGGCAGGCTTTGACGCAGCTTGTCGCCCACCAAGCGGCTGACGATATTGGGCACCACCAGCCCGATAAACGGAATACCGCCCACCGTTACCACCACCAGCGAAGTAATCAGCGCCACAATCACAAGCCCGGCCCACAAAATGGTTTTGCGGTTGAGCCCCAAATTGATGCTCACCGTTTCGCCCAAGCCCAAAATGGTGAGCCTGTCGGCAATCAGATAAGCGGCCAGCGCCAATAAGCCCGCCAGCCACAACAACTCATAACGCCCGAGCAACACGCCCGAGAAATCACCCAAATGCCACACGCTGAGCAATTGCAGCGTTTCCGTTTCATAAGCCACAAACACCGCGGCCGATTCGATAATGCTGCCGAAAATAATCCCCACCAGCGGCACCATCAGCTGCGCCGTGGGCGGCAGGCGGCGGATGAGCAACATAAACACCAACATGCCCGCCAGCGCCGCCGCGGCCGCCACCGACATTTTCACCATCAGCGTGGCCGCGGGAAACAGCAAAGCCATCAGTAAAAGCCCCAGCGAAGCACTTTGGGTGGCGCCCACCATCGAAGGCTCGATAAAGCGGTTTTTCATCAAAATCTGCAAAATCATGCCCGCCACCGCCATCGACGCGCCGGTGAGCACAATGGCAAACGTGCGCGGCAGCCGGCTGGTGAGCAGCAGCTGCCATTCATCGGGCATGGCAAACAGATTGCGCCAGCTGAAATCGGCCACGCCCACCGATAAGCTGACAGCAAACAAGAGCAGTAGGGCGGCGGCGCTGCCCCAGTTGAGCAAACGGGATTCGGCTTGCATTTTGGTTTGCATAAGGAACGGTTTCTTCTTCTTTAATTTGGTTTGGTTTCAGACAGCATCGGTACGTAGGTATGATTAGCGCAGCGTAATCGTACGCATGCGAGAGGCTGTCTGAAAGATTACGGTCATTCAAATATTTCCAATCATTAAGCTACAACCGTTCGAGGCCGTCTGAAACATTTCGAGCTTCAGCAGTGCATAGGTACGATTAAGCTTCGCTAATCGTACCTATGCACTACGCACTCAAACAGTTATCGCTTGATTATTCAAGCGAGTATCAATGTTTGCGCAATAACAATCTTTCAGACGGCCTGTCACTTATACCAATCCCAAAAAATAACCTAACTTCGTTGTCTCGCCTTGCCGTACTAGTTGTACTGTCTGCGGCTCGACGCCTTGTTAGCTTACTTTTTTGAACTGGTATTACATCCCCTCCCTCTGCTCAAAGCGGACAAGATTGACACGCTGCGCCGGTCAATCTATAGATGCGGCAACTAATTATTGAATATTCACATCCTCTTGCCCGCAGCAGAAACCTGTTCCCTCTCCCATGGGAGAGGGCTAGGGAGAGGGCAACAAGCCAAAGGCTTGTTTGCCGGCATCTGAAAATGTTCAATATTTAATTGCCGAATCAATAAGTCGGAGAGGATTTGCGCCGACTTGTTGGGGTAAAGGTGAGGGTGGTAAGCCGTAAGGCTTGCTGCCTGCCCAGTTTCGCCCGCCCTAAACGTTCAAGGCCGTCTGAAACACAACTGTCGTTTACTTCGCCGCTTCAAACGCTTCGCGCACTTGCGCGGTGGCATTCAAAAGCTGTTGCGCGCCGCCGGCGGCCAGATAGTTTTCCGGCAATAAATACACCACTTGGCCTTTTTT
Source organism: Uruburuella suis (assembly GCF_004341385.1). Taxonomy (GTDB): domain Bacteria; phylum Pseudomonadota; class Gammaproteobacteria; order Burkholderiales; family Neisseriaceae; genus Neisseria; species Neisseria suis. The sequence continues at coordinate 6,885 of NZ_SLXE01000016.1, forward strand.
CCAAGCGGTGGTAGCGGCCACCAGCGGGTTATCCAGCACATCTTTGGCCGCTTCGCCTTCTTGGCCGATGGCCGAGCCGCGGTCGAGCACAAACAGCCAGTCGGGGTTTTTCTGCTTGAGGTATTCAAACGAAATCGGTTGGCCGTGGCTGCCTTCTTTAATCTCGGCATCCACCGTGGGCACGCCCACATCGCGGTGTATCCAGCCGAAGCGCGAATCGGGGCCGAAGGCCGACATTTTGCCGCCGTTAACCAGAATCACCAGCCCGCTGCCCTTGCCTTGTGCGGCGGCTTTGGCCGCAGCAAAGGATTCATCGATTTCTTTTTTCAGCGCTTGGGCTTCGGCTTCTTTGTGGAAAATTTTGGCAAACGCATCGATGCGCGCCTCGGTGCTTTCGCGCATTTTGGTGGTGTCGGCAGTCATCTCGATGGTGGGCGCGAGCTTGCTCAATTGCTCAAACGCCGGTGCGGTGCGCGAGCCGGTGATGATCAATTGCGGCGCGAAGGCGTGGAGCGCTTCATAATCCGGCTCAAACAAAGTGCCCACCGGCTGCATGTTGCGGGCGGCGTCTTGCAGATAGCCCAGGCGGATATTGGTGGTGGTGGCACCCACATCCACACCCAGCTTGCCCAGCGTATCGAGCATGCCCCAGTCATACACGGCGATGCGTTCGGGGTTGGCCGGCACGGTGGCTTCGCCGCGGGCGGTGTCGATGGTTACGCTGCCTGCTTCCGAAGCGGCAGCCGCCACGGCAGAGGCGGCATGATTATCGGAAGCGGCAGGTTGGGGCGAGCAGGCGGCCAAGGCAGCGGTGCAGCATAGGGCAAGCGTGGTGAAACGTAAGGTCATGGCAAACTCCATCAGGTGAGGATTCAAAACGCGCTTGGCAAACGCAGCGTATTGGTTAACGGTTGAAATATCAGGCCGTCTGAACGTGCATACACGTTTTCAGACGGCCAAGGCATGGATAATAATTGCTTTTAATTTTCGCATAAGTTTTTATGATTAACAATGATTCGTATTATTAAAATTTGAGTGGTGTTGTATTTATGAAGACGTTAATAAATATTCGTGCAGTATTGCTTTGAGCTTAGGGTCTGTTCACAATTCATCCGCGAGTAAGATTTTGAGCGCAAAAGCGTGGCTGCAAGGCGAAAAGCACAGCAAGGTTGGACACCTTGCGAGCATTTTCAACGCAGCAGGCGCGTTTTTGAGCCAAAAGATTGCCACGAGATGAAATGTGAACAGACCCTAGAGCGCATCGTCTGCATCCATAAACACATGCCGTTGCCGGTGATATTGCTCTTCATCTTCGCCACGCCGCCAAAACGGCACGGCATAGCAATGGGCGGCGGGCAGCCGCCATTGCACCCGTGCAATCGGGCGCAAGGCGGCCACCAATTGCGCTTCGCCGCCAAACCAGCAGCGGCAATCGCTTGGCGGCTGCGGCAGCGCGGCGATTTGGGCGGCAATGGCGGCCACGGTGTCGGGCGCGTTGCCGCTGAAAAAGTGCACATTTATGGCGGCGGGTTTGGGCAACAGTGCGGGCAAATCGGCCGCCTCGGGCAGCCACAGCCACACATCGCCGCGGCTGTGCGGGTGCATTTCGGCCAGCATGGCGCTGATGGCGGGCAGGGCGCTTAAGTCGCCCGCGATGACGGCGTGCGCACAAGAAGCCGGCATATCGCGGCTGCCGGCGGGGGCGGATACGCCGATGCTTTGGCCGGCCTGCACGCTGCGGGCAAAGTGTGAGGCGGGGCCATTGCTGTTGTGCAGCACAAAATCAATGGTCATGGTGCACTCGGTGCGGTCAAACGCGCTTAAGGTGTAGGAACGTTTGTAGGGCGCGGCGGTTTTATCGGGCCAGCGCGGGCCTTGCGGGGTGAGGTCGGGCAGCACAGGTTTGCTTTGGCCGGCACGGGGCAGCAGGATTTTGATGTGGGCGCCGTTGCGGGTAAACGGATAATCGGCCAATTCGGGGCTGTGAAACACAATGCGGCGCAGGTGCGGGCTGAGATCGTGCCAGCTTTGCACTTGAATCAGGCGCGCGCGTTTGGGGTTGGGCTCAGTCATGGGTTGGTTCCTGAAAAGGGGTGGAAGCTTGGCTTAAGGCTGCCTGAAACGATGCGGCCAGCAGGCTGCCGTGGCTGTGTTGCGGATAATCCTGATAATGCACGCTCAGGCCGGGCAGTTTGCCCAATTGTGCGGCCAGTGTTTTGGCGGCATCGGGCGGCACGGCGGCCACGGCGCGGTTGCGGGCTTCGATGCGCTGTTGTTGCTGTGGGTTTTGCGCGGTTTTGCGCTCGGCTTTGCCGCTTTTTTGCAGCCACAATTGTGCACGGGGCTGAAATGGCAAAGGCCGTCTGAACGCTTGCTGTGCCTGTTGCAGAAACAGGCCGCGCTGCCACCACAATGAGGGGTCGGCGGCGATGTATTGCGTAAACGCATCGGGTTGTTGCAGCAAGCTGTAGAGCACAAACAGGCCGCCGTAGGAATGCCCCCACAGCGTTTGCCGTTGCGGATTCAGTGGCGCGCGTTTGGCCACGGCAGGGCGGATTTCGGTGGTGAGCCGTTGCAGCAATATCGCTGCGCCGCCGTTTTGGCGTGTGGGGTCGAAATCATCGGCCAAAGCCTGGCCGTGTGTATCGGGCGGGGTGTAGTCATAGGCCCGGGCGGCGGCATCGAAGCGCAAATTGTTGGCATAACCAATCAGCACCAGCACGGTTGGCGCTTCGGCGGCTAGGCGGCGCAAGGTTGCGGTGTTTAAAAGCTCGGGCAAGGCGTTGCCGTCAAGCGCAAACAAGGCGGGAAAGCCGGCGGCTGGCGGCGCGGCTTCGGGAATGCCGGCATACACGCGAAGCGCCGGCCTGCCATCGGCGGTGGGGAAATCCAGCGTGTGGAAGCGGTAGCCGCTCTCAGGCGCGGAGAGCACCGAAAAATCGGCGCGCCGGCTCATATCGGGCGGCGGGGCAGCGGGGCTGTGCGCGGCCAATAGCAGGGTAGTGAGAAATAAGGCTATTCGTAGCATAGGGTTAAGGCTGCCTGAAAGAGAAACGGGATAAAAAACAAACGCTAAAAGCTTTAATCATTCAGTAGCTGTAGGTCGGATTCTTGAATCCGACACTTGTTTGCAGAACAAGATTGCGGCATGTTCGGCCTTGCGGCCCAATGTCGGATTCGAGAATCCGACCTACAGCTACGGGCTGTTATTGCGTTTCAGACGGCCATTCTTTGCGGCGTTATTTCACCAAACGTGCATCAGCGCCGAAGCCACGGGCGGCATCGGGTTTGGCGACATCGAATTCGCGCAAGGTGCTGTTGATGGTCACCGTTAGCGGTTTGCCGTTAACCGTGGCCGAGGCGTTCAGCTTCACGCCGCCGCCGCTGCGCTCGCCGCTGGCAAAATCAGGCAGTTGCAGCTCGCTCAGTTGCAGGCTGGGGCGGGTGAGTTTGGCTTCTTTGTTAACCAATTGTTTGCCGCGCGGGCGGATTTTGTCTTCGGCTTTGAAGGTGTCGGGCGTGTCGGCATCGCTGATTAAGGCCAGGCTCAAGAGCTTGGCGGCGGCCAAATCGGGCTGGCCGTTGTGCACGGGAATGCCGATTAAGAGCTTCACGCCGCGGTGGATGGCGCGGTTGTCGCTCCAGCCGCTGCCTTCGCGTGCGGGGCGGGCGTCGGCGGCGAGCGAATAGCTACGGCTCATAATCTGGATTTTGTAGCCGGGGATTTTGGTTTTGCCCAAGCCGTCGTTAATGTCGGCCACGAGTTCGGGCGCATTGCCTTGTTGGTTGCCGAGCAGGCGGGCGGAGGTGTCGGCCACGGCAAGCGTTTGGCCGGCATAGCGGATGTCTTGTTGATGGGCGAAGCCTGCGGCGAAAGCGGGGCTGCTCAAGCCGAGGGCGGCGGCAATAAATAATGCGGTGCTGGTTTTCATGCGGTTTCCTTGAATGGTGGGTGTATCAATATGGGGCATGTTTGAGTGGTGGTGCTAATCTGCAGCGGTGCTAGGTCGGATTCTTGAATTCGGCCTTGCGGCCAAATGTCGGATTCGAGAATCCGACCTACAAAGACCAAGGCTGCGGCCTAACATTTCCGGTTTCGGGCAATATTGCGGGAAACCAAGATGTTGTTGGGTTACGGCCTTGGCGGCCTAACCCAATCTACGGGCTGTTATTGCGTTTCATACCAATCCAAAAAAATAACCTAACTTCGTTGTCTCGCCTTGCCGTACTATCTGTACTGTCTGCGGCTCGCCGCCTTGTTAGCTTACTTTTTTGAATTGGTATCAGACGGCCTTAAATCTTAAAACCCCACTTTCAGGCTGCCGTAAAAGGCGCGGCCGTGTTGGTTGAAGGTTTGTGCGCCGTCGGCGGTGCGGTAGATTTTCTTGTCGAAAATATTGCTGATGCCGGCGCGGGCGCTGGTGTGTTTGTTGAATTGATAGCCGGCATTGATGCCCCACAGGCCGTAGCTGCCCACTTCATTGGTGCTCAGGCCGTTGCTGTTTTCGGTGCGGTTCACCGCCACGGTGCGCGGCTTGATGCGGCCGTATTGGGTGAAGGTGAGGTTGGCATCCCATTTTTCGGTGGGCGTCCACGCTAGGGTGCTGTTGAAGGTGAATTTCGGAATCATCGATAAGGGGTTGCCTTGGTAGTCTTCCGATTTTTGCATATAGGTGAAATTGTTGTTCCATTTCAAGCGCTCATGCAGCGGCACCACCAAGTTGCCTTCCACGCCGGCCACGGTGGCTTTGGGGGTGTTGCTCCATTGGTAGAGCGCGTTGCCTAAATCGCTTTGGGCAACCAGCACGTCGCCGATCACGATTTTGTTGCGGTAGGCGTTGTGGAAATAAGTGGCCGATGCCTGCCAGCCGTTTTTATTGAATTCGGCGCCGATTTCTTTGTTCCAGCTGGTTTCCGGCTTCAAATCGGCGTTGCCCATGTAGTAGCAGCGGCCTGAAGTACCGATGGGGCAGCCGTTGCCGCGGGTGTAGAGAATAAAATTGGGGTCGGTTTGATAAAGGTTGGGCGCTTTGTAGGCGCGGGCGATGCCGCCTTTAACCAGCCAATATTCGCCCAGTTGTTGTGAAAAATTGAGGCCGCCGCTCACGTTGCCGCCGGATTTGCTGTGGTGGTCGAAGCGCAGGGTGGGGATGAGGTGGGTGCGCTCGGTGAGGGCGATGTTGTCTTCGGCATACACGGCCCATTCGCGTTGCGAGGCATTGCTGCCGCGTGTGGCGGAAATGCCGTCGAAGATGTCGGTGTTGCCTTGGTCGGTGAAGCTTTGGCGGTTGGATGAGGCATCTTTCAGACGGCTGTCGGTGAATTCGGCGCCCACCGTCAATACATGCGGCACGCCCCATTCAAACGGAATATGCGCTTCGCTGCTCAGGCGCAGGTTTTTCAGGTAGCTGTTGGTGAATTCATCGCTGCTGTAGCTGCCTTCGGGGCCGCCGGCGAGATATTCGGGCAGGCGGCTGTTGGTGGTGCGGTCGTAGCTGATATACGATTTGGTGTCGCCCCAATCCCAGGCGCCGGTGTGGGTGAGGGCGAAATTGCTGCGGTAGAGGCGGGCGGTTTCCGAGCCGATAAGGCTGGTGCGTAAGGCTTCGGCGGCGGGGTGGGTGTCGCTGTTTTGGGTGTCGCCGTTGTAAATATTGCCTTGGCGGCTGAAGCCGGTGTCGAAGGTGAGGCTTTGGGCGGGGCTGATTTTCCAATGCAGACGGCCGGCGATGTCTTTATTGCGCACGCCTTCCACGCCGGCGGCATCGGCATTGCCGGCGGCGGCATTGATGTTGGCATCATCGGCATCGGTTTTGTTGGCGCTGCCGTAGATGCGGAACGACAACACATCTTTCACAATCGGGCCGCTCAGGTTGAAGCCCACGCGGTTGGTGGCGCCTTCGTCATCGTCTTGCGGCTGGTTGGTGTAGTAATTCAGGCTGCCGCTGAATTCGTTGGTGATTTTTTTGGTGACGATATTCACCATGCCGCCCATGGCGCCGGAGCCGTAGCGGGCGGCGGCGGGGCCGCGGATTACTTCAATCGAATCGATGGCTTCGGCCGGCACCCAGTTGCTGTCGCCGCGGGTGTTGCGCTCGCCGCGCATGCTGATGCGCTCCGAATTGCGCGAGGTGGCCGGGCGGCCGTCGATTAAAATCAGCGTGTTTTCCGGCCCCATGCCGCGCAAATCAATCTGGCGCTTGTTGCCGCGCTGGCCGGTGGCGGTGTTGCCGGTGAGGTTGACGCCGGGCATGGTGCGCACCAGCTCGGAAATGTCGTTCACTACCGGCTGCTTTTCCAAATCTTGCGCCGAGATTTTCGACACGCCCAGCGATTGCTGCAATTGGCGCTCGGCGGTTACGTAAACAGTGCCTAATTCGGCGGTGCTCTCGGCTGTTTCGGCATGGGCAAAACCTGCCAGCAGGCTGAGAGAGAGAAGTGGCAAACGCAATTGCGGGGTAGGCATTAAAAAGGCTCCGGAAGGTCAAGGGTTGTGTAGATTCGATTGCCTGCATAAGACCAACCCAAAAAAAATAACCTAACTTCGTTGGCTCGCCTTGCCGTACGGGTTGTACTGTCTGCGGCTCGCCGCCTAGTTAGCTTACTTTTTTGAATAGGTATAAGGCTTTCAGACGGCCTTACGCAGCTGCAAAAACAAATATGGCAAACAGGATGCGGGTTTTATCATCGATGTGGTTTTTAATATATGTTATGATAATCAATATCATTCATATATTAGCAGAACGCGGCGGTAAAACCTGCGGTGAAAAGCAATTTTTTACCCTGTGAAAAAGGCAGCGTGCCGCGTGAAAGGACAAAACAGCATGGCAATGGTGGAAACCAACGCTCAGATGGCGGATAGTGCGCCGTTTTCTTCTGCGGCTTTATCAGGAAACGAAGCGCGCCGGCGCAACCCGCACCCGCATTTGTGCGGCACGGTGGAAAGCTGGCATTTGCGCGAAGGCTTGTCGGTGAAGTCGGCACATTTCAAGGTGGCCGAGCGCGTGGATTTGCCGCTGATTCACTTTGCACCCGATTTGCGGGTGGTGCTTTCATTGGCCGGGTGCAGCCGCCTGAGTGTGGGCGGCACGGAAATCGGCATTGGAAAAGAAGCGGCGTATGACGGCGTGTGGCTGCCGGTGTTGAAGGGAGAATGCGGCGGCAAGCATTTCAAAGTGCAGGCGCAACATCATGAATTGGTACTGTTTGTCGGGCTGGATTGGTGGGCGGCCTGCTGCAACGGTTGGCCGGCGCAACCGGCCTGGCTCACGTTGCCGCCGACGCAGCATTTGCAGGCCCGCTATTTTCAGGTCAGCCCGCACATGCGCGTGCTGGCCGCGCAAATCGAAGCGGCCGAAACGCAGAGGCTGCCGTTGCCCGTGCGCCGCTTGCAGCAGGAAAGCGCTGCCGTGGCGCTGCTTGCCGAAGTGGCGCAGCAGCTGGTGTTGCAAGGCGGGCATGTCGGCGGGCTGCCGGTGGCGCAACAAAAAAGGGTCAACCGGCTCACCGCACTTTTGCACAGCGGGCAGGCCGATGATTGGCCACTGGCGCAGATGGCGGCACATTGCCATTGCAACACCACCACTTTGCAGCGCAATTTTCAGGAGCATCACGGCGTGAGCATCGCCCACTATCTGCGCCGCCTCAAGCTTGCCCGCGCTTATCGGGCGCTGCTCGCCGGCGCGCGCGTAAACGAAGCGGCCGCAGCCGCGGGCTACCGGCATCTGGAAAGCTTCAGCAAGGCATTCAAGCAGCAATATCATGTGTGCCCGCGGCAGGTGCGCTCGATGGCTTGATGACACCCATCCAAAAAAATCACCTTATGGCGTTTTCTGGCCTTGTCATACTATAGTGGAATGCATAAAAAAGTGACACAACGGGTAGGTTGGGTTGAAAACCCAACAAGCCGACTGAAACGTTGGGTTTATCAACCCAACCTACTCCGTGATAGTGCGTGGCTTTGTATCACTTTTTCTTGCATGCCACTATATCTATGCTGTACTTTATAAGCTTGCTTTTGGGAATGGGTATAAACCCGAGGCCGTCTGAAAACTTTTCAGACGGCCTCGGGTTTATTGTTGGAAATCGAACGTGGAATTGATTTTCTTTTCTTTATTTATAAGGTCATGATTTAAAATTTATAAGGTCATGATTTAAACCGGCGCGGCGTTGCCCCGTTTTATTTTCTTATGTTGAAGATGTGCTATCAACAGGCAGCAAGGCCGTCTGAAAACGGTTTTCAGACGGCCTCTGGGATAAACATAAAGCGCATCCATCAAGCCGGCAGGTCAGTTGATCAAAATTATCATGCGTCTGATCAGGCCGGCTTTGATGTGCGCATGCGCCGCACCAGCAACCGATAAAGCGGCCCCGTGCTCAAAAGCACGCACACCATGCGGCAAACGTGAAACACGGTCACCAAAGGCACGCTCAAATGCAGCACCTTTGCGGTGATGGTCATCTCGGCAATGCCGCCGGGCGCCATGCCCAGCAGCACGGCAGGATAGGGCAGCTGCGTGGCGCGGCTCAGCGCCCAAGCGGCTGCGGTGGTGAGCAGCAGCCCGGCCAGCGTGGTGAGGGTTACGGTGGTGAGAAAGCGCGGCGCACGTTTGAAAAAGCCGGGCGTGAATTTGCTGCCGAGCGACCAGCCGATAAACAATTGCCCCAAATATTGCACCGCCGGCGGAATGGCCGATAAATGGATATTTTGGGCGGTGAGGATGATGGTGGCGAGCAAAGGGCCGAACACCCACGGGTTGGTCCAGCCCAAACGCTTAAACAGCCAGCCGAACAAGCCCGTCCAAGCCACCAGCGCCAGCAGGCCGCCGCCGTAAACGGCAGGATTTTTGCCAAACGTGCCACCATCGTCCATGCCGTGCACACCCAAAAACTGATAGGCAAACGGGATAATCACCACCACCAGCAACACGCGCAGGCTGTGTGCAGACACCACTTGCTCGACATGGGCTTTGTAATGCACCGCCAAATTGGCCATTTCGCTGGCGCCGCCGATGGCCGAAGCAAACCAGGCCGTCTGAAAATCTACGCCGCCGAAGCGGTAATAAGCCGCCGCGCCCAACGCACCGAGCAAAAGGGCAAACAGCACGGCTGCGGCAATGGCGGGAATATTCACGGCAATCACGCCCAGCATGGCCGGCGTGAAATAAAGCCCCAGCGAGGTGCCGATGCACCATTGGCCGGCATTGCGAAACAGCGTGTGGCCGCTAATCGGCCAGCCGCGCGCCGAGCACACGGCCGTGAGCAGCAAGGGTCCCAAAAGCCAGGGCAAGGGCAGATGCAGCCACAAAGCCAATTGCGCGCCGGCCAAGGCGGTGAGAAAGCCGAAAATTAAGCGGCTGAAAGCATGCATGGCGAAAGGGTCCGAACTTGGAAAATATAGTGGAATGAATGAAAAACTTATACAAAAATAAGAAATTTAGCATCATGTGTAGGGTGTGTGGCGCAGCCACGCACGCGGTTTAAACGGCTTCTGCATATGGCTTGCTACATGCGCCTGTATAAGTTTTTCTTTCATTCCACTATATATAAAAGTATAAAAGCAGCACAGTATAGCGAAAAAATGTGGAATCAAACTTGAGGCCGTCTGAAGCTTTTCAGACGGCCTCAAGTTTATTTGTATTATAGACCGATTGATGGCAAAAGCAGCAACACGGCCGCATGATGCGGCCGTGTTTGCATGATTAAGCGCTTGCTTTTTTCTTGCGCCGCAGCAGGCGCATCAACGGCAGCGCCACCATCAGCGCGCTCAGCGCCCACAACGTGATGGCAATCGGGCCGTGAAACAAAATGCCCAAATCACCTTGCGAAATCGACAGCGCGCGGCGCAGGCTCGATTCCATCATTTCGCCCAGCACATAGCCCAAAATCAGTGCCGAGAGCGGGAAATTGAGCTTGCGCAGCATATAGCCGAACACGCCCAGCGCCACCATCAAAATCAGGTCGAAAGTGGTGCTGTGAATGGCATACACGCCCACAAAGCTCACCGTGGCGATGGCCGGAATCAGAATATAGTTCGGCACATTCAACAGCCGGGCGAAAAAACCCACCAGCGGAATATTGAGCGCCAGCAAAATCACGTTGCCGATGAAGAGCGAGGCAATCAAACCCCACACAATATCGGGCTGCTCGCTGAATAATTGCGGGCCGGGCGTGATGTTGTAGAGCGTGAGCGCGCCCAGCATCACCGCCGTGGTGCCCGAGCCGGGCACGCCCAGCGTGAGCATGGGGATAAACGAGCCGCAGGCCGAGGCATTGTTGGCCGCCTCGGGTGCTGCGATGCCGCGCAAATCACCTTCGCCGAAGCGCCCTTTTTCACCGGCGATTTTGCGCTCGGTGGAATAAGTCATGGCGCTGGCAATGGTGGCGCCGGCACCGGGCAGAATGCCGACGATAAAGCCGGTGATGCCCGAGCGGATAATCGCGCCGAAGCTGAACATGAATTCTTTCAGGTTAAACAGGCTGCGTTTGCCCTGCGACATGATTTTCTGGCCGGTGGCGGTGTGCTCCAGCATAATCAGAATTTCGCTGATGCTGAAAAAGCCGATCACAATGGTGGTGAATTGAATGCCGTCGCTCAGATTCACCGAGTCGAAAGTAAAGCGATACACGCCCGTTACCGCGTCCACCCCCACCATGGCCAGGCTCAGGCCGATTAAGGCGGCCACCATGGTTTTCACCGGCTGATCGCTCACCAAGCCGCTCAAGCAGGTGATGGCAAACACCATCAGCACGAAATATTCGGCAGGCCCGAAAGCAATCGCCCAATTGGCCAGCAGCGGCGCAAACAGCACCACGCCGATGGTGGCGATGGTGCTGCCGATAAACGAGCTCATGGCCGAGAGCGACAGGGCAATGCCCGCCTTGCCCTGTTTGGCCAGCGGATAGCCGTCGAGCGTGGACATAATCGCCGCCGCATCGCCGGGCACATTAATCAGAATAGCGGAAATACGCCCGCCGTATTCGCAGCCCAAATATACCGCAGCGAGCAAAATCAGCGCACTCTCCGGCGGCAGGCCGAGCGCAAACGCAAAAGGCAGCAGCAGCGCCACGCCGTTGATCGGCCCCAAGCCGGGCAAAAGGCCGACGATGGTGCCGATAAAAGCGCCAATCAGCGCAATCAGCAGGTTTTTCGGCATCAGCGCCACCTGAAAGCCGTCCATCAAATATTGAAAAGTATCCATGATTTATCTTTCCCCGTTCAGCCGAAAAAGCCCAAAGGCAGCGGCACATCGAGCAATAGGTCAAACAGCACATAAAGCAGTGCGCCCAGCGCGATGCCGGAAATCAGGCAGGCTTTGCTGCTGCCGCCAAAGAGCTTGCCCACGCCAAACGCCATCAGCGCCGTGGCCAGCGGAAAGCCGAGCAGCTCGAAAGTGAGCGCATAAGCCAATAAAAAAGCCATGCACAAGCCGATGTTTTTCAAAATGGCTTTGGTGTAGCCCAAATTGAGGGCGTGGGTGAGTGTGCTCGGGCGCACCACCAGATAAATGCAGCCCAGCGCCAATAGCGACAAAATCAGCATGGGGTAGGGGCGCGGGCCGATGGGGTCGTAGGCAATGGGGGCGGTGTAGCCCCATGCCAGTGTGAGCAGGCCGATGGCGGTAAGCGCCAACAAGCCGCTGAACCAGCGTTCGATATTCATGGGGAAATCCTTTGTGTGTGCAGCGTGTGTTTGTTGCTTTTCAACCTCATCCACCGCAGACTGCCAAACAGCCGGCTGCGAAAGGCGGGCAATGCACAATGCGCCGTGCAGGCAGGCACGGCGCATTGCGTTTATTTTTTAATCAAATCGAATTCCTGCGAGAGCGTGCGCATGGCTTCGGTTTGCTGCAACACATATTGCTCCAATTCGCTGCCGGTCATGGCAAAAGGCAGCAAATCGCGCTGGCTGCGCAGTTCGGCGAATTTCGGGTCGGCCAGCATTTTATCGAAGCGGCCCTTCCACCAGTTAAACGCTTCGTCGCTCACTTTCGGGCCCATATAATAGCCGCGGATCACCGGCCATTCCACGTCATAGCCCTGCTCTTTGGCGGTGGGAATATCGGCCAGTTTGCCGGCCAGGCGCTCTTTGGCAAACACGGCCAACACGCGCACTTTGCCCGATTCGATGTGCGGCCCCATTTCGGCAATGCCCGCGCTCACCACTTGAATGTGGTTGCCCAGCACCGCAGTGACTGCTTCGCCGCCGCCCTCAAGCGCCACATAAGTCATGTTTTTCGGGTCGATGCCGGCGGCTTTGGCCAGCATGGCCGTTTGCATCCAGTCTTGTCCGCCCACGCTGCCGCCCGCGCCGAAGCTCACTTTTTTCGGGTCGGCTTTCAGCGCGGCCACCAAATCGGCCAGCGTTTTATAAGGTGATTCGGCATTCACCGCCACCATGCCGTAATCGGTGCCCACCGCGGCCAGCCAGCGCACGTCTTTTTCGGTGTATTGGCCGAATTTGCCTTGCGCCAGATTCAGCAGCGAGCCGGTGGAAAAGGCCACAATGGCATCGTTGTTGGCCGAATCGTTGGCCACGATTTTATTGTAGGCCACCGCGCCCACGCCGCCGGGCATATAGGTAACGCGCATCGGCGCTTTGAGCAAATCGGTGTCTTTCAAGCCCGATTGCGCAAGCTTGCAAGTTAAATCAAAGCCGCCGCCGGGCTTGGCCGGTGCGATGCATTCGGGGCGCTTGGGTGCGCCGGCTTCGTCGCCGCCTTTGCTGCAGCCTGCCAGCGAAAGGGCAATCAGGGCGCCTGCCGCCCATTTCCAGCTTGCGTGTGTGGGTTTCATCGGTTTCTCCTCCAAATTGTTGTCAAGTGTGGCCGCTGTTTGTGCGCGGCCATGTGTGGGTGCAATTTATAAACAACGGTATAAATCTGTCAATGAATATTAATATCTATTTTTTTGAACAGGTATTGAAAATTGGCAACAATGTAAGAAAGGCGCTTGTTTGGTGGTGGTTTTAATGTGATATATTTCTTTGTTTAAATAGGTTTTTATCGTAGATTTATGCTTTTTAGAAATATAAAACCATGTTTTGTGCCAATGGTTGAAAAATATCAGAATGTGGTGTTTTTGCTTTAAATGGAAAGCTAGTTTCAAACAAGCGGATGATTATTTAATTTTGAGCAGATTGTTTTTCAGGCCGTCTGAAAAAATTATCTGCCGGGGCTTGAATTTACCGCATCCAGCCTTATGTAGCATCACACCTTTATACGATGGTTTGTTTTTTATTGTGAAAAGCAAACCGCTATTTATGAAAGCCTGCTTGCAGGTATTTGTTTTGTTTATTTTTATCGGAGCATACACATGACCATTCGTCCCCTGCACGACCGTGTAGTTGTCAAACGCTTGGAAGCTGAAGAGAAAACCGCCTCTGGCATCGTTTTGCCGGGCTCGGCCGCTGAAAAACCCGATATGGGTGAAGTGATTGCCGTGGGCGCAGGCAAAGTCGGCAAAGACGGCCAACGCCGCGCGCTGGATGTGAAAGTCGGCGACAAAGTGATTTTCGGCAAATACAGCGGCCAGGCCGTGAAAGCCGACGGCGAAGAGCTGTTGGTAATGCGCGAAGAAGATATTTTCGGCATCGTGGAATAATCTTTATCCACACAAAAACCTAAGGCCGTCTGAAAGCCTGCAAATGTTTCAGACGGCCTGTTTCAAGATTATCAATCTATTTATTCGGAGAATCCAACATGGCAGCAAAAGACGTACAATTCGGCAATGAAGTGCGCCAAAAAATGGTAAAAGGCGTCAATGTATTGGCCGACGCCGTTAAAGTAACCTTGGGCCCCAAAGGCCGCAACGTGGTGCTGGATCGCGCATTCGGCGGCCCGCACATCACCAAAGACGGCGTGTCTGTAGCCAAAGAAATCGAATTGAAAGACAAATTCGAAAACATGGGCGCGCAAATGGTGAAAGAAGTGGCCTCTAAAACTTCAGACGTGGCCGGCGACGGCACCACCACCGCCACCGTGCTGGCGCAATCTATTGTGGCAGAAGGCATGAAATATGTGGCCGCCGGCATGAACCCCACCGACCTGAAACGCGGCATCGACAAAGCCGTGGTGGCTTTGGTGGATGAGTTGAAAAAAATCGCCAAGCCGGTGCCGGAAAAATCAAAAGAAATTTCCCAAGTGGCTTCGATTTCCGCCAACTCTGATGAATCCATCGGCGAAATCATCGCCAAAGCCATGAACGAAGTGGGCAAAGAAGGCGTGATCACCGTAGAAGACGGCAAATCGCTGGAAAACGAAGTGGAAGTGGTAAAAGGCATGCAGTTTGACCGCGGCTATTTGTCACCCTATTTCATCACCGACATGGAAAAACAAATCGCTGCGCTCGACAGCCCGTTTGTGCTGCTTTTCGACAAAAAAATCAGCAACATCCGCGATTTGCTGCCGGTGCTCGAGCAAGTGGCCAAAACCAGCCGCCCGCTCTTGATTATCGCTGAAGATGTGGAAGGCGAAGCCTTGGCCACTTTGGTGGTGAACAACATCCGCGGCATTCTGAAAACCGTGGCCGTGAAAGCGCCGGGCTTTGGCGACCGCCGCAAAGCCATGCTGCAAGACATCGCCATTCTCACCGGCGGCACCGTGATTGCCGAAGAAGTGGGCTTGTCGCTTGAGAAAGCCACGTTGGAAGATTTGGGCCAAGCCAAACGCATCGAAGTGGGCAAAGAAAATACCACCATTATCGACGGCTTGGGCAACAAAGAAGCAGTTGATGCGCGCGTGAAAGAAATCCGCCAGCAAATCGAAACCGCCACCAGCGAATACGATAAAGAAAAACTGCAAGAGCGCGTGGCCAAATTGGCCGGCGGCGTGGCCGTGATTAAAGTGGGTGCGGCCACCGAAGTGGAAATGAAAGAGAAGAAAGACCGCGTAGACGACGCCCTGCACGCTACCCGCGCCGCAGTTGAAGAAGGCGTGGTTGCCGGCGGCGGCGTGGCGCTGTTGCGTGCCCGCTCTTCGCTCGACAATGTGGCCGTGGCCAATGCCGACCAAAAAGCCGGCGTGCAAATCGTGTTGCGCGCCATCGAAGCGCCGCTGCGCCAAATCGTGGCCAATGCCGGCGACGAGCCCAGCGTGGTGGTGAACAAAGTGTTGGAAGGCAAGGGTAACTTCGGCTTCAACGCCGGCACCGGTGAATATGGCGACATGATTGAAATGGGCGTGCTCGACCCTGCCAAAGTAACCCGCTCTGCGCTGCAACACGCCGCTTCCATCGCCGGCCTGATGCTGACCACCGAATGCATGATTGCCGAAATCCCGGAAGACAAACCGGCCATGCCTGATATGGGCGGCATGGGGGGTATGGGCGGCATGGGCGGTATGATGTAAGGCCGTCTGAAACCGACATGCTTTAACCGGCAAAATCCCGCAGCGCGAAAGCCTGCGGGATTTTTTGTATTGCACAAAAGGCCGTCTGAAGGTTTCATGTCAATTTAAATAAACCACCC
Organism: Uruburuella suis; assembly: GCF_004341385.1. Lineage (GTDB taxonomy): Bacteria > Pseudomonadota > Gammaproteobacteria > Burkholderiales > Neisseriaceae > Neisseria > Neisseria suis. Next base: position 22,351 of record NZ_SLXE01000016.1, read on the forward strand.
TAAAACAAGGCCGTCTGAAACCATAATCTTTCAGACGGCCTTGTTGTTGTATGAACAAATACATGCGCGTTTATGGCATTTACCCCATATGCAAACTGCGCTTGCTGCGGGATTTTTGCATAATGCCAAAGGCCGTCTGAAAAGCTTTCAGACGGCCTTTCTGTCATAAAAGCGTCATTAAATTCACATCAAACTGTCATCTGTGCCCTTTAAGCTTGCCCTGTTTTGCAGATGCATCACCGAGTAATGATTATTAACGAAAAAGACAAAGGGCCGAACCATGGGCAAACCACTGAAAAACCATTTGATTAAAAACAGCCACGCCGACGAAATCAGCAATGAGAGCGGCAATGCGGCATTTTCGCAAGTGATGAATACACATCTGTCGCGCCGCGCCATGCTGCAAAGCAGCGGTGCATTGGGCGTGGCTGCGGCTTTGCCGCTCGGTGTGTTGGGCTTGGCCAATCCGGCGCAGGCTGCAGTGTTGGGCAGCGATATGCCGCGCGCGCGCAGCCTGGGTTTCCGCCCGGTGCCGTTTTCGACTGAAGACAAAGTGGTAGTGCCCGAAGGCTACAGCGCCCGCGCATTCTATAAATGGGGCGACCCCGTGGGCATCGCCGGCAATATGCCCGCCTTTAAGCAAGACGGCAGCAACACCACCATCGAGCAGGCGGCTCAGGCCGGTATGCACCACGACGGCATGGCTTATTTCCCCGTGCCGCTGGGTTCGCAAGCTTCCAATCACGGCTTGCTGGCGATGAACCACGAATATATCGACAACGGTTTGTTGTTTAAAGACGGTAGCGCCAATTGGGATTTAAACAAAGCGCGCAAAGGCCAAAACGCGATGGGCGTGTCGATTGTTGAAGTGAAAAAAGGCGGCAACGGCTGGGAAGTGGTGCGCCCCTCGCGCTATGCCCGCCGCATCACCGCCAACACGCCGATGGGCATCACCGGCCCCGCCCGCGGCCACAGCCTGATGAAAACCCGTGCCGATTCACGCGGCGAGCGCGTGCTGGGCACCATGCAAAACTGCGCCAACGGCTACACACCTTGGGGCACTTACCTCACCTGCGAAGAAAACTGGAGCGATATTTTCACCAATCCCAGCGGCAACATCAGCGCCTTGGAAAAACGCTACGGCATCGGCAAATCGGAAGACAGCTACCGCTGGAGCGAAGTGGACGAGCGTTTCAACAGCGAGAAAAACCCCAACGAGCCCAACCGCTTCGGCTGGGTGGTGGAAATCGACCCGTTCGATCCCAAATCCACACCGCGCAAACACACCGCGCTGGGGCGCTTCAAACACGAAGGCGCCAAAGTGACCATTGCCCCCGACGGCCGCCTGGCTGTGTATATGGGCGATGACCAACGCTTTGAATACATTTATAAATTCGTGTCGAAAAACCGCTATCAGCCGGGCAACCGCGCTGCCAATATGCGCCTGTTGGAAGAGGGCACGCTCTATGCTGCCCGCTTCAATGAAAACGGCAGCGGCGACTGGCTCGCGCTGGTGCACGGCCAAAACGGCCTCACCGCCGCAAACGGTTTTGCCGACCAAGGCGAAGTGCTGGTGAAAACTCGTATGGCCGCAGACCTAGTGGGCGCGACCAAGATGGACCGCCCCGAGTGGATCACCGCCGACCCTTTCACCGCCGGCAGCATTTATTGCACCCTCACCAACAACAGCCAGCGCGGCGAGGCGGGCAAACCTGCCGCCGATGCCGCCAACCCGCGCGCCAATAATCTGTTCGGCCACATCATTCATTGGCAGGAAGCCGATGGCGACGGCACCAAGCTTTCATTTAAATGGGATATTTTGGTGCTGGCCGGCAATAAACAGGCTGTCAAACCGGAGCACAAAGGCAACATCAACGGCGATGATTTCGGCAGCCCCGATGGCCTGGCGTTCGACAATCGAGGTGTGTTGTGGATTCAAACCGATGTGTCCACCTCCACGCTCAACATGAAAGAATATGCCGGCATGGGCAACAACCAAATGGTGGCCACCGTGTTGGGCAGCAACGAATACCGCCGCTTTCTCACCGGCCCCAACGGCAGCGAAATCACCGGCATCGCTTTCACGCCCGACAATAAAACCATGTTTATCAACATTCAACACCCGGGCGAGCCCTCAAAAGGCGACAGCGATCCCGCCCGCCCCACCGCCGTTTCCAGCTGGCCCGACGGTGCGGCCGCCGGCCGCCCGCGCGCCGCCACCGTGGTTATCACCAAAAACGACGGCGGCGTGATTGGCAGCTGAGCGGCAAATGGTTTCAAAATATTGATGTAAATCAGGCCGTCTGAAGCTTTCAGACGGCCTTTATCATAATGCTGGCGCCGATTCGGGTAGAATACATGCCACTACATTTGCGTTTCAGACGGCCTCTGCATGTCTTGCTATCCGATATATCTTGCGAGGCCGTCTGAAACGTTAGCAACCAAAAAAAGGATAAGCATGACCACACGCCGCGACATTCTCGACTGGTGCGACCACACGTTGCAAACCCGCCTGTTTCAAGATTACGCCCCCAACGGCCTGCAAGTGGAAGGGTGCGATGAAGTGGCCAAAATCATCACCGCCGTCACCGCCAGCCGCGCCGCCATTGATTATGCAGCCGGGCAGGGCGCCGATATGCTGCTGGTGCACCACGGCATGTTTTGGAAAAACGAGCCGATTACCATCACCGGCTGGAAAAAGCAGCGCATTGCAACATTGTTGCAACACCAAATCAACCTGGCCGGCTATCACCTGCCGCTCGATGCCCACCCCGAATTGGGCAACAATGCCTGCCTGGCCAAGCGGATGGGCTGGCAAACCGATTATGCGTGCGGCGAGCAGAATCTGCTCCATATCGGCCGCCCCGATCAAGTAGAAACCTTAAGCTATTGGGCCGGTGAATTGATGCAAAAATTGGGCAGGGCGCCCGTGGTGGTGGGCGATGAGGCCATGCAAATCAAAAAGATAGCCTGGTGCACCGGCGGTGCACAGGGTTTCTTTCAGACGGCCATCGATGAGGGCGTGGATGCTTTTGTTACCGGCGAGATTTCCGAAGCGCAATATCACTTGGCCAACGAAACCGGCGTGGCCTTTATCAGCGCCGGCCACCATGCCACAGAGCGCTACGGCGTGCGGGCTTTGGGGCAGGCTTTGGCGCAGGCATTTGATGTGTCGGTGCATTTTTTTGACGAACAAAATCCTGCATAAAATCAAAGTTTGTCGCAAAACTTTACCTTATTTTAAATAATGCTTTAAGTATCCCTATAAAATCAGGTAGAATTGCGGAGTTTAATGGCTCGGTATTCCCAATCATTAGGATGACTGAATAATGGATAATAAAGAAATCAATCAAGGCCGCCGCCGATTCCTCACTTTGGCAACTGCCGGAGCGGGCGGTGTGGCGGCCGTAGGTGTGGCTGCGCCCTTTCTGGCCAGCTGGTTCCCCTCGGAAAAAGCCAAAGCCGCCGGTGCGCCCATCGAAGTGGATATCAGCAAAATCGAAGCCGGTCAGCTGATGACCGTTGAATGGCAAGGCAAGCCGATTTGGGTGCTCAACCGCACCGAAGCGCAGCAAAAAAGCATTCCCGCACAAGATGGCGAAATGGCCGATCCATCGTCGGATGTCGATCATCAGCCCGAATACTGCAAAAACGAATTGCGTTCCATCAAAGACAACATCTTCGTGGTAATCGGCATCTGCACCCATTTGGGCTGCTCGCCGACCTTCCGCCCCGATGTGGCACCCGCCGATTTGGGCGCAAGCTGGCAAGGCGGCTTTTTCTGCCCCTGCCACGGCTCTAAATTCGATTTGGCCGGCCGCGTGTTCAAAGGTGTGCCCGCGCCGACCAATTTGATTGTTCCGCCTTATAAATACCTGACCGACGCCACCATTTTGGTCGGCGACGACAAATAAAGGGACTCATCATGGCAAACCAAACCAATAATGAAAACAAATCATTGTTAGGCTGGGTGGACGCACGCTTCCCTTTGTCTAAAATGATGAAGGAGCACGTAACCGAATATTACGCGCCCAAAAACTTCAACTTCTGGTATTTCTTCGGCTCACTGGCCTTGCTGGTGCTGGTGATTCAAATCGTCAGCGGCATCTTCCTGACCATGAACTACAAGCCTGACGGCAATGCCAACGCCTATCACCTGCCCGCTGCCTTTACCGCAGTGGAATACATCATGCGCGATGTGTCGGGCGGCTGGATTATCCGCTATATGCACTCCACCGGCGCATCGATGTTTTTCGTGGTGGTGTATCTGCATATGTTCCGCGGCCTGATTTACGGCTCGTTCAAAAAACCGCGCGAATTGGTGTGGGTGTTCGGCTCGCTGATTTTCCTGGCGTTGATGGCCGAAGCCTTTATGGGCTATTTGCTGCCGTGGGGTCAGATGTCGTTTTGGGGCGCGCAGGTAATCATTAACCTCTTTGCCGCCATTCCCGTGATCGGCCCCGATTTGTCGGTATGGATTCGCGGCGACTTCAACGTGTCCGATGTTACCCTCAACCGCTTCTTCGCCCTGCACGTAATTGCCGTGCCGCTGGTGTTGGTCGGCTTGGTGGTGGCGCACTTGATTGCCCTGCATGAAGTGGGCTCCAACAACCCCGACGGCGTGGAAATCAAAAAGCTCAAAGGCGAAAACGGCCTGCCGCTCGACGGCATTCCGTTCCACCCCTACTACACCGTGAAAGACATTCTCGGCACCGTGGTGTTTCTGATTGTGTTCTGCGCGATTATGTTCTTCGCCCCCGAAGGCGGCGGCTACTTCTTGGAAGCGCCCAACTTCGACCCGGCCGACCCGCTGAAAACCCCGGCGCACATTGCCCCCGTGTGGTATTTCACCCCGTTTTACGCCATCTTGCGTGCGATTCCTTCTTTCTTCGGCACCCAAGTGTGGGGTGTGCTCGGTATGGGCGCTGCGGTGGTGTTGATTGCACTCTTGCCGTGGCTCGATCGCTCGCCGGTGAAATCGGTGCGCTACCGCGGCCCGATTTTCAAAACCATGCTGGTGCTGTTTGTGATTTCCTTTATCGGCCTGGGTATTTTGGGCGCTTTGCCGGCCACCAATTTGCGCACCATCGTGGCGCAGATTCTGAGCGTGATCTACTTCGCGTTCTTCTTGGGCATGCCGTTTTACACCAAAATCGATAAAGACCGCCCCGTGCCCGAACGCGTCACCATGAGCACAAGCAAGCAGAAATGGATGTTCTTTGTGTATGTGGCGATCGCCTTTGTGGGTGCATATCTGTTTGCAACCAATATCTGATGAGGGCAGCGAAAATGAAAAATACATTTAAAAACTGGTTTGCTGCCTTATTGCTGGCAGCGCCGATGAGTATGGCGGCAGCAGCCGGCGGCCACGCCAATTATGAAAAAGTGGATATCGACTTGGGCGACCAGGTGAGCCTGCAACGCGGTGCGCAGATTTTCACCAACTATTGCCTCTCGTGCCACTCGGCCACCGGTATGCGCTTCAACCGCCTGCAAGATATCGGCCTGACCGAAGACGAAATCAAGAAAAACCTGATGTTCACCACCGATAAAGTCGGCGATGTGATGCAGGCTGCGATGACGCCGACCGAGGGCAAAAAATGGTTTGGTGCGGCGCCGCCTGATTTAACCCTGATTGCCCGCTCGCGCGGTGCCGATTATCTTTATGCTTACCTGCGCGGCTTCTATCAAGATCCGACCCGCCCCACCGGCTGGAATAACACCGTGTTCGACAAAGTAGGTATGCCGCACCCCTTGTGGGAGCAGCAAGGTGTGAAAGCGGTGGAGCTGGATAAAGACGGCCAACCGGTGTGGGAAAAAGACGAGCACGGCAATCTGGTGCCCAAGCTTTATTGGGAAAGCACCGGCCTGCACAGCCGCCGCCTGCCCAACGGCAAGGTCATCGAAAAAGAATATGACGATTACGTGCGCGATTTGGTGAACTACATGGTGTATATGGGTGAGCCTGCGCAGATGCAGCGCAAGCAAATCGGCTATATCGTGCTGATTTTCCTGCTGGCCGTGATGCTGCCGCTGGCTTATTTCCTGAAAAAAGAATACTGGAAAGACGTGCATTAATTTCAACGGCTCAAATAAAAGGCAAAACCACTCGGTTTTGCCTTTTTTACGTTCAGACGGCCTGGCTTTGTCGGCAAACTGATTTTCTTAAAAAGTAAGAATTTATTGAAAATCCATTTAAAACAATATGTTGAGCGTATTTTCTGGCAAATCGGCAAGCAAGTTGCTATAATAAACTGTTTTCAATTTCCTTCAGGCCGTCTGAAAACACATCTGCCTGAATTCTCTCGGAGCCGCCCCAACATGATGACCCTCTATTCCGGTATTACCTGTCCGTTCAGCCAGCGCTGCCGTTTTGTTTTGTATGAAAAAGGCATGGATTTCGAAATCAAGGATGTGGATATTTTCAATAAGCCTGAAGATTTGGCGGTGATGAATCCTTACAACCAAGTGCCGGTGCTGGTGGAGCGTGATTTGATTTTGCACGAATCCAATATCATCAACGAATACATCGACGAGCGCTTTCCGCATCCGCAGCTGATGCCGGGCGATCCGGTGATGCGCGGCCGCGGCCGCTTGGTGCTTTACCGCATGGAAAAAGAGCTGTTCGGCCATGTGAAAGTGCTGGAAATGCCTGAGGCCAACAGCAAAGACCAAGCCCGTGCACGCGAAGCGATTGCGCAGGGCTTAACGCTGCTGGCACCGGCTTTCGCCAAAAACAAATATATTCTGGGCGAAGAATTTTCCATGATTGATGTAGCCTTGTCGCCCCTGCTGTGGCGCTTGGATCATTACGACATCAAACTGGGCAAATCCGCCGCATCGTTGCTGAAATACGCCGAGCGTATTTTCCAGCGCGAAGCCTTTATCGAAGCCTTAACGCCTGCAGAAAAAGCCATGCGCCGCTAAACAGGCCTGTTTCAGCCACCTGTATATGCCGGCCGGATTAAATATCGAGGCCGTCTGAAAGGGATAAACAAGATGAGTAGCAGCACCAAACCGTATTTACTGCGCGCACTGTATGAATGGTGTGTGGATAACGACCAAACACCGCATATCGTTGCCTGGGTAAACGAGCAAACCCGCGTGCCGATGCAATATGTGCGCGATAATGAAATCGTGCTCAACATCGGCCCCTCCGCCAGCCACAATCTGATTATCGATAACGAATGGGTGAGCTTTTCCGCCCGCTTCGGCGGCGTGTCGCATGAAGTGTGGATTCCGATCGGGCATGTAATCAGCCTTTTCGCCCGCGAGAGCGGCGAGGGCATGGGCTTTGAAGTGGAAGCGCTGGAAACGGAAGAAAACCACACGCCCGAGCCGCCGCACCCTGCCGATGCGCAAAATGCCGGCGAAAAAGCCGATGCGCGCGCAGAGCAAGCCGGTAAGAAAAGCGATGGCGATAAACCGAAAAAAGGCTTGAAATTGGTGAAATAGCGGTTTGAAATCATGCAGCAAACGCATAAAGGTAAGGTCGTCTGAAAAGTTTCAGACGGCCTTACTGTTTCCACTATAGTGGGCGTGCATCGGTAAAAATTAAGGCTGTCTGAAACATCAATCTTTCAGACGGCCTTACTATTTCCATTATCGGTTTACTGCCTGCTTTTACTGTTTTGGCGGCATGGTGTGTTGTCGGATTATTGGTTGGGTGGCTGGAGCCTGCTGCAAAAGCCGATATGGCAGTGATAAAAAATGGGTATGCTGCCGCGCTAATCCGCGCTTTAACCCGCCATTGCAAGGGCACGCCGCAATTGCTTCAGGCTCGCCCAAGCTTGTGCTTTCAATTGCGGTTGGCGCAGCAGGCGGGCGGGGTGGGGCACGATAAAATAAGGCAACGGGCCGCATAATGCGCTGATGGCAGCGGCGTGCTCCGTTTGTTCGAAAATCTGGCCGAGCAGCAGCACGGCTTTGGGCTCGGCCAGCGCCATTTCGGCGCACATGCGCGGCAGCGCGGCGGCGATATCGGCGGCATCGGGGTTGGGCGTGAACGCGGGCGCATCCTGCACCCAGCTGGTTTTGTGCACATCAGCGGCACCCAAGCCGATGGCGGCGAGCATGTTGTTGAGCAGCACGCCGACATCGCCGCTAAACAGATGGCCGGCGGTGCGGTCTTCCGGTGATGGACAAATGCTGACGGCCACCACTTGCGACGGTTGCACTTTGCCGGCGAGCAGCGCGTGGTAATCGGCGCTGTTGCGTGCAGTGGTTGCGGGTGCTGATTCGGCTAAGATTTTTTCAGACGGCCTGTTTGGCACATCTGCTTGGGTGAAATGTGTGGCAGGCAGTGTGAGGGCGGCAGGGTTTGCGCTTTGGCCGCCCACAGCGGCTATGGCGGCTTGGCGGGCAACGGATGCGTTTGCGGGGCTGCGGGCGGGCGCTTCTGCGGCCGGCGCAGATTGTGCTGCTGCTTTTGGGGCGGCCGCAGCGGGTGCGGCGCTCAGCACTTTGGCGCCCTGCTTCAGCCACATCGGCCCCAAACCCAGCGCTTCGTGCAAATGCAGATAACGGCTGCTTAACATATTTTCTCCATCCACACCGCATCTTCGCGGCCGCCCTCGGGTAGCGGGTAATAATCGCGGCGGCGGCCGCATTCGGCAAAGCCGTGTTTGCGGTAAAGGGCTTGCGCATTGAGGTTGCCCTCGCGCACTTCTAAAAACAGGCGCTGCACGTTTTCTGCGGCGGCCGTCTGAAACCATTCGCTTAATAATTGCGTGGCCAAGCCTTGCCGTCGCAGCGCAGGCTCGGTGGCAATCAGGTGCAGCTCCGATTCGTCAAACAGCGTTTGCCACACGGCAAAGCCGGCTAAAGTTTGCCCGGCGCCCTCCAGCACCACCACATAATCGTGCGTGCTGTGTAAGGCCGTCTGAAACTGCGCGGCCGACCAAGGCGACGGGTTGCATCGGGCATCCAGCGCCGCCAAGGCCGGGCAATCTTCAAGTGCTGCCGTGCGAATCTTCATGTGAGCGCCTTGCGCGCCGCCTGCTCTTGCGCGGTGAGTGCGATTTTGTTGCGCACATATAAAAGCTCGGCCTGCGCCGCGCCGGTGGCGGCATAGCGGCCACTTTGCGCCAAACGCAGATAATCGGCGGCGGTGGGCATGTCGGGTGTGCCGGCAAAAGGCGGCGCATCGGCCAGCGCAAAGGCATTGCCCACGCCTTTTGCCTCGATTGCAACAAAGCCCGGCGGCAGCGCAATTTCTGCCGCTTTGCCCACTTGGTAATCGCTCAAGCGGCGGTGGTCGGCGGTGTCGAACCATGCGTAAAACACTTCGCCCATGCGCGCATCGGTGGCGGCCAGCACGCAGGGCGCGCTGATTTGGCAAGCCACCGCATCCAGGCAGGGCACGCCGATAAGCGGCGTGGCAAACGGCGCGGCCAAGCCTTGCGCCACACCCGCGCCGATGCGCAGGCCGGTAAATGCGCCCGGCCCTTGCGCATACACAATCGCGCCCAAATCCGCAGCCGAAATGCCGGCTTGAGCAAACAGCGCACCGATTTGCGGCAAAATCTGCTCCGATTGCCGATTGCCCGCTTCAACGTGGTGCAATAAAGTTTGGCCGTCTGAATGCAGCGAGAGCGAAAGATAGCCGGTGCTGGTGTCGATGGCGAGCGTGGGGCGGGAAAAATCGGCTTGCATGCTGGGTTTGTTTTCATTAAAGAAGCTGCATTATAGCATTGCCGAAGTGGCTTTCAGACGGCCTGAAAACTTTTATAATGGCATTTTCAAACACAGTTGCGAATTATGTATATCGGACGCTTCGCCCCCAGCCCCACCGGGCTGTTGCACATCGGCTCGCTGCTCACCGCGCTGGCTTCGTATGCCGATGCGCGTGCGCAGGACGGGCGTTGGCTCGTGCGTATGGAAGATCTCGATCCGCCGCGCGAAATGGCCGGTGCGGCAGATGATATTTTGCGCACGCTGGAAGCGTTTGGCTTTGAGTGGGACGGCGGCGTGGCTTATCAGAGCCGCCGTTATGATTTATATCATGAAGCTTTAGGCCGTCTGAAAGCAAAAGGGCTGGTTTATCCCTGTGATTGCAGCCGCAAAGATTGGCAAGCGGCGGCGCGTGCGGGGGCGGATGGTTTTGTGTACAACGGTTGCTGCGCCGGGTTGGATCCGCAGCGGGCTTTGCACAAAACGCCTGCCTGGCGCGTGCGCGTGCCGGATGAAATCATCGGCTTTGATGATGCGGTGGTCGGCCATTATGCGCAGAATCTGGCGCACGACATCGGTGATTTTGTGCTGCTGCGTGCCGACGGCTTTTGGGCTTATCAATTGGCGGTGGTGGCCGATGATGCGGCGCAAGGCATCACGCATATTGTGCGCGGGCAGGATTTGCTGGTGTCCACGCCGCGCCAGCTGTGGCTGCAACGCGCTTTGGATGCGCCCGAGCCGCATTATGCGCATCTGCCGCTGCTGGTGAATGGTGCGGGGCAGAAATGGTCGAAGCAAACGCTGGCACCGGCGCTGGATTTGGGTGTGCGCGAAGCTTTGCTGCGGCAGGTGATGGCTTATTTGAAGCTGCCCGCCGCGCCTGAAGTGGGCAGGCCGCAGGACTTGCTGGCTTGGGCGGTGCGGCATTGGGATATGGCCAAAGTGCCCAAAGCGGCGATTGCCACGGAGTAATACCAATCCAAAAAATAACCTAACTTCGTTGTCTCGCCTTGCCGTACTAGTTGTACTGTCTGCGGCTCGCCGCCTTGTTGGCTTACTTTTTTATGCATTTCACTATAAATAAACCGAGATAAACAAATGCCGTCTGAAACCTTTCAGACGGCCTCTGTTTGCGCTCAATCTTCGCTGCCTTCGTGATCGCTGAGAATTTTGTCGTAAACCGGTTGCGGTAGATAGCGGCGCACCATGTGGCGCCAGCCGTTGGGGCCGACCATGCCCTTAACCATGGTGGACGACACTTCGGCGAATTCGCGCGGCGGCATCAGAAACACGGTGGAAATCGACGGGCGCAAATCGCTGTTGATGTAGCGCATCGAGCGCTCGTATTCATAATCGGAGGCGGTGCGGATGCCGCGCACGATAAAATGTGCGTCGATGCCGTGGGCATAGTTCACCAAAAAGCGGTTTTCAAAAGTGGTGATGCGCACATTGGGGAAAATATCGGTGATGGCCTCGAGCATGGCCACGCGTTCGGCCACGCTGTAGGTGCTTTGTTTGTCGGGGTTGATGCCGATGGCAACCACCAGCTCGTCAAACATGGCTTGTGCTTCGCGTATCATCCATAAGTGGCCGTTGGTGGGCGGGTCGAAGCTGCCGGCATACACGGCGCGGCGCAGGCTTGTGTTCATGATGCGGGATAAAAAACGGTGAAAACGGCAGCATAAGTGCGCAAGCGGATAATGTCAAAATAAAAATGGCCGTCTGAAAGCGTTCAGACGGCCATTTTTGATACAGCATAAATGACAGGCGATTACATTGTGTGTTTTGCTTTACAATCCAAATGGAGCAATGCAGTTGGCCTGTGTTGGGAGCCGGATATTACTCTTCACCGAAAAGCGAAGTGAGGATGTGCAGGAGGCTGCTGAAAATATTGTAGAGCGACACAAAAATGGTCAGCGCCGCGCTCACATGGCTGGTTTCGCCGCCGTCAATGATATTGCGGATTTGAAACATAATCAGCAGCGAGCTGAAAATCACAAAGCCTGCGGAAATGGTGAGGCCGAGCGCGGGAATCTGCAAAAACATATTCGCCACCACGCCCACCATCAGCACCACCACGCCCACCATCAAAAAGCGGCCGAGCGAATTCATATCGGCTTTGGTGCGGCGCGCCATCGCGGCCATGGTGAAAAACACGGCGGCCGTCATCGCGGCGGCCACGCCCACGAGCTGCGGGCCGTTGCTGATGCTCAGGCTGTATTGCAGCATCGGGCTGATGAGCACGCCCATGCCGAAGGTAAACACCATCAGCAAAGCCGCGCCGGTATTGCTGTGGCGGTTTTTCTCAATCAGCATAATCATGCCGTAGAAAAAGGCCAGCGTCACGCCGAAGGCAATCCAGCGGTTGCCGAACATGGTGTAAAGATTGATGCCGGTTTGGCTGCTTAAAAAAGCACCGGCGGCGCAAGGAATGAAAGAAAGACCCAATAAGCCGTAGGTTTTGCGCAGCACGGTGTTTTTCTGCACCGCGCCGGTGCCGGCGGCCTGGGTGTAATCGTAAACGTCGTTTTGCATGGCGTTTGCTCCGTTTGAAGTGTGTGAAATCAAGAAAGCCGATTTTAGCAGCAAATCGTGGCTTTTGTGTGAAAAGTATGGTTGGTTCAGATAAAAAACCACAGCAGCAGCACCCAAGCCAAAATGCTCAGGCTCCATTGCGGCAATAATTTATCCAATGCGCTGCAAGATGGCGCTTTTTTCAGAAAATACAAGTGGATAAAAGCCAATAGCAACAATATGGCTTTCAGACGGCCTTGTGCTGCATCATCAAAAGCCTGCGGCAGCCACAACCACCATAACAACACGGAAATAGCCAAAAGCGCGGCGTGGTAGCGCTTGGCCGCCGAAAGGCCGAGCCGCGCGGCGATGGTGCGCTTGCCGGCGGCCAAATCGCTGCAGATGTCGCGCATATTGTTGAGGTTGAGCACCATGCTGCACCACAGCCCCAGCGCCGTGGCCGGCAACAGCGCAGACGGGTGCAATTGCCCGCTTTGCAGCCAAGCGCTGCCGAGCACGCCCAGCCAGCCGAAAAACAGCAACACCGAAAAATCGCCCCAGCCTTGATAACCGTAGGGTTTGCGGCCGGCGGTGTAGCCGAAAGCCGCCGCAATGGCCGCCGCGCCCAGCAGCAGCCACAGCAGCCAAACCGCAGGTTCGGCGGCGGCAACGGCAGGCAAGGCTGCCGCCAACAGCGCGATGCCGAGCGCGCAACAGAGCAGCGCCGCCAGCACCAAGCCCGCGCGCATGCGGCTTTGGCTGATGCACCCAGAGGCCACCATGCGCACCGGCCCCTGCCGCAGCGGTGAATCGGCGCCGTGGCGGGTGTCGCCATAGTCGTTGGCAAAATTGCTGAACACTTGCAAGGCCAGCGCGGTGGCGGTGCACAAGGCCAACACCGTGCCGTTGAGCGCATCGGCGCTTTTGGCCACCAGGCCGCCGCAAAGGGTGGAAGCGGCGGCCAAAGGCAGCGTGCGCAAACGCGCGGCGTTTATCCAATGACGGGCGGAGCTCATTCTGAGGGCTTTTCTTTTTAAAGAGGAAAGTGAGGGGATTATAAACGAGGCCGTCTGAAAGGGTTTGATGCAGATAAAGGTACAGACGGCTACAGAAAAACGAGATAGGCAGGCAGCGAGGGCAACGCAATCTCAGGCAGGATTGCCGATGTATAGTGGAATGCAAGAAAAAGTGATACAAAACTACGCACTATAACAGGTAGGTTGGGTTGCCAAACCCAACGTTTCAGACGGCCTGTGGGCTTGTTGGGTTTTCAACCCAACCTACCCGTTGTGTCACTTTTTCTGCATTCCACTATAAATAGCGCCGGCTGCGTGACATCTTCAAATGGGCAAAAGGTGTGCGCCATAGGCGCGCATTTTCCATTTAACCAGTAAGTTTAACAACAGGCCGTCTGAAAGATGGATGTTTCAGACGGCCTTTGCATGCAATATTTATAATGGCTGATTGATTTGAATCGGTATTGCCCGTGGAATATTGAATAGGCTGAGTGCGTTGCAGGCTGCCTGTTTGAACACATAAAAAAATGCGGGGCATGCCCGCATGGTGGGTGCGCCGTTTTATTCCTGCGGCGTGTAGCCTTGCACATGGTCGGCGCCCTCGCCGAAAAAATAGCTTTCCATTTGTTGGGCGAGGTATTGGCGCGCGCGCGGGTCGGCCAGGCTTAAGCGGTTTTCGTTGATCAACATGGTTTGGTGGCGCGTCCAAGCGTCCCACGCTTCTTGTGAAACGTTGTCGAAAATGCGTTTGCCCAATTCGTTGGGCAGCGGGGCGAATTTCATGCCGGGGGCTTCTTTGCCCAGCTTGATGCATTGAACCATACGGGTCATGGCGGTTTCCTTTTTTGATGGATGCGGTTTGTTTCAGACGGCCTTGATTTTAATGGATGGCGGCTTTTTTGTATATCGGCCGTCTGAAAGGTTTGGGTTTATAAGCTGTAAACAAACACTTTCGATTGGCGGCGGCTTTGGTGGTATTCCTGCTGCCGCTCTTCAGGCAAATCTGCTACGGCGGCGGCCTGAAAGCCGCGTTCGATAAACCATTCGCCGGTGTGGGTGGAAAGGGCAAACAGGCGGCGGATGCCGCGCGCGCGCGCGTTGGCGAGCAGGTGCTCGAGCAGCAATTCGCCGTAGCCGCCGTCTTGCGCTTCGGGCGACACCACCAGGCAGGCAAGCTCGCCGGCTTCGCTCGGCTCAAAGGTTTTCAGCGCCACGCAGCCGTAAATCTGGCGGTCGTGCTCGAGTATGGAAAATTCGCCGATGTGGTTTTCCAGATATTCGCGGCTGCGGCGCAGCAGTACGCCTTCGTCTTCGAGCGGGCGGATGAGGGTGGTGATGGCGGAAATATCGCTGCTTTGCGCTTGGCGGATGGTCATAAAAGCGGCGCGCGCCACCGAGGTGCCGGCGCCGTGGCGGGTGAAAAGCTCGCGTATCAGGCTGCCGTCTTGGCGGCCGCTGAGAATCTGCGTGCGCTGCACCTGCTTTTCCACCGCGTTGACGGCCGATTGCAGCAGGCGGCGCTGGTTGGGCTGGGCGCGCTGATTATCGAGCAATTCGCGCGCTTCTTGGGCGGAAAGGTTGCTGATCAGCGTGCCGTGTTCGTCGAGTATGCCCTCTTGCTCCACCACATAAATCAGCTTTTCGGCAGCCAGCGCGATGGCGGCGGCTTCGGCGATGTCGCCCATGCTCAGGTTGAAGGTTTTGCCGCTCAATGAATGCCCCAACGGGCTGATGAGCACCAGAGCGCCGCTGTCGAGGCGCTGGCGGATGGATTCGGTGTCGATTTTGCGCACGCGGCCGGTGTAGCCCATGTCGATGCCGTCGATCACGCCCAGCGGCCGTGCCGACACGAAATTGCCGGCGGCAATGGCGAGCGCGCGGCTGCGCTGGGTGGCGGTGGTCATGCCGATGGATAAGGCCGCTTCGATGTCGCAACGCAGCATGCCGCAAGCCTGCTTGGCGTGGGTGAGCGTGGTTTCGTCGGTGATGCGGCGGCCGTTGTGGTATTGCGGCGTGTGGCCGCGCACTTCGGCAAGCGCGCTGATTTGGCTGCGCGAGCCGTGAACCACCACCAGCCGCACGCCGAGGCTGGCGAGCAGGTTGAGATCGGCGGCCAGCGTGCGCAAAGTAGCGCCTTCGAGCAGGCTGCCGGCAATGCCGATTACCAGCGTTTTGCCGCGCAGATAGTTGATATAGGGGGCGGCTTCGCGAAAGTCGCGCACAAAAAATTCGGATAAGTTCATCGCAGGAGCAATAAGTAGAAAAGCTGCATGATTAACACGGTGAGCGCCACCAGCGAGGCGAGCGTCCAGTTAAACGGCTGCGCTTTGGCGGCGGCCGGGGCGGCTTTGGCTTCGGGCGGCAGCATGCCGTCGAGCAGATCGGCGATTTCGTTTTTACTCAACACTTTGCGCGTGCGCACTTCTTTGCCGATGCGGTGCACCAGCTTGACATCGGTGCGGGCTTCGGGCAATTGGCCGGCTTGCAGTTTGGGCGGCGTGGGGCGGGTGTGGTCTCGGGCCTGAAACAGGCCTTCGCATTGGCTGCACACCACAAAGCCTTGGGCGATGTTGAGCTGGGCATCGTTCACCCACAGCTGGGTTTTGCAGTGCGGGCAGGCGCATACGGGCATAATCGGCTCGCTTTGGATAACTTTGATGAAGAATGCAAAAGATTGTAAGCAGTTTCAGACGGCCTGTATAGCGGGTGTTGCTATTTGGAAAACAGGCCGTCTGAAAGGCAGATCAGGCCACGCCGTAGCGCGCCCGATAAGCGCGCACCGGCTCGAGATAAGCGCTGAATCCGCTGTGGTTTTGCAAAAGGGTAAACAAATCGTTCAGATTGGCAATCGCCACCACCGGCAGGCCGTATTGCTGCTCCACTTCCTGCACGGCGCTCAAGTCGCCCGTGCCTTTTTCCATGCGGTCGAGCGCAATCACCACGCCGGCGGGCACGGCGTTTTCGCCCTGAATCAGCCGCACCGATTCGCGCACGGAAGTGCCGGCGGAAATCACATCATCGATAATCAGCACCCGGCCTTTGAGCGGCGCGCCCACCAGCACGCCGCCTTCGCCGTGGTCTTTCGCTTCTTTGCGGTTGTAGGCAAAGGGCACGTTCACGCCTTTTTCGGCCAGCATCATGGCGGTGGCGGCGGCCAAAATAATGCCTTTATAGGCGGGGCCGAACAGCATATCGAATGCCACCTTGCTCTCGATAATCGCTTCGGCATAAAACTTCGCCAGCGCAAGCGTACCCGCGCCGTCGTTGAAGAGGCCGGCGTTGAAAAAATAAGGCGACAAGCGCCCGGCTTTGGTGGTGAATTCACCAAACTTCAACACCTGTTGCTCAAGCGCAAACTTCAGAAAATCTTGACGGAAATCAGACATAAAAGGCTCTTTGGCAGTGATTCGGAACAATAAGCCGATTATAGCGCAAATGGCTGCGCAGCTGCGCGAAGTGTTTTGCGGCCGTGATGCCCATTCAAAAAAGTAAGCCGGCAAGGCGGCGAGCCGCAGACAGCACGGTTGGCAGAGCAAGGTGAAACAACGCAGTAAGCTTGTTTTTTTGGATGGGTATGAAACACTTTTCGGGTACAATCGCGTTTTATTTATCACATTTTAGAGCCATGGTTAAAATCATTTCCGCCAATGTAAACGGCATCCGTTCGGCCACGCAAAAAGGCTTTATCGATTATTTGGGCAGGGTAGATGCCGATATTGTGTGCGTGCAGGAATTAAAAGCGCAAGAGCCCGACATGAAGCCGGAAATGAAAAATCCGCACGGCATGCACGGCGTGTGGCATTGCGCCGAAAAGCGCGGCTACAGCGGCGTGGCGATTTACAGCAAACGCGCGCCCGATAATGTGCAAATCGGCATGGGCATTGAAGAATTCGACCGCGAAGGCCGCTTTGTGCGCGCCGATTTCGGCGGTTTGAGCGTGATTTCGCTCTACCTGCCCAGCGGCACCAGCGCGCCCGAGCGGCAAGAATTGAAATACCGCTTTCTCGATGCGTTTTACCCCATGCTCAACGAGATGAAAGCCGAAGGCCGCGATATCGTGGTGTGCGGCGATTGGAACATCGCCCACCAAAATATCGATTTGAAAAACTGGAAAGGCAACCAGAAAAATTCCGGCTTTCTGCCCGAAGAGCGCGCTTGGATAGGCAAAGTGATCGCCGAATTGGGCTGGACCGATATGTGGCGCACGCTCTATCCCGAAATCCCCGGCTACACTTGGTGGAGCAACCGCGGCCAGGCCTATGCCAAAGACGTGGGCTGGCGCATCGACTACCAAATGGTCACGCCCGGTTTGGCCGCCAAAGCCGTGGCCTCGCATGTGTATAAAGAAGAAAAATTTTCCGACCACGCGCCTTTGGTGGTGGAATATGATTATTCGATTTGAATGATGAACCCTTATTCAGACGGCCTGCGGTGTGCATAAACATACAGGCCGTCTGAAAGATAAAGCGCAAACCATGCAAACCCACCAACTCGAAGACCTCACCTTATTGCTGATCCGCGATGCCGACGAGCCGGAAATGTGGCTCGACCGCTGGGCGGTGAGCTATCCGATGGTGCGCGTGGCCGAAGCGGCGCGCACGCAGCACATCGAGCAATGGCAGGCCGCGCTTCAGACGGCCTGGCAGGGCATCCACAGCAATAATGTGGCGGTGGTGGCGCACGGCGCGGGTGTGTCGGCCTGGCTCGCGTGGCTTTATCTGGCCGATGTCAACACACAGCGGCGGATTCAAAACATGATGCTGGTGTCGCCGCTGCAAAGCGCGTTTCCCGATGATGATTGCCACACGCTGCAACGCGTGCGCTGCCATTGCAAAACCGCGCTGGTGATTGGCGAAAACGACCCCGAATGCCCGCGCGAATGGGCGGCGCAACAAGCGGCCTGCTTGAATGCGCGGCTGCTGGTGTCGCCGCATCAAGGGCACTTAAACAGCCATCTGCACGGCTGGCAATGGGGCATGAAATTGATGCAGGAAATGTTGTTGAATTAGGCCGTCTGAAAAATGCTGAAAACAAAATTATGGCTTTTGCCGCTGCTGTGGCTGGCGGCAAACGCAGCCCAAGCGGCCGCGCCCGAGCGCATGCAGATTTGCTACCGCTACGGCTGCAAGGCCGACACTTATGTGAATGTGGATGCCGGCACGCGCGCGCGCCTGCAAGCTTTGTTTCAAAATATAAACAGCGCCGCCGCCGAGCGTGATGCCGTGCGCGATGCGGTACAGCAGCTTTATCTCAATGCCGGCGCACAAAGCCCGATTTATCAGGACAAAGGCGGCAACTTCCGCGACGGCTTGGCCGAAGGCCGCATGGATTGCGCCGACCACAGCACCAACACCACCACGTTTCTCAACTATCTGGCCGCGCAGGGCTGGCTGCAATACCACAGCGTGGGCAAGCCGGTTTACCGCCTGCCACGCATTATCGATTTGCATTATGCGGCGCAGTTGATTGAAAACGGCAGCGGTGAAAAATGGGCGGTCGACAGCTGGTTTGAAGATTTCGGCGCGCCGCCGGCCGTGGTGGATTTGAAAAGCTGGAAAAAAGGCTGGAAACCGCCTGAATAAAAGGCAGCGCTGCAAAGATTGTAAGCCGCGTTTAAAGCCGTTACACTAATCACTTTTGAGGCCGTCTGAAAACTTTCAGACGGCCTCGTTTGAGCACTTGCAGACATTGCGCCTGCAAGCTGCACGTCAGCGACATTGCGCCGCTGCGAAATTTTCAGAAAGCCCATCATCATGACCGTATCCCCCGTAGCCCTGCGCCGCCAAAGCGCGCGCGCGCCGCATGCCACCGCCCAATATTGGCGCAAATGCCAAGTGGAAGAATTATTCGAGCTGCCGCTGCTCGAGCTTGTTTACCAAGCCGCCCAAGTGCACCGCCAATATTTCAACCCGCAAGAAATCCAGCTTTCCACTCTGCTTTCCATCAAAACCGGCGGCTGCCCCGAAGATTGCGAATATTGCCCGCAATCGGCGCACTACAGCACCGAAGTGCAAAAAGAAACCATGATGGATGTGGCCGAAATCCTCGAAAAAGCCCGCATCGCCAAAGCACGCGGTGCCAGCCGTTTCTGTATGGGCGCAGCTTGGCGCGGGCCCAAACCGCAAGATGTGGAAAAAGTGGGCGAAATCATCAGCGCCGTGAAAAGCATCGGCCTGGAAACCTGCGGCACCTTCGGCATGCTCGAAGCGGGCATGGCCGAAGATTTGAAAAACGCCGGGCTGGATTACTACAACCATAATCTCGACACCGACCCCGAGCGCTACAACGACATCATCCACACCCGCCAACACGAAGACCGCATGGACACGCTGGGCAAAGTGCGCGGCGCCGGGCTGAAAGTGTGCTGCGGCGGCATTGTGGGCATGAACGAAAGCCGCCCCGAGCGCGCCGGCCTGATTGCCAGCCTGGCCAACCTCGACCCGCAGCCCGAAAGCGTGCCAATCAAC
This sequence comes from Uruburuella suis, assembly GCF_004341385.1. Taxonomy (GTDB): domain Bacteria; phylum Pseudomonadota; class Gammaproteobacteria; order Burkholderiales; family Neisseriaceae; genus Neisseria; species Neisseria suis. Next base: position 42,020 of record NZ_SLXE01000016.1, read on the forward strand.
CAATTGGTAAAAGTGGCGGGCACGCCCTTGGCCGAAGCGGAAGATTTGGACTGGACCGAATTCGTGCGCACCATCGCCGTGGCGCGCATTACCATGCCGCAAAGCTATGTGCGCCTTTCCGCCGGCCGCGCCAATATGCCCGAAGCCATGCAGGCCATGTGTTTCTTGGCCGGCGCCAACTCGATTTTCTACGGCGACAAACTGCTCACCACCGAAAACCCGGAAGAAGACGGCGACCGCATGTTGATGGATAAGCTCGGCTTGCGGCCTTTGCAGCATCAGCCGCAGGCTTGAGCAGCTATAGTGGAATGCATAAAAAAGTGACACAACGGGTAAGTTGGGTTGAAAACCCAACAAGCCCACAGGCCGTCTGAAACGTTGGGTTTATCAACCCGACCTACTCCGTGATAGTACGTTGTTTTGTATCACTTTTTCTTGTTTTAACTATAACGCGTAGGTACGGTTAGGCCGCAGGCCGTAACCGTACGCATGCCAACCGGCGGGATAGGTTTCCACGCCCGAATGCATGCGTACGATTACGCCGCAAAAGGCGCGGCTAATCGTACCTACGGGCTGCGGGTTGGAAATATTGCCGCATTAATCATAAAGCAGGCCGTCTGAAACAATATTCAGACGGCCTTTTTGGCTGTTTACCGGCGGCGAAGTGTTCAGTGTTCGGCGGTGTCGGCATCGCTGGTGCTGACTTTGGCGCGCACGATGCGTTTTCCCTCGCTGTCGAGCAGCTCGAGGTGGCGGCCTTGGATGCGGTAGCTTTGCACTTGCGGCAGGGTTTTGGCCAGCTGCCGCTCGATTTGCATGCTGGGGCAGGCCATGCGGGTGGCGGCGATGTCGTGGAAAGTGAGGCTGTGGTTGTCGCCGGCGGTATAGTGGCCGAACAATTGGTTGCAATCGGTGCGGGCGCTAAACTGCGGGTTGATGCTGAAAATGCGCAGGTTGATGTCGGGCGCTTCCACGGCGCGGCGGTTGATTTCGGTAATCTGCCATTGGCCGTAAATCTGTTGCGGCGGCCGCTGGCTTTTGCCGGGTACGGGAAAGGGGATGGCGATGCAGGCGCTCAAAAACAGCGGCAGCAAAACGGCGGGTTTCATGGTTTATCCTTCAATAAGGCAAATTTGTGCTCAAAATTTTATGCGCGGCTGAAGTGTGAGCAGCCCCTAGGGTCTGTTCACATTTCATCACGCGGCAATATTTTGGCTCAAAAACGCGCCTGCTGCGTTAAAAATGCTCGCAAGGTGTTCAACCTTGCTGTGCTTTTCGCCTTGCAGCCACGCTTTTGCGCTCAAAATCTTACTTGCGGATGAATTGTGAACAGACCCTAGCAAGCAATTGCAAAAAAGATTGTCAACAGAGGCTAAGACTGTTGCCGGGCAATAAAGTTTGCTGCGCTTTCAGACGGCCTTCTTTGCTGGTTTTTCAAGAGGCGGCGATTTGGCTTCTTGCTCGGCTTTATAGGCGCGCAGCCATTCCAGCGCGGCGGCTTTTTCGGCTTCGGTGCCGTATTGCAGGTCGCGCTGGGCGCGGCGGTAGGTGGCGCGGGCTTGGGCTGCTTCGATTTGGCCGGCCTGCCAGTCTGCGCGGTTGGCTGTTTGGCTGCGCCGGGTTTGCTGGGTTTGCGCGCGTGACATGGCTTGGGCAATTAAATCGGCGGGGTTGAAAGCGGCTTTGGGCGCGGCCGATGCGGCGGCTTGGCGGGTGGCGGCTTCGCGCTCGGCCAGATAGGCTTTGCGCTCGGCGGCATCGCGCGCTTTGCGCTCGGTGTGCCATTGGTAGCGGTGTCGGGCGTGTTCGGCGGCGGCAAAGCGCGGCTCGCTGCGGCCGGATAAAAAGCGCGCTTGCGGCAGATAATCGGCTTCGAGCGGCTGCATGTGGATGCAGTCTACCGGGCAGGGCGCCACGCACAGGCCGCAGCCGCTGCATTCGGCGGCAATCACGGTGTGCATCTGCTTGGCGGCGCCCATAATGGCATCGAGCGGGCAGGCGCGGATGCAGGCGGTGCAGCCGATGCAGGCGGCTTCGTCTATCCAGGCCAGCGCGGTGGGCTGGGTGTGCGCCGGCGGCAGCGGTGCTTGGGCGAGCAGGCGGGCAAGGTCGTGCATCACTTCGACACCGCCGGGGGCGCACAGGTTAACTGCCGCGCTGCCCTCGGCCAGCGCCCGGGCATAGGGCAGGCAGCCCGAATAGCCGCATTCGCGGCATTGGGTTTGCGGCAGCAAACGGTCGATTTGTTCGGCGGTGGCGGTCATGGCGGTGCTTGGGTGAAAAGGCAGTATTCTAACAGATTGATTGTTTTCGTTTATACAGGCCGTCTGAAAGCCGCTTGCTGTTCAGACGGCCTGTGTCCGGTAGTTTATCGGGCAATCAATTGATGGTGTAGCCGCGCAGATATTGGCTGCGCTCGCGGGTCATGCGGGTGTCGCACTGCAATTGCAGGTATTCGGCCTGCAAGGTGGTGCCCGCTTGGGCGGCGGCCTGGCGGCAGCTGTTGTTTTTGCTTTGAATCCAACCGCGTTGCTCGCCGAGCAGGCGCTGCTGGATGGCCGGATCCATGCGGCTCCAGATGGTGTTGATTTCACCGTCGGCGGCGCGGTTGTTGCTGCGGGCCTGCTCTAAATCGTTGGCGGAAAAGGTGACTTCATCGGCCGGTGGTGTGGCGGGGGTGAGCACTTCGGGCGCGGGCGCTGAGGCCGGCGGGGCGCTCAGCGCCTGGCTGGCGGCGTTGTGCTCTAAAATTTCCTGCGGGTCGGCCATCGGCGGCTCGGGGAAGGGCAGACTGGCGGCGCTAAGCGCGTCCTCACGGCGCACAGGCTGGCCGTTGATTACCAGAATATCTTTGATGCCGTAAGGGCGCAGCACGGTGGACACGGCTTGGGCGGCGAGCGTGAGGCTGTTGTCTTCATAGTTGACCACGGTGCCGCTCTCGCCGGCAACCGGGGTGTAGCGCAGGGTTTGGCTGAAAAGGCCGCTGCCGTTGTAGCTTAAATTGCTGCCGCCCAAGCGCTGTTGCAGCAGCTGGTCGATGCTTTGGCTGCCGTAGAGCAGCGGGCTGTTGGTTTGGGCGGAGGAAAGAGCGGCGGCGGGCAATTGGATGGTGAGCGTGCCGCTGCACACGGCGGTGTTGTTTTGCATTTCTTGCGCGGGCTTGTCGAGGTTGATCACCAAATCGCCGGCGGCGGCGATGATTTTGTCGGCATCCACAAATTGGCGGCTGTCGCTTTGGGCGAAGGCGCGGGCTTCTTGTTTGACGATTTCCTGAATATTGTTGCGCACGCTTTGCAGCACGGCCGGGTCGTTGCACACCAGCTGCGGCGCGTTGTCGGGCTTGTCGCCGCAGGCGCTCAGCGCGGCGGCTGTCAGGGTGATGGTGAGCAGCTTTCGATACATGGTTTCGCCTTTGAGGTTGATTTGCAGTTATATCAATTCGAAAAAATAATCTAAACTGCGTTGGCTCGCCTAGCCGTACTGGGTGTACTGTCGCAGGCTCGCCGCCTTGTTATCTTAATTTTTTCGAATCGGTATTATACCAATCCAAAAAATAACCTAACTTCGTTGTCTCGCCTTGCCGTACTATCTGTACTGTCTGCGGCTCGCCGCCTTGTTAGCTTACTTTTTTGAATCGGTATTAAACAGTTTCAGACGGCATCATAACAAAAAGCGCCTGCCGGGGGTAAGATGCGGCAGGCGCTTTTTGGTTCGTTTTCATTTTAATGCAAGAAGTTGATAAAGATTTTCAAAATGGCAACGTTGACCAAGTCGATGAAAAACGCACCCACCATCGGCACAATCAAAAAGGCTTTGTGCGAGGGGCCGAAATGCTCGGTGACCGATTGCATATTGGCCACCGCGGTGGGCGTGGCGCCCATGCCGAAGCCGCAATGGCCGGCAGCAAGCACGGCGGCATCGTAGTTGCGGCCCATAAAGGTGTAGGTAACAAAGCTGGCATAAAGCACCATCACCAGCGTTTGCACGGCCAAAATCACCATCACCGGCGCGGCCATGCCGCTGAGCTCCCACAATTTCAAGTTCAGCAGCGCCATCGCGAGAAAGAGCGAGAGCGACGCATTGCCAAACACATCAATGGCGCGGTCGAACATATTGAATTTGAAGCCCATCACCAACACGTTGCGCAACACCACGCCGGCACCGAGCGCCCACACGAATTTCGGCAACACGCCGACATAAGTGTTCATGATTTCGGCAAACGACAAACACACGGCAAACATCGCCAGCGTTTCGATGGCTGATGAAGCGGTGATCAGGCGCGGTTGATCGCGTGATTCGAAGGGGTCGTCGATAATCTCGCCTTTGTCGGCATGGGTGGGGCGCGCGCCGCCTTCATCGAGGCGGGGGCGGTGCATTTTGTTGACCAAGCGGCGGGCTACCGGGCCGCCGATCAGGCCGCCGGCCACTAGGCCGAACGTGGCCGCCGCCATGCCTAAGCCCGTGGCGCCGGTGATGCCGTATTGGTGTTCAAACACTGAGCCCCAAGCGCCTGCCGTGCCGTGGCCGCCGGTGAGTGTTACCGAGCCTGCCATCAGGCCGATGAGCGGATCCAGCCCCATGGCGCTGGCCAAGCCCACACCGACGCTGTTTTGCAGCACGATAAACACGCTCACGATCACCAAAAATACCAGCAAAGGCACACCGCCGGCGCGCAGGCGCGAGAAATCGGCGCTCAGGCCGATGGAGGTGAAAAACATCAACATGAAAGCGTCTTGCAGCGATTTTTCAAATTTGAAGCTGGCGCCGTAAAAATAATGCAGAGCAAATAAAATCAAGGCCGCCAGCAGGCCGCCGGCCACCGGCTCGGGAATATTGAAGTTTTGCAGAAATTTGATGCGGTTCACCATCAATTTGCCGACCAGCAGCACAATGGTGGCGGCAATCAGGGTGTAATAGCTGTTAAAAGCCCATTCCATAGGTTTCTCTTTCTGATTCTGATTGTGTTGTTCTGATAGGCTGCCCGATTTGTGGAAACATCAAAACGGCAGCCAGCCCGTTATCTTAGGTGATGGGTTAAAATTTGTCAAAACAGAGGGTAATTGTTATTTTCATCACCAATCGGAATCAGATAGAGCAGAAAATAGGGTGAAACGCCGGTGTGGCGGTGAAGCCGCAGCATTCTGCAACGATTGTGAAATGAATAACAAAACGGTAAGCGGAATATGCGTATCCGATATTTGCCGCAGCTTGAAAATCTTGTTTGCGCACAGTGTTGCACTTATATCCATTCTAAAAAATAAGATGGCAAGGCGAGCCAACGCAGTTAGATTGTTTTTTGAATGGGTATTGAAATCCAAATCTGAGGCCGTCTGAAAAAAGTTTCAGACGGCCTTTATAGTAGTGGAATGCAAGAAAAAGTGGCACAACGGGTAGGTTGGGTTGCAAACCCAATAAGCCACAGGCCGTCTGAAACCTTGGGTTTATCAACCTAACCTACGCCGTTTCAGAATACAGTTTCGTGTCACTTTTTCTTGTATTTCATCATGATTATGTCGCCGCATAAGAAAAAGCCCGGGCAATGCCCGAGCTGTGTGTGCCGTGTGAAATTACAGCGAGTAATACATTTCGAATTCCAGCGGGTGCGGTGCCATGCGGATGCGGCGCACGTCTTCTTCTTTGAAGGCGATGTAGCTGTTGATCCAGTCTTGGCTGAACACGCCGCCGCGGGTGAGGAAATCGTGGTCGGCTTTGAGCGCTTCCAATGCTTCTTCCAAAGAGGCGCACACGGTGGGCACCAAAGCGTCTTCTTCCGGCGGCAGGTCGTAGAGGTTTTTATCGGCCGGGTCACCCGGGTGGATTTTGTTTTGAATGCCATCGAGGCCGGCCATCAGCAGCGCGGCAAAACACAGATAGGGGTTGGCCATCGGGTCGGGGAAACGCGCTTCGATGCGGCGTGCTTTGCTGCTGGCCACGTGCGGAATGCGGATGGAAGCCGAGCGGTTTTTGGCCGAATAAGCCAGCTTGGTGGGCGCTTCAAAGTGCGGCACCAAGCGTTTGTAGGAGTTGGTCGACGGGTTGGTGATGGCGTTAAGCGCTTTGGCGTGCTTGATGATGCCGCCGATGTAGTAGAGCGCCATTTCCGACAAACCGGCATAGCCATCACCCGCAAACAGGTTTTGGCCGTCTTTCCAGATGGATTGGTGCACATGCATGCCCGAGCCGTTGTCGCCCATAATCGGTTTGGGCATAAAGGTGGCGGTTTTGCCGAAATTGTGCGCCACGTTTTGGATCACATATTTCATGTCTTGCGTCCAGTCGGCGCGCTCGGTGAGGGTGCTGAAGCGGGTGCCGATTTCCATTTGGCCGGCCGTGGCCACTTCGTGGTGGTGCACTTCCACCGGAATGCCGATTTCTTCCAGAATATTCACGCAGGCAGAGCGCAAATCTTGGCCGGAATCCACGGGAGCAACGGGAAAGTAGCCGCCTTTCACAAACGGGCGGTGGCCGGTGTTTTGGCCGTCGTAAGATTCGCCGCTGCTCCAAGCTGCTTCTTCAGAATGGATTTTGTAGCGGGTGCCCTGCATGGTGGTTTCCCACTCAATGCCGTCAAACACGAAAAATTCAGGCTCGGGGCCGAAGAATGCGGTGTCGCCCATGCCTGAAGATTTCAGATAAGCTTCGGCGCGCTTGGCGATGGAACGCGGGTCGCGGTCGTAGCCTTGGCCGTTGGCCGGGTCGATCACATCGCAGGTGAGCACCACGGTGGCATCGTCGTAAAAAGGGTCGATATAGGCGGTGGCCGCATCGGGCTTGAGGGTCATGTCTGAAGCTTGAATGCCTTTCCAGCCGCCGATAGACGAGCCGTCGAAAGCCTGGCCGTTTTCAAACCATTCTTCCGGGTCTTCCAGCAACACGCGGGCGGGCACGGAAACGTGCTGCTGCTTGCCTTTGGTATCGGTGAAACGCAAATCGATAAAACGCACTTCATTTTCTTCGATTAATTTGACAACATCTTTTACAGACATGGCAAAACTCCTGATTGTGAGAAGTATAACGATGGGTAAACAGGCAAAACTTGCGCTGCAAAGCGCTTATTGTGGCACAACCGGGGCATAAAAGCATCGGCGGTTGCGTGAAAAGCGGTGGGCTTGCGGCGGGATGTAATAAAATTTCAAATTGATGAAGCAGGTGTTTCAGACGGCCTGTTGCGAAAAAACGCAGCCATGAGAAACGTTTGATACAATATAAATTCGCCCAAAATAATTGTCAACAATTTATTCGAAAAAACTTTGCTGAATTTTTGATGTGCGGCAGAGGCGGATTTAATTAAACTACATCATTCGCGCAAGGCAGATTTTCAGGTCTGCGCGGGCGGCTGTCAGCAAAATAGTGCGGGAAAAAATAGCATCATGTGTCGGCAGCGGCGATATAATGCCCATTCCAAAAAAATCAGCCGGCAATGCGGGCGGATTGTTTTTATCGATTATGCAAACGCTTTACCAACGGAAAATATCATGAGCACCAAGCCGCGCTATGCCGTGTTTGGCAACCCGATTGCCCACAGTAAGTCTCCGCAAATCCACCTCCAATTTGCCCGTCAAGAAGGCGCGTCTATCGAATACGAACGCATTTTGGCCGAGCCGGAGCAGTTTGCCGCAGCGGCGGCGCGATTTTTTGCCGAAGGTGGCGCGGGCGCCAATGTGACCGTGCCGTTTAAAACCGATGCTTATGATTGGGTGGACGAGCATTCCGAGCGCGCCCGCACCGCCGGCGCGGTGAACACGCTGATTTTGTTGGCAGACGGCCGTGTTCGCGGCGACAACACCGACGGCATCGGCTTGGTAAACGATATTCTGCGCCAGGGTGCAACCATCAAAAATAAAAAAGTGCTGCTTTTGGGTGCGGGTGGCGCGGTGCGCGGCGTGTTGCAGCCGCTGTTGGCGCAAATGGCGGCCGAATTGGTGGTGGCCAACCGCACTTTATCGAAAGCAGCGGCGCTGGCCGATGCGTTTGGTGTGCAGGCGTGCGCCTTGGCCGATTTGCCGCATGCGCATTTCGATATCGTGATCAACGGCACATCGGGCGGCCTTGGCGGCGAAGTGCCGGCCATTAATGCCGCCGTGTTCGGCGCGTGCGAATTGGCTTACGATATGGTGTATGGTGAAGCGGCCGCCGCCTTTGCCGCTTTTGCCCACGCAGGCGGCGCGCGCACCGTTTCAGACGGCCTCGGTATGCTGGTGGGGCAGGCGGCGGCTTCTTATCAACTGTGGCGCGATTTTGCGCCCGATATTGCCGCCGTGATTCACGATATGAGAGAGGCGCATTATGCTTAAGTGGCTGCTGGCGCTGCCTTTTGCGGCGTTTATTCTGTTTAATGCCTATGTGTATGGCAATATCATTACCTATCGCGCCGTGGCGCCGCATCAAAGCGCGTTTATGAGCATGCGCATGAGCGAATTTCGTGATGCGGGCAAGGCGGTGGCGCTCGATTACCGTTGGGTGCCTTATCATGCTGTCTCCACCAACCTGAAAAAAGCGCTGATTGCCTCGGAAGACGCCAAATTCGCCGAACACGGCGGCTTCGATTGGAGCGGCATTCAAAGCGCCATCAAGCGCAATGAAAAAAGCGGCAAAGTGCGCGCCGGCGGCTCCACCATCAGCCAGCAGCTGGCGAAAAACCTGTTTCTCAACGACAGCCGCAGCTATATCCGCAAAGCCGAAGAAGCCGCCATCACCGCCATGCTCGAAGCCACCACCGATAAAGACCGCATTTTCGCGCTCTATTTAAACGTTATCGAATGGGCGCCCGGCGTGTTTGGCGCAGAAGCGGCATCGCAGCATTTCTACCAAAAAAGCGCCGACAAGCTCAGCCGCCAGCAGGCCGCCCAGCTCGCTGCACGCGTGCCGCGCCCGTTGTATTACGCCGCAAACCCGCGTGATAGAGCGTTGCGCAACAAAACCAACATCATCTTGCGGCGCATGGGCTCGGCAGAGTTGCCGGATACGGAATAAGGTGAGTCATCCAACAAGGCCGTCTGAAAAAGTTTTCAGACGGCCTTGTTCTCATTCCTGACAAATCTAACGGTTGTTCAAACCCAGCACATCCTGCATGTCATGCCCATTCAAAAAAGTAAGCTAACAAGGCAGCGAGCCACAGACAGTACACACGTACGGCAAGGCGAGGCAACGAAGTTAGGTTATTTTTTTGGATTGGTATCAAACAAACCTTTATTATGCCCGCGCAGCAGGTAGGTTGGGTTGTAAACCCAACAAATCCGCAAGCCGTCTGAAACCTTGGGTTTGTCAACCCAATCTACGCTGTTGCAGCATGCAGTTTTGTGTGATTTTCCCTTGCATTTCACTGTATTTGAATGAACATGAAACGCGAACAGCAATTGATTGAATGTTTGTGAAAAAGGCCGTCTGAAAGCTTTTCAGACGGCCTTTTCAAACAGATACGGATTATCAGTTGTTCAAGTGTTCAAACCCAGCACATCCTGCATATCAAACAACCCTTTGTCATGCCCGCGCAGCCACACGGCGGCGCGTACGGCACCGGCGGCAAACGTCATGCGGCTGCTGGCTTTGTGGCTGATTTCCACGCGTTCGCCGTCGGTGGCAAACAAGGCGGTGTGGTCGCCGACAATATCGCCGGCGCGCACGGTGGCAAAGCCGATGGTGGAAGGGTCGCGCGGGCCGGTGTGGCCTTCGCGGCCATACACGGCGCATTGCTTCAAATCGCGGCCGAGCGCGTCGGCAATCACTTCGCCCATGCGCAGCGCGGTGCCGCTGGGTGCATCCACTTTGTGGCGGTGGTGGCCTTCGATGATTTCGATGTCGTAGCCTTCGTTGAGCACGCGCGCCACGGTGTCGAGAATGTGAAAGGTGAGATTCACGCCCACGCTGAAATTGGCGGCAAACACAATGCCGGTTTGCTCGGCCGCGGCTTGAATGGCGGCTTTGCCGGCCTCATCGAAGCCGGTGGTGCCGATAACCATCTTCACACCGGCGGCGGCACATTTTTCAAGATGCGCCAAAGTGGGCTCGGGGCGGGTGAAATCAATCAGCACATCGCTGGCCGCGAGCACGGCATCGATATCGCTACTGATGGCCACGCCGGTTTTGAGGCCGAGTGAAAAACCGGCATCCAAGCCTAGGGCTTCGGAACCGGCATGCTCGAGCGCGCCGCTCAATGCGGTGTCGGGATGTTGGTGGATGGCTTCTACCAATACGCGCCCCATGCGGCCGTTGGCGCCGGCAATGGCAACTTTTAATGCAGTCATGATGTTTCCCGGTTTAAGGGTTTACGTTCCAAAGCGGCGCAGGTGCAGCCGGTTGCGGTGCGGCGGCTTGCTGCTCGGCTTGCGGGCGGGCGGCTTCGAGCTGCTGGATGGCGTGTTCGATCGCATTGCCCTCGGCGCGCACCAGTTGGTCGTTATCGAAATAAACCGTCAGCACGCGTAAATCTTCCACCACGCCGTTGCGGGCGATATTAAAGGTGTAGTCCCAACGGTTGGCATGGAAGGGGTCGCGCAAGAGCGGCGTGCCGAGCAAAAGCTGCACTTGGTCGCGGCTCATGCCCGGTTGCAATGATACGACGGCGCGCGGGTCAAGCTCGTTGCCCTGGATGACGGTGAGCTTGTAAGAGGGAAAATTCGACACGCGCTCGGCCGAGCAGCCGGCCACGGCAAAAAGGCCGGCAAGGGCCAAAAGCAGGGGTTTGTTCACGGGTTTACCTTTCGCGGATGATGTGCTTGGTGTGCAGTATGCCTGAAAGGTTCAGGCAATTGAAAACCTTTATCATCTAATAGTGGGCAAAGCGTTTAAAAATGCGTATTATAACGAGAATTACACCACACGGGTATGGAAACCATTATGGACAGCAATATCGCCCAATTAAAAGACAGCGGCCTCAAAGTGACCGGCCCGCGTTTGAAAATTTTGGATTTGTTTGAAGAGCATGCCGAAGAGCATTTGAGTGCGGAAGACGTTTACCGCATTTTGCTGGATGAAGGCGTGGAAATCGGCGTGGCCACCATCTATCGCGTGCTCACCCAATTCGAGCAGGCGGGCATTTTGCTGCGCCACCATTTCGAAACCGGCAAGGCGGTGTATGAGCTCAACACCGGCGGCCATCATGATCATATCGTGTGCGTGAAATGCGGCATTGTCACCGAATTCCACAACGATGAAATCGAAAAGCTGCAAGACAAAATTGCCGAAGAAAACGGCTATCGCATTGTTGATCATGCTTTGTATATGTATGGCGTGTGCGGCGAGTGCCGCAAAAAAGAAAAGCGCTGAAGCCGCTGCAGCTGCCTGGCTTTCAGACGGCCTGACTGCTGCTGCACAGGCCGTCTGAAGCATATGCAAGCCCGATTGTCCGGCAAGGCCGCAACAAGGTAGGCTGCTGTGGATATTCCCGTGTTAAACCCGAAAAGCCTGCACTTTCCCGATGTGCACAAAGCCATCGCCCGGCGCGACGGGCTGGTGGCGGTGGGCGGCGATTTGCGCACCGAGCGCTTGCTGGCCGCTTATGTGCAGGGCATTTTTCCGTGGTATTCAGACGGCCAGCCGATTTGCTGGTGGGCGCTGTCGCCGCGCACGGTGCTCTATCCGCACAAGCTGCACATCGGCCGCTCGCTGGCCAAAACCCTGCGCAACAAACCTTATGCCGTGAGCGCCAACCGCCATTTCCCCGCCGTGATTGCCGCCTGCGCCGCCGCGCCGCGCGAAGGGCAGGCCGGCACCTGGATTACCCGCGAAATGCAGAAAGCCTATATCCGCCTGCACGAAGCCGGCCATGCGCATTCATTTGAATGCTGGTATCCCGATGCGCAAGGCGGCCTGCAATTGGCCGGTGGCTTATATGGCGTGCAAATCGGGCGCGTGTTTTACGGCGAATCGATGTTTGCCCGCCAAAGCGATGCCTCTAAAATAGCCTTTGCCTGCGCCGTGCCTTATTTGGCCGAATGCGGCATAGAGCTAATCGACTGCCAGATGCACACCGCCCATTTAGCCCGCTTCGGCTCGGAGCGCATGCCTTTTGAAGATTTTCAGACGGCCTTATGCAGCCTGAGCGTCCAAGCGCTGCCGCAGCCCGTGGGACGGCAGGTGATTTATTCAACGTTGACAACCTAACCCAAAAGCTTGAGGAAAACCATGTCTTTGCAAAACATTATTGAAACCGCATTTGAAAACCGCGCCGAAATCACCCCCGCCAGCGTGAGCACCGAAGTGAAAAACGCGGTGTTGGAAACCCTGCGCCAGCTCGATTCGGGCGCTTTGCGCGTGGCCGAGCGCTTGGGCGTGGGCGAATGGAAGGTAAACGAGTGGGCGAAAAAAGCCGTGCTGCTTTCATTCCGCATTGCCGACAACGAAGTGCAAAACGACGGCGTCAACCAATATTTCGATAAAGTGCCGACCAAATTTGCCGACTGGAGCGAAGAAGAATTCAAAGCCGCCGGTTTTCGCGCCGTGCCCGGTGCCGTGGCGCGCCGCGGCAGCTTTGTGGCCAAAAACGTGGTGTTGATGCCCTCTTATGTGAACATCGGTGCTTATGTGGATGAAGGCGCAATGGTCGATACCTGGGCCACCGTGGGCTCGTGCGCACAAATCGGCAAAAACGTGCACTTGAGCGGCGGCGTGGGCATCGGCGGCGTGCTTGAGCCTTTGCAGGCCGCGCCCACCATTATCGAAGACAACTGCTTTATCGGCGCGCGCTCGGAAATCGTGGAAGGCGTGATTGTGGAAGAGGGCAGCGTGATTTCGATGGGCGTGTATATCGGCCAATCCACCAAAATCTACGACCGCGAAACCGGCGAAATCCACTACGGTCGCGTACCCGCAGGCTCGGTGGTGGTGTCGGGCAGCCTGCCCGCCGCCGATGGCAGCCACAGCCTTTATTGCGCCGTGATTGTGAAAAAAGTGGATGCCAAAACCCGCGCCAAAACCAGCGTAAACGAATTGCTGCGCGGCGTGTAAACGAAATGTCCAAAAGGCCGTCTGAAAGGCTTTCAGACGGCCTTTTGATGTTTTTTCGAGTGGTTCGGCGCTTCCCTGAATGAAGGATGCACGATGGGTTTTCAGAAACACTTTTTCTTTTTGATGTTGTTTACATTTGCTGCTTATTCGTTTGCAGAGTTGAAAAAAATCATTGCCGAATCGGCCTGAGCGCCGCCATGATTTTATGCGGCTGTTTGATTTACAGGATTGAATAATATGAATATTGAACCCCGCTGCCCCTGCCAATCGGGCCAAACCTATGCTGCTTGTTGTGCGCCCTTGCATCAAGGTGCGCGGCAGGCGGTGGATGCCGAGGCCTTGATGCGCTCGCGCTACAGCGCTTATGTGCGCTGCGATATCGATTATATTGTGGCCACCACGGTGCCGGCGCAGCAGGTGTTGCTTGATGGTGATGCGATGCGGCAATGGAGCGCCGGCACGCAATGGTGCGGCTTGGAGGTGTTACAGCATTGGCCGCGCGCGGGCAAGCACCATGCGGAGGTGGAATTTAAGGCTTGGTTTGACACGGCACAAGGGCGGCAGTACCATCATGAGCGCTCGGCTTTTGTGTGCATTGCGCAGCGCTGGTATTTTCTCAATCCCACCGTGCCGCTGCCGGGCATGAAAACGCCGTGTTTGTGCGGCTCGGGAAAGAAATTCAAGCAATGCTGCGGCGTGTTTTTGCGGGATTAGGTTTTCACGCAAAATAAAACCAAAGGCCGTCTGAAAGAAAAACTTTCAGACGGCCTTTGGTTTTTTCACACGCTTTACAAGCCTGCTGCGGCGCGCAGCTGTGCGGCTTTGTCGGTGCGCTCCCAGGTAAACTCGGGCTCTTCGCGGCCAAAGTGGCCGTAGGCAGCGGTTTTGCTGTAGATGGGGCGTTGCAGGTCAAGCATTTGGATAATGCCTTTCGGGCGCAGGTCGAAATGGCTGCGCACGATTTCAATCAGCTTTTCTTCATCCACTTTGCCGGTGCCGAAGGTGTCGATGGCAATCGAGGTGGGCTGGGCGATGCCGATGGCGTAGGAAATCTGAATCTGGCATTGGCTGGCGAGCCCGGCGGCCACGATGTTTTTGGCGACATAGCGGCAGGCATAGGCGGCCGAGCGGTCGACTTTGGTGGGGTCTTTGCCGGAAAACGCGCCGCCGCCGTGCGGCGCGGCGCCGCCGTAGGTGTCGACAATGATTTTGCGGCCGGTGAGGCCGCAATCGCCTTGCGGGCCGCCGATTACAAAGCGGCCGGTGGGGTTGATCAGGTATTTGGTGTCGGCGGTGAGCATGTCGGCCGGCAGCACCGGCTTGATGATGTGTGTTTTCACGGCTTCAATCAGCTCGTCACGCTCGATATGCGGCGCGTGCTGGGTGGAGAGCACCACGGTGTCGATGCGCTTGACCTTGCCGCTTTCAGCGTCATACACGCAGGTGAGCTGGGCTTTGGCATCGGGGCGCAGCCACGGCAGCAAGCCGCTTTTGCGCACTTCGCTTTGGCGCTGCATCAGGCGGTGGGCGTAATAAATGGCAAACGGCATCAGCGTGGGGGTTTCGTCGCAGGCATAGCCGAACATCAGGCCTTGGTCGCCTGCGCCCATATCCAAATCCACGCCTTCGCCTTCGTTTACGCCCTGGGCGATGTCGGGCGATTGCTCGTCGTAGCACACCATAACCGCGCAGCCATCGGCATCGAAGCCCATTTCGGAGCTGTTGTAGCCGATGCGCTTGATGGTTTCGCGCGCCACTTGGATATAGTTGATGTGGGCGCTGGTGCTCACTTCGCCGGCGAGCACGCACAAGCCTGTGTTGACCAGTGTTTCGGCGGCCACGCGGGCGGCCGGGTCTTGGCTGAGAATGGCATCCAAAACGGCATCGGAAATTTGATCGGCCACTTTGTCGGGATGGCCTTCAGACACCGATTCGGAAGTAAATAAAAATTCGCTCATGTATTTTCTCGCGGTGGAAAGGCGGCCTTTGCTACAATAAGCCTTATGCTTATCACAATTTATCCGCCATGCAAAAAATCTTATCCTTGCTGTTTCGCTTGATTGCCGCCATACCTCTGCCGGTGTTGCACCGCATCGGCAATGCTGCCGGCTCGCTGGCTTACCGCACCCAGCCCAAGCTGCGCGCGCGCATTCGCGATAACATTCAATCGGCACGGATTATAGCAGACAACACCGAAGCCGACACGCTGATTGAAGCGGTGTGCCGCGAAACCATGAAAGGCGGCTTGGAGCTGGCGGTGGCTTGGGTGCGGCCCAGCGAAGAAATCGCCGATTTGTTTCAAACGGTGCACGGCTGGGAATATGTTCAGACGGCCATGGCGGAGGGCAAAGGCCTGCTGCTGATCACGCCGCATTTGGGCAGCTATGATTTGGCCGGCCGCTACATCAGCCAGCAGTTGCCGTTTCCGCTCACCGCCATGTATCGGCCGCCGAAAATCGAAGCGCTGGGCGAAATCATGAATGCCGGCCGCGTGCGCGACAACGGCCGCACCGCGCCGGCCAATATGCAGGGTGTGAAGCAGGTGATTAAAGCGCTGCGCTCGGGCGAAGCCACTATTGTGCTGCCCGACCAGGTGCCCGGCGGCGGCGACGGCATTTGGGTGCAATTTTTCGACCGCGAAGCCTACACCATGACGCTGGCGGCCAAGCTGGCCAATGTGAAAAATGTGGCCACGCTTTTTTTCTGCGGCGAGCGCCTGCCTGAGGGTAAAGGCTTTGCGCTGCATATCGAGCCGATGCAGGGCGAATTGAGCGGCAACACAGAAGCCGATGTGCAGCTGATTAACGATAATGTCGAGCGCTGGATACGCCGCTTTCCCGAGCAATATTTGTTTTCGTATAACCGCTACAAGCATCCGGCAGGCGCGCCGCCGAGGCCGTCTGAAAGCGCAAACGCCAAAGAATCGGGCGAGGCTGTGTGATGGGCAGATGCAGGGTGGATAAGCGGCTGTTTGCATTTATTCACTTAAACATATTTTTGCGCTCAAAATCTTCTTGCGGTTGAAGTGTCAACAGCGCTAAAGGCCGTCTGAAACGTAAGCAATCAACGTTTCAGACGGCCTTGTTGTTAGATTCGAATGCGGTTCGGTTTTTGTGATTGCGCTTGATTTGAAGTAAAGCTCCAGTTTTATCGGCTGCGGCGCTTGAATGGCTAATCATTGATTTGCTGAATAATAAATTCAGACGGCATGGTGGAATGGCCTGAAAGCGGGAATCGGTTGATGCATAAAAACAAAACGGCTGATGTGTGTGCGGTATTTTGTAGATAAGTTTCAGATTTTTGACTTTTGCGGAGGCGATGGTCGGACTTGGATAGCATTTCCAATGTATACCAATTTGGATTCGGCATGATACGCATAAGCTGCTCTTGCGCGGGGCGACAGGTGGGCGGCCGTTTTTGGATATGTAGTTTTATGTAGCGAAGCAATTAAATTCTTATAAATAAATAAAATTGGTATTTAATTATTTATACATGCAGTGTTAAGAAAAATAAATTCAAGTTTGATTTAAATCACAATCAGCCGTTGCATAAGTCAGTAGAGTGCAGTTACATTTTATTACATGCAGGCGGCCGAATCAGGTGGTTTGCTGTGAAATGCCTCAGAGAATCCGTAATCAAACAAAATAATTTAGGAGTAATCATTCGATGGAAAACTGGACGCAAACATTGGGCGCGGGCCCTTTGCTTGGTATTGCGCTGGGCGCAATTGCGCTGATTTTGGTGCTGATTATCAAGTTTCGCCTGCACGCTTTGCTGACGATGGTGTTGGTCAGCCTGCTCACCGCCATTGCCACCGGCCTGCCGATGAGCAGCATTGTAAACGATGTGCTGATTAAAAGCTTCGGCGGCACACTGGGCAGCGTGGCTTTGCTGGTGGGCTTGGGCGCCATGCTCGGCCGCTTGGTGGAAACCTCGGGCGGGGCGCAATCGCTGGCCGATGCGCTGGTGCGCATGTTTGGCGAAAAGCGCGCCGCATTTGCGCTGGGTGTGGCCTCATTGATTTTCGGTTTTCCGATTTTCTTTGATGCCGGCTTGGTGGTGATGCTGCCGATTGTGTTTGCCACGGCGCGACGCATGAAGCAGCCGGTGCTCGCTTATGCGCTGGCCTCTATCGGTGCGTTTTCCGTGATGCATGTGTTTCTGCCGCCACATCCGGGTCCGATTGCCGCATCAGAATTTTACGGCGCAGGCATCGGCCAAGTGCTGCTGGTGGGCTTGCCGATTGCCTTTGTTACTTGGTATTTCAGCGGCTATCTGCTCGGCCAGGTGCTGGGCAAACGCATTCATGTGCCCGTGCCCGACCTGCTTTCAGGCGGCAAGCTGGATAACGACCAACCCAAAGAGCCGGCTTCTGCGGGCACTGTAGTGGGCATCATGCTGATTCCGATGCTGCTGATTTTTATGAACACCGGCCTGGCCACGCTGATCAGTGAAAAAGTGGTGAGCGCGGATGAGGGCTGGGTGCAGGTGTTGCGCATGATAGGCTCCACCCCGATTGCTTTGCTGATTTCTGTGTTGGTGGCGCTTTATGTGTTGGGTATCCGCCGCGGCGAAACCGGCAGCGCGCTGGAAAAAACCGTCGACGGCGCACTCGGCCCCGTGTGCTCGGTGATTTTGATTACCGGTGCCGGCGGCATGTTTGGCGGCGTGTTGCGCGCTTCGGGCATCGGCCAGGCGTTGGCCGACAGCATGGGTGATTTGGGTATTCCCGTGTTGCTGGGCTGCTTTTTGGTGGCTGTGGTGTTGCGCATTGCGCAAGGCTCTGCCACCGTGGCGCTCACCACCGCTGCTGCGCTGATGGCGCCTGCCGTGATGGCTGCGGGCTATAATGAATGGCAGCTTGCCTGCGTGGTGTTGGCCACAGCTGCCGGCTCCGTGTGCGCCAGCCATGTCAACGATTCAGGCTTCTGGCTGGTCGGCCGTTTGCTCGATATGGATGTGCCCACTACCTTGCGTACTTGGACTGTTAACCAAACCCTGATTGCCGTGATCGGCTTTGCACTTTCTGCCACCGCTTTCGTGCTGCTGGGTTGAAAGGAGTAACCATATGTCACAACAAACCGTACATTTCGTGGTGATGGGTGTATGCGGCTGCGGTAAAACCACCGCCGCTCAAGCCTTGCAAGCCGATTTCAACAGCCCTTATGCCGAAGGCGACGATTTCCACACTCAGGCCAACCGCGACAAAATGGGCGCCGGCATTCCGCTTACCGATGAAGACCGCTATCCGTGGCTGCGCAACCTGCGCGACTGGATGAGCGAGCAGAGCGGTAAAGGCGAGCGCTACAGCGTGGTAACGTGCTCAGCGCTCAAGCGCCAATACCGCGATATTCTGCGCGAAGCCGAGGGCGAAGTGGTGTTTATCCACTTGGCACCGCCGCACGATGTGAACCTGGCCCGCATGATGGCCCGCAAAGGCCATTATATGAAAGCCGAAATGCTTACATCGCAAGAAGCGATTTTGGAAGAGCTGGGTGCCGATGAAGCCGGCGTGCGCATCGATAATGCCGGTGAGCCGGCTGAGGTGGAAGCCGAAATGCTGGCCTGGGTGAAAGCGCAAGGCTTTGGCGGATAAGGATAATGGAAGTGCGAAAGGCCGTCTGAAACGCTTTCAGACGGCCTTTTTTCATTTGTTTGCAAACTAAATTATTTAAAAATCATATTAATACCATTTAAAATAAATAATCTATAATAAAGCCCATTCACAAGCCACCAGCGAACAGAGTTTGTCTTTTTCTGCAACCAACGCATTCCACGCAATGCAGCCAG
>NZ_SLXE01000017.1 GCF_004341385.1 Uruburuella suis
CAAGGTTGAACACCTTGCGAGCATTTTCAACGCAGCAGGCGCGTTTTTGAGCCAAAATATTGCCGCGTGATGAAATGTGAACAGACCCTAAGCATAAGCCAGCATCAAACAGGCCGTCTGAAACTTTTCAGACGGCCTTTCTGTATAGCCCCTTTCCGCCCCATTCCACCCTGCATTTGCTATAGACACCCTGCTCTATTTGCCCTATTCTTTTGCCCTGAAAACCACCCGCACACAAAAGGACAAGCCCATGAAAATCGCCGCCAGCAAAGGCACCGAATTTGCATTTGAGTGCAACTACAAAACCATGGACATCGACATGACCGATTTCACCAACGTGTGTGCCGTGGTGGCCACGGTGGCCGATTTGACTATGGTGTGGGAAGAATTGGAACGCATCGGCTTTGCCGTGCCGATTTTCGCAGCGGTGGAATACGGCCAGAGCGTGCCGGCCGAATGGCTGCCCGAAGTGTATGGCGTGATTGAATTGTCGCTCGACCAAAAATATTACAACGGCCAGCTCATCAATGCCGCCGCGGCCGATTATATCGATTCGCTCGACCCGCCCTTTTTCCAGGCCTTAAAAAACTACACCGATTACGGCAACGCCGCTTTCGACTGCCCCGGCCACCAAGGCGGCCAATTTTTCCGCAAGCACCCTTCCGGCCGCCGCTTTTTCCTTTATTTCGGCGAAACCTTATTTCGCGCCGATTCTTGCAACGCCGATGTGCGCTTGGGCGATTTGCTGATACACGAAGGCCCCGCCTATGCCGCACAGGCGCATGCGGCCAAAGTGTATAACGCCGACAAAACTTATTTCGTGCTCAACGGCACCTCCGCCGCCAACAAAGTGTGCATCAACGCGCTGGTGGCACACGGCGATTTGGTGCTCTTTGACCGCAACAACCACAAATCGGTGCATCAAGGCGCGCTCACCATGAGCGGCGGCATTCCCGTGTATATGCAAACCGCGCGCAATGCCTATGGCTTAATCGGCGGCATTCCCGCAGCCGATTTCGACGAGCAAACCATACGCGCGCGCATACGCGAAGTGGCGCCCGAGCGCGCCGATGAAGCGCGCCCGTTTCGCTTGGCGGTGATTCAGCTGGGCACTTACGACGGCACGATTTACAACGCCCGCCAGGTGCTCGAGCGCATCGGCCATTTGTGCGACTATATTTTGTTTGATTCCGCCTGGGTGGGCTACGAGCAGTTTATTCCGATGATGCGCGATTGCTCGCCGCTCTTGCTCGATTTGAATGAAAACGACCCCGGCATTTTGGTGACCCAATCGGTGCACAAACAACAAGCCGGCTTTTCGCAAACTTCGCAAATTCATAAAAAAGACAACCACATCAGCACCCAGCCACGCTATTGCAACCACAAGCGCTTCAACAACGCTTTTATGATGCATGCCTCTACCAGCCCGTTTTACCCGCTGTTTGCCTCGCTGGATGTCAATGCCAAAATGCACAAAGGCAAAGCCGGCCTGCGCATGTGGCGCGAGTGCGTGATCGGCGGCATCGAAGCGCGCAAAATGCTGCTGCAAACCTGCAAACTCATCAAGCCTTTCGTGCCGCCCAAGGTTGACGGCACGCCGTGGCAGGCACACGACACCGAGCAAATGGTGGACGACATCCGCTATTTCCGTTTTGCCAAAGATGCGGCCTGGCACGATTTCGACGGCTACGCCGAAAACCAATATTTCATCGACCCCTGCAAGCTTTTGCTCACCACGCCCGGCATCAACCGCGACACCGGCGAATACGAAGCCACCGGTATTCCCGCTTCCGTGCTGGCGCATTATCTGCGCGAGCGCTCGCTGATTCCCGAAAAAGCCGACCTCAATTCGATTTTGTTTTTGCTCACACCGGCGGAAAACATGGCCAAATTCCAGCATTTGGTGGCCACCATCGCCCGCTTTGAAGAGCTATACGAAGCCGATGTGTGGGTGCGCGAAATGCTGCCCGGCCTCGTGGCGGCGCACCCCGTGTATCAAAACATGCGCATTCAGGATTTGTGCCGCAAAATGCACAACTTCTACCGCGAACACAAACTCAACCAATTGCTGCAAGACATGTTTCAGCGCGAAAAATGGCCGAAGCTGGCGCAAATGCCGTCTGAAACCCACGATGCCTATATCCGCAACCGCATCGAGCTTGTGCCTTTGAGCCGAATCGAAGGCCGCATCGCCGCCGAGGGCGCGCTGCCCTATCCGCCCGGCGTGCTCTGCATCGTGCCCGGCGAAGTGTGGGGCGGCGCGGCTTTGCAATATTTCCGCGCGCTCGAAGAAGGCGTCAACGAATTGCCCGGCTTCGAGCCGGAAATCCAGGGCGTGTATTGGGAGCGCGACGAAGCCGGACGCAAATACGCGCTGGCTTATGTGGTGAAACAATAAAGCTCGAGACCTTTGCCTGTTATATATTGAGGCCGCCTGAAACTATTTTATGTTCAGACGGCCTCAATATTACATTCCGCCCATTATCTTAACCAAAACTTGGTTATAATGCTTTTTTACGTTTTTCATTCAGGAATCATCATGAACAAAACTTTCAAACTCGGTGCCGTTGCGCTGGCTTCCGCCCTTGCTCTGGCCGCCTGCAAACAAGAAGTGAAAAGCGCCGATGCCGCTTCCGGCACGCAAACCGCTTCTGCCGCCGCCTCCGAGCTGGGCACACCCGCGCAACAAGCCAGCTACGCCATGGGTGTAGATATCGGCCGCTCGCTCAAGCAAATGAAAGACCAAGGCACCGAGATTGACATCAAGCTCTTCAACGAAGCCGTGCAAACCATGTTGGATGGCAAAGAGCCGAAAATGAATGAGCAACAGGCGCAAGAAGTGATGATGGCATTCTTGGCCGAGCAACAGCAAAAAGCACAAGCCAAAATGGCGGAAGATGCCAAAACCAATCTTGAAAAAGGCGAAGCCTTCCTGAAAGAAAACGCCGCCAAAGAAGGTGTGAAAACCACCGCCTCCGGCCTGCAATATCAAGTGAAAACCGAGGGCAGCGGCCCGCAGCCCAAAGCCGATGAAATCGTTACCGTGGAATACGAAGGCCGCCTGATCGACGGCAGCGTGTTCGACAGCAGCAAACAGCACGGCAACGAGCCGGTCACTTTCCCGCTCAACCAAGTGATTCCGGGCTGGACCGAAGGCTTGCAGCTGATGAAAGAAGGCAGCGAATACACCTTCTTCGTGCCGGCCAAACTGGCCTACGGCGACCGCGCCATGGGCGACAAAATCGGCCCCAACAGCACGCTGGTGTTTGATGTGAAGCTGGTTAAAGTGGGCGCGCCCAAAGCCAAATAACAAATCGGATTTGCAAGCTTGAAAGGCCGTCTGAAAGGTTTCAGACGGCCTTTTATCATCATCACAACCTTGCAGCAAGCGTAGACACGATTAGCTTTGTTAAAACAAAGCGTAATCATACGCATGACACAAAACGATGTTGTCTGAAACTTTTTTCAGACGGCATTGTTTTGTCAGATTGAAAGCTTTGTAATACCGAATATCTGTCGCAACTGCAAAGACGGCTGCCCAGTACAAAGCAGCGCCGTTGGTGCGCACGCCGCGCTTTTTTGCGGTGTAATCATATGCATGTATCGTGCACGGCATTGGATGTAAGTTAATTGAATCTTGCAGGCCGTCTGAAACGCCAATAGTGAAATGCATAAAAAAGTGATACGGCGGGTAGGTTGGTTTTCAACCCAACAAATCCACAGGCCGTCTGAAACGTTGGGTTTATCAACCCAACCTACGCCGTTGTAAAATGGCGTTCCGTGCCACTTTTTCTTGCATTCACCATATTTGACTTTGGGTGCGCACGCCGCGTTTTTTGCGGCGTAATTCATATGCCTAACATAAAAATGCCGTCTGAAACTTTCAGACGGCATTTTGCAACGGTGGCCGAGAAAACATGCGCTTAAGAAGCTTTGCGCCCCACCACATGCTCTTCAATCACATTGGGCGCTTGCGGCAATTCGATGTCTTCCACATCACCGCTGTCATACGCAGTGTCCGCATAGCCGTCAATAGCGGACAAGCCGTATGCATCTTGGCTTTTGACGGATTTAATCAAATCGGCAATTTCAATCACTTTGGCATTTTGCGGTTTAAATGCAAACACCGGCTTGCCGTAGTTGAAAAGCTTCACGCCCGCATCGATGTTCAACACCTGCGCTTTGCTGCCGTTTAGCTGCATATATTGGCGCAGGCCGAGCAGACGGCCTTTTCGGTCGAGATAAAGGCTGGTAAACATCGGGCTACCGAGCATTTTGTCGGCATCAAACATTTGATTGGCCTCTAAACTTTGGCGGGCAAATTCACGCACTTCTTCATAGCCTTCAGCCGTGGCGCCGGCTTCGGGTGTGGTGCGCTCCAACTCATCGAGTTTGGCGAGGAAATCGCGCAACAGCGCTTCATTATAAAGGCGGCTGTTGGCCGTGTTCATCGAATATTCCACGCGGTAGCGGCTGCCGGTTTGCTTGCCGAAAGCGTCCATTTCTTTCAAGCGGAAGGCTTCGGGCGGCAAAGCTGAGTAAGCGCTGTAGGCCGCTTGCACAAAGGCATTCATGGCATTGCGCAGCGGCAGGCCTTTTTTGTCTTTTTCGCTGAGCGTGAAGCGTATCGGCTCGTGAATCAGGCGCTCGCGCATCGGCATGTCGGTGAAAAAGCCCAGCACCACCGGCACCAGCGCCGGCGTGTCGACGGTAACACTCATGTCTTTGCCGTTAAACAGCATCGGCACTTTAATCGAAGTGTATTCATTGCGCCCTTGCAGCACCAATTCAGGCGTGAGCTCCATTTTTTCTGCACGCAAATCCAATGCACCGTCCACTTTCAGACGGCCATTGGCAATATAATGCGCCAGCGCCGGATATTCTTGCAGGTAATCTGCCATTTTGCCGCCCATGTTGCTGGCATAAGCATCAATAAAAGCCTGCATGGCAGCGGCTTCGTCTTGTGCGGCGGCAATGGCGGCGGCTTCCTGCTCGGTTTCAGCCGGCGAAGCATCACTTGCCGCTGCGGCATCGGCAGCCGCTGCGGCGGCGCTTGCGGCGGTAATGGCTTCATCAGCAGCGGCGGTTTCATCAGCCAAGGCTTGTGCCTGCCGGTTTACCGAAACGGTTTCCGGCGCCACGCCCTCTTGCGGTTTGCTCAAATAAGCGCGCATTTCGCCTTGGAAATTATAGCTGTGATCTTGCTTCAAGCTGCGCGCCATCGAAATTTGCGCCATTTCATACGGTGTTTTGTCGTTGAGGCTGCCGCAGGCGCTCAAGCCCAACACCGCCAGCGAGGCGGCCAATAAGGTTTTTTTCATGCTCTGCTCCCTTGTATTATCTTAAATATAAAGAGCGCTTATTCTAAAGTAGAAAACCCGTTCGGGCTACTGCGCAGCCAGCAAAACACGCGAAAATTCGCTATAATCGGCTCTTTTCCGCCAGCCTGCTCCGAATTATGCCTTATACCGTTACCCTCGCCCCCGACCACACCGCTTTCACCGTTGAAACCGGCGAGCCGATTTTGGCTGCGGCCAAACGCCAAAACCTCAATCTGCCCCATTCCTGCCAAAACGGCATTTGCGGCCAATGCAAGGCCGAAGTGCTCTCCGGCCAAGTGCAACAGGGCAGCCATGCCGAATTGGCGCTGAGCAGCGAAGAGATGGCCGAGGGCAAAATATTGATGTGTTGCAGCACGGCGCAAAGCGATGTGGCGCTGAAAGTGGCGGGTTACAACGGTGCCGGTGCGCCACCGGTAAAAACGCTGCCCGCGCGCGTGGCCGGCATCGAATTTCTCCATGATGTGGCGCTGCTCAAGCTGGCTCTGCCCAAAGCGCCGCCTTTTGTGTTTTGGCCCGGCCAATACATTGATATTCTGCTGCGCGACAACCATGTGCGCAGCTATTCGATGGCCAATCATCCGGCCAATGCCGATATTTTGGAATTGCATATCCGCAAACACGAGGGCGGTTTGTTTTCCAATATGTTGTTTGGCGAAGCGGCCAGCGTGAAAGAAAAAGCCATTTTGCGCATTCGCGGCCCTTTGGGCACATTCACCCTGCAAGAGAGCGAGAAGCCGGTGATCATGCTCGCCACCGGCACCGGCTTTGCGCCGATAAAAAGCCTGTTGCGCCACATGATTGCCATCGGCAGCCGCCGACCTGTGCACCTTTATTGGGGCGCGCGCCATGAAGCGGATCTGTATCAATTGCAAGAAGCCGCCGATTTGATTGCCGAGCTGCCCGATGCACGTTTCACGCCGGTGTTATCGAGGCCGTCTGAAAGCTGGGCGGGTGCGCGCGGCTACATCCAGCAGCATGTGTTGACCGATTATGCCGATTTATCGGCCTTTGAAGTGTATGCCTGCGGCTCGAGCAAAATGATCATGGGCGCGCAGCAAGTGCTCGAGCAAGAACGCGGCCTGCCCAAAAATGCTTTTTTCTCCGATGCTTTTACAGAAGCGGCCGTCTGAATCATCCCTCAGTAAAATCAAAATCGGCTCAGATATTTATCTGAGCCGATTTTGCTTAAACCGCCTTAACCTGCCTCTATCTGCTTCATTTTCAAGCTTTTCCCCGCCAACCGTGCCAACCTTGACTTGTATCAAAGCCGGAACACAGTTTTTATCTATAATCGCACCAACGCTGCAAAAAGCGCATCAACAACAGCAATAACAAAATATTAAAGGGAACGATTATGGAGCTGCTTAAAGAATTATTCGCCTCGCCTGTGGGCATTTTATCTTTTATCACCATTGCTTTTGTGATTGTGATTGCCACTTTTTTATTTTTCTGGGTGAAAAAACAAGCCGACCAAGCCCCGAAAAACTGATTTACCTGCTGTATCTCTTTCCTCTTGATGTGTGTGTGTTTAGGGTGTGACCGTGGTCACACCCTTTTTTTTATCTGCAACAGGCCGTCTGAAAAGCCGGTTATCTACGGTTATCTTTCAGACGGCCTGTTGATCACGATTTTCACACAGCCGCATCGGAGCGCTCGCCGGTGCGGATGCGCACGGCTTCTTCAATGGGCGACACAAAAATTTTGCCGTCGCCGATTTTGCCCGAGCGCGCCGCTTCCACAATCACTTCCACCGCACGTTCCACATCGGCATCGGCGAGCACCAGCTCGAGTTTGACTTTGGGCAGAAAATCCACCGCATATTCTGCACCGCGGTAAATTTCGGTGTGCCCTTTTTGGCGGCCGAAACCTTTCACCTCGCTCACCGTCATGCCGGTGATGCCGATTTCGGTTAAGGCTTCACGCACATCATCGAGCTTGAAAGGTTTGATGATGGCTTCTATTTTTTTCATACGGCCTCCTTGTGTGTTGGGCTTATCGGTTGCTGATGAGGTGAAATTAACATAAACATCCGCTTTACACAATCGGCTTGCATACGGGCTTTTCAGCCTTGTTGCGGCAAGGCACAACGGCCGTCTGAAGCACACTTTCTGCATAAAATACCCAAGCAGAAAAGGCGGATTCGGCGTACAATCGCACTTCTTTCCAACCGCACTGTGAGCCGAATTTATGTCTGTTGTTTTGCCCTTGCGCGGCGCTACTGCCTTGTCTGATTTCCGTGTTGAAAAATTATTGCAAAAAGCCGCTGCCGCCGGCCTGCCTCCCGCCGGGCTGAAGAGCGAATATTGGTATTTTGCAGGCAGCGCCGATGCGCCGGATGCTGAAAGTATTGAAAAATTGCAGGCCTTGCTGGCCGCCGAAAGTGTTGAGCAAACACCGCAAGCATCAGCAGGCCTGCATTTATTTTTGATTGCCCCGCGCATCGGCACCATTTCGCCGTGGGCCTCGAAAGCCACCGACATCGCCCGAAATTGCGGCTTGGATAACATCGAACGCATCGAGCGCGGTATGGCGGTGTGGATTGAAGGCGCGCTCACCGAAGCGCAAAAACAGCAATGGGCGGCGCTCTTGCACGACCGCATGACCGAAAGCGTGCTGACCGATTTTCAAGCGGCCTCGGCGCTGTTTGCCCATCCGCAGGCACAAACCTTCAACACGGTAGACGTGTTGGGCGCCGGCAAAGAGGCTTTGATGCAGGCCAACCGCGAATTGGGCTTGGCGCTATCGGCCGATGAAATCGATTATCTGGTGGAAAACTATCAAATTCTGGCGCGCAACCCCAGCGATGTCGAGCTGATGATGTTTGCGCAAGCCAACTCCGAGCATTGCCGCCACAAAATTTTCAATGCCGATTTTATTCTCGACGGCCAAGTGCAGCCGAAATCATTGTTCGGCATGATACGCGACACCCATAAAGCCCACCCCGAGGGCACAGTGGTGGCTTATAAAGACAATTCTTCCGTGATTGAAGGCGCAAAAATCGAACGCTTTTATCCCAACGCCGCTGAAAACCAAGCCTACCGCTTTCACGAAGAAGACACCCACATCATCATGAAAGTGGAAACCCACAACCACCCCACCGCCATCGCGCCCTTTGCCGGCGCGGCCACCGGCGCGGGCGGTGAAATCCGCGATGAAGGCGCCACCGGCAAAGGCTCGCGCCCCAAAGCCGGCCTCACCGGCTTTAGCGTGTCCAACCTCAACATTCCCGGCGCAGAGCAGCCGTGGGAGCAATATTCAGCCACAGAAGCCGCCTACGGCAAACCCGGCCACATCAGCAGCGCGCTCGACATCATGCTCGAGGGGCCGATTGGCGGCGCCGCGTTCAACAACGAGTTCGGCCGCCCCAACCTTTTGGGCTATTTCCGCACCTTTGAAGAGCAATATCAAGGCCAGATGCGCGGCTATCATAAGCCCATCATGCTTGCCGGCGGCCTGGGCAGCATTCAGGCGCAGCAAACGCATAAAGACGAAATCCCCGAAGGCGCGCTGCTCATCCAACTCGGCGGCCCCGGCATGCTCATCGGCTTGGGCGGCGGCGCGGCTTCGAGCATGGACACCGGCACCAACCAATCCGATTTGGATTTCAACTCGGTGCAGCGCGGCAACCCTGAAATCGAGCGCCGTGCGCAAGAAGTAATCGACCGCTGCTGGCAGCTGGGCGCGGCCAACCCGATTGTGTCGATTCACGACGTGGGCGCGGGCGGCCTCTCCAACGCCTTTCCCGAATTGGTGAACGATGCCGGGCGCGGCGCGGTGTTTAAATTGCGCGATGTGCCGCTGGAAGAGCACGGGTTGAGCCCGATGCAGATTTGGTGCAACGAAGCGCAAGAGCGCTATGTGTTGGCCATTCTCGAAAAAGATTTGGAAACCTTCCGCCGCATTTGCGCGCGCGAGCGCTGCCCTTTTGCCGTGGTGGGTACCGCCACCGACGACGGCCATTTGCAGGTGCGCGACGATTTATACAACAACAACCCGGTGGATCTGCCGCTCAATGTGCTCTTGGGCAAGCCGCCGAAAACCACCCGCAGCGACAGCAAACAAATGCCGTCTGAAAGCGTGTTTGACGCCGGCCAATACGATTTGCGCGAATCGGCCTACCGCGTGTTGCGCCTGCCCACCGTGGCTTCAAAAAACTTCCTCATCACCATTGGCGACCGCAGCGTGGGCGGCCTCACCCACCGCGACCAAATGGTGGGCAAATATCAAACGCCGGTGGCCGATGCCGCCGTCACCATGATGGGCTTCAACACCCACCAAGGCGAAGCCATGAGCATGGGCGAAAGGCCCACCGTGGCGCTGTTTGACGCGCCTGCTTCCGGCCGCATGGCCATTGGCGAGGCCATCACCAATATTGCCGGCGTAAACATCGGCAAAATGGGCAACATCAAGCTTTCCGCCAACTGGATGGCCGCCTGCGGCAATGCCGGCGAAGACGAAAAACTCTATCGCACGGTGGAAGCCGTGTCGCACACCTGCCAAGCGCTGGGGTTGAGCATTCCGGTGGGCAAAGATTCGCTTTCCATGAAAACCGTGTGGCAGGATGAGGGCGCGCAAAAATCAGTGGTGTCGCCCTTATCGCTGATTATTTCGGCCTTTGCGCCGGTGCAGGATGTGCGCCGCACCCTCACGCCCGAACTGAAAAACACGACCGACAGCGCCATTTTCGCCATCGATTTGGGCTTCGGCCGCAGCCGTATGGGCGGCAGTGCCTTGAGCCAGGTGTGGAAAAACATCAGCGGCAGCGCACCTGATCTAAACAACAGCCATCATTTGGCCGCTTTTTACCAAGTAATGCAAAGCTTGGTGGCCGGGGGCAGACTTTTGGCCTATCACGACCGCGGCGACGGCGGCCTTTTGGCCACGCTGGCCGAAATGAGCTTTGCATCGCATTTGGGCATGAATCTGGATTTGGCGGCCATGATCGAACAAACCCGCGAACAAAGCGGCAGCAACAAGCTGCAAGACGCCGCCGCGCGCACTTTGTTTAACGAAGAATTGGGCGCAGTGATACAAGTGGCGGGCGAACACATCGAAGCCGTTCAGACGGCCTTTGAAGAAGCCGGCCTGGCCGCTGCGCTGCATCAAATCGGCGCCATCAACCACAGCGAGCGCCTGCTGATTCAAAACCGCAACACCGTGCTGCTCAACGAAGACCGCCTCGACCTGCAAAAAGCCTGGGCAGAAACCAGCTGGCAGATGCAGCGCCTGCGCGACAACCCCGAATGCGCCGACAGCGAATACGCGCTTTTGGCCGACGACAAACGCAGCGCCCTTTTTGCCGATTTAACCTTCGATGTAAATGAAGACATCGCCGCGCCGTTTATCAACCGTGGCGCGCAGCCGAAAATCGCCGTTTTGCGCGAGCAAGGTGTAAACGGCCAAATCGAAATGGCCGCCGCCTTCACTCGCGCCGGCTTCGATGCTTACGATGTGCACATGAGCGATTTGATGGCCGGGCGCGTGCAACTGGCCGATTTCCAAATGCTGGCCGCTTGCGGCGGCTTCAGCTACGGCGATGTGCTCGGCGCGGGCGAAGGCTGGGCCAAATCGGTGTTGTTCCACCCGCAATTGCGCGACCAATTTGCCGCCTTTTTCAACCGCCGAGACACCCTCACGCTGGGCGTGTGCAACGGCTGCCAAATGGTGAGCAATCTGGCCGAAATCATTCCCGGCACGCAAGGCTGGCCGAAATTCAAACGCAATCAAAGCGAGCAATTCGAAGCGCGCTTGAGCATGGTGAACGTGCCCCAATCCGCCTCGCTGATTTTGGCCGACATGGCCGGCTCCAGCCTGCCGGTGGTGGTGAGCCACGGCGAAGGCCGTGCCGATTTCGCGCATGTGGGCGGACAGGTTTCAGGCGGCCTCAATATCGCCCTGCAATATGTCGACGGGCAAAACCAAATCGCCGAAGCCTACCCGCTCAATCCCAACGGCTCGCCGCAAGGCATTGCCGGCGTGAGCAGCGCCGACGGACGCGTGACCATCATGATGCCGCACCCCGAGCGTGTGTACCGCAGCGCACAAATGAGCTGGGCGCCCGAAGGCTGGGGCGAATTGAGCGGCTGGTACCGCTTATTTGCCGGCGCACGCAAGGCATTGGGCTGATTAAGTTTACGCCACAACATCAGCAAAAGGCCGACTGAACGTTTCAGGTTCAGTCGGCCTTTTATCATGAGATATATAACGAATGAAAACTGATACACGCCGGCGCAGGACGTGTGACACACCACGCAAACAGAAGCCATTTAAACCTTAAACTGCATGCGTGGTTGCGCTACATTCCCTACACACGATTTGAGATTTATTGTCTTTGTTTCAGTTTTCTGCTAATCCACTATAAATTGTTGTTGCTTGGATTGAAAGCCGCAATATCAAGCCAATTTCAAATCGGCTTGATTCTTCGCAGGCTGCTGCAAAAACCTCTCTTTCCTGCACAACACCATTGCTCAAAAATTAACGATTTCAATTCCTATTCATTATTTTTTGAGCAATATCAATTTTTGGCTGTCAAAGCGGCGTAGAATTTCCAAAACAGCAATTTTCAGCTATTGAATCAGTAATGATTCTTGTTGCCTTTATATTTAACAAGGCCGTCTGAAAACCACACGCAAATCATCATCAAGGAAAAAAGCATGAATCTTCCGCCAACCTTTCCCCTCAGCATGGCCGCTGAGCACACGCCGGTGCGGGTGGTGTCGATCAAAGGCACACCCGATTTTGCCAAGCGCATCGCCGAAATGGGCCTCAACCCCGGCGCGGAAATCAGCGTGTGCCAGCGCAGCGGCAGCGGCCTTTTGGTAAGCCGCAGCGGCACGCGCTTGGCCTTGGGCGGCGGCATGGCGCACCGCATTTTGGTGTGCGCCGTTTAGTTTAATCGTTTTTCAACCCTATTTCACACACCTTTTCAGACGGCCTCAATACTCTTGAACAACAAGGCCGTCTGAATAAATTGGAAACCACACATGGCCACCCTGCAAGATTTACGCCCCAACGATCGCGCCCGCATCAGCGGCTTTGCCGAAACCGGCCGCGCCTACCGCAAAAAGCTGCTGAGCATGGGGCTCACACCCGGCGCCGAGCTCACCGTGAAACGCATCGCACCGATGGGCGACCCGGTGGAAATCAGCGTGCGTGGTTTTTCTTTATCGCTGCGCAAAGCCGAAGCCGATGCCTTGCTGGTGGAGAAATTATCATGAGCCAACGCTTCACCTTAGGCCTGATCGGCAACCCCAATTGCGGCAAAACCACCGTGTTCAACGCCCTCACCGGCTCGCGTCAGCGCGTGGGCAACTGGCCGGGCGTAACCGTGGAGCGCGTGAGCGGAGAATTTTCACTGGGCGGCAACACTTTTGAAGTGGTGGATTTGCCCGGCACTTATTCGCTGGATGTGACCGACCAAGAAGTGTCGCTGGATGAGCAAGTGGCACGCAGCTATGCCCAAGAGCAAACCACTCATTTGGTGGTGAACGTGGTGGACGCTTCCAACCTCGAGCGCAATCTTTATCTCACCACCCAGCTTGCCGAAATGCAGGTGCCGCTGCTGCTGGCTGTAAACATGACCGACGTGGCCGCCGACAAAGGCATGAAGGTAGACACCGCGCTGCTGGCGCAAAAATTGGGCTGCCCCGTGGTATCGCTAGCCGCCGCTTCGGGCAAAGGTGTGGCCGAATTGAAGCAGGCCATCGCCCAAGCCGCTGTCGCACCGCAAACTACCGCGCTGGTGCCGCATTATGAGCCTGCGCTTGAGCAGGCTGTCGAGCGCCTGCTGCCGCTGCTGGCCGATGCCCCCTCACCGCGCTGGCTGGCGGTGCGCCTGCTCGAAGGCGATGCGCTGGCGCAAAAAAGCGCCCCGCCCGCCGCATTGGCCGCAGCAAAAGCCGAAGCCGCCGCGCTGGGCGACGACATCGACATTATGGTAGCCGATGCGCGCTACGGCCTGGCCAACCAATTGGCCGCAGCCGCCGTGCACCACAGCGGGCGCATCGGCCGCGACCTCACCGAGCGCATCGACCGCATTGTGCTCAACCGCGTGTTGGGCATTCCCATTTTTTTGCTGATGATGTATTTGATGTTTATGTTTACCATCAACATCGGCGGCGCATTTATCGATTTTTTCGATCAATTTTTCGGCGCGGTGTTTGTAGACGGCTTCAAAGCGCTGCTGCAAAGCGCAGGTTCGCCCGAATGGCTCAATCTGCTCTTGGCCGACGGCATCGGCGGCGGCATTCAAACCGTGGCCACGTTTATTCCGATTATCGGCTTTCTGTATCTTTTTCTTTCCGTGCTTGAAGATTCCGGCTATATGGCGCGCGCGGCTTTTGTGATGGATCGCTTTATGCGCTGGATCGGCCTGCCGGGCAAAAGCTTTGTGCCGCTGATTGTAGGCTTCGGCTGCAACGTGCCGGCCGTGATGGCCACCCGCACGCTGGAGCACCGGCGCGACCGCTTGATGACGATTGCCATGGCACCTTTTATGTCGTGCGGGGCGCGCCTGCCGGTGTATGTGTTGTTTGCGGCGGCTTTTTTCCCGCACAACGGGCAAAACATCGTGTTCAGCCTTTACCTTATCGGCATCATCGCCGCCGTGTTCACCGGCCTGGTGCTGAAAAACAGCTTGCTCAAAGGCGAGGCCACGCCTTTTATCATGGAGCTGCCGCCCTATCACCTGCCTACGCCCAAAGGCATTCTGATTCACACCTGGAACCGCCTGAAAGGCTTTATCGTGCGCGCCGGGCGCGTGATTGTGCCGATGGTGCTGGTGCTCAGTGTGCTCAACGCCATCGGCACCGACGGCAGCTACGGCAATGAAAACAGCGATAAATCCATGCTCGCCGCGGTGGGCCGCAGCATCACGCCGGCTTTATCGCCAATGGGTTTGCAGCCCGACAACTGGCCGGCTTCAGTGGGCATTTTCACCGGCGTTTTGGCCAAAGAAGCCGTGATCGGCACACTCAACGCCGCTTACAGCGCCTTGGCCGCCAGCGACAGCGGTGCGGCGGCCGCCGATGAAGAATTCCACTTCGGCAGCGCCGTGGCCGATGCCTTTGCCACCATACCGGCCAACTTGGGCGAAGCGCTCGGTGCCTGGGCCGATCCCTTAGGCTTGGGCGCGGCAAACAGCGGCGAAGCGGCCGTTGCCGAAGAAAACCATTTGGGCACAGGCACATTCGGTGCCATGCAGAGCCGCTTCGACGGCACCATCGGCGCGTTTGCCTATTTGCTGTTTATTCTGCTTTATTTCCCCTGCACCGCCACCGTGGCCGTGGTGTATCAAGAAGCGGGCGCGCGCTGGAGCGCATTTGTGGTGCTGTGGACCACCGGCCTGGCTTATTGCGCCGCCACTTTTTATTATCAAGCCGCCACTTTTGCCCGCCACCCCACCCAATCAGCCGTATGGATGGCGCTGGTGGGCGCGGTGATGGTTGCCGCCTTTTTCGGCCTGCGTTTAGCCGGCAAACGCGTTGACAAAGTATCGCGCACCCAAGCCGCCGCAAGCAAAGGAAACGCATCATGATTATCACCGATTTGAGCCAATATCTGCGCCGGCACCGCCGCGCCAGCGTGGCCGATATGGCGATGGGGCTGGGCACATCCGCCGAAGCGCTCGCACCCATGCTCGACATGCTCGAGCGCAAAGGGCGCATCCGCAAGCTGCCCGAGGGCAGCAGCTGCGGCAGCAAAAGCTGCTGCAAGTGCGACCCCGCCACGGTTGCCCTTTATGAATGGGCCGGCAGCGAAGCGGTGCAAACGCCGATTGAAATTCACCGCGGCCGATAATGCCTGCACGCTCTTTCAGACGGCCTTGTTTACATTTTGTTTACATTTTTACTTCAGGCCGTCTGAAACAGTTTTTCCCACTGCCCTTCGTAAAATAGGGTAAAATCGCCCCACCCTGTTTTCATCAAGGCTTATGTCATGGTTTTCGACCAAATCGCCCGTGCCGAGCGCTATTACGCGCTGCATCCGCTTTTTCAGACGGCCTTTGAATTTCTGCACACGCTCGATTTGGCCGCCATCGACCAAGCCGCTTATGAAATCCGCCCCAACAAACAATTGCGTGCCTTTATCGGCAGCGAGCCGATGCGCAGCGCCGAAGCGGCCAAGCTCGAAGCCCACCGCCACTACATCGATATTCAGATTCCGCTGGGCGGCAGCGAAGGCTACGGCTGGCGGCCGACACAAGAGCTCACCCAAAGCGTGGCGGGCTATCAGGCCGAGCGCGATGTCGAATTTTTTCACGACCCGGCCAGCGCCCATATCCACGTGCGCCCGGGCGAATTTCTGATTCTGTTTCCCGAAGATGCCCATGCGCCTTTAATCGGCAACGAAGCCGAAATCAAAAAACTGGTCTTCAAAATCGCCGTAAACCCATCATCAACCGACTGCAAGGAACACTCATGACCCAACACATCGCCATTCTGCCCGGTGACGGCATCGGCCCCGAAATCATCGCTCAAGCCGTGCGCGTGCTCGACCGGCTGATTGCAGAAGGCCTCGATGCCGCCTATCAATATGCGCCCATCGGCGGCGCCGGCTACGATGAATACGGCGCGCCCTATCCCGAATTCACCCAAAAGCTCTGCCATCAGGCCGATGCCGTGCTGCTCGGCGCCGTGGGCGGCCCGCAATACGACAATCTCGATCGCCCCCTGCGCCCCGAGCGCGGTTTGTTGGCCATCCGCAAAGATTTGAATCTGTTTGCCAACCTGCGCCCGGCCATTCTCTATAAAGAATTGGCCAACGCCTCCACGCTCAAGCCCGAAGTGGTGGCCGGCTTGGATATTCTGATTGTGCGCGAGCTCACCGGCGACATTTATTTCGGCGAACCGCGCGGCATTCGCACGCTCGAAAACGGCGAGCGCGAAGGCTTCAACACCATGCGCTACAGCGAGAGCGAAATCCGCCGCATCGCCCACGTGGCTTTTCAGGCCGCACAAAAGCGCAACAAAAAAGTGTGCTCCGTGGGCAAAGCCAATGTGCTGGAAACCACCGAATTGTGGCGCGAAATTTTCGATGAAATCGCCCCCGAATACCCTGATGTTGAATTGAGCCATATGTATGTCGACAATGCCGCTATGCAGCTTGTGCGCGCGCCCAAACAGTTTGACGTAATCGCCACCGGCAATATTTTCGGCGATATTCTGAGCGACCAAGCTTCCATGCTCACCGGCTCCATCGGCATGCTGCCCTCCGCTTCGCTGAACGAAACCGGCAAAGGCCTGTATGAGCCCTCCCACGGCTCCGCACCCGACATCGCCGGCCAAAACAAAGCCAACCCCTTGGCCACCATCTTGTCGCTCGCCATGTTGTTGCGCTACAGCTTCGGCGATGAAGCACGCGCGCAGCAAATCGAAGCGGCGGTGCAAAAAGTGCTCGAACAAGGCTGGCGCACCGGCGACATTTTCGAAGCAGGCACCAAGCTTGTGGGCTGCGCCGAAATGGGCGATGCCGTGCTCGCTGCGCTTTAATGCCGGGCAAATAAATAACCTGCAATTCAATATATCCCGCAGGCCGTCTGAAAGCTTTCAGACGGCCTGCGACATATCTTATAGATGCGGCAATTAATTATTGAATATTCACATCCTCTTACCCGCAGCAGAAACCTGTTCCCTCTCCCGTGGGAGAGGGCTAGGGAGAGGGCAACAAGCCAAAGGCTTGTTTGCCGGCATCTGAAAATATTCAATATTTAATTGCCGAATCAATAATATATATATGTGGAATGCAAAAAAAATAACACAGCGGCGCAGGTGCGCACGCCGCACTTTTGCGGCGTAATCATACGGATGAAAGCACGCAGCGGCATGACACACAAAGGCCGTCTGAAAGAGGTTTCAGACGGCCTTTGTGTGTCATGCGTACGATTACGCTTTGTTTTGACAAAGCTAATCGTACCTACGCGGCTACACGACTGATATTTCAGACGGCCTCTTCCGAATACACCTCTGCCGACAATTCATTGATTTCTTTCCGCGCCCATAGTCGATACCCGATTTTTTCTCTTGCCCGCTTGAGCGCTGAGTCGTTTCAAAAGCAACAAACCCTGTGCTATCATGGTGCAGTTTTTCTGCGCCTGCACGCACTCGACTGTGCAGCGCATCACACACCATCAGGCATAACACCACAACCATTACCCTTGCCTGCTCACCGCCCCAAAGGCTGCGGACAATCACCCGTTTTTATCTTGAGGCCGTCTGAACGCGCCAGCCATGTCTGTGCGCCGCCATGCCGCCGCCCTTCATGGAGAAACGCCGATGACATCCCACCCCACACCCCACACCCCCGACCATTTGGCCGCCCATGCCGAGGAAGCCGCCGCCGTGCTGGATGCGCTGCACACCCGCGCAGAAGGCTTGAGCGCCGAAGAAGCGGCGCAAAGGCTGGCGCAACACGGTGCCAACCGCCTGCCCCAAGCGCCGCGCAAACACCCGCTGCTGCGCTTTCTCGCCCACTTTCACAATGTGCTGATTTATGTGTTGTTGGCCGCGGCGGCGGTTACTGCCGCGCTGGGGCATTGGATAGACACCGGCGTGATTCTGGCCGTGGTGGTGGCCAACGCTTTAATCGGATTTATCCAAGAGGGCAAAGCCGAAGAAGCCATGGCCGCCATCAAAAGCATGCTTGCGCCGCATTCGGCGGTGCTGCGCGACGGCCGCCGCCAGCGCTTGGATGCCGTCGATTTGGTGCCCGGCGATATTGTGCTGCTGGAAGCGGGCGACCGCGTGCCGGCCGATTTGCGCCTCATCAACGCGCGCGGGCTTAAATGCGAAGAGGCGGTGCTCACCGGCGAATCGGTGCCGGCAGACAAAAACACCGAGCCCGTAAGCGCCGATGCGCCCTTGGGCGACCGCACCTCAATGCTCTTCAGCGGCACGTTGGTGGCCGGCGGCACCGGCTTGGGCGTGGTCACCGCCACCGGCAGCCGCACCGAAATCGGCCGCATCAGCGGCATGCTCGCCGATGTGGAAACGCTCACCACGCCGCTGCTGCGGCAAATGGATATTTTTGCCCGCTGGCTGACGGTGTTTATCCTGATTGTGGCCGCCGCCGTGCTCACTTACGGTTATTTTGTTGAGCATCTGGATTTTGCCGGCGTGTTTATGTCGGTGGTGGGCTTGTCGGTGGCGGCCATTCCCGAAGGGCTGCCCGCCGTGCTCACCATCACGCTGGCCATCGGCGTGCGCACAATGGCGCAGCGCAACGCCATTGTGCGGCGGCTGCCGGCCATTGAAACGCTGGGCGCGGTGTCGGTGATTTGCTCCGACAAAACCGGCACGCTCACCCGCAACGAAATGATGGCCGCCGATGTGGTGATTGCCGATCAGGTTTATCAGATAGCAGGCGAAGGCTATGCGCCGGCCGGCGGCATTTTGCGCAACGGGCAAACTTTGGCGGCAGGCGCAGATCCGCTGCTCACCGCCTTTGCCCGCGCCGCCTATTGCTGCAACGATGCCCGTTTGCACGAACAAGAAGGCCAATGGCGCACCGAAGGCGACCCGATGGAAGGCGCGCTTTTGGCGTTGGCAGGCAAAATCAGCGGCCAAGGCGGGCAGGCTTTTTCCGGCTACACGCGGCTCGATGCCGTGCCTTTTGATGCGGCACACCGCTATATGGCCGTGCTGAGCCGCGATTCAGACGGCCTGCCGCATATTTATGTGAAAGGCGCACCCGAAGCCTTATTGGCCATGTGTGCACAACAGCGCACGCCTGAGGGCAATGCACCGCTGGACACCGATTACTGGCTGCAACAAGTGGAAAAGCTGGCCGAAAAAGGCCGGCGTGTGCTGGCTGTGGCCGAGCAGGCCGCCACCATCGGCCAAACCACCCTGAGCAACGCCGATATCGCGCAATCGCTTCAATTTATCGGCCTCGTCGGCCTGATTGATCCGCCGCGCTCAGAAGCCGTGGCGGCGGTGCAGCAATGCCATGAAGCCGGCATACAGGTGAAAATGATCACCGGCGATCACGCCGCCACCGCGTGCGCCATTGCCCGCGAAATCGGCCTCTCCCACACCGATAACGTGCTCACCGGCAACGATTTGGATTTTATAGACGATGCCGGGCTGGCCGGCCGCATTCTGGAAACCGATGTGTTTGCCCGCACCTCGCCCGCCCACAAGCTGCGGCTGGTGAAAGCGCTGCAATCGCACGGCCTCACCGTAGCAATGACGGGCGATGGCGTTAATGATGCGCCTGCGCTCAAGCGCGCCGATGCCGGCATTGCCATGGGCCAAACCGGCAGCGAAGCGGCCAAAGAAGCCGCCGATCTGGTGCTCGCCGATGACAATTTCGCCTCCATCGTGGCCGCCGTGCGCGAAGGGCGCACCGTGTATGACAATATCCAAAAAGTAATCAGCTGGACGCTGCCCACCAACGCCGGCGAAGCGCTCACCATTATTGTGGCGCTGCTTATCGGCACCGCGCTGCCCATCACGCCGGTGCAGATTTTGTGGATTAACCTGATTACCACCGTCACGCTGGGCATTGCGCTGGCTTTCGAGCCGGCTGAAGCAGGCAATATGCAGCGCGCGCCGCGCCGGCGCGATGCCCCGCTGCTCTCCAGAATGTTGGTGTGGAATATTGTGTTGGTGGCGCTTTTGATGTTTGCCGCCGTGTTCGGCGTGTTTGCCTATGCCAAGGGCAGCGGCCATTCGCTGGCGCTGGCACAAACCATGTCCATGAATATGCTGGCGGTGCTGGAAATTTTCTATCTTTTCTATGTGCGCAATATCTACAGCACCTCGCTCAATTGGCAGGCCGTGCGCGGCACGCCCGTGGTGTGGCTGTGTGTGGGCATCGTCACGCTCGCACAGCTGGCCATCACTTATCTGCCTTTTTTGCAGCCGCTGTTCGGCACCGAGTCTATCCCGCTTTCAGACGGCCTCTTGATTATCGCCGTGGGCGTGGTGTTTTTTGCGCTGATTGAGGTGGAAAAGCAAATGCGTTTGGCCTGGGTGAAAGCGGTTTAATACCCATTCGAAAAAATAACCTAACTGCGTTGTCTCGCCTTGCCGTACTAGATGTACTGTCTTCGGCTCGCCGCCTTGTTATCTTATTTTTCGAATGGGTATAACATGGTCGGATTTACAAAAGGCCGTCTGAACAGGTTTAAAATCCTAACCGAAATTAACGTTTCAGACGGCCTTCACCGCCGGCTCAAGCTCTGCTTTATCTGCACACAGGCAAACAAACGGCAGCACTTGATTGTTGTAAAACTACAAATCAAGCCGCTCTTTCATTTTACTTGCGGTTTCAAACTTTGATATGCATCAAACTTATCAAACAATATCAGCAAAATAAAATAAAGTATGCCCAACCTGTATCGCTTTGTAATTTTACTAGATTAATCATATGCCTATACAATAAAAGAGGCTTGCTCACCAAATCCAATTAATATCTTCATAACTTTTCACCTCCAACAGGCTTTTAGTTTTACTTTAAAAACAATTATTTATAAAAATCTATTGCTCTGTTTTAAATAAAAAGAATCAATTCCATCTCGGTTTTTCCTTTGTTTATTCCATGTAGTTTGAAAAGCAATTCTGTTAAAATTTAAGTCTATAAAAATATTACACTTTGATTTGCATAGCCATTTACATCGTTTTATTGATTTCCGCAGCAAGCGGCAGCTTTGATGGCAAATGGAAAACACAAGCAAACACAACCACCCGCCAACCTGCGCCAGCCGCATCGAAAATGTGCCGGCGCATTGATAGTTAGGACAAGCATATGAGCGATGAATTATACCGTCTGGTTATCGACGGCAACGAAGTCGAAGCCTCGCCGGACGCCTCCATTATTCAGGCCTACGCCCGCGCCGGCGCAGCCATCACCGCCAACGTAGGCTGCATGGGTCAAGGCGTGTGCGGCTCCTGCCGCTGCCTGATCCGCCGCGAAGGCGAGCGCGAAGTCACCACCGCGCTGGCTTGCGAAACCCGGGTAGAGCCGGGCATGCAGGTGAGCTTTATCGATTATTTTATGCCCGAACACGTGCATTATTACAATGTAGACGAAGTGGGCGACGGCTGGAACTGGCTCGACGACACCGCACGCATTTTCCCTGAATCCTCCCATTGCCGCCATTGCAGCGGCTGCGACCGCTCCTGCCCCAAAGGCCTGCAAGTGCAAGAGGGCGTAGCGCAAGTGGTGGCCGGCGATTTTGTGGCCGCAGCCGCCACTTTCGATCAATGCGTGATGTGCAATTTGTGCACGCTCGCCTGCCCTGAAAACATCCGCCCCAACCATTTGGGCTTGTTTGCCCGCCGCATGAAAGCCGCGCGCACGCTGCGCCCGATCGACTTGATGCGCCGCCTGCAACAAATCGACAACGGCAGCATGCGTGTGGAAATTGATGCCGCCACAAAGGAGGCCCACTGATGAGCACCCCCAATAAAGGCGTGGATTACGCCCAAGCCCTGCAATCGCTGCGCAGCTCTGCGCTGCCCATGCGCACCGATTTGCCCGAAAAAGAAGCGCTCTTGAGCCAATACCATCCGGATTACGGCCAAGGCGCCCGCACCACCCTGCCCGTGGGTGCCAATGCCGGCGAATTCTGCCATCCTGATTTGGCCGAGTTGTTGCTGAGCCGCCCCCTGATTGATGATTTCGACTTGGCCGGTGCCGTGCCGATGTATACCGATGTGTTGGTGATTGGCGGCGGCGGTGCCGGTGCCGCAGCGGCGCTCACCGCCACCCAAGCCGGCGCAGGCGTGATTATGGCCAACAAGCTGCGCATCGGCGACAGCAACACCGTGATGGCCGAGGGCGGCATTCAAGCCGCTGTGGGCGAAGAAGACAGCCTGCAACAGCATTTTGAAGACACCCTCAAAGGCGGCCACAACGCAGCCGAGCAAGATTTGGTGGCGCAAATGGTCACCGACGGCCCCGCCGCCATCCGCTGGCTGATCGGCTTGGGCATGACATTTGATTTAGCCGCCGGCTCCGACAACAACGGACGCCTGCAACGCAAACGCGCCGGCGGCACCAGCATCCCGCGCGTGTTGTGCTATCGCGATTTCACCGGCCTGGAAATGATGCGCGTGCTGCGCGAAGCCGTCGAGCTCGAGCGCGGCATCACCCAGCTCAACCGCTGCCCCGCCATCGAATTGCTCTCCGATGAGCACGGCCGCTGCGTGGGCGCGGTGCTCTATGATTTGGAGCGGCGCAAATTGCTGATCGTGCACGCCAAATCGGTGGTACTGGCCAGTGGCGGCAGCGGCCGTCTGCATCTGCAAGGCTTTGCCACTTCCAACCACTATGGTGCCACCGCCGATGGTTTGGTGATGGCTTACCGCATGGGCGCCAAGCTGCGCGATGTGGATTCTTTCCAATACCACCCCACCGGCGTGGCGCATCCGCCGCATCTGGCCGGCGCGCTGATTTCCGAAGCCGTGCGCTCTGCCGGCACCCATTTGGTCAACGGCTTGGGCGAGCGCTTTGTGGATGAATTGCTGCCGCGCGATGTGGTGGCAGCCGCTATTTTGCGCGAATGCCAAGAAGGCCGCGGCGTGTTGCGCGATGGCACCGTGGGCGTGTTTCTCGACACCCCGCGCCTGATTGCCAAAGACCCGGATGTGTTGCAACGCTTGGTGTCGCTGGCGCATGTGGCGCACAAATGCGGTGTTAACCCTGCCGAAGAGCCGCTGCTGATCCACCCCACCCTGCACTATCAAAACGGCGGCATGCTTATCGACGGCAACGGCCAAACCAATATCGCCGGCCTTTACGGCGCAGGCGAAGTCACCGGCGGCATTCACGGCCGCAACCGCCTGATGGGCAACGCCCTGCTCGACATCATCAGCTTCGGCCGCCGCGCCGGCGCAGCCGCCGCCCAATCCGGCCTGCCGTTGAAAAGAGCGCGCGGCGGCATCGCCCACATCTACAAGCTCCAGCGCGAGCTGACTCGTGCCGGCATCAAGAGCGATATTAAGGCGCCGATACTCTATCCCGATTATGGAACCTTCGATCTGCGCGAACACGCCGGCATTCAGGAGAACACTCATGCAAAAGCTTAACCAATTATTGCTGCATCCCAGCCGCCAAGTGGGCGCAGATTTGATTGCCTGGCTGGGCGCCGGCGGCGGCGAAGGCCTGCTGGTTGCTATGGAAAATCCGCAAAGCATTGTGCCCACTTTGCAAGAAGCCCGTTTGGGCGGCATGGGCGGCGCCGGCTTTCCCACTTGGCGCAAATGGGAAGCGGCGGTGAATGCTCAAAGCAAAAACGGCGACCGCTATGTGGTGTGCAACGCCAATGAAGACGAGCCGGGCACGTTTAAAGACCGCTATCTGCTCGAGCACACCCCGCACCAAGTGATCGAAGGCGCGCTGATTGCCGCCGTGGCCACCCGCGCCAACCATGTGATTTTATACATCAACCCGCACCAAACCGAATCGATTGCCGCCGTGAGCGAAGCCATCGCCCAATGGCATGCGCACGAATTATTCGAGCAGCTCGAAACACATCTGGGCAGGCCTTTGCACCTGAAACTGGTGCCCACTTCAGGGCGCTATATCGGCGGCGAAGAAACGGCGGTGGTGTCGTGGCTCAACGGCGGTTTCCCGTTTCCGCACCGCAAGCCGCCCTATCCGGCCGAAAGCGGCGTGGCCGATGAGCCGACTCTGATCAACAACACCGAAACCTTTGCCAATGTGCCGCATATTCTACGCAACGGCGCTCAATGGTATCAAGATTTGGGCATAGGCGAAGCGGTGGGCACCAAGCTTTATTCGCTCTCGGGCGATGTGTTAAACCCCGGCCTCTATGAGCTGCCGATGGGCACTTCGCTGCAATCGCTGATTTTCGATTATGGCGGCGGCCTGCTTGAAGGCCGCGCCTTTAAAGCAGTGTTTACCGGCGGCCCTTCCAACACCTTGCTTACCGCAGCCGATTTGGATGTGGCGCTGGATTTCAATTCTGTGCGCGAGCGCCATTCCAGCCTCGGCACCGGTGCCATGATTGTGATTTCGGAAGGCACCAGCGTGGTGCGCAAAGTGTCGGAATATGTGGAATTTTTTGCCGCCAATTCCTGCGGCCAATGTCCGCCCTGCAAAAGCGGCACTTTCCAACTGGCGCGTCTGATTGATCGGGTAGACACCGGCATTGCCACCGGCGATGATTTGCGTGCGCTGGAAAACCTCTGCCAAATCCTGCCCGGCAGCGGCCGCTGCGGCTTAATCGACGGCGCGGTAACGGTGCTGAAAAGCTCTTTGCGCACTTTCCCCGAAGAATACGGCCTGCCGCCGCAAACCGGAGTCTGAACGGCACACACGCCTGCTGCCCTCGGCAGCAGGTTTAACTGATTCATTTGATTATTCTTACCCCGGAGAAATTTTATGGGTTTCAAACCGATTCCTACCGCAGTGGCGGTGATATTGGCGCTGCTGATTTGGTACGCCATTCCCGTGCCGGAAGGTGTGACCAGTGATGCCTGGCACCTTTTGGCCTTATTTGTCGGCGTGGTGGCTGCCATTATCGGCAAAGCCATGCCCATCGGCGCGGTGGCCATGTTGGCCATTACGTTGGTGGCCGTTACCGGCGTGACCAGCGACAGCCCCGCGCAAGCGGCCAAAGATGCTTTGAGCAGCTTCAACAGCCCGCTGA
Source organism: Uruburuella suis (assembly GCF_004341385.1). Taxonomy (GTDB): domain Bacteria; phylum Pseudomonadota; class Gammaproteobacteria; order Burkholderiales; family Neisseriaceae; genus Neisseria; species Neisseria suis. The sequence continues at coordinate 24,961 of NZ_SLXE01000017.1, forward strand.
TTTGGATGATCGGCGTGGCGATTATGATTTCGCGCGGCCTGCTCAAAACCGGCTTGGGCGTGCGCTTTGGCTATATGTTTATCGCCGTGTGGGGCAAACGCACATTGGGCATCGGCTACAGCCTGGCGATTTCCGACTTGCTGCTCGCCCCCGTTACCCCGAGCAACACCGCCCGCGGCGGCGCCATCGTGCACCCGGTGATGCGTGCGATTGCCGGCAGCTTTGATTCTGACCCGGAAAAAGGCACCGAGGGCAAAATCGGCAAATATTTGGCGCTGGTCAACTACCACGCCAACATCATCTGCTGCTCGATGTTTATCACCGCCACCGCGCCCAACCCCTTGGTGGTGGACTTGATCAGCAAAGCCACCGGCGCACAAATCTCCATTTCATGGGGCATGTGGGCCACGGCCATGCTGCTGCCGGCGCTGGTGGCGCTGGTGCTGATGCCGATTATTCTTTATTACCTGTATCCGCCTGAAATCAAACACACCCCCAATGCCACCGGTTTTGCCAAAGAGCGCCTGAAAGAAATGGGCCCGATGAGCCGCGGCGAATGGATTATGCTGGCGATTTTCGGCTTGCTGCTGCTGCTGTGGGCCGGCATTCCGGCGATGATATTCGGCCCCGCCGCCGCTGTTGACGCGACCACCACCGCCTTTATCGGCCTCTCGCTGCTCCTGCTCACCGGCGTGCTCACTTGGGATGACGTGTTGAAAGAGAAAAGCGCGTGGGATACCATCACTTGGTTTGCCGCGCTGGTGATGATGGCCACTTTCCTCAACAAGCTCGGCCTGATTGCCTGGTTTTCCGGCGTGCTCGAAAGCAGCATTTCCGGCTTGGGTTTGAGCTGGGTGTTTGGTTGCGCCTTATTGCTGTTGGCTTATCTTTATTCGCACTATATGTTTGCCAGCGGCACCGCCCACGTTACCGCAATGTTTGGCGCTTTCTACGCCGCCGGCCTCGCCTTGGGCGCACCGCCGCTGCTTTATGCGCTGATGATGGCCGCCGCCACCAGCATTATGATGAGCCTCACCCACTATGCTTCGGGCTCTTCGCCGGTGATTTACGGCTCGGGCTATGTGAGCATGAACGAATGGTGGAAAGCCGGCTTTATCATGAGTGTGATCGAATTGGTGATTTTCTCCACCATCGGCGCAGCTTGGTGGAAAGTGCTGGGCTATTGGTAAACACCGCGTCATTATCAAAAACGGGAATCTGAAGATTCCCGTTTTTCTTTGACCGTTGTTGTGGCCGTCTGAAGCTCAAACGCCCGCAATTATAGTGAAATGCAAGAAAAAGTTATACCAATTCAAAAAAGTAAGCTAACAAGACGACGAGCCGCAGACAGTACAGATAGTACGGCTAGGCGAGATAACGAAGTTAGGTTATTTTTTTGGATTGGTATTACATGAAACTGCATTCTGAAATCGCGTAGGTTGGGTTGATAAACCCAGCGTTTCAGACAGCTTGTCTATTTGTTGGGTTTGCAACCCAACCTACCCGCCGTATCACTTTTTTATACATTCCTCTATAGTGCGTAGGTCGGATTCTCGAATCCGACACTTGTTCGCAGAACAAGCATCAAGGCCGGTGTGATGTCGGATACAGGTATCCGACCCACAACCGCATCAAAGCCAAGGCCGTCTGATACCAATCCAAAAAAATAACCTAACTTCGTTAGCTCGCCTAGCCGTACTAGGTGTACTGTCTTCGGCTCGCCGCCTTGTTAGCTTACTTTTTTGAATTGGTATGAAAACTTTTCAGACGGCCTTGGCTTTGTTTTGCACTTTCACTCATTCGCCGCGCCAGCGCTTAAACACCAGCGAAGTGTTCACGCCGCCGAAGGCGAAATTATTGTTCATCACATAATCGGTGTCGATTTCTCGCCCTTGGCCGCGGATATAATCGAGCCGACCGCAGCGCGGGTCGATATGATCCAGATTGAGGGTGGGCGCAAACCAGCCGCTGTTCATCATTTCAATCGAAAACCACGATTCGAGCGCGCCGCATGCGCCTAAGGTGTGGCCGAGGTAGCTTTTTTGCGAGCTGATAGGCATGCGGCTGCCAAACAAGGCTTCGGTGGCTTGCGTTTCAGCGATATCGCCCTGCTCGGTGGCGGTGCCGTGGCCGTTGACATAGCCGATTTGCGCGGGCTCAAGCCCTGCGTCTTCCAAAGCCAGCGCCATGCAGCGCTGCATGGTGGCTTTTTGCGGCCGGGTAACGTGGCTGCCGTCGCTGTTGGCACCGTAGCCCACGATTTCGGCATAAATTTTCGCGCCGCGCGCCTGCGCATGCGCCAGCGATTCGAGCACCAATATGCCCGCGCCCTCGCCAATCACCAAGCCATCGCGCCCCGCATCGTAAGGACGCGGGGTTTGCGCCGGCTCGTTGTTGCGGCGGCTGGCGGCATAGAGCGAGTCGAACACATACACTTCAGAAGGGCAGAATTCTTCGCCGCCACCGGCCAGCATTGTTTCTATCATGCCGTATTTGATGGCTTCATAAGCATAGCCTATGCCTTGGCTGCCCGATGAGCAGGCGCTGGAGGTGGGGATGATGCGGCCGGTGAGGCCGAAGAAAATGCCGATATTGGCGGCGGTGGTGTGCGGCATCATGCGCACATAGGTGTTGGCGCTGAAATTTTGCGATTTACCGGTAATCAGCAATTCACCCACATCGCGGATGTCTTGCGTGCTGCCGGTGGAAGAGCCGCAGGCCACGCCCATGCGCCCGTCTTTGATGCGCTCATCGCCGAGCAAGCCGGCATCGGCCAGCGCCTGCTCGGCCGCATCCACACACAAATAAGACACGCGCCCCATGCTGCGCAGCTGTTTGCGCGTCCAATGTGCGGGCGGCGCATAGCCTTCGATGGGCGCGCCCAATTGCGCTTCCAAATCGGGATATTGCCCCTGCCAGCCCATATTTTGCACGGCATTGCGGCCTTGTTTGAAAGCCGCTTGAATGCTTGCCCAATCGCGGCCGAAAGCAGAAATGCCGCCGATGCCGCTGACCACAACTCTGTTCAACATAATCCCCCGTTCACCGCAATCACCTGCCGCGTGATGTAGGCGGCTTTTTCATCCATCAAAAAGCGCACCGCATGCGCCACTTCTTCGGGGCTGCCCATGCGCTGCGCCGGTATCATTTTTAAAATTTCGGCCACGGGCGTGTGCTCATCCAAAATGGCGGTGTCGATCAAGCCCGGCGCCACACAGTTTACCGTGATTTTGCGCTTGGCCAATTCCAGTGCCAAGGCTTTGGCCGCGCCGATCAGGCCGGCTTTGGAAGCGCTGTAGTTTACCTGGCCGCGGTTGCCGATCAAGCCCGACACCGAAGCCATGCACACAATGCGCCCGGGCTGTCGGCGGCGTATCATCGGCATGATTACCGGATGCAGCACGTTGTAGAAACCATCAAGATTGGTGCGCAACACATTATCCCAATCTTCATCTTCCAGCGCGGGAAAAGCATTGTCGCGCGTGAGCCCGGCATTGAGCACCACGCCGTAATAAGCGCCGTGCGCTTCCACATCGGCGCTTAATATTTCGCGGCAGGCCGCCCTGTCGCCCACATCAAACTGCAACACCCGCGCCTGCCTGCCCTGTGCGCAGATTTCTGCGGCCACCGCTTCGGCTTCATCGCGCCGGCTGCGGCAATGCACCGCAATATCATAGCCGTCTGCCGCCAAACCCAGCGCCACCGCCTTACCGATGCCGCGGTTTGCACCGGTGATTAAAATGGTTTTGTTCATCGTTTTCCTGAAAGTATTTTTAGGGTCTGTTCACCACTCATCTCGTGGCAATCTTTTGGCACAAAAACGCGCCTGCCGCGTTGAAAATGCTCGCAAGGTATCCAACCTTACTGCGCTTTTCGCCTTGCAAACGCGCTTTTGCGCTCAAAATCTTACGCACGGATGAAATGTGAACAGACCCTAGCATGGTTATGCCGCGCCGCTGCATGGCCTTTGTAAAGCTTAAAGTGAAATTTTAACAAAATTTATCAAGGCCGTCTGAAAGATTTCAGACGGCCTCAAACTGCATCAAACCAAGCCGCAGTTTAAAAACACATTAAACCGCCGTTTCAAACCGCCATTCCTTCTTTCGGGCTGAACACATTCAGTTTCAGACGGCTTGTGGATTTGTTGAGTTTGCAACCCAACCTACCCGCTAAACACATTCAAGGCCGCCTGCAACAGGCCGTCTGAAAGCAGCAAGCACGTAGGTTGGGTTGATAAACCCAACGTTTCAGACGGCTTGTGGATTGCTTGGGTTTGCAACCCAAGCTACCCGCCGTATCACTTTTTTATGCATTTCACGATAGCATCGCAACTGCGCTTGTTTGGTAAACTTGTGTTCAGATTGGGCTTCAGACGGCTTCAAGCCACATTAAACCGCCGTTTCAAACTGCCATCCCCTCTTTCGGGCTGAACACATTCAAGGCCGCCTGCACCAACAGGCCGTCTGAAGGCAGCTGTGCCCTCGCCGAAGCCGGCGCATCCGTCCAACGCAGCGCGCAGTCAAACACGCCGAAGCCCGTGCTGTCTTGCGTGGAAGCATGCACCTGAATCGACAATTGCGTGCCCACGGCAATGGTGTCGGCAAAAAGATTCAACTTGCGCGTGCCCAGCAAAAAGCCCAGCCGCACCGGCTCGCCGCGATTGTGCGCATGGCAGCCGGCCAGCGCGGCAATGCCTTGCGCCATAATTTCCATGCCCGCCAGCGCCGGCAGGCTGCCCGCTTGCAGCAAAATGTGTTTTTCACCCACATGTGCCGTGGCGTGCAGATAATCATCGCCATATTCGGTGATGCAGTCGAGCAACACCATATGGCCGCTGTGCGGCAGCAAGGGGGCTATATGGGTGATGGGGCAAATCAGCTTTTCGGGCATGGTTATTCTTTAAGTTTGGTTTTCAGACGACCTGTTTCAGCCGTTTTCATTTTAATAGGTAATCAACATCAACTATCAAGCCACTCAGCTTTCAGACGGCCTCGCCTATCACCACCACCGCATTGTTGCCGCCAAACGCAAACGATGCGCTGGCGCCGATTCTTTGCCCACTTTGCCATACGCTGCCCGCATCAGTAAGCGCGATTTCCGGCAAGGCGGCATCGCGTTCACCATTCCAGATTTGCGCAGGCAGCCTGCCTTGCGGGTTGCAGCGGCGGCTGACCATGCCCCATAAAAACGCGGCTTCAATCGCGCCGGCTGCGCCGAGCGTGTGGCCGGTGAGCGGTTTGGTGGAGGTGCACGGCGTTTGGCAGCCGAATATTGCAGCCACGGCCAGGCTTTCCATGCTGTCGTTGTGTTGCGTGCCGGTGCCGTGCAGGTTGATCCAGCCGACGGCTTCGGGCGGCAGCGCGGCGTGGATTAAGGCGGCTTGAAAGGCTTGCGCGGCGCCTTGGCCGTCGGGGCGCGGGGAAGACATATGATAGGCGTCGCTGCCGGCGCCATAGCCCAGCAGCGGCAGGCTCTCGCCGAAACCGGCTTCGCGCGTCATCACAAAGGCGGCGGCGGCTTCGCCGATGTTGATGCCGTTGCGTTGGGCGGAAAAGGGGTTGGCCATGCCGTCTGAAAGCACGCCCAGCGAATTAAAGCCGTTGATGGTGAGCGGTGATAAGGTGTCCACGCCGCCGCACACCACGGCATCACACAGCCCCGCCCTCAATAATCTTGCCGCGCTGATTAAGGCTTTTGCACCCGATGTACAGGCGGTGGACACGCCGTAGCACAGGTTTTGCAAACCATACACCGCCGCCACAAAATCGGCAGGCGCAGACAAAATTTGCTGCTGCTGGTTAAACGGCACATCGCGCCACGCGCCGCCATCGGCCACCTGCTGAAATAAGGGAATATTTTCATCCACGCCGCTGGTGGACGTGCCCATCACCACGGCGATTCTGCCCGCGCCGAAGCGCTGTTTGGCCGCTTCGATATCGCCCTCGATTTGCGCGAGCGCGTGCCACAGCAATTGATTGTTGCGGCTTTTGTGGCCGTCTGAAAGCGTGGCGGGGAAAGGCCGCAAGCTTTCATTCACCGCGCCGAAAGCATAAGTTTTGCCGCGCACCCATTGGCCGGATTCGCTCAGCGGCGAGGCGGCAGGCGGATTGAGCAGCGCATCGACATGGGTTTGCAGGCCGCTGCCCAGCGCGCTGGTGATGGCGGGGGCGGTGAGGTAAACAGGTGTATTCATCATAATGGGCTTTGTTTATTCGTTGTTCAGGGGTGTTAGCAACCAGCGCCGGCCATCGGGAAAAACAATGATATAAAGGCCGTCTGAAACTTCGCTGCGCCACAATTCGCGCGTATTTTCAAAATACACCGTGGCCGCGCCCTGCTTTTCCTGCCGCTGCTGCGGATAAACCGCCGCGCCCTCGTCCAGCAAGGGCAACAGTGCGGCAAACAGGCGGCGCGAACCGGCATTGGGCGCGACAAAACCATCGTTTGCCCAGCCCTTGCCGCCCACGGTTTGGCGCGACAGCGGCGCACCCAGCGCATCGGTTTGCACAAAGCGCAGGTTCTCGCCGTCGCGCTGCACCGCCAGCAGGCTGGCCTGCTCAATATTGCCGGCTTCATCCTGCGCTTCAAGCTTAAACCAGCGTGTGTCGCCGGCGGCCAAAGCCGGCAGGGTTTGCGGCTTGGGCAGGCCGTCTGAAACAGCGCAGGCGGCAAGTAGCCAAGCGGCGCATAAAGCGGCAAAAAAAAGCTTTATAAAATTCATGGTATGGCTTTCAGACGGCATCGCATCACAATCGGGCTTCGCCCACCAATTCGGCCAGCGCATTCAAGCGGCGCTCGGATTTTTCCACATAAGGATTTTCCGTGTCCCACGCGTAGCCTGCCAAAATCGAGCTGAGCATGCGGCTGATGTCGGCATTGCGGTTGTCGGCATAAATCACATCTTGAAAGCGTCCGTCATACCAGCCGTTTACATAAGTGCGGAAAGTGTTCACGCCCACCATCAGCGGCTCGGCAAATTCACGCTGCCAATCGGCCGCTTCGCCGTTAAACTGTTTCACCAGCAAATCGGCGGCCAGCTTGGCCGAATGCATGGCAATGGTCACGCCCGATGAAAACACGGGGTCGAGAAACTCGGCCGCATTGCCGAGCAAGGCAAAATGGCGGCCGTGCAGGCTTTTCACATTGGCCGAATAACCCTGGATGCTGCGGAAGGGAAATTCGTTTTCCCACACCGCATCGGCAAGCACTTCGGCCAGCATCGGGCATTCGAGTGCAAATTTTTTCAACACCGTTTCCGAATCGCCCGCCAATTTGTCGGGCGTGCCCACCACGCCGATGGAGCAATGATTGTCGCCAAACGGAATCGTCCACAGCCACACATCGCGGTGCTGCGGGTGGGTGGTGATCAGAATTTTGTCGCGATCGAATTTGGGGCTGCTGATGTTGTCGACAATATGGGTGAAATGCGCCAGGCGCGGCGGCAATTCGGAGGGTGTTTCCAAATCGAGCAGGCGCGGCAGCACGCGGCCGTAGCCGCTGGCATCGAGCACAAAGCCCGCGCTCAATTCATAAGCACCGTCATCGGCTTCGATGCGCAAGCGGGCCTCAGCGCCGCTGTTGTCAAACGCCGCCACGCCGTGGCCGAAGCGCACATCCACCCCTTGGGCGGCGGCTTCGTCAATCAGAATTTTGTCAAACAGCGCACGGCGCACTTGAAACGTGGTGCCGGGCCCGCTTGAAAATTTATCGGTGAAATCGAAATAAGTGTAGCGGCTGCCCCAAGTAAAGGCCGCGCCGTTTTTCAATTGAAAGCTCGGCTCGGCGCGCACCGCATCGCCGAAGCCCGCCGCCTCGATAAATTCCATACAATGCGGCAACAGGCTCTCGCCAATCACAAAACGCGGAAAATGCTGCTTTTCCAACACCACCACGCGCAAACCCTGTTTATTCAACAAAGCCGCCGCCACCGCCCCGGCAGGGCCGCCGCCGATAATGGCCACATCACAATTTGTGTTCATCTTATTTATCGCTTTCTGATTTTAAAATTAGAGGCTGTTTATTCCCGCAGCAGCCAAGCCGCAAACAGCAGGTTCAACACCACGCCCAGCGCCACGGTGGTGCCGAAAGCGGCCACCGCCGGTGTGCTGCTCAACGCAAGCAGGCCGAATGAAATGCCGGTGGTGAGCGCGGCCAGCAACATGCCGCCCAGCCGCGCGGGTGCGCTTTCATGCGCGGCATAGGCATACACGGCATAGTCCACGCCGATGGCCGACACCAGCAGTAAGCCAAACATGGCAAACAGGCTCACCGGCACGCCCAGCCAGCCCAAAAGCGCCACCACGCCGAGCGCGGAAGCCAGCGGCACCGCCAAAATCAACGCGCCGCGGCGCGCGCCGAATATTTTCCACAGCAACAGCCACGCCAGAGCATAAGAAGCCAGCTTCAGCCAAGCGGCTTGGTTGCGGGTGTGGTGAAACAATTCGTTTAGGTGCGCGCGCTTGTCCACCCAGCGCACGCCCTCAAGATGGCGCACCGCCGCCTGCACTGCTGCTGCATTTTCCATTGCCTGCAAACGCGCCACCGCTGCAAAGCGCCCCGGTGCCGCTTCGCCCAAATAAAGCGGCCGCCAAGCTTCGGCCAAGGGCGTTTGCAGGCTTTGCGAGAGCGTGAGCGGCGGTGCGGCGGCGGCTTCGCGCAAAGCCTGGCGCATGGTTTGGCGCGGCACGCCGATTTCGCGCATTGCCGCCCACGTTTGCGGCAGCGCCGCCAATTCGCTCAAACGGCGCTGCAAGGCCTGCTGCCCGGCCACCGGCATAATCCATTGGTCGAGCGACTGCACCGCGCCCAATTGCTGCGCATCAAGCAAAGGCTGCAAGGCGCGGCGCACATCGGCGCTGCGTTGCAACAACATATCTTCATCCGGTGCCTCAATCAGCAGATATTGACCGCTGAAATCCTGGCCGCTGAGTGCACCTATCTGCTGCGCCTGTGCCAGCAATTCGGGCGGCATCGACACCCATTGGCGGATATCGTCGTGCCAGCTGCTGCGCCACAAGCCCGCCAACAGCAGCAAAGCGGCCAAAGCCAGCCAGCCTTTGCGGCGCAAGCGCTGTTTCAGACGGCCGGTGAGCGGATAAAGCCGCTGCACCCAAGCGGCAAACGGCACGGCCTTGGGCTGATAACGTGCAAACAAAGGCGGCAGCCACCACACCGTTGCCCCGAATGCGCCCAAAAGCGCAAAGCCGGAAAACACCGCCGTTTGGCGCAACACCGGCAGCGGCGTAAACCACAACAGCGCATAGCCGAGCACCGTAATCGCCAAGCTGGTGAGAAACACCGGCCGCGCATGGCGCATGGCCGCGCCGGCCTGCCAGCTCAAGCCGTCTGAAAGCCGTGATGCCGGATGGGCAGCCGCGCGGCTTTCAGACGGCCTCGGAAACACCGATGGCGCCAGCCAATGCAATGGAAAATCCACCAACATGCCCAGCAGGCTCGTGCTGATCACCAAGGTGAGCACATGCACTTGCCCAAACAGCAGCAGCGAAGCCGCCAGCCCCGTGAGCAAGCCCGCCGCCAGCGGCAGCGCCAGCCAAAACACACGGCCGCTGCGAAACACCCACAGCAGCAGCGAAAACGTGAGCAACAGCCCCGCCGCGCTCATCAAGCGGCTTTCGCGCTCGGCATCGGCCTTGGCCGCCGCGGCAAAGAGCGCCCCGCCGGCGCTTAAAGTTTGCACGCCCTGCTGCTCCGCCAGCGAGCGACTTTGCGCCAGCAGTGGCAATAAATCCTCACTGCCGTTGGCCACGCCGCTTTGCTCAGGCAAACGCGCGCGCAACCACACCCAGGTTTTGCCGCTTTCATCTTCGGTGAACAACATGCCGCTCTCGGCATGCCATTGCAGCTTGCTCAAGGGCTGCGCCTGCGCCAGCGTGAAGCGGCCGAAGCCCAACCAATCTTGGTCTAGCGGCAAAGGCGAAGGCGCGGCAAAGGGGTTGAGCGCATCTTCCGCCCGCTGCCGGAAATAGGCTTGCGGATCGCTTTGCAGCCATTCGCGCTGCCGCTGCGGCAACACCGCCAAGCCCAAGCGCTGCACCGCTGGCCGCAGCTGCGCCAAATCGGGCGCGATTTCGCTGTCCACTTCTGCAAACACGCCACTACTGCGCCACAGCTTGGCAACCTCGGCGGCCGTCTGAAAAGCTTGCTGTGCATCATCGCTGCCCGCCAGCAACACCACTTGGCCATTGAGCTGCGCTTCGGCCGCCTTATCCGCCGCCTGCCACACCGCATCGGCCGACTGCTCGGCAGGCAAAAGCGCGGTAAGATCGGTTTGCAGCCACGCGCGCGCAGCCAGCGTGTAGATCAAAAACACGGCGGTAATGGCGATAAAAAGCGTGTAAAAAAAGCGGAGTTTGTGGCTCATGATGGTTTCAAATGTTTTCAGACGGCCTATCGGTTTCATGGGTTTCTGCTGCATCGACAAAGCGCAATATCCGGCACAGTGCTTTTTTTTCAGACGGCCTGAGGCCTTTGCAAAACCAAATATAGTGGAATGCATAAAAAAGTGACACAACGGGTAGGTTGGGTAGAAAACCCAACAAGCCCACAGGCCGTCTGAAACCTTGGGTTTATCAACCCAACCTACCCCGTGATAGTGCGTGGTTTTGTATCACTTTTTCTTGCATTCCACTATATCTGTCGCACTCGCGCAGGCGGGTGCCTAGGTTTGTTCAGATTTCTGAAAATAATAAATTACCTATAAAATCAAATGTTTGATTTTTTTCGTGTTGCTGGCGGCTACCTGCTCGGCATGCGCAGGAGCGACGGCAGGGGCGTTTTGCAAAGGTTGCGGCTACTGCAAAGCCAATCGCGCAAACGCATCCAGCGGCTGATTCACCGCCACGCCGCTAAATGTCATCACCGTGCGCTCACCTTGGGTTTCGTTCAATTCGATTTTGCGCACCACGGCATCGCCGCTGATGTCGATGCGGGTGAAAATCTGCTTCATCAAAGCGGTTTTCGGGTTGAGTCGCAGCGTCCATTTTTTCGCATTGCCGCTCAGCTGCAAATCAAACTGCTTCTCCAGCCCCGCCGTGTTGCCGCCGAGCAAATCCAGAAAAAGCTTGATTTGCTGCGCCTGCCCGCTGCGGCTGCCACCGCCGGCACTCACCCACGCCTTGCCGTTCCACTGCATAATGCCGTCGGCACGCACGCGCAGGCGATTGTCAAACGGCTTTTGCATCTGCCACAGCAAGCCTTTTTTCGGCAGCAACACAAAGCGCCCGCCGGTGTTCATCGGCTGGTTTAATGATTTGAGATAGCGCTGCTGCGCAAACGCGCCCTGCACATTTTGCGGCTGTTGCAGCATTTGTGCCAATTCGGCGGTGTCGAATGCTTGGATAAAGGGGCTGAATAGAATCAGCGCCATGCCGATTAAATATTTTTTCATGTATTTGTTTCCATGTTGGATGGTATCTATCAGGTGCGGTTTATATGGTGCACAGCAAGCCTTGCGGCTTTTCGGATCTTACCTCATGTGGCTAAGTGCAACCCGATTCAACGCCCTCTCACCACAGGCAGGCTGTCCGGCGTAAGCAGAATTCGGGCAAGCACGGCTTCTGTTTCCTGCAAAATTTCATGATTCCAAAAACGCAATACCGTATAACCGCTTTGTTGCAGATCGCGGCTGCGACCGGCATCGTATGCGCATTGCTCAGCATGTTGCCCGCCATCGGCCTCTACAATCAAACGGCGCTCTTCGCACACAAAATCGGCGATATACCGGCCTATCGGCATTTGTCGACGGAATTTATAACCGTGCAAGCGTCTGCCCCGTGCTGGATACGGGGCGAGGGCCGCAAACCACAGGTTTGTATTTATCCGCCCACATCAACTCCCATCAGGCCGTCTGAAAGCTTTTATGTTTGGCCACCGCTGCCAGCCAGCTTGCCGGCGTTTGAAACTGCATCTCGCCGCTCTCCAGCGCCACGGCCACTTGGGTGGTGCTCGCTTTGGTGAGCTTGGCGCCGCTTTGGGCATCTGAAATGGTGTAGTCGATGCGCAGGCAGCTTTCGATTTCCACCAGCGCCAGGTCCACATAGATTTTTTGGCCGAAGCGGGCGGGCTTCACATATTTCAAATTGAGCTGCACCACCGGCCAGCTAAAGCCCTGCCTGCCCATCTCGTTGTAATCGTAGCCGATTTCGGTCAAAAATGCGCAGCGCGCCACTTCAAGGTATTTCACATAATGGCCGTGCCACACAATGTGCATGGCGTCCACATCAAAAAACGGCACTTCTATTTCGGTGCGGTGGCGGCAGTAAACATGTTTAGCCATAATCGTTCCAAAAATCGTAAAAATTAAACCATTGCAGCGGGGCGGCGGCGCATTCTTCGGTCAGGCGGTCGGCATAAGCCTGAGCGGCGGCGGCCACGGCGGCTTGACGCTCGCCGCGCTTCCAATCGGTGCTGTTTAAAAAGCGGCGCAATTTCAAATGATAGCGGCCTTGGTGCTGAACACAAAAAAGCGTGTGCACTTGCGTTTTCAGCAGGCCGGCCAAAAGCCATGCGCCTTGCGGCAGCTGCGCTTTGGCGCCTAAAAAATCCACTTCCACCGTTTTCTCGCCGCGCACGGGCACGCGGTCGGCGGCGATGGCCAGCCATTCGCCCGCTTCGATGCGCGCGTTTAATTCCATCATCAGCGCGGCATCCAAATCGCTAACTTGAATCAGCTGGATGCGGTCGGCACCGGCCTTGATCAGCGCTTCGTTAAAAGCTTGGGCATGGCGGCTGTGCACCAGCACGTTCAGCTTGAAGCCTTGATGGTGCGACACCAGCGCGCGGCAGATTTCCACATTGCCCACATGCGAGCACACAAAAATCTGCCCGCGCCCGTCGGGGCTGTCCATATCGGCATACACATTATCCGGGTCGTGCAGCACCAGATTTTCATAGCGGATTTTGCGCTGCCACACGGCAAAGCGATCGCACACCGCCCGCCCGAAAGCCGTAAACTGCTTGAGCACCGGCCAGCGGCGCGGCAGCGGTGCATCAGGATAGGCTGCCGCCAGCCGCGCCTGATAGCGGGCAATGTGCCGGCGCGGTGCCGGCGCGGTGAGGTAAAAATAAAACACTACAAACCAAATGCACGGATTCATCAAAAAAGCCGGCAAATGGCGCACCATCAGCGTGGTGAGGCCGAGCAGCAAACGGTTGCCGCGCTCTTGCTGCGCCGCCCAGTGATTGGATTTTGCGGTCATGGTTTCAGACGGCCTTGTGTGCCTGCTTCATTGAAATAGTGAAAATTCAAGGCGGCTTGCGCGCCTGCTTTTGCATCGGTATGGGTGTAAACCGAAAAGAGAATGCCTTTTTGCCCGTCTTGCTCCGCTATCGTATGCACCACTTGCCTGATGGTGGGCGCAAGCTGCTCTTCACTCATGATGCGGTGCGCCAAATTCAAATTTTCCGCCACCTTCGCGGCCATTTCCGCCATCTCTGCTTCAATCTCTTCGGCATCTGCTTGTTTGGCTTTCACCGAGCAATACGATTTGCCCGACACCAGAAAAAAGCGCCCGCCCGCCTCGCTGTGCACACCCCAAACCCGCTTGGCTTCAGGCTCGAAATGAAACGGCTGCTTTTGTTCGCTGTTTAATTCAAGCATTTTTTCTTTTGCCGCCAACGCAGCCAACTTGGCCTCATCCGCTCCGGTGGCAACGCAAGCGTTGAAAAACAGCATAGCGGCCTGACGGGCGTGGACTTTCGCGGCATCATTGGTGTCGGCACGGATTTTTCCACAGGCGCTAAGGGTAAACGGTAAAAGAAACGCAGCAAGCATAAATTTATTCACAACCACCCGCCGGGCTTGCAAACAAGCTTGTGTTTCAGACGGCCTCACCGGCTTGCCTTTGAGTAAACCGCCCATTTATTGCCTTTTCCTTTTTTTGGCCGGCTGTGTGCAAGGACGCAACTGCTGCAAAGCCTGAGCCACAGCAACATCTGCGGCCTGATTTTTGGCATCGGCGCCCGAAGCCACAATAAAATCCCCCACCCGCGACACCACTTCATGCGGCTTGATGGTCATCATGCCGCACCACCTGCCCGCTCGTGCCTCGACAGTGGCCACGGCATTGATATAGCCGTTGGCAAAAGCAACCGCCTCGTTGCCCGAACTAAAGATGTGGAGATAGTTGATTTGCCGACCCCGCAGCGCTTCCAGCAACTGATCGGCCGAAAAAACCACCTCCGGACGAAGCTTGGCCGCCGCTGCCGTGGGCAGATAAGCGGCCACACACAGCAACATCATGCTTTTCCACAAAGTCAAACAAATGGCTTTTTTCATCGCGGCTCTCCTTTTGGTATCATTTAACAGCTAATCGTTGGCAGCATTCAGACGGCCTGCCAAAACCTACCCAATCAGCGCTTGCCCAAGCGCCCGCTCAACCGCCGCGCCAACATTTCAAAAAACAACCGCGCATGCATTTTGCTGATGCGCACATTATCGCCCCAAGCATCAAAATGCGAAATGCCGTCTGAAGCATAGCGCACCGGCGTTTTAATCCACACCAGCGGCAAGGCGCGCCAATGCAGGCGCACGAGGATTTCGGTGTCGAAATCCATGCGCTCGCCCACGTTTTCTTCGCGCACCACCGCAAGCGCGGCGGCCAAGGGGTAAAGACGGAAGCCGCACATGCCGTCTTTGATGTCGGTGGAGCCGGTGTTGACCATATTCCAAAAATCGGTGATTTTTCGCCCGTAAAGGCGCGCTTTGGGCGCATCGCTGCCGTATTGCGGCCAGCCGCACACCACCGCTTCGGGCTGCGCAGCGGCGGCTTCGATAAGTTTGGCGGTGTCGGGCAGATGGTGTTGCGCATCGGCATCCACCTGCAAAACATGCGTATAGCCGCGCGCTTCGGCATAGTTCAAACCGCTTTTCACCGCCGCGCCTTTGCCGCCGTTTTCAAAGCGATAGAGCACTTCGATGCCGTCTGAAAGCGCCAGTTTGTCTAAAACCTGCCGGCAATCATCGCCCGAGCCGTCATCCACAATCAGCACATCCAAACCGAAACCGCGCATGGCTTCGGCCACTTGGCCGACGGTGGCGGGGTGTTTGTAGTGCGGAATCAGCGCCAAAATGTTCATTGTTCCACCACTTTCAAACTGCGGATTGCCTATTGCTGCTCAAGATGCGTTGCAAGGCTGCGCCCGACCACAAAAGCAGCCACACGCCTTGTTTTTGAACCTTGTTCATTTTATTTTCCCTTCCAACTTTCAGACGGCCTATTGAAACCCGCCAAACACCAGCCGCCCCGAAGCGCACACGGCATCAGTGTTTTCCAGCCTAAAGGTGAGTTTGTTTTTATCGGCATCGTATTTCAAATGCACGCGGGCTTCATCGTTGGGGCGCAGAAATTGCTGGTATTTCAGGTTTTCCACCCGCACGATGCTTTGCCGCCCCCAATCGAAACGCGCCGTCAAATCGCGCACCCATTGCAGCTCCACCACGCCGGGCACGAGCGGAAATTGGGCAAAATGGCCGCCGAAATAAACCAAATCCAGCGGCACGCGGCTGCTGATCTGCCATTCGTTTTCAGCGGGATTTTCCATTTCAAGCGGCCATTCGGGCGCAGTTTGCGCTTCGCTGAAGGCCGTCTGAAAATCTACGGCGGCGATTTTGGCTTGCGCATTGCGCGGCAATTCGGCGGCAAAACGCCAATAGCGCGGCAAAGCGATGGTGTCTTGCGTGGCGGCAGTGTGTTTTTTCAACACCGCCATCACAGCGGCGCGGCCTTGTTCGCGCAAGGCACGGATGCCGTCTGCATTGAGCGCAATCCATGCCGCCAGCCGTTTGTGTTGCGGGTGCAGGCCGCAATAAGCATCGGCCACCCATTCGTGCGCGAGCAAATCATGCTCGATTTGCACCAGCGACACGCGTTTGTCTTCAAATTTGATAATGCGGTCGCTGCGCCCGAGCAGCGCAAAGCCGCGCGCTTGCGGCTCGACAATATCGGCAGTTTGCTGGCGGCCGCCGCTCCAGGGCGATTCTGCCCACAATGCGCCGGCTTCGTTCTGCCCGATTTGCACATTCGGCAAAGGCTGCCAAACACCGCTGCCCTGCCGCGAAGCCATCACGCCGGTTTCGGTGCTGCCATAGATTTCAAACGGCATCACGGCATGCAGCGCCAACAAATCCGACGTGGCCGCCGGCAATGCGCCGCCGGCAGACAGAATGCCCCGCAGCTTCGGCCGCACCGCCGCCCAGTTGCGCGCTTCACCCATGCGCCCCAAAAGCGCCGGGCTGGTGATCCACACCACGCTCTCATGCGCCGCCGTGGCCGCCAGCAGCGTTTCAGGATACACATATTGCGCGCGCGCCAGCGGCCAGCCGGCCGAAAGCGGCACGGCAAAGCGGAAAGTGAAGCCGTATAGATGCTGCGGGCTCACGCTGCCCAGCGCCACCGCACCGCTTTGGGCAAAAGGCAGCAGCGCCGTCAAGGCTTGCGCCTCAGCCTGCATTTGCGCCAGCGTTTTCACCACCACCTGCGCCGCGCCGCTGGAGCCGGAAGTTTTCAGCCGCGCTTGTGCTTTTTCGTCCAGCTGCCAATCCTGCGTGTTCGGCTCGTATTCAGACGGCATGTTTTCCAAGCAAGCCGCCACATCCAGCACATTCAGGCCGCCTGAAAAAGCCGCATGCTGCGGCACATCGGTGAGCCAAATATCCGCCTCATCATCCGCCCAGCCGATATTTTCCGCCGCCAGATTCGGCGGCAACACCACCCGCGCGCCCGCATGCCACGCCGCCAATATCGCGCAGGCAAACAGCGCCGCATCGTCAAACCACAGCGCAGCAGCTTGCACGCCCTGCGCTTTCAGACGGCCTGAAAGATAAAACACCGCGCGGTTGAAATCGGCGCGCCGCCACTCGGGCGCAACGGCGATTAAGTCGCGCGGATTAAAATCGGGAGATAAAATTCGGCTCAGTTTCTGCATGGCTCAGCGCTGGGATTTCCAAACAAATATTTTATAAAACAATCAGATGCCTTAAACACAACACATAGCACCCAAAACAGACGGCACGGAAGATAAACCTTCAGACGGCCTCACAACTTCAACACCGCTTTGCGGTAAACCCATTCCCCGCCCAACAGCAGCCCCATCAACACATACGACACAATCCCGGTATATAAAGCCCACCAATCGTATTGTCGCATCAGCACCAAAGCCGCCGCCATGCTGCCGTTGAGCACAAAAAACACACACCAGATTTGGGTGATGCGGCGGGTGTAGCGCACGCCTTCAGGCGGCAAATCGGGCGTTTGCAGGCGGGCGAGCCGCTCAATCAGGCTTTGCTTGGCAAACAGGCTGCCGCCAAACAGCGCCAGCATCAGCAGGCTCACCCACACGGGATACCAATACATGCTCTGCGGCAGCCGCAGCAGCAACACAGCGGCAAAAAAAGCCGCCAATATCAGCGCCACCACACGCTGGCCGCGCTCGCGCTGTGTGAGCGCACGCAGCAGCCACAGGCCGCACATTAAAGCGGCCAGCCAAAAAAAAGCGCCGTTGTTGCGGCCGAAATACCACAACAACGGATAGGCCGCGCTCACTGCGCCCAAGGCGATTTTGGCAGCAGCGTTCACATTATTGCGCTGCGTCTTTGCGCAACACCGCCTGCACCACATCTTCCACCGTGCGCACGCTGCGGAAATCATCGGCCAAAAGCTTGCGGCCGGTTTGGCGCTTGATGTAGTCGATCAAATCGATGGCATCGATGCTGTCGATTTCCAAATCTTCATAAAGATTCGTGTCCGGTGCAATGCGCTCAGGCTCGATTTCAAACAGGTTCACCAGCGCATCGGTGAGAATCTGGCGGATTTCGCTTTCAGTCATCATGCGCTCCTTATGCCTGCTTGCTGCGGATAAAATCGGCCAAAGTCTGCACGCTGGCAAAATGCTCGCGCAGGTTTTCTTTTTCGCCGTCCATCTGGAAGCCGAAAGCTTTTTGCACCGCCAGCCCCAATTCGAGCGCATCGACCGAATCCAGCCCCAAGCCCTCATCGCCAAACAGCGGCGCGTCGGTGTCGATATCGGCTTCGGTGATGTCTTCCAGCCCCAAGCTGTCGATGATTAATTGTTTGATTTGGCTTTCTAAATTCATGTTTTTTCCCGTGTGTTTCAGCACAGCGCGCCGCATCGGTGCAGCTTGTGCTTCAGCCTGAATAAAAAAGGCACAGCGCCTTTCATCAATTATCCGCCCTCACAGGCGGGGTTTCAAACCTACAAAGAATGTTTGATAAAATAGTTTTGCAGATATTCGTTCAAACGCCGCGCCGCAATCGGCAACGGTTTTTCGGCAAGCCAGCTTTGCGGATCGATATCTTCGCCCACCGTGATTTCATAATGGATTTTCTGCGGCGGAATGCGATACCACGGCTGGCCTTTTTTAAAATTAGGCGGCGTCATTTTAATCACCACCGGCGTAATCACCGCCGCGCTGCGCAAGCCGATCGACACCGCGCCGCGATGCAGCTTCACCTGTCCGTCCCAGCCCGTGCGTGTGCCCTCGGGGAAAATCAGCAGGCTTTGGCCGCCTTTGAGCACGGCATCCACTTCCTCCATCATCTCCACCGATTCATCGTTGGGGATAAAACCAGTGGCCAAAATCGGGCTTTTCATGGCCGGATTGCCGAGCAAATCTTTTTTCACAATGCAGTTGAGCATGGGGGCATGGCTGAGCAACAACACCACATCCAAAAGCGAAGGATGGTTTGCCAGCACCAACTGCCCCGGCCGGCCGAGCTTTTCCAGCCCGTTAAAGCGCACGCTCAACACACCGGCCCATTGCAAATAGCGCACAAAAAAAAGCCAAACGCCGCCCACCAATTTTCTGGCTTTCAACTGCCGCGCCACATCGCCGCGCGTGCTGTTTAAGGTGTAGGGCAGCAGCGCCAGCTTAAACAACACGCCTGCCACGCCGAAGAGCACAAATCCGAAAGCCGTGGCCAGCAGGCGGCGCAAATAATCCAGCCGCTTCATGCGCTTTTCTGCCACAGCCAGCGGCGGGCGCCGTTATATTGCATATGTTCTAGGCCGTCTGAAAGCATAAAACGTATCCATGCCAACGCACCCCAATAATCACCTTGATTATCTGCCGCGTTTTCAGACGGCATCAACGACAAGCGGTAATCTGTGCCGTGTGTCAACACCATCGCCAAGGCATAAGGCCACGGCGCACGGTGCGCAGCCACATCATAAGCCGCGCTCAAGGGCTCATCCGCCAGCACCAGCAGCACCTGCTCTGCCCCATCATGAAGCAGCGCATAAGCCTCGGCCAAGCCGCTCTCCAAACTATCGCCCCGCACCGCCAGCGCCGTGTTTTCGCCCATATCGCCGCGCAACATCGACCACTGCCCCGCCAGCGCATTGTGCACCGACAAGCCGAACGAAGTCGGCGACACTTCATTATCGCGCAGCAAGCCCAACCACAATTCAAAGCTGCGGTTGATTTCACCATCGTGCGATACATAAACCAAAGGCGCATCCGGATAATCCGACGCCAAATCCCAAGCCGCATCCAACACCCGCCGCGCCGAATCACCCAAACGGCGGCGCTGCATAGCCGGCAAAAAAGCCAATGCCGGCTTATAATCCGGCATTTCAACGGCCGCATCCGCATCCGCCGCCCAAGCCTGCCATTGCGCGGGCGCAGCCATGCGGCTGCTCACCGCATGCCATGCCGCGATATTGAAAGAAAAGCTTAAATTATGCATCACATTTGATCGGCCGATGATTGAAACGGAAAATGCCTTGTTAACGATAACGCAACCAGTGCAGAAAGACGCCTCTGCATGAATACACTTTTATTTAACAAGTAAATATTGTCTGCCCGAGCAAACCCATACAAGCAGCATCATTATTTTTGATATTTTAACGCGCTTTACATGATTTACCAAACATTCATTATAAATCGCAAAAACAATACCAAGCCTAAAGAAACAAGATAGCAAGGCGAGCCAACACCGCCAAGTTATTTTTTAGGCTTGGCATAAGCCCGCACAAAAAGCCCGCCGCCGAAAACAACCCGGCAAAAGCGACAAAGCCTGAGCCACAAACACCCAGACAATAAAAAAACAGCTGCCATAAGCAGCTGTTTTCGTGGTATTTTTTTGGTCGGAGTGAAAGGATTCGAACCTTCGACCCCTTGCACCCCATGCAAGTGCGCTACCAGACTGCGCCACACTCCGACTCAAAGAAAAAAAAGATTATAGCGGCGCTAAAATCAGTTGGCAAGTGCTTTTTCGATATCCGCCAATATTTTTTGCAGCTCCGTCCGCATTTCATCTGCACGGATGGCCGGATTGCCCTCGCCATCGAGCGCATTGCGGGTAAATTCGTCCACAAAAGGCGCAAACGTGTCTTTCAGACGGCGTAATTTCATCACATCCTGCCGGGTATAGTGATCGCCGCCATAACCCACCACCACGCCGTGGGCATGCTGCCACTGGGCAAATTGCTCAGGGCTGATTTCCACCAGTGCGCACAATTCATTGAGGCTGAAATAGCGTTGGGCGGGGATATGCGGTAAATCAGGCGCGTTGCTTGTCATAATAATGCTCCACCATGCCTTTTAATTTTTGGCTTGCGTGGAATGTTACCACACGGCGGGCGGAAATGGGCACTTCCTCGCCGGTTTTCGGGTTGCGGCCCGGGCGTTGCGGTTTGTCGCGCAATTGAAAATTGCCGAAGCCTGAAATTTTGATTTCTTCGCCGCGCTCCAAGGTGGTGCGGATTTCTTCAAAAAACAGCTCAACGATTTCTTTGGCTTCGTTTTTGGTGACGTTGCTTACTTTTTCCACCAAAATATCGGCCAATTCAGCTTTAGTTAAAGTCATTTTATTACTTTCATTTTTCGACAAGGGCGGATTATCACTAATTTTCGTTTAGAATTCAAGTGAATATCCGGTTTTATTTCACTTTTTTATCCACGCAGTTGCGCGCCTACATCGGCTGCGGCCTGAATCAGACGGCCGATTAAAGGCTCTACCGTTTCATCGGTGAGCGTGGCCTCCGTGTCTTGCAACATGATTTTTACCGCCAGGCTTTTCATGCCCTCGGGCAGGCCGGCGCCGCGATACACGTCAAACACGCTGATTTCCTGCACCAGCTTGCCTGCCGCGCTGTGCAAAGCAGAGAGCAGGCTGTCGTGGCTTATCTCTTCGGGCATCACAAAAGCCAGATCGCGGCGGACGGGCTGGAATTTCGACACCGGCCGGTAAGCCGCTTTCTCTTTCGCGGCCACGGCTGCCATATCCACTTCAAACACCAGCGCCGCTTGCGGCAAATCGTATTTTTGCAGCCATTGCGGGTGCAATTCGCCGATAAAGCCGATGGTTTGGCCATCGAGTACAATTTCGGCGGTGCGCCCCGGATGCAGCGCCGGATGAGCCGCTTTGACAAACTGCACCGTTTTGCCGGCCAGCAAGGCTTCTACATCGGCTTTGGCATCGTAAAAATCCACACTGCGGCTTTTCTCGCCCCATTGCTCGGGCAGCGCAGAGCCATACAGCAAGCCGCCGACACGCTCGTTTTGCACAAAACGGCCGTCTGAAGCTTTGCTGAACACGCGTGCAATTTCAAACACACGCACGCGGCTTTGTTTGCGGTTGAGGTTGTTTTGCAAAATCTCCACCAAACCGCCGATTAAAGTGGAACGCATCACCGCATATTGCGCCGCCAGCGGGTTTTGCAGACGAACCGGATCGGCATTGGCTGCAAAATCCTGCTCCCACTCTTCATTCACAAAAGCGTAGCTCACCACTTCTTGATAGCCGCGCGCGGCCATTTGGCGGTAAACATCAAAACGCGATTGCTTGGTTTCCGGCAGCGGCAGCATTTTCAGACGGCCTGAAGTGCGCTCGTCGGGAATATTGTCGTAGCCATACACGCGGCCGATTTCTTCAATCACATCGGCTTCGATTTCGATATCGAAGCGAAAGCTCGGCGCGCTCACGCTGAATCCTTCTGCAGTGGCTTTCGGGTTTAAGCCCAAGTGGCGCAAAATTGCTTCCACTTGCGCCGCTTCGATATGCACACCCAATAAGGTTTCCACACGGCTCAAGCGCACTTCAACGCGATTGGCGGCCGGCAATTGGCCGAGCGCTTCGGTTAACGCCCCCGCTTCGCCGCCGCAGATTTGCAACACCAATTCTGTGGCACGCTCGATTGCATCGGCCTGCAAAGCCCAATCCACGCCGCGCTCGAAACGGAAAGCCGAATCGGAACCGAAACCGTATTGGCGCGATTTGCCGGCGATAATAGCCGGCGCAAACCAGGCCGCTTCCAGCACGATATTGCGGGTGCCGTCTGAAACCGCGCTCGCTTCGCCGCCCATCAGGCCGGCCATGCTCAACGCGCCCTGCTCATCGGCAATCACCAAGGTGTTGTCGGCCAGGGTCACGGTTTTTTCATTCAGGCAGGCCAAGGTTTCGCCGTTTTCAGCGCGGCGCACAATGATGCTGCCGTGCAGTTTGTCGGCATCAAACACATGCATGGGCTGGCCCAGCTCCAGCATCACATAGTTGCCGATGTCGACCAACGCCGAAATCGAGCGGATGCCGCTGCGCGCCAAACGCTGCTTCAGCCAATCGGGCGTAGCTGCTTGCGCGTTCACATTTTCAATCACGCGGCTGATAAAGCGGCCGCAATCTTGCGGCGCATCAATACGCACCGCTTGGGTTTTGCCACTTTGCACAGAGGCCGTCTGAAGCGCCAGCGGCCGGTTTTCACATTGCGTGAGCGCCGCCACTTCACGCGCCAGGCCTTTGATGCTCAGGCAATCGGCGCGGTTGGGCGTGATTTTGAGCGTCATCAACACATCATCGAGCGCCAGATAATCGCGGATATCCTGCCCCACCGGCGCATCGGCCGGCAGAATGTGCAGACCGTCCACACCGTCATCAGGCAAGTCCAATTCGTTGGTGGAACACAACATGCCGTTAGAGGTTTGCCCGCGCATTTTGGTGGGCTTGATTTTGAAGTTGCCCGGCAACACCGCGCCCGGCAAAGCACACGGCACTTTGATGCCGGCGGCCACATTCGGCGCACCGCACACAATTTGAATTAATTCACCTGTGCCCGCATCCACTTGGGTAATGCTCAAGCGGTCGGCATCGGGGTGTTTTTCCACCGATTTCACTTCGGCCACCACCACGCCGCTAAAGGCCGGCGCGGCAGTTTCCACTTCTTCCACTTCCAAGCCCGACATGGTGAGCAGATGCGCCATTTCATCGGCGGAAAGATTGGGGTTGGCTTGGGTTTTGAGCCAATCATAAGAAAATTGCATGATATTCTCTTGTTTTGTTTATTGAGGCCGTCTGAAACGGCGGTTTGCTTTCATTATTTTGATGCACAGGCAGCCTGCATTTTTGCTGCAATTTATTTTACAAAAATACAGCTTCGGCTAAAAATTTTTCAATGCCCTGCACCACAGCCAATGCAACCGCTTCGTCATAGGTGTGGCTGGTGCGGCTGCGCATATCGCGGTATTGTTTCCAATCTGTCCAATCGCCTTGCAGCAAGCCTTGTTCGTTGGCGGTGCGGATTAAATCCTGAAAACTCATTTGGTCAAATTCAGCAGGATTGGCCGAAACCTGTTCCAGATAGCGCTTCAGCATTTTATGGCTGATTTCATAAGTGAATTCAAAACGCTGAATCAAACCGTCACGGATTTGCGTGTCGCTGATGTCTTGCAGGTAACGCAGCCAACCTTCCTGCAAACGTGTAGTCGCATTGATTAAAGGTTGCAGATTCAAAACTTGCATCATCAAAATCCTTCATTCTTTTAAAAGACCCGATTTTCAGCAAAAATCCAACTTAATTTATTTGAATTGTTTCAAAAAATTCAAATCATTATCAAAAAACAGGCGCAAATCGTTTACGCCGTAGCGCAGCATGGCAAAGCGGTCCAGCCCGATGCCGAAAGCGAAGCCGGTGTATTTTTCAGGGTCGATATTCACATTTTGCAGCACATTGGGGTGCACCATGCCGCAGCCGCCCACTTCCAGCCATTTGCCGTTGTCGCCCATGATGTCGATTTCGGCGGAAGGCTCGGTAAACGGGAAAAACGAGGGGCGGAAACGCACCTGCAAGTCATCGCGCTCGAAAAAGCGGCGGATAAAATCGGTAAACACCGCTTTCAAATCGGCCATGCTCACGCCTTCTTCCACCCACAGGCCTTCGGCTTGGTGAAACATCGGCGAATGGGTGGCGTCGGAATCGACGCGGTAAACCCGACCGGGCGCGATGATGCGGATGGGCGGATTTTTTTTGTCCAGCATATAGCGGATTTGAATCGGCGAAGTGTGCGTGCGCAAAACATCGCCGTTTTCCACATAAAACGTATCCTGCATGGCGCGCGCGGGGTGGTTTTGCGGAATATTGAGCGCCTGGAAATTATGGAAATCGTCTTCGATTTCGGGGCCGTCGGCCACTTCAAAACCGATACCGTGAAACAACTCCACCACGCGCTGCAAGGTGAGCGTCACCGGGTGCAGGCCGCCCTCAGTTTGGCCGCGCCCGGGCAGGGTCACATCCAGCGCCTCGGCAGCCAGCTGCGCTTGCAGCTTGGCTGCATTGAGCGCATCGCGTTTGACGTTATAGGCCGTCTGAAATTGATTTTTGCACTCATTGATGTGCGCGCCTATGGTTTTGCGCTCTTCGGGCGACATTTGACCGAGGGTTTTCAACAAGGCGTTCAATTCGCCGGCCTTGCCCAGATAACGGGCTTTGACCAATTCGAGCGCATTGGAGTCTGTTGCGGCTTCGATGGCGGCGATGCCTTCGGCAACAATACGGTTTGCATTTTCCATGGTGATTTGTTTCTTGCCTGTGGGTGGGTTTGGCAACCGGATTCGGGTTGCCGCAAGCGCGCCATCATTAAAATAAGGAGGCCGTCTGAAACGCATTCAGACAGCCTTTGATGGCTCTTGCTGTGTTTGAAAGTGCATTATTTTAGCGCAATTACATTCAAAAAAACAGCAATTTAAAGAAAAAATAGGCAGCGCTTTCAGACGGCCTGAAATAAAAAAAGGAAACCGAAGTTTCCTTTTCAAATATAGCTCAGCTCAGCATCAAGCCAAAGCGGCTTTGGCTTTTTCAACCAATTGGGCGAAAGCGGCTTTTTCAAACACAGCCAAATCAGCCAATACTTTGCGGTCGATTTCGATGGCAGCTTTTTTCAGGCCGTTCATGAACTTGCTGTAAGACAAACCGTTTTCACGGGCGCCGGCGTTGATACGCACAATCCACAGCTGGCGGAATTGGCGTTTGCGTTGGCGGCGGTCGCGGTAAGCATATTGACCGGCTTTCATCACCGCCTGCTTGGCAACACGATAGACGTTTTTGCGACGACCGCGATAGCCTTTGGCTAACGCTAATACTTTTTTATGACGGGCACGGGCGGTAACACCGCGTTTTACGCGTGGCATAGTTTAGCTCCTTAAGCGTAGGGTAACATTTTAGAAATCGAAGCCATATCGCGCTCGTTCACCATCGAGGTGCCGCGCAATTGACGTTTGTTTTTAGTGGTTTTTTTGGTCAAAATATGACGCTTGAACGCATGAGCGCGTTTCACACCACCGTTACCCAGTACTTTGAAGCGCTTTTTCGCGCCCGACTTGGTTTTCATTTTCGGCATGGGATACTCCATATCATTTATTAGATTAGGTGCAAGGGGGCTTTAAAACAAAGCTTTAAAGCACTTGAAGCCCGAACACCACGATTTTTTGCCGCTCAAAAAAAGCTGCTCCGCGCGGCAAATCGGAGCAAGCCAAGCATTATAAACTTATTTTTTCTTCGGCGCAATCATCATCACCATTTGGCGGCCTTCCATTTTCGGAAACTGCTCAACGGTGCCGATTTCGGCCAATTCTTCTTTCACGCGCTCCAGCAGTTGCGCACCCAATTGCTGATGCGCCATTTCGCGGCCGCGGAAACGCAGGGTAACTTTCACCTTGTCGCCATCTTCCAGAAAACGGGTGATGTTTCGCATCTTAATGTTGTAATCGCCCTCATCGGTGCCCGGACGGAATTTGATTTCCTTGATTTGCACCTGCTTTTGCTTTTTCTTGGCTTCGTCGCGCTTTTTGGCCTGCTCATATTTGTATTTGCCAAAATCCATCAGCTTGCAAACCGGCGGCTTGGCAGTGGGGGAAATCTCCACCAAATCCACATCTTGCTCTTCGGCCATGGCCAAAGCTTCGCGTACGGTTACCACGCCGAGCTGCTCGCCCGTAATACTGATTAAGCGCACTTCTTTAACGGTGATTTCGCCGTTGATTCGTGCTTCGCGTTCTTGTGCGATGATGATGCTCCTTATAAAAGTTTAATGTACCAGAGAGAGGGCGATTTCCTGCTTCAAACGGGCGATGAAATCATCCAGTTTGAGCGAGCCCAAGTCTTCTGCTTTGCGGCGTACGGCCACTTGCCTGTTTTCTTTTTCGCTGTTGCCCACCACGATTTGATAGGGAAAGCGCTGCTGGCTGTTGTCGCGGATTTTATAGCCGATTTTCTCATTACGCAAATCCAGTGCCACACGGAAGCCTTCAGCGCGCAGACGCTCGGCCACTTCGCGGCAATAATCGGCTTGATGCTCGGTGATGTTCATCACCACCATTTGCACCGGTGCCAGCCACAAGGGGAAAGAACCGGCGTGGTTTTCAATCAAAATGCCGATAAAGCGCTCGAGCGAGCCCAAAATGGCGCGGTGCAGCATCACCGGGCGGGCGCGGCCGTTGTCTTCGGTAACATATTCCGCATCCAGGCGCTCGGGCAGCACAAAATCGAGCTGCAAAGTGCCGCACTGCCATGAGCGCCCGATGGCGTCTTTGATGTGGTATTCGATTTTGGGGCCGTAAAAAGCGCCCTCGCCCAGCAACTCTTCCCATTGCAAGCCGCAGGCGGTGAGTGCATCGCGCAGACCTTGCTCGGCTTTATCCCAGGTTTCGTCGGAGCCTGCACGCTTTTCCGGGCGCAGCGACAATTTAATCGCCACATCATGGAAGTCGAATTGTTTGTATACCTTCATCACCAATTCGTTGAAGGCTTTGGATTCAGCCACGATTTGCTCTTCGGTACAGAAAATATGCGCATCATCCTGCACAAAGCCGCGCACGCGCATCAGCCCGTGCAAAGCACCTGAGGGCTCGTTGCGGTGGCAGGAACCGAATTCGGCCAAGCGCATCGGCAGATCGCGGTAAGAGCGCAAGCCTTGGTTGAACACCTGCACATGGCCCGGGCAATTCATCGGCTTCACGGCATAATCGCGCTTTTCCGACTGGGTGATAAACATATTTTCCTGATAGTTTTCCCAGTGGCCGGATTTTTCCCACAAGCCTTTATCCATAATCAGCGGGGTTTTGATTTCCTGATAGCCGGCCGCATCGAGCTCTTTGCGCATATGCTGCTCGATGGTTTGCCACAGCGCCCAGCCTTTGGGGTGCCAAAACACCATGCCCGGTGCTTCGTCTTGCAGGTGGAACAAATCCAGCTGTTTGCCAAGCCTGCGGTGATCGCGTTTTTCGGCCTCTTCCAAACGGAAAAGGTAATCTTTCAATTCGTCTTTCGTGGCCCAAGCGGTGCCGTAAATGCGTTGCAGCATTTCGTTGTTGCTGTCGCCGCGCCAATAAGCGCCGGCCACTTTCATCAACTTAAATACCTTGAGCTTGCCGGTGCTGGGCACATGCGGGCCGCGGCACAAATCGGTGAAGCTGCCCTCGCGGTAAAGCGACAACACCTCGCCTTGCGGAATGCTTTCGATGATTTCGGCCTTATAAGCCTCGCCGATGCCTTTAAAATAAGCCACGGCTTCATCGCGCGGCAATTCATAGCGCTCGACCGGGATATCTTGCTTCACCAATTCGGCCATTTTGGCTTCGATAGCGGTCAAATCTTCCGGCGTAAACGGGCGCTTGTAGGCAAAGTCGTAATAAAAGCCCTCTTCGATGGTGGGGCCGATGGTCACTTGCGCTTCAGGGAACAATTCTTTCACCGCATAAGCCATTAAATGAGCGGTGGAATGGCGGATGATGTCGATGCCCTCGGCATCCTTTCCGGTGACGATGGCCAAATCGGCATCGTGCTCAATCACAAATGAAGTATCCACCAATTTGCCGTCGACCTTGCCCGCCAGAGCGGCCTTGGCCAGCCCCGTGCCGATTGAAGCGGCCACATCGTAAACCGATACGGGGGCTTCAAATTGGCGGCGCGAGCCGTCGGGCAAAGTGATGTTCAACATGCAATACTCCAAAAATTATAGTGCAAACACGCCGCCTTTTTCAGACGGCCTGTTTGATAAACACAAAAAAACCGACAAAAACCCAAGCGGCTTTTGTGGTGACAGATTGGTAGGCGCGATCGGATTCGAACCAACGACCCCCACCATGTCAAGGTGGTGCTCTAACCAACTGAGCTACGCGCCTGCACGCGGCCAACATAAAGCTGCGGCAAAGGCGCTATTTTAGCTGATTTCCGTTTCGTTTGGCAAGCCTATCCGCCGTGCGTGTGCAGGCCGTCTGAACAGCATAAAAACCATAAATCCGCTATAATCCGCCCATTCTATTACAAACCCATCTTCAACCATGCTGAAATTCACCCTTCACAAAAAAGACGGCCACGCCCGCCGCGGCACCCTCGAGCTCAACCACGGTAAAATCGAAACACCGGTGTTTATGCCGGTGGGCACCTACGGCTCGGTAAAAGCGATGACGCCGCAAAACCTGCACGACATCAACGCGCAAATCATTTTGGGCAACACTTATCATCTGTGGCTGCGCCCCGGGCTGGAAGTGATCAGCCAATTCGGCGGCCTGCACGATTTTATCGGCTGGGACAAACCGATTCTCACCGACTCAGGCGGCTTTCAAGTGTTTTCACTCTCCGACATGCGCAAGCTCACCGAAGAGGGCTGCACCTTCAAAAGCCCGATAAACGGCGACAAATTGTTTTTATCGCCCGAAATTTCCATGCAGATTCAAACCGTGCTCAATTCCGATATCGCCATGCAGCTGGATGAATGCACGCCCGGCGAAGCGGCACACGAGCAGGCGCGCAAATCGTTGCAAATGAGCCTGCGCTGGGCCGAGCGCTCCAAAGCCGAATTCGAGCGCCTGAACAACCCCAATGCCCTCTTCGGCATTGTGCAAGGCGCGATGTATGAAGATTTGCGCGAAGAATCGCTTAAAGGCTTGGAGCAATTCGACTTTCCCGGCCTCGCCATCGGCGGCTTATCCGTGGGCGAGCCCAAGCCGGAAATGTACCGCATGCTCCGCACCGTCGGCCCGATGCTGCCCGAGCACAAACCGCATTACCTGATGGGCGTGGGCACGCCCGAAGATTTGGTTTACGGCGTGGCGCACGGCGTGGATATGTTCGATTGCGTGATGCCCACCCGCAATGCCCGCAACGGCTGGCTTTTCACCCGTTTTGGCGATTTGAAAATCAAAAACGCCAAACACAAGCTCGACACCCGCCCGATTGATGAAAGCTGCAGCTGCTATGCCTGCCAAAACTTCAGCCGCGCCTATCTGCACCATCTGCACCGCGCCGGCGAGATTTTGGGCGCACAGCTCAACACCATACACAATCTGCATTATTATCAAGTGATCATGGCGGAAATGCGCGAAGCCATTGAGCAGGGGCAATTTGAAAACTGGCGCGCGCAATTTCACGAGCAGCGCGCCCGCGGCACCGATTAACATTGCGGTTGCGTACGACAAACCTCAGGCCGGTCTGCGCCCACGCATCAGCGTGGCTGATGCCGTCTGAAACCAAACCTAAAAAGGTAAGATAGCAAGGCGGCAAACCGCAAACAGCACAGCAAGGCGGCGCTGTTAGGTTATTTTCAGGTTTGATATGACACCCATTCAAAAAAAATAATATACAAACAGGCAGCCTGTAAGTCGGATTCTCGAATCCGACTTACGCGCTATCAATATATCCGAATCGACGTCAAAGGCGATGCACCGGCCGCCATGCAGCTCAAAAACAGCTTCGGCAACGAAACCGGCATCAGCTTCAGCAATTTAAACACCAAGCCCGATTTAGGGTCTGTTCACAATTCATCTCGTGGCAATCTTTTGGCTCAAAAACGCGCCTGCCGCGTTGAAAATGCTCGCAAGGTGTCCAACCTTGCTGTGCTTTTCGCCTTGCAAGCGCGCTTTTGCGCTCAAAATCTTACGCACGGATGAATTGTGAACAGACCCTAGCGCGCAGTGTGTTTCAATTTACACCACCCAAAGGCGTGGATATATTGAGCAATTAAGTGTTTGCAACAAGGCATCAAAAAGGCCGTCTGAACGTTCAGACGGCCTTTTTGATGTTTTCCACATAGCCTCAAACAACCCGAATGGCAGCCGATTTACGCCTCTTCCTGCGCCGGCATTTCCTCTTCTTCGGCCGGCAAAATTTCCACACCGCCGACAGCACCCGCCACCCGCAGAATTTCCTGAAAACCGCTGCCGATGCGTTTGGCGTAATTGGTGTCGTTCATCAATGAGCTGGTGTGCCAGCTGCCCAATTCGTCTTGGCGCAGCTTGTCGAACACGCGGCTGCGAAACGAGCTCTCCAAGGTGGCCACATGGCGGTCGAGCGCTTCGCTGCCCTCTTTCCAGGCCTCGCTGCCTGCCGGAGCGGCGGCCGCCCGGCGAAACAGGCACATGGTTTTAAACAGATGTGCACGCAGGCGCAAATAATGCGGATAGGCGCGGCTGTCGGGCTTTTGCAGATAGTGCTGCATATTTTTCTGCAAATGTTTGCTGTCTTTCACAATTTCCACCAGCTGCATGGCGGCGATGTGCGCCTGCAATAATTGCTGTTGCTGCGCTTCGTCGTCGATGTCCATTTTGCTGGTGAACTCAAGCAACTCGCTGTAAGGGGCTTTGATGTAGTTTTCATAAAGCGCTTGCGCATCGAGCTGCAAAGGCGGCTCAGGCGGCTCCAGCAAAGGCTCTTCTTCCTGATAAAGCATTTCCGCCGGAATAAACAACACGTGGCAAATCACCTCCAAGCTCAGCGCACCCAAATGGCGCACCTCTTGAAACACGGCGCGCAAAGCGGTGTCGCCGGCGCGCAGCATATTGTCGGAAAGATAGCGCGCCTGTTTGCGGCGCATGGTTTTTTCCGGCATTTCTTCCGGAATCAGCACTTCATCTGCGGCTTTATCGGGCAGCCAGCGCTGCAAACTTTCGGCCAGCCGCGCTTGCAGCTTCCAAAAAACGGCCAGCCC
The DNA here is from genome assembly GCF_004341385.1 of Uruburuella suis. Taxonomy (GTDB): domain Bacteria; phylum Pseudomonadota; class Gammaproteobacteria; order Burkholderiales; family Neisseriaceae; genus Neisseria; species Neisseria suis. The sequence continues at coordinate 56,195 of NZ_SLXE01000017.1, forward strand.
CACCAAGTTAAACAAGGTGTGAAATAAAGCCAGTTGCAGCAGCGAATTGAAGCCGAGCCAGCCGGCCGCCTGCGCCACGAGCCAAGTGAGCGGCAGCCACAGCAGCAAACACAACACCGCCGTCACCACGTTAAACAGCAAATGCGCCAGCGCCAGCCGCTGACCGCTGCGCTCGCTGCCTAAAAAACCCACAAACGCGGTGGAAATGCTCGAGCCCACATTGGAGCCCAGCGCAATGGCAAAGCCCTGAGTCACGCTGATTTGGCCGCCGGCCAAAGCCGCCAACGTGAGAATCAGCGTGGCATGGGTGGATTGCAGCACCACCGTGAGCAAAAGGCCGATGCCGCTGAAAATCGCCACTTCCATCGCCCCGCCCGAGCGGATGCTGGCAAAATCCAGATTGCCGCCCACGCTTTGAAAGCCGTCTTTAATTGCATCAATGCCGATAAAAATCAGCGCAATGCCCACCAACACGCGCCCAAACGCGGCAAACCGTCCTTTTAAAAAGCCCGCCAAAATGCCGAACACCAGCATCGGCACCGCTGCCGGGCTCAGGCTCACGCTTTGGCCGGCCAGCGCCAGCAGCCAAATGCCGCCGGTGGCGCCCAGATTGGTGCCCAAAATCACCGCAATGCCGCCCGCCAGCCCGATTAAGCCGGTGCTTAAAAAAGCAATGGTTAAAAGCGACACCAAAGTGCTCGACTGCAAAACAAACGTTGCGCCCATACCGAACATCAGCCCGCGCGCAGGTGTGGCCGTGCTGCTGGCCATCAAGCGCTCCAATGTGCCGCCGGCGGCATTGTGCAGCCCCTCTTCGATGCATTGCATGCCAAACAAAAACAACGCCAAACCATAACACAGCTGCAACCAGGCAGGGCTGTACCAAAAGCTGCCGGCCAGCGCAATCAGCAGCAGGCCGACAAGCAAAGAGCGGAAGGCGGGTTTTTTCATCATAGGGGGCAAACGGAAAAGAAAATGTAGCGTATTGTAGCGGGTTTGGGCGGTGTCATAAAGCGGTCACAATAGGCCGTTTGAAAAGCCGCAAAGCTTTCAGACGGCCTGTTGTCTGCCCTTATCATAAAGATGCGTTTGAATCAACGGTGTTTGAATATCATCAAACATTATGCAGCTCAGACAAAAAAGCAACCCAAGCCCCACCATTTCTCCGCATCAAAAATTGCTCTCCGCAGCGGCCACCACCATGGCAAACTATATTGTATTGACTGCGTTGACTATCGGCCAAGCCGGTAAATATTACGTAATCCTCACCGCAAGCCGCACTCAGGCCGTCTGAAACGCATAAAACACCCCCGCTGCTTAATCGGGCAAAATCCCCGACAAACGGCTATATATGTAAATAAACATATAAAAATAAACAATTATTCTAAGCAAGCCCTTGTAATATCCGTCATAAAGCGCCATACTGCATATTCCAATAAGTAATGAACAACAAAGAAAGGAGCGATTGATGCAACATCGCAGACGCCAAGCTATTTTTCAGGCCGCCAAGCGCGCATTTAATGCCCGCAAAGCTGCCCACGATGCAGCCGGCAAATCCGCCGCCTCTTAAACAACCGACCCGCCGCCAATTATTGGCGGCATTTTTTATGCCCGGCTCGCGCAGAACAATGCAGCTCAAGCGTTTGAAATCCTTTCAGCGGATCAATTTTGAACACAAGGGGCTTGGCTGAAAAGTAAGATTATGCTCGGGGTTTGCCCCGAAAAACAAAAAGCGCACGCAGCGTTTTTTGTTTTTATATTATCTATTTTGCCTTATATCAAACTGCCGTCTGAAAACGCAGGCAGCCGGCGCGGTGCGGTTTTATAATTTCGGCTTGCTATTTAAAGTTTGACTTTCAAACCAATAAAAAGGAATCACACTATGCAACAATACACGCTCGACCCCAAAGCGCTTTTGGGCGGCATTATCGTTGAGGACAACGACCAGCAAATCGTGCAGCTCGCCCTGCAGAAAGACAACGAAATTCCGCCTTATCAAACCGATGCCATTGTGTTGCTGATTGTGCTGGGCGGCCGCGCCCAAATCACCACCGAAAAAGAAAGCCTCGAAACCCACGGCTTGCAAGTGGTGCGCCTGGCGCCCGATGAAACCCACAGCATCCGCGCGCTGGAAGACCAAACCACTATTTTGGTGATTAAGCAGCTCACCCACGAATTGACGCTGAGCAAAAAGCTGCGCTTCGGCCAATGTTGTTTGTAACGACTATGGTTAACCATCAAGGCCGTCTGAAAGATTAATCTTTCAGACGGCCTTCTTTAGGCTCTGAATAACGCTGGCGGGTGAATTTTCCGGCATTTTTATGCTAGGGTCTGTTCACAATTCATCACGCGGCAATATTTTGGCTCAAAAACGCGCCTGCTGCGTTGAAAATGCTCGCAAGGTGTTCAACCTTGCTGTGCTTTTCGCCTTGCAGC
>NZ_SLXE01000018.1 GCF_004341385.1 Uruburuella suis
GCGACAAAAATTTTAACTTATCTGCCTTTCTTTTATCTGATTATTTTTATGACAAGTAATTGTCAGGACGCCCTAGGGTCTGTTCACATTTCATCCGTGCGTAAGATCATCCGTGCGTAAGATTTTGAGCGCAAAAGCACGCTTGCAAGGCGAAAAGCGCAGCAAGGTTGGGCACCTTGCGAGCATTTTCAACGCGGCAGGCGCGTTTTTGAGCCAAAAGATTGCCACGAGATGAATGGTGAACAGACCCTAGCTCACTTCCTTCGAAAGATTAAGATTGCTGTTGCGATAAAAATTCTAGGCCGTCTGAACATTTTCCAATGGTTTTGTATAAGCCTTCAGACGGCCTTTTATATCTTATATATATGAGCAGGCCGTCTGCAAAGGCACTTTATACCAATTCTAAAAAATAACCTTACAAAATAAAAGCAGTTCGGCAGCATCATCCGCGTAGGTCGGATTCTTGAATCCAACGTTTGGCCAACGGCCAAAGCGATGTGCGTGCCTTGTTCTGCGAACAAGTGTCGGATTCGAGAATCCGACCTACAGGCTGCCTGTTTGTATATTATTTTTTCGAATGGGTATTAAACACACCAAGCCGCCAATGCTTTATGCCGGCGCTTTGCTGTGCCAATCGCTGTGTTGCTGAATCTGGTGCGCCACGCCCAACAACTTGGCTTCGGTAAAGTAATTGCCAATCAGCTGCACGCCGATGGGCAGGCCGTCTGAAGAAAATCCGGCGGGCAGACTCATGCCGGGCAGGCCGGCGAGGTTGAGCGCGATGGTGTAGATGTCGCTCAAATACATTTGCACCGGGTCGTGAATGTCGCTGCCGAGCTTGGGCGCGGCGGTGGGGGCAACGGGGCCTAAAATCAAATCGCAATCTTGCAAGGCCGTCTGAAAATCGTTGGCCACCAAGCGGCGCAGTTTTTGCGCTTTTAAATAATAAGCATCGTAATAGCCGTGGCTCAGTACATAAGTGCCCATCATAATGCGGCGTTTCACTTCGCTGCCGAAGCCTTCGGCGCGGGTGTTGCTGTACATTTCATCCAAATCGCCAAACTGGGCGGCACGGTGGCCGTAGCGTACGCCGTCGTAGCGCGACAGGTTGGTGCTGGCTTCGGCCGATGCGAGCACATAATAGGCGGGAATGGATAATTCGGTTTGCGGTAGGCTCACGTCCACCATTTCTGCGCCTTGTGCTTTGAGCAAATCCATCACGTTTTGCAAGGCCGTCTGAACATCGGCGCTGTTGCTGGCGGCAAAATATTCTTTCGGCAGGCCGATTTTCAAGCCTTTTAAGGGCTGGTTTAAGGCGCGGGTGTAGTCTTCTTTTTCGCGCTCGAGGCTGGTGGAATCACGTTCATCGAAGCTTGCCATGGCATTGAGCAGCAAGGCACAATCTTCGGCGGTTTGCGCCATCGGCCCGGCTTGGTCGAAGCTGGAGGCATAGGCCACCATGCCGAAGCGGGAAACCACGCCATATGTGGGTTTCAAGCCGGTGATGCCGCAGTGTGATGCTGGCTGGCGGATGGAGCCGCCGGTGTCACTGCCCAAAGCCGCCGGTGCCAAACGCGCTGCCACAGCTGCGGCCGAGCCGCCGGAAGAGCCGCCGGGCACGTTTTCGATGTTCCACGGGTTTTTGGTAGCACCGTAAAACGAGCTTTCGGTGGTCGAGCCCATGGCGAATTCGTCCATATTGGTGCGCCCGAGCGTAACCATGCCCTCGTTTAACAGATTTTGCACCACGGTGGCGGTGTAGGGCGACACAAAGTTATCCAGCATTTTGCTGGCGCAAGCGCTTTTCCAGCCTTGCTGGCAGAAAATATCTTTATAGGCAATCGGCACGCCCGTGAGCGCCGTGGCATGGCCGGCGGCAATGCGCGCATCGGCCGCAGCCGCTTCGGCCAGCGTGGCGGCTTTATCCAGCGTGATATAGGCATTGATGGCGGGATTGCCCGCTTCAATCGCGGCCAAATATTCCTGCGCCAATTCGGTGGCGGAAATTTGCTTGCTTTGCAGCATGTCGCCGGTTTGTTTTAAAGTGTATGCAGTCATTTCATTATTTCCAAACCTTTCAGACGGCCTCTTGATGAAGGTTCATTCCACATGCCGTCTGAAAGGGGTTTATATTTTCAAATTGCTTAGTATTTTCTTTATTCTTCAATTACTTGAGGAACAATATAAAGACGGTTGCGCACTTCGGGCGCCACAGCCTGATATTCGGCAGCATGATCGTGCTCGGTTACCGCATCGGCGCGCAGGCGCAAGGCCACTTCGTGCGGATGCGCCATCGGCTCCACGCCCTCGGTGTCAACGCTCTGCATTTTCTCCACCAGCGCAAACACATCGTTGAGCTGCTGCAGATTTTGCGCCTTCTCCGCCTCGGTCAGGCTCAGGCGGGAAAGCTTGGCAATTTTTTCGACATCGTGCAGGGTTAGGGCCATAAAAAATCCTTAAATTTAATTAGCAAATTCCCTAATCTAGGGTATCATTGCGCGTTACATCTGTTTAATCGCAAGATTATAACCGAAAACCAATGCTGCGGCATGGCGATTTTCAGCGCTTTTGTGCCACAAAAGCCGCTAAAAAAGCCGTGCCTACACTCTTTTCTATTTTCAAAATCTGTAGGAAATGTTCATGTTTCGCTTTTTGACCCGCTATTTTTCCAACGACCTTGCCATCGATTTGGGCACCGCCAACACCTTGATTTACATTAAAGGCAAAGGCATTGTTTTGGACGAACCCTCGGTGGTGGCCATGCAAACCGATGCCTCACACGGCAAAAGCGTGATTCTGGCCGTGGGCACCGAAGCTAAAAAAATGCTCGGTCGCACGCCGGGCAGCATTCAGGCCATCCGCCCGATGAAAGACGGCGTGATTGCCGACTTTAACGTCACCGAAAAAATGCTCAAGCAGTTTATCAAAAAAGTGAACAACAGCCGCTTTGCCGCCGCGCCGCGCATCGTGATCTGCGTGCCTTGCGGCTCCACCCAGGTTGAGCGCAAAGCCATTCGCGATTCTGCCTTGGCCGCAGGTGCTTCCACCGTTAATCTGATTGAAGAGCCGATGGCCGCCGCCATTGGCGCAGGCTTGCCGATTGAAGAAGCCACCGGCTCGATGGTGGTGGATATCGGCGGCGGCACCACTGAAGTGGGCGTGATTTCCTTGAGCGGCGTGGTGTATTCGCACTCTATCCGCGTGGGCGGCGATGCGTTTGACGACAGCATCATCAATTATGTGCGCCGCAACTACGGCATGTTAATCGGCGAAGCCACCGCCGAAGAAATCAAAAAATCCATCGGCTCGGCTTTCCCCGGCATGGAAGTGCGCGAGCTCGAAGTGAAAGGCCGCAATCTGGCCGAGGGCATTCCGCGCGCATTCACCATTAGCTCCAATGAAGTGCTCGAAGCGCTCACCGAGCCCTTAAACCAAATCGTGCAATCGGTGAAAAACGCGCTGGAACAAACCCCGCCCGAATTGGGTGCCGACATTGCCGACCGCGGCCTGGTGCTCACCGGCGGCGGCGCGCTGCTCAAAGGCCTCGACCGCCTTTTGGCCGAAGAAACCGGCCTGCCGGTGATGATTGCAGAAGATCCGCTCACCTGCGTGGCGCGCGGCTCGGGCAAAGCGCTTGAAATGATTGGTAAGCTCAATTCTGTTTTCGTAACCAACCCCTAATCCGCAGCGGCAGCCGCACCGATGGCCGAACAGTCTTTAAATTTCGCCCGCAAAGGCATCAAGCCGGTAAGCAAGCTGATTATCCTCTCGATAATCAGCATTGTTCTGATGATGCTCGACAACCGCTATGCTGCCGTGCAGGCGGCAAAAGGCTATGCGGCCACGGCGCTCTACCCTTTGCAATGGCTGGCCAATCAGCCGGTGCGGCTGTATGAATACATGAGCGGCTTTATGCAATCGCAAACGGCCCTGTTGGCAAGCAACCGTCAGCTTTTGGAAGAAAACGGCCGTCTGAAAATGCTGGCGCAGCAAACGCAGCAGCAAAAGCGCGAGCTGCAAGAATTGCAAGCACTGGGCGGCCTGCAACAGCACGGCGTTCAGGCCGTGGCCACCGCCGAAGTGATTTCCAACGGCAAAGATCCGCTCTCCGATAAGCTGATTATCAATAAAGGCAGCCGCAGCGGCCTGCAAAACGGCGATGCGGTAATCGACCAATACGGGCTGATCGGCCAAATCACCCAAGTACAGCCTTTAAGCGCCGAGCTCACCCTGATCACCAACAGCCAAACGGTTATTCCGGTGGTGGTGGCGCGCACCGGCGTGCGCAGCCTGCTTTATGGCAGCGGCGGCGCGGTGAATCTGCGTTATTTTCCTACTGATGCCGATTTGCAGCCCGGCGATATTCTGCAAACTTCGGGCTTAGATTCCGTTTATCCGCAAGGCATTCCGGTGGCCAGAGTCGATCAGGCCGCGCGTGCTGCCGGCACACCTTACTACCGCGTAACGCTCTCGCCGCTGGCTGCCTTTCGCAGCAGCAAATATGTGCTGACCCTGCCCCAAACCGCTGCCCAACCGGCAACACCGCCCGCACCTGCCGCGCCATGACTGATTTTGAAGATTTCCACAACCGCATTTCCAAACGCCTGATTGCTGCCACGTTTGCAGTGGCCATGCTGCTGGATTTCATGCCCTTTTCATCGGATGGCTTTTTCTGGCTGCCTGAATTCACCGCACTCATGCTGCTTTATTGGGCAATCAACCGGCCGCAATCGGTGGGCGTGGGCACGGCTTTTGTGGTGGGCATGCTCACCGACATCGGCACCGCAGCGCCGCTGGGCCAGCATGCGCTCTCTTATATGCTGATCACTTTTCTGGTGCAGCAGCGGCAGCGGCAGATTATTCTCTACAATTACGGCTTTCAGGCCGTGGCCGTGCTGGGCGCTTTATTGTGCAACCAGCTGATTTTGATGCTGATCCGCTTAATGTATGACCACCGCTTTTCCGGCTGGGCAGGTTTTATCGCCCCCTTCGTCGGCGCACTCTTGTGGCCGCTTTTGAGCAAAATGATGCTCGGCATGCTTAATTCCCGCCGTTTACGCTGATGAAAACGCCACGCCAATATCATCAAGCCACCACCGACCAAGCCGTTCAGCAGCGCGATTATCTGCTGCGCTTGGTGGTGGCGTTTGTGCTGATTGTGGTGTTTTTCGCCATTTTGATTGGCCGCTTTGTGTTTCTGCAAGTCATCAAGCATGAAGAATTCACCGCCAAAGCCACCACCAACCGCATTTCGCTAATTCCCACGCCGGCCATACGCGGCGAAGTGATTGATGCCAACGGCGTGGTGCTGGCACATAATTATCCGGCTTATTCGCTGGAAATCGTGCCCAGCCAGCTGGAAGTCAAAACAGACGACATGATTGAAGCACTGCGTGCTTATGTAGACATCACCGATGGCGATTTGCGCCGTTTCCGCAAATTTCGCGCCGAATTTCGCTCTTATGAAAAAATACCGCTCAAATTAAAGTTGCTGCCCGATGAGGCGGCCAAATTGGCGGCGCAGCTTTACCGCTTCAAAGGCGTGGAAATCAATGCCCGCACCTTTCGCGAATACCCATACGGCCAGCTGACGGCACACTTTTTGGGCTATATCGGCCGCATCAGCGAGCGCGACCAGAAAAAGCTGGATGAAGAAGAACTCACCGCGCTTTATCGCGGCAGCACCCATATCGGCAAATCGGGGCTGGAAAGCTTTTATGAGCGCCAGCTTCACGGCGCACCCGGCTATCAGGAAGTGGAAAAAGATGCTTACGGCAATGTGGTGCGCGTGCTCAAAACCGTGCCTGCCCACACCGGCCAAACGCTGCGCCTGGCCATGGATATCCGCCTGCAACAAGAAGCCGACCGGCTGATGAACGGCCGCCGCGGCGCCATTATTGCGATTGACCCGCAAACCGGCGGCGTGTTGGCTTTTGTGTCCAAGCCCTCGTTCGACCCCAATCTTTTTATCGACGGCATCGACACCGAAACCTGGAAAAGCCTGAATGAAAACTGGCAGCGCCCGCTGATCAACCGCGTTACCCAAGGCCTGTATCCGCCCGGCTCCACTTTCAAGCCGTTCATGGGCATGGCGCTGCTCGAAAGCGGCAAAATCAATCAGAGCACAATAGTGCCCGCGCCCGGCGCTTGGAGCATACCCGGCTCGCGCCACCAATTCCGCGATTCGGTGCGCAGCGGCCACGGCTCGGCCAATCTGAGCAAAGCGATTCAAGTGTCGTCCGACACCTTTTTCTACCGCTTGGGTTATGAATTGGGCATAGATAAAACCGCACCCTATCTGGCCGAATTTGATTTGGGCCGGCAAACCGGTATCGATCTGCCCAACGAATACCGCGGCGTGCTGCCCAGCCGCGAATGGAAAGCCCAGCGCTTTGCCAAATCGAAAAACCCCGCCGCGCGCACTTGGAATGCTTCCGAAATGGTGTCGGTGAGTATCGGCCAGGGCTACAACGCCTACACGCCGCTGCAAATGGCGCACGCCACCGCTTCGCTGGCCAACGACGGCGTGGTTTACCGCCCGCACATGGTTAAAGAGCTGCTCGACCATGAGCGCCGCCAAATCACCTTGATCGAGCCCAAGCCCGAGCGCACCATTCCATTCAGCCGCAGCAACTTCGAATATGTCAAACAAGCGATGGTGAGAGTGTTGCAGCCGGGCGGCACGGCTTGGCGTGTCGGTGCCGGCCTGCAATACAGCATGGGCGGCAAAACCGGCACCGCGCAAGTGGTGCAGATCCAGCAAGGTAAAAGCTATAATGCCGCCGCGCTGGCCGAGCAACACCGCGACCATGCCTGGTTTATTTCGTTTGCGCCGGTGCAACCCCCACAAATCGCCATTGCCGTGTTGCTGGAAAACGGCGGCTGGGGCGCCACAGCCGCTCCCTTGGCGCGCCAACTCTCCGATTATTACCTGCTCAAGCTCAAAGGCGGCCAAAACACCACCGTTAACAAAGCCACGCTCAGCGGCGCACAAACCATAGACAACCCGCTCCTAGCCGCCAGCGAGCCGGCCGCCGCGCCTGCCCGCCGCAGCATTCCGCCTTTTCAGACGGCCTATGATGCCGTGCACCGGCCGGCCTCGGATATTCTGCCCGCATCGGGAGCCACACCGTGAACACCGAAACCTTGTTTCAAAAAATCAAGCGCATCGTTTGGAGCCCGATGGATCCCTGGCTGTTTTACGCCATGCTGGCCATCTATATCATGAGCCTGTTTTTACTCTATTCGGCCGACGGCCAGCAAATCGGCCAGCTTGAAAACAAAACCCTGCACACCGTGCTGGGCTTCATGCTCTTATGGCTGATTGCACGCACGCGGCCGCAGATTTTGTCGAATTTTGCCTTACCCATGTATGCCATCGGCGTGGTGCTGCTGCTGGGCGTGCACTTTTTCGGCATCACCGTCAACGGCTCCACCCGCTGGCTCAATATCGGCATTGGCCGCATCCAGCCCTCTGAAATCATGAAAATCGCCCTGCCCATGATGGTGGCTTGGTATTTCCAGAAATATGAAATGTCGCTGCGCTGGTATCACTATTTGGCAGCCATTGTGATTGTGTTGGTGCCCGTTGCCCTGATTTTGAAGCAGCCCGATTTGGGCACCGCCACGCTGATTATGGCATCAGGACTATTTGTGATCTTTTTTGCCGGGCTGCCGTGGAAAGCCATTTTCGCCGCCCTTATCGGCTTTGCCGCTGCTTTGCCGCTGCTTTGGCGCTACGGCATGCACGATTATCAGAAAACCCGCGTGCTCACCCTGCTCGACCCCACGCAAGACCCGCTCGGGGCGGGCTACCACATTATCCAATCGATGATTGCCATCGGCTCGGGCGGCATATGGGGCAAGGGCTGGCTCAATGGCACACAAACCCATTTGGATTACATTCCCGAATCCACCACCGATTTTATTTTTGCCGTGTATGGTGAAGAATTCGGCTTAATCGGCAATGTGCTGCTGCTGGCGATTTACCTGCTGATTCTGGCGCGCGGCCTCTATATCGCCGCCAAAGCGCCCACGCTCTACAGCCGCACGCTCGCCGGCGCGCTCACGATGACTTTTTTCTGCTATGCCTTTGTCAACATGGGCATGGTGAGCGGCATTCTGCCCGTGGTGGGCGTGCCGCTGCCCTTGGTGAGCTACGGCGGCACGGCCACTTTATCGATTATGGTTGTGTTGGCGCTCTTGATGGGCATTGCCAACCAGCGCCGCTGAAAAAGGATAAGTTTTATGGATTTGGGCATGCAGATCAGCAAGCTGATTTTGGCTTTTATGGTGCTGATCAACCCTTTTGGCGCTTTGTCGATCTTTCTCGACCTTACCCGCAACAACAGCACCAAAGAGCGGCGCAAAGTGGCGCAAATCGCCTCGTTTACCGTGTTGGTCACCATCTGCATCTTCACCCTTTCCGGCGGCGCATTGCTCAAACTTTTGGGCATCAGTGTGGGTTCGTTTCAGGTGGGCGGCGGCATTTTGGTGCTGCTGATTGCCATTTCGATGATGAACGGCAACAACAATCCGGCCAAACCCGATGTGGGCATTAAAGAGAGCAACGAAATCACCATCCAGCCGGGCAAATCCAGCCAAATCGGCGCCATTGCCGTGGTGCCGCTGGCCATTCCGATGATGATAGGCCCCGGCGGCATTTCTACCGTGGTGATTTATGCTTCGGCCGCCAAAGATTATCAAGACACCCTCTCCATTCTCGCCGCCGGCTTTTTAATCAGCCTGATTTGCTACCTTATCCTGATGGCAGCGGCCAGAGTGAGCAAATGGCTGGGGGAAACCGGCCTCACCATCCTCAACCGCATCATGGGCATGCTGCTGGCGGCGGTGTCGATAGAAATTATCGTGGCCGGCCTGAAAAATCTGTTTCCGCAACTAATCGGCTGATGCGTGCGCTGAAAAACATGAGGCCGTCTGAAAGCTTTCAGACGGCCTCATGTTTTTTTGTGGCACAGAGGACATGATATTTCGTTATCATTCATTGAAATTGCGTTCAGACGGCCTGCACGAAAACCCGCCACATCAGCTATAATCAAGCTTTATCCGCCCACCGCTTTCGGAGCCGCCATGTTTGACCAAGCCGCCCAAGAATTCACCACCCTGCGCGACCTTTTGCGCTTTGCCGTGAGCCGTTTCAACGAAGCCGGGCTGTTTTTCGGCCACGGCAGCGACAACGCCCATGATGAAGCCGCCTATCTGATTTTGCACACCCTCAACCTGCCGCTCGACACGCTCGAACCTTATCTCGATGCCAAACTTTTAGCCGAAGAAAAGCAAGATCTTCTCGATTTGATTGCCCGCCGCGTCAACGAGCGCATACCGGTAGCCTATCTCACCAACCAAGCCTGGCAGGGCGATTTTGATTTTTATGTGGATGAGCGCGTGATTGTGCCGCGCTCATTTGTGCACGAGCTTTTGGGCGAGCCCTTGGCACCGTGGATCGAACACCCCGAGCTGGTACACCGCGCGCTGGATTTATGCACCGGCAGCGGCTGCTTGGCCATTCAAATGGCGCACCATTATCCCGATGCCCAAATCGATGCCGTCGATTTAAGCCTAGATGCGCTGGAAGTGGCGGCCATCAATGTGGAAGACTACGGCCTCGAAAACCGCATCAACCTGATTCACACCGATTTGTTTGAAGGGCTGGAAGAGACTTACGATTTAATCGTGTCCAACCCGCCTTATGTCGATGCCGAATCGGTCGATACCTTGCCCGAAGAATACCTGCACGAGCCTGAGCTTGCGCTGGGCAGCGGCGACGACGGCCTCGATGCCACCCGCGAAATCCTCTTGCAGGCGGCCAAACACCTCAATCCCAAAGGCGTGTTGCTGGTGGAAATCGGCCACAACCGCGATGTGCTCGAGGCCGCTTATCCCGAGCTGCCGTTTACCTGGCTGGAAACCAGCGGCGGCGATGGTTTTGTGTTTCTGCTTACCCGCGAGCAGCTGCTGGGCGAAGAAAGCTGATAGATTAAATTAATCAAATCAAAGGCCGTCTGAAAACTTTTTCAGACGGCCTTTGATACCAATTCAAAAAAATAACCTTACAAAATAAAAGCAGTTCGGCAACATCATCCGTGTAGGTCGGATTCTTGAATCCGACGTTTGGCCAACGGCCAAAACGATGTTCGTGCCTTGTTCTGCGAACAAGTGTCGGATTCGAGAATCCGACCTACAGGCTGCTTTTTCAGGCGGCCTTTTTATCATGGCACGATTTAAATCAGATAAGCGTTTTTTTGGAGTAATCCACGCTTGTTCAACAGATTGATTTCATAGTAAAATGCAAGAAAAAGTGACACGGAACACCATTTTACAGCGGCGTAGGTCGGGTTGATAAACCCAACGTTTCAGACGGCTTGTAGATTGGTTGGGTTTGCAACCCAACCTACCCGCTGTATCAGTTTTTTATACATTTCACTATATAAAATCATTGGGGTTTTACTGGGTTGCGCCTAAGTGAAACAAACAAGGCCGTCTGAAAACTTTTTCAGACGGCCTTGCTGGTTTTACACAACCGCATCAGTCATTTAAATTCACTGCATGCTCGCGCGTTTCGTGGAACACAATATCCGGCCAACGCTCTTGCGTTAAACCCAAATTCACACGATTGGGCGCCAGATAAGCCAGGTTGCCACCGGCATCAATCGACAAATTGCCGGCGTTGGCTTTTTCAAATTCGGCCAGTTTTTTCTTATCGTCGCACGACACCCAGCGTGCCGACCAAATGCTGGCGGAATCAAACACCGCTTCCACGCCGTATTCCGCTGCCAGCCGCGCGGTCACCACCTCAAACTGCAACACGCCCACCGCGCCCAAAATCAAATCGGCGCCCGAATGCGGTTTAAACACCTGCACCGCGCCCTCTTCGCCCAGCTGCTGCAAGCCTTTTTGCAATTGCTTCATTTTCAGCGGATTTTTAATGCGCACGCTGCGGAACAATTCCGGCGCGAAAAACGGAATGCCGGTAAACGCCAGCTGCTCGCCCTCGGAAAAACTGTCGCCAATCTGAATATTGCCGTGGTTGGGAATGCCGATAATGTCGCCGGCATAAGCCTCTTCCACCAGCTCGCGGTCGTGCGACATAAACGTCACCACGCTGGAAGCGGCAATATCGCGGTTGATGCGCAAATGCTTCATCTTCATGCCGCGCTCGAAGCGCCCCGAGCACACACGCAAAAAAGCAATACGGTCGCGGTGCTTCGGATCCATATTGGCCTGGATTTTAAACACAAAACCGGAAAATTTCTCTTCATCGGGCATCACTTCGCGCACGGTGGCATCGCGCCCTTTCGGCGCCGGTGCCCAATCAATCAGCGAATTTAAAATTTCCTGAATGCCGAAATTATTGATGGCCGAGCCGAAAAACACCGGCGTGAGCTCGCCCGCCAAAAAAGCTTCTAAATCGAATTCGTTGGAAGCCGCCTGCACCAGCTCGATTTCAGCGCGCAAGTTATCCATATCGAGCGGAAACAATTCATCCAGGCGCGGATTATCAATGCCAGAAATCACTTCAAATTCGTGCGGCAGCTTTTCGCCGCCCGCTTCAAACAAATACACCTCATCGTTCAAAATCGAATACACGCCTTTGAAATTTTTGCCCATGCCGATCGGCCAAGTTACCGGTGCGCAGCGGATTTGCAGCACGCTTTCCACCTCATCGAGCAATTCGAGCGAATCACGCACCTCGCGGTCGTATTTGTTCATAAAAGTAACAATCGGCGTGTTGCGCAAACGGCACACGTTCAAAAGCTTGATGGTTTGCGCTTCTACACCTTTTGCCGCATCAATCACCATCAAAGCGCTGTCTACCGCAGTGAGCACACGATAAGTGTCTTCCGAAAAATCTTGGTGGCCGGGTGTGTCGAGCAGATTCACCGTGTGGTCGTGATACTCAAACTGCATCACCGATGAAGCCACCGAAATGCCGCGCTGCTTCTCGATTTCCATCCAGTCGGAAGTGGCGAATTTGCCGCTTTTTTTGCCTTTCACCGTGCCCGCGCTCTGAATCGCGCCCGAAAAAAGCAACAGCTTTTCCGTGAGCGTGGTTTTGCCCGCATCGGGGTGGGAAATAATGGCAAAAGTGCGGCGGTGGCGCACCTGTTCGGGGATATTGGACATAATCGCTCGTTTATTCTGATGGATTTCAGACGGCCTATAGGCACCGCCTAATCATTAAGAGGCGTGATTATACAGAAAAACACTTTGTTTTTCCATGAACTTAAAGCGGCAGGCCGTCTGAAAACATTCAGACGGCCTGCCGCATCAAAATCATCAAACCACTCACTTCGACCACGCCTTCCACTCAAACATCATGTGTAAAAACCATTCGCCCAAAACGCATGCTCCTGATGCGTCTGCAAACGCGCCTTTTCACTTACCCAACTTGAATAATACCCACTTTGGGAAATAAAAACTTATTTAAAATAACAAAGTATAAAATAACTATTGTCATAATTATATTTATTATGATACTTTGCAATTCATAACAATATGGAAAGGGCATATGCATTCAGATTATCGATATGCATATTAATGAGATTAACACGGCGTTTCTGACTTTGCTCACCATGGCAACCGCCAAGTTACCAAAATGCATTAAAGAAGCCAATTAAAGTAGATACTTTGTTTTTCTTTTTTTGCATCAAAAATCATCATGGCCTTATTTCACTATAAATAAAAAATCATTCAATTTGTATTAGTTTATTTTTATCAAACACAATTATTTTACGGAATTTAACAAAATGGCAAAACAATTCACAATCTCACTTAACAAAGTAATGGCAAACCACGCGGCCACAGTTGAAAATCTGGGCCGCTATCATTTGTCTACCGGGCAAAACCAACCCTTGAAAATACAGGTAAGCAATCTCGATAACGCTTACTACCAATTGGCCGACGCCGAAACTGGGCTCGCGCCCGAACAGGCTGCTTTTACGCGGGTAAACGATGATTTGCACATCAGCTTTGAGGAAGCCGGCACCGGCCAAACCGATTTAATCATCGAAAATTATTACGCCCCCCTCTCCGCCAACAACAAACCGCCTGTGGTCGGCATGCAGCAAAACGGCGCACTGGCCGCTTATCCTGAAGCACCTGCCACAGATCCTTTGCTGGCCGAGCAAGTGATGGCCGCCACCCAACCCGCATCAGGTTCCAGCAAAATTCTTGCCGTGCTTGGCGGCATCGCAGGCGCAGGCCTGCTCGGCGCGGCTGCGGGCGGTGGTGGTGGCGGTGGTGGCAGCGACAATTCTGCTCCGGTGCCCGGCAAACCTGCGGTTGAAGAAAAACCTGTGGTTGAAGAGAAACCTGTGGTTGAAGAAAAACCCGTGGTTGAAGAAAAACCCGTGGTTGAAGAGAAACCCGTGGTTGAAGAGAAACCCGTGGTTGAAGAGAAACCTGTGGTTGAAGAGAAACCTGTGGTTGAAGAGAAACCTGTGGTTGAAGAGAAACCTGTGGTTGAAGAGAAACCTGTGGTTGAAGAGAAACCCGTGGTTGAAGAGAAACCTGTGGTTGAAGAAAAACCTGTGGTTGAAGAAAAACCCGTGGTTGAAGAAAAACCCGTGGTTGAAGAAAAACCCGTGGCTGAAGAAAAACCCGTGGTTGAAGAAAAACCTGTGGTTGAAGAAAAACCCGTGGTTGAAGAAAAACCCGTGGTTGAAGAGAAACCCGTGGTTGAAGAAAAACCCGTGGTTGAAGAGAAACCTGTGGTTGAAGAGAAACCTGTGGTTGAAGAGAAACCTGTGGTTGAAGAGAAACCTGTGGTTGAAGAGAAGCCCGTGGTTGAAGAGAAACCTGTGGTTGAAGAAAAACCCGTGGTTGAAGAAAAGCCCGTGGTTGAAGAAAAGCCTGTGGTTGAAGAAAAGCCTGTGGTTGAAGAAAAGCCTGTGGTTGAAGAAAAGCCTGTGGTTGAAGAAAAACCTGTGGTTGAAGAAAAGCCTGTGGTTGAAGAAAAACCTTCAGATCCCATACCCAACGGGCAAGACGAAGGCCGTCCGGGCGCATTCGGCGACTACATGGTTTATCAGCACGCCACCTATGGCACTTATATTGATGCGCGCGAATTCGGCACCGACACCAGCGGCGAAACCGACAGCCTCGCTGCCATCAATGCAGCGCTGGCCGCAGCGCACCAAGAAGGTGCGGCGGTGTATCTGCACGGCTCGTTGAAAATTTCCGATCAAATCGTGCTCAACAGCAATAATCAAGGCGTTACCGGCCTGTTTGGCGATGGCATGGGCAACACCACTATTTCGTTTGATAAAGCACAAACCGGCTTGTTCAACCCCAACACCAATGAAGACGACATCCGAGCTTTCGCCGGTATTTTGATTGACGGCCAAAGCAATAAAACCATTGCCGATTTATCGGTGGAATACACCAATAAAGATGACTTTTACCGCCCGGGTGACAGCTATTTCGGCAAAGTGAGCGGCATTTTGGTCAACGATTCAGACAACACTTTAATCAGTAAAGTAGAGGTTTCCGGTGCCAACCGCGCCGGCGTAAATTTCACCTCTACCCAGGCGCTGCAAAAAGATCCCGAAGGCAAAGGCCTTTCCTATAAAGGGCGCTTATATAGAAACGAAGTGGATGAAACCTACGAAAATCTGCCGCTGGGTGAAAACAACCGCCTGATCGACAGCCATCTGCACCACAACCGCGTGGCCGGTGCATTGGTTTCCTATCAAAAAGATTTTGTTGCAGACAACAACTATCTGGCCTGGAACGGCCATGAGGCAGACGGTGGCACAGGCTACGGCATCACCGCCATGGCAGGCAGCTATAACTTTGGCGTAACCTTCACAAACAACACCACCGATCACAACTACCGCAAAGGTCTGGATGTGCACGATGGCAACGATATTTTGATTGAAAACAACACTGCCATTGGCGACC
The DNA here is from genome assembly GCF_004341385.1 of Uruburuella suis. Taxonomy (GTDB): domain Bacteria; phylum Pseudomonadota; class Gammaproteobacteria; order Burkholderiales; family Neisseriaceae; genus Neisseria; species Neisseria suis. Next base: position 14,923 of record NZ_SLXE01000018.1, read on the forward strand.
GCCTCTACGGCATTGCTGTGTATAACCGCCAATTCACGATGGATAATGTCAAAATCATCAACAACACCATTAAACAAGATCCGGATTTCCGCTTGGAAACCGATGACAACCCGCGCCTCACTTATCACGGCTATTCCGGCATCCAAGTGCAAACCAACGCCCAGTTTAAAGAGCTGAAAAGTGCCGACGCCGGTCATTTTGAAATTCGCGGCAACACCATCGAAAATCTGACTCTGTATAAAAATTCCGTGCAAACTTATGGCATCGAATTTCGCAACCATGAGCAGAAAATGCATTACACGTTGGATATTGCTGAAAATAAAATCATCGGCGAATCCAGCAAATACATGATTGCCATCATCAACAACACCAAAAATCTGGTTAGTGGCGAAAATGGCTTGGGCTCAGGCACCATCAATATCATCGATAACTATGGCGATATCGGCACCATCGCCGCCGGCACCATGCCGATTTTTATCAACGAACACAACAACAACGGCCAGTTGCGCGGCGTAGTAACCGTAGATGGCAATTACATTAAAGTGCGGGAAAATTCCGATGGCAGCATCGAAGCCATCCAAATGATAGGCAACGCCGAGAGCTACAACATCACCAACAACACGTTTGAGTTGCACGGCAATATGAACAACGCCATTGTCAGCCTTCACGGCCGTGCCGGCGATGAGAAGCCCTTGCTATATGTGGTTGACAATGAAATCTTGACCGATCGCAACGCGTTTTACCGCGGCTGGATAGAACATGTCAAAGCCGATGTTTATGCCGATGACAACACTCATAATAGCGACGCGATTATTGCAGTCAAGTCCGTTCAAAATCCTGTTGTCGAGCCCCTGCTGTCCGCCACCAGCCTGAGCCTCGATATCGGCACCGACACCTTGGTGAGCAGCAAAACCGCTGCAGTCAAATTGCTGGCCGCTTCATCAGACGATGCCGACGCCGCTGGCAAAACCGTGTTGGATTCCGCAAGCGACGAGCATGCAGACAAGCTGGTGCTGGGCGACACTTTGGTGCTGTCTGATCTGCTCTCCACCACCACGCTTGATTTATCCGGCGCGTTGGGCGAGCACAGCAGCAGCGGCTTGGGCACGGTGGCGTTTACCGCACCGGCGGAATACGGCGCTTCGCTGATTACGGTAGATGACACTATCCAGCACGATGCGAACACCGCCGCCATCTTATAAGCCAAACCTTTTCTTTTAACTTTTTCAAATCAAACAAAGGCCGTCTGAAACTCTTTCAGACGGCCTTTGTTGTTCATTTTCTATTTAAGCAGTCACTTCTTTTTGCGCTTTCAAATAACGATCATATTTCACCGCACATTCGGGCTTGCCCATGCCGCAAAGCACATATAAATGTGCCGCCGCGCTTTTCGACAAACTTTCCAAATGATAGCCGCCCTCCAACACCGACACAATGCGCCCGGCGCAGGCCGGCGCAGCCTGCATGATTTGATGGGTGAGCCAGGCATAATCGGCCTCGTGCCAATTCAGACGGCCTATTTCATCATCACGATGCGCATCGAAGCCGGCCGAGAGCAGAATCAATTCCGGCTTAAACTGAGCCAGCCTGGGCAGCCATTGCTCGCGCACCGCGCGGCGCATTTCCAGGCTGCCGCTACCCGATTCCAGCAAGGTATTCACAATATTGTCGTGCTCAGCGGCAATTTCAGGTTTGGGAAAAGGATAAAGATCCGGCTCGCAGCTGTTGAGCAGCAACACACGCGGGTCGCCTTTGAAAATTTCTTCCGTGCCGTTGGCGTGGTGCACATCAAAATCAATCACCGCCACCCGCTGCACACGATATTGCGCAATCGCATGCATCGCGCCCACCGCCACATTGTTAATCAGGCAAAAGCCGCCTGCCCTGTCGCTTTCCGCATGGTGCCCGGGCGGGCGCACGGCACAAAAAGCATTGTCGGCCTTGCCTTGCATCACCCTGTCCACCGCCTTAATCACCGCGCCGGCACCGCATCGCGCCGCCGATAAAGAATGGCTGCTCATCACCGTATCATCATCAATGCGGGCGATTTTGCCGTTTTGCGGCTGGCGCGCTTCCAGATAATTGAGGTATTTGCTCGGATGCACCAGCGCCAATTGCCGCTCGTCTGCCTCTTCCGCTTCCAGCCGCCACAGCTTGCGCCAAATGCCTTGCTGTTGCAATTCAGCGCTGATGGCACTGATGCGCGCCGGTGCTTCTGGATGGTTGCGCCCCGGCTCGTGTTGCAGAAATATCGGATGGCTCACCCATATTGTGCTCGGCTTTTTGCCCAGCAGCCGCTGTAACCATGCACGCACCTTGTTTGCTCCTGTTTTCAACCCATTTGCGCATCACAACGCGCTGCGGCAAGCGAACCGCCCCGCTTTCAGACGGCCTCACTGATAAATAAAGTTAATAATACGGAAATTTCTTGGAAAAATCCGCCCAGCCCTTTAGAATAGCTTACTTTGGGCAGGAAATCCAAATCTGCCCGCCATTTTTCCTGATTTTTTAGATTGGACAACACATGATTGACTTCGCCTACGCCGCCGACGCAGCCCAGCCCAACATGCTGATGCAATTTGCACCGCTGGTGCTGATTTTAGTGGTTTTCTATCTGCTGATTATGCGCCCGCAGCAAAAGAAATTCAAAACCCACCAAGCCATGCTCAAAGAGCTCAAACGCGGCGACCGCGTGATTTTGGCTTCCGGCTTTGCCGGCACCATCACCGCCGTAAACGAGCAGTTTTTTTCTGTGGAAATCGCCAAAGGCGTGGTGGTTGAAGTAGAACGCAACGCCATTGCCAGCAAACAAGCCGCCTGATTTGAGCGCCCGCACCTAGCCGCCGCATTTTTTGCTGCGGCTGTTTGTCTTTATATAACGAAGGTTTAACATGAACCGCTATCCGCTCTGGAAATACCTGCTGATTGCCGCCACGCTGATTTTGGCCGCCATTTATGCGCTGCCCAATCTGTTTGGCGAAACCCCTGCTGTGCAAGTTTCCACCAACCGCCAGGCCATCGTCATCAACGAGCAAACCGAAAACCGCGTTTCCGCCGCCTTGCAGGCCGCCAACATCGCCACCGACGGCATGTTTATCGCTGACAATTCGCTCAAAGTGCGCTTTAAAGATGCCGAAACTCAGCTCAAAGCACGCGATGTGATTGAAAACACGCTGGGCGAAGGCTACATCACCGCGCTCAATCTTTTGGCCGACAGCCCCGAATGGATGGCTAAAATCAAGGCCAACCCGATGTTTCTCGGCCTCGACTTGCGCGGCGGCGTGCATTTCACCATGCAGGTGGACATGAAAGCGGCCATGCAGACAACCTTCGAGCGCTATTCAGGCGACATCCGCCGCGAATTGCGCCGCCAGCAAATCCGTACCGGCACGCCGCGCCAAACCGACAACAGCCTCACCGTGCCGTTTCAAGATGCGGCCGATCTGCAAAAAGCCCTGCCCGAATTCCGCAAGCTTTTCCCCGAAGCCACACTCACACCCAACGGCAACGACTTAACCCTCACGCTCTCGCAAGAAGTGCTCGATAAAGTGCGCGCCGATGCCGTGAAGCAAAACATCAACACCTTGCACAACCGTGTTAACGAATTGGGTGTGGCCGAGCCTGTGATTCAACAAGCCGGTGCCGACCGCATTGTGGTGCAGCTGCCGGGCGTGCAAGACACCGCCAAAGCCAAAGACATCATCGGCCGCACCGCCACGCTGGAAGTGCGCATGGTGTCGGATGATCCGGCACAGATGCAGGCCGCACTGGCCGGCAACGTGCCCAGCGGCTATGAGCTGCTCTACACCGCCGGCGAGCGCCCGCAGCCCACTTTGGTGAGCCGCCAGGTGGAACTCACCGGCGACAACATCAACGATGCCCAGCCCAGCTTTGATGAAATGGGCGCGCCTGCCGTGAGCATCAACCTCGATAATGCCGGCGGCTCGATTTTTGGCGAACTCACTTCGCAAAACGTCGGCAAGCGCATGGCTATGGTGCTGATCGATCAGGGTAAATCCGAAGTGGTGACCGCGCCGGTTATCCGCTCGGCCATCACCGGCGGGCGGGTGCAGATTTCCGGCAGCATGAGCTCGGCCGAAGCCAACGACACCTCGCTGCTGTTGCGCGCAGGCTCACTGGCCGCGCCGATGGAAATCATCGAAGAGCGCACCATCGGCCCCTCTTTGGGCAAAGAAAACATTGAAAAAGGTTTTAACTCCACCCTGTGGGGCTTTGCCGTGGTGGCCGTGTTTATGGTGGTGTATTACCGCGTGTTCGGCGTGGTTTCCGTGATTGCACTCTCGTGCAACCTACTGTTTTTGATTGCCATTTTGTCGGCATTGCAAGCCACGCTCACCCTGCCCGGCATCGCTGCGCTGGCGCTCACGCTGGGCATGGCCATCGATTCCAACGTGTTGATTAACGAGCGCATCCGCGAAGAATTGCGCGGCGGTGCCGCTCCGCAGGCAGCCATCAACCTCGGCTATCAGCACGCTTGGGCAACCATTGTCGATTCCAACATCACCTCGCTGATTGCCGGCATTGCGCTGTTGATTTTCGGCTCCGGCCCGGTGCGCGGCTTTGCCGTGGTGCATTGCTTGGGCATCCTCACCTCGATGTATTCATCGGTGGTGGTTTCCCGCGCATTGGTCAATCTGTGGTACGGCAGCCGCCGCAACCTCAAACGCATCTCTATCGGCTCGGTGTGGAAACCCGCCGCCGAAACCGCCGGTAAGGAGTAAGGCAAGATGGAATTATTCAAAATCAAACGCGACATCCCGTTTATGAGCTACGGCAAGTTAACCACGTTTATCTCGTTGGTTACCTTTGTGTTAGCCGTGTTCTTTTTGCTCACACGCGGGCTGAATCTCTCGGTGGAATTCACCGGCGGCACCGTGATGGAAGTGCAATACACACAAGGCGCGGAAGTGAACCAAGTGCGCAACCGCCTCAACAGCATCAGCGATGGCGAAGTGCAGGTGCAGGCATTGGGCACCAACCGCCACATCATGATCCGCCTGCCCAATAAAGAAGGCGTGCCCTCGGCGCAGCTCTCCAACCAAGTGATGGATTTGCTCAAAGCCGACAACCCCGACGTTACCCTGCGCCAAGTCGAATTTATCGGCCCGCAAGTGGGCGACGAGCTGGTCACCAACGGCCTGCTGGCCTTGGCCATGGTGATTGTGGGTATCATCATTTATTTGTCGGTGCGCTTCGAATGGCGTTTTGCCGTGGCGGCGATTATTGCCAATATGCACGACGTTATCATTATTCTGGGCTTTTTCGCCTTTTTCCAATGGGAATTCTCGCTCACCGTGCTGGCCGGTATCCTTGCCGTGCTGGGTTATTCGGTCAACGAATCGGTGGTGGTGTTTGACCGTATCCGCGAAAACTTCCGCAAACCGGCCATGCGCAATAAATCCGTTCCCGAGATTATCGACAATGCCATCACCGCCACCATGAGCCGCACCATCATCACCCACGGCTCCACCGAAGCCATGGTGCTCTCCATGCTGATTTTCGGCGGCGCAGCCTTGCACGGCTTTGCCCTGGCGCTCACCATCGGCATCGTGTTCGGCATTTATTCATCGGTGCTGGTGGCCAGCCCCCTGCTGATTATGTTTGGCCTTGATCGCGACAACTTGGCCAAACCGCAGAAGAAAAAAGAAGAAGCCGTGGTGTAGGGCTTATTCACCGAGAAACGGATGCCGTGCGGCATCCGTTTTTTTATGCACCAACCAACCCGACACAAACTTTCCAACACACTTCCCGCCCTTTTCCAAGCGCAACAAGGCCGTCTGAACATATGTTTCAGACGGCCTTTAAAACACAACAGCAGTATTTATACCAATCCAAAAATAACCTAACCGCGTTGACTCGCCCAGCCGTACTAGGTGTACTGTCTTCGGCTCGCCGCCTTGTTATCTTATTTTTTCGAATGGGTATAAATCCGTCCCACCGCTATCAAACCAAAGGCCGTCTGAAAGCTTTCAGACGGCCATTCTCAATATCGTTGCTATGGTGGCAATTATTCCTGCACCGGATCTTCAACCACCGTTTCTTGCACGCTGCCAAATCCGCCAAACGACACCGGCGGCGGCAACAGCGTGCTGAGCGACAGGCTGCCGGCATCCAAGGTCGGATAACCGCTAAAGGTTACGCTGTAGCCGCCGTTGCCGCTGCTGCGGATTTTGGCATGCGCGCCCAAGGGGAAAGTGGCTTTATTAGCGATATGCCCGAAAGGAAAACCGGTGAGCACCGGCACTTTGGCCACCCGCTGTATGGTATTGAGCACGCCGCTGAAATCATAGCTGCTGTCGTAGGCATCGCGTATGGTGCCCATGCGGAAATTGCCGAACACAATGGCGCGCTGCTTCGAAAGAATGCCGGCCAGATAAAGGGTTTGCAGCATGCGCTCGATGCGGTAAGGCTGCTCGCCCACATCTTCGAGAAACAAAATGCCGCCGGGCACATCGGGCATATAGGGGCTGCCGGCCAGCGAAGCGAGCACGCTCAGATTGCCGCCCCACAGTGTGCCCTCCACATTCACATCGCGGCGCTGGATTTCCGCCACCGCCAAAGTGTTTTGCGCCTGCGTGCTGCCGCTGATAAAGGCATCCATGGTATAGGTGCTGGGCGCGGGTTTGCCGAATTCGCTATATACCATGGGGCCGGCGAAACTGGCCATATTGCCTTTGGCCAGCAGCGCCAATTGAATGGCACACACATCGCTGAAGCCGAAAAACAAGGTGCCGCGCTCGCGCATACGGCCGCCCAAGCGGTCGAAATCAATATGCGGCAGCAAGCGCGCCGCACCATAACCGCCGCGCAAGCCCATCAACACTTTGGGCGTGGCCACGCGGCCGCTGGCCACATCTTGGAAATCGGCAATGCGCTCGGCATCGGTGCCGGCAAAGCGCTGATAGCGGCGGTAGCCCGCTTGTTGGTTGGTCACGGTGAAGCCGGCGTTGTAGAGTCGGGTGAGCCCCATTTCAACGCGGGCAGCGCTCTCGGCAAAGCCGGAAGGCGCCACAACACGCAAGATATTATCGCCTTGACGGGCAGGCTGGGTTTTTCTCGGCGGCACGGGTTGGACTTTTTGTGAGGTTGAAGGTTGGGAAGTGCTGCCGCAGGCTTGCAGCAGGCCGGCACCGGCAAAAGCGGCACCTGTGCGCAAAAAATGGCGGCGGGAAGTTTGCCAAGTCATGATTTATCCTTATGGTTTTATTCAGGCAATGATTTTATCCAAGCAGAACACCCGAGCATATGCGCCATCAGCTTGTTTCATCTTCATGCTATTCGGGTGGTCTGCCAACTTCAAACAGCCTTTCAGACGGCCTCAAGCAGTTTTTTAACCTGCTGCGGCCAATCGTCCGCCACCGTCATCGTGGCCTTGCGCTGCGCCGGCGCCCAAATAGGCGCGGGAAAATTGGCATCATTATCAAAGCGGGCAATCACATGCCAATGCAGGTGCGGCACTACATTGCCCAAGCTCGCCAAATTGATTTTGGCCGGCTGAAACACTTGGCGCATGGCCGCCTCAACGCGATACACCGCATTCATAATTTCGGCGCGCTCATCGGCCGCCAAATCGGTCATCTCCCCCACATGCGCCTGCCAGATCACGCGGCAAAAAGCCGGCGCATTGGATTCGTTATGCACGGCAATCACGCGCAATTGAGGGTTTTGCCACAAAATTTCTTCGTTTTGCGCGCTGCAAATCGGGCATTCGGCCATAATACGCTCCGCTTGGATAAAAGGATTATACCCATTCAAAAAAGTAAGCTTGCAAGGCAGTGAGGCGCAGACAGTACAGCCAGCCCGGCAAGGCGAAGCAACTTTTTTGGCTTGGTCTAAAAGGGATTATTTTAATGTATCAGGCCGTCTGAACCGCTTTCAGACGGCCTGATTTAAGGATATTTATGCAATTTAACCGAATATTAACCGAAAGCCGCCGCGCCGCGATTGGCCAGCGCATCGGCGCGCTCGTTTTCGGCATGGCCGGCATGGCCTTTCACCCAAGTCCACACCACATCGTGCGCCGCCACTTGCTCATCCAACTCGCGCCATAAATCGGCATTTTTCACCGGCTGCTTGGCTGCGGTTTTCCAACCGTTGCGCTTCCAGCCGTGTATCCAGCTTTCCATGCCGTTTTTCACATATTGCGAATCGGTGCAGATTTGCACGCGGCTGCGGCGCTTGAGCGCTTTGAGGCCTTCAATCACGGCTTTGAGCTCCATACGGTTATTCGTGGTGTCGGGCTCGCCGCCAAACAGCTCTTTTTCATGCGTCCCGTAGCGCATCAACACGCCCCAGCCGCCCGCGCCGGGGTTGCCTTTGCACGCGCCGTCGGTGTAAAGATAAACGGTTTTATCCATGTTTTTGCTCTGCTGAAAACAAGGCGGCATCATAACATAATACCCATTCAAAAAAGTAAGCCGACAAGGCGGCAATTTGTGTTGTTTTGATTTTAGGTATCGCAATATAAAAAGGCCGTCTGAATGTTCAGACGGCCTCTGGATGCTATACAGCGTTAAGCTTATGCCATGCCTTTGCTTTTCAGCACTTCCAGCATGGTGCTGCCCAATTCGGCCGGGCTGCGGGTGTAAGCCATGCCGGCTTTTTCAAAGGCGGCGAATTTCTCTTCGGCCGTGCCTTTGCCGCCGGAAATAATCGCACCGGCGTGGCCCATGCGTTTGCCTTTCGGCGCGGTAACACCGGCAATATAGCCCACCACCGGCTTGCTCACGTTAGATTGGATGTATTCTGCGGCTTCTTCTTCTGCGGTGCCGCCGATTTCACCAATCATAATAATGGCTTCGGTTTGCGGATCGTTTTGGAACAATTCCAGCGCATCGATTTGGTTCATACCCGGAATCGGGTCGCCGCCGATGCCGATACAGGTCGATTGACCCAAGCCCAGCTTGGTGGTTTGCGCCACGGCTTCATAAGTGAGCGTGCCTGAGCGGGAAATAATGCCGATTTTGCCCGGCTGGTGGATATGGCCCGGCATAATGCCGATTTTGCATTCGCCCGGGGTAATCACACCTGGGCAGTTGGGGCCGACCAAGCGAGTGCCGTTGCCGTTGGTTTCCAAGTAGCGCTTGGCTTTGAGCATATCCAAAGTGGGCACACCCTCGGTGATTACCACCACCAAGCCCACGCCCGAATCCACGGCTTCCACGATTGAATCGAGCACAAACGGTGCCGGCACGTAAATCACCGAAGCATCGGCGCCGGTTTCTTTAACCGCTTCTTTCATGGTGTTGAACACGGGCAGATTCAGGTGGGTTTGACCGCCTTTGCCGGGGGTAACGCCGCCCACCACTTTGGTGCCGTAGGCCAGCGCCTGCTCTGAGTGAAACGTACCGTTTTTACCGGTGAAACCTTGTACCAATACTTTGGTGTCTTTATTAATCAAAACGCTCATTCATTCTCTCCTTAGGCTTTAACGGCGGCAACGATTTTTTGGGCTGCGTCGGCCAGGCCGTCGGCAGAGGTCAGTTTCAGGCCGGATTCTTCCAAGAGCTTCGCGCCCAATTCGGCGTTATTGCCTTCCAAACGCACCACCACGGGCACGGTTACGTTCACTTCTTTCACAGCGGCGATAATGGCCTCGGCAATCATGTCGCAGCGCACGATGCCGCCGAAAATATTAATCAGCACGCCTTGCACCGATTGGTCTTCCAAAATCAGTTTGAAAGCTTCAACCACGCGCTCTTTGGTGGCACCGCCGCCCACGTCGAGGAAGTTGGCCGGTTGGCCGCCGTAAAGTTTGATGATGTCCATGGTGGCCATGGCCAGGCCCGCGCCGTTTACCATGCAGCCGATGTTGCCTTCGAGGGCAACATAGTTGAGGTCGAATTCGGATGCTTTCAGCTCGCGCTCGTTTTCTTGCGATTTATCGCGCAATTCGGCGATTTTCGGCAGGCGGTAGAGGGCGTTGCTGTCGATGCCGATTTTGCCGTCCACGCAGGCGAGCTCGCCGTTTTCGCGCACGGCCAAGGGGTTGATTTCAAACAGGGCGAAATCGTTTTCCACAAAAGCGCGGTAGGCGCCGCTCATTAGCTTCACGAATTCATTGATTTGTTTGCCTTCCAAACCCAATGCAAACGCCACTTCGCGCGCTTGGCAAGGTTGCAGGCCCACCAGCGGATCTACCGTGGTTTTGATAATTTTTTCGGGGGTTTCTTCGGCTACTTTTTCGATTTCCACACCGCCCTCGGTAGAGGCCATAAAGGTCACGCGGCGGGTGGAGCGGTCAACCACCGCACCCAGATAAAGCTCGGTTTGCACCGGATACATGTCTTCACATACCAACACGCTGTTGACCGGCTGGCCGTTGGCATCGGTTTGGTAAGTAATCAGGTTTTTGCCAATCAGGCTGTCGGCCACTTCTTTGGCCTCTTCGCGGCTTTTCACCACTTTCACGCCGCCCGCTTTACCGCGTCCGCCGGCATGAACCTGGGCTTTGATCACGGCAAATTTGCCGCCCAATTGATCATAGGCCGCTGCCGCTTCATCGCCGCTGGCTGCCAAAATGCCGCCTTGCACGGGCAGGCCGTAGCTTGCCAACAGTTCTTTTGCCTGATACTCATGTAAGTTCATGAAATCGTCCTCTATAGTTGTTGATAATCGGCGCTGCGATGCGCAAAACGCCAGAATCCGACTGCTTGGAATAACAGAAAGATTATAGTCGAAATTTAGTCGGAATACACTATTTTGTGCTTCCGAAAGCCGATTTTTATTACTTTCATCAAGCCCAGGCAGCAGCGCGCCTGCGCTCGGCGGGCAAATGCGCACCTTAAAATATCAGGCCGTCTGAAAGCAATAATCATGCTCGAATCGTTTTATTCAAACCCTGATTTGGCACTAAATGCGTTCAGACGGCCTCAGCCAATTACATCGCACAACACCACTAGGGTCTGTTCACAATTCATCTCGTGACAATCTTTTGGCTCAAAAACGCGCCTGCCGCGTTGAAAATGCTCGCAAGGTGTCCAACCTTGCTGCGCTTTTCGCCTTGCAAGCGCGCTTTTGCGCTCAAAATCTTACGCACGGATGAAATGTGAACAGACCCTAGCGGTTAAACGGCAACCACATCCGCGCCAGCACATACATCACCACGCCCGCCACGCCAAGCAGCGCAAACAGCAACCCTTTTTTGCGCGCATTGGGGCAAAACCAATACACCGCCAGGCTGAAGCTGAAAAACAAGGCCGCCACCACCCACACCAATTGCCGGTCTTTAAAGCGGTTGAGCGTGTAGCTTTCGGTCATCATCACATACATCTGCCATAAAGCGGCCAAACACATAGAGATCACGCCGGCGGGCAAAAAGATAATGCCCAATAATTCTTTATTCATGGTGTGCTTTTATTACGAAGGTTGCGCATTATAACGCTGTTGCAAAAGGCCGTCTGAAAGAAAATATTCAGACGGCCTTTTGCAGCACAAACCCAATCAATCAACGGCCGACGATATTTTTACCGCCCGGGTAATGAATGGACCAAACGGCAACAGCGGCAGCATCAACGCTTGAAAAGCATGATAAATATCCGGCTTGCCCGCCCAAATGCCTTCTGCCGGCAAGTTTTCTGTGTCTAGCTGGTGGTGCCAGCGCCCGGGCGCTTCAATCAAATACCGGTCGGCATAAGCGATAAACTGTTCATACCAATAAGAAAATTCACCACCCAAGCCGGTTGCCACATAAGCTTCGGCCAAACCCAAATCCCCCACCGGCGCATCAGCCGCATTCACACCGTCTAAAGCCACCGCCGCACCAATGGACTCGCACAACACCCAATGCATACGCTCGCGCACAATCGGCACGCCTTGAAAATCGGTGGTATACACAAAACCGGCCGCGCCGTCGCCATGCCAGTTGCCGAGCGATTGCCGGAACAAGCCGTAAGCATCGCGCGCATAGTGCTCACCCGCATCAACACCATATTTTTGATTCATTGCCAGCGCATGGCAAGCTAGGCGTGCCCATTCCAGCGCATGGCCGACCGTGGCACCATAGGGGCGGAACTGGTGGGTTTTGTCGTTTTCGTTGTAATCCCACAGCACCTGCCAATGCGCATCAAAATGCTCGGGAATGCGGTAATCGTGCCGGCCGGCCAAATCCAGCACAAAGCCCAATATCGAATTGGCACGCGCCAGCCAACGCGCCGCACGCTCATCGTTTGCAGCCACGCCCAACGATAATTGCGCATCAAAAGCGGCCAAACAGGCTTCCACGCTGTGCATATTGGCATTCACGCCGCGATAGGCTTCGCATTCGCCAAAATCGCGTGAGAAAGATTCGCGCATTTTGCCCGCCCCCACCTCCCAAAAATGACGGTCGATTACGCCGCTGATGGCATTGAATAATTCACCGGCACGCTCAATGCCGGCAATCAGGCCGCTGGATGCCGCCAGCAACACAAAAGCATGTGCATAAGCCGTTTTGCGTTCGCCATCCGGTGTGGGCACAGCATGGCCGGCTGCATCGGGCTGATGATTGATGGCCTCGAAAAAGCCGCCGTGTTGCGGATCTTGAAAGCTGTCCAGCAGGCTGCGGATGCCGTGCTCAGCCATTTCACGGCAACCTTCCATGCCCATCAGCGCACCGATGCTGTAGATATGGGTCATGCGGCAGCTGATCCAGGCTTGAATCGGCTGGCCGAAATCGGGCTCACCGTTTTTATCGAGATAGGCAAAGCCCAACGGTTGCCGGGCTTTGCGTGCAAATTCTAGCAAGGCTTCGGCCTGCTCAAGCAGCCATTCACGGTGCTGCGGGCGTTGTAAAGCGTTCAGCATATAAAACTCCTTTAAAAATAAAACAAGGCTACCCGAATCTTGCCCCGGATAGCCTTGTTTTCTGTCAAACCAAGCGGATTTAGCCGTGCAAGGCGCGCTTGTCCACCGCCAAAGCGGCTTCGTGCATTACTTCCGACAAGGTCGGGTGTGCGTGCACAATGCGGGCAATGTCTTCGCTGCTGGCTTTAAATTCCATGCCCATCACGCCTTCGGCCACCAGTTCAGACACAATCGGGCCTATCATGTGCACACCCAAAATACGGTCGGTTTGGGCATCGGCCAACACTTTAACGATGCCTTTTGCCTTGCCCAGCGCCAGCGCACGACCGTTGGGCGCAAAGCCCGACTGGCCTTTTTTATAGGCCACGCCCTCGGCTTTGAGCTGCTCTTCGGTTTTGCCCACCCAGGCAATTTCAGGGTCGGTGTAGATCACAAACGGAATGGTGTTGAAATCGATATGCGGTTTTTGGCCGGCAATGCGCTCGGCCACGGCCACGCCTTCATCGCTGGCTTTGTGCGCCAGCATCGGGCCGCGCACCACATCACCGATTGCCCACACGCCCGGCAGGTTGGTGCGGCAATCACCATCCACTTTGATAAAGCCGCGTTCGTCTTTTTCCAGGCCGACGGCTTCGGTATTCAAACCGGCGGTGTTCGGGATGCGGCCGATAGAGATAATGAGCTTGTCGAAGGTTTCGGCTTTCTTTTCGCCGCCCACTTCATAAGCCACGGTAACGCCTTTTTTATCGTTTTTGATTTCATTGAGCTGCACGCCCAATTCAATCGCCAAGCCTTGCTCTTTGGTAAAGATTTTCAGGGCTTCTTTGGCAATTTGCTGGTCGGCGGCGGCCAGGAAAGTGGGCATGGCTTCGAGTATGGTCACATCCGAGCCCACGCGCTTCCACACCGAGCCCATTTCCAAACCAATCACACCCGAGCCGATCACGCCGAGCTTTTTCGGCACTTCGGTCAGATTGAGCGCGCCTTCGTTATCCAGCACGTTTACATTATCGATTTCCACCAAGGGCAGCGGGCGCGGCACGGAGCCGGTGGCCACAATCACGTTTTTGGCTTCGATAACGGTTTTTTCGCCGTTGTTGTCCACTTCGATTTGATAGAGATCGCCGTTTTTGCCTTTAAAGCTGCCCTTGCCGAAAAAGCTGGCCACTTTGTTTTTCTGAAACAGAAATTTCACGCCGCCGGTGAGCTTGGTCACAATGGCATCTTTGCGCTCAACCATTTTGGCCGCATCAAAGGCCAAGCCCTCCACGCTGATGCCGTGTTCGGCAAAATCGTGTTGCGCGGTGTGGAAATGCTCGGAAGACTGCAACAGCGCTTTGGAAGGAATGCAGCCCACATTCAGGCAGGTGCCGCCGAGCGCGGGTGCATCGCCGGCCTTGTTGACGCCCGCATCGATGCAGGCGGTGTTGAAGCCGAGTTGGGCGGCGCGAATGGCGGCGATATAGCCGCCGGGGCCCGCACCGATAACCACTACGTCAAATTGAGACATAATCATCCTTTAACTTTAATATTTGTTTGATGCAATAAATACAGGCCGTCTGAAACAAGCCTTGCAGGTTTTCAGACGGCCTGTGGGCTCAGCGTTTGCATGAATACGGGCTCATGTCGCCAAGCTCTTGTTTGGTAATGTTGTTATACACACGAATGGTGGCATTGGGATAGGTTTTGCACAATGAATCGCGCGCAATCGGAATGCCGGATCTGCTGCTGTCGAGTGCCATCTGCTTGTTCAGCAGCTGGCCGCGGCTATTGTAGGCTTGCACGGAATACTCTTTGCCTGCCATGCCTGCGCAAGCGCTCAACATCAAGACGGACAACACAATGGCGTATTTCATGTTCATTCCTTTTTAAATGTTTCAGACGGCCACACATTTTTGAGGCCGTCTGAAAAACCGCTTACAAATCCAAAAGCAAGCGAGCCGGGTCTTCCAGCGCATCTTTGATGGCCACCAGCGTCAACACGGCTTCGCGCCCGTCGATAATGCGGTGGTCGTAAGAGAGCGCCAGATACATCATCGGCAACACCACCACTTGGCCGTTTTCAACCATGGCACGCTCTTTGGTGGCGTGCATGCCCAAAATGGCCGATTGCGGCGGATTAATGATGGGGGTGGACATCATCGAGCCGAAAGTGCCGCCGTTGGTGATGCTGAAAGTGCCGCCGGTGAGCTCTTCCAACGCGATTTTGCCGTCTTTGGCTTTCACCGCGTAATCCACAATCGCTTTTTCGATATCGGCAATGCTCATTTGATCGGCATCGCGCAGAATCGGCACCACCAAACCGCGCGGGCTGCCGATGGCGATACCAATATCGAAGTAACCGTGATACACGATATCGTTGCCGTCGATTGAAGCATTCACCACCGGATATTTTTTCAGCGCAGCCACAGCGGCTTTTACAAAGAACGACATAAAGCCCAGCTTCACGCCGTGCTCTTTTTCAAATTTTTCTTTGTATTTGTTGCGCAACTCCATCACCGGCTTCATGTTGACTTCATTAAACGTGGTGAGAATAGCATTTTCATGCTGAGAAGCCAGCAAGCGTTCGGCCACGCGGGTGCGCAGGCGGCTCATCGGCACACGCTGCTCGGGGCGCTCGCCGGCAGGCACGGGCGCAGCAGGCGCAGCGGCTTTAGGTGCAGCAGCGGCAGCTTGCACATCTTCTTTCAACACACGGCCATCACGACCCGAGCCTTGCACGCTGCCCACATCCACGCCTTTTTCGGCGGCTAGCTTGGCAGCGGCGGGCATCGCCACACCGGCTTGGGCATTGGAAGCCGGCGCTGCGGCTGCAGCCGGTGCGGCTTCGGCAGCAGGCGCGGCCGCTTGGGCTTGGGCTGCGGTGTCAATTTTGGCCAGCAGCTGCTCGGCCACCACGGTTTCACCGTCTTGGGCAATGATTTCCACCAACACGCCGGCTTGCGGCGAGGGCACTTCCAACACCACTTTGTCGGTTTCCACATCAATCAGGATTTCATCGCGCGCAACGGCATCGCCGACTTTTTTGTGCCAGCTCATCAAAGTGCCTTCCGACACGCTCTCTGACAATAAAGGGACTTTAACTTCTACAATCATGTTGTTCTCCAATGGGATGTGTGGCCGTCTGAAAAAGCTTTCAGACGGCATTTGGCGTTTAGTTTAAGGTCAGGGCATCGTCGATCAGCTGCTTGAGCTGGGCAACGTGTTTGCTCATATAGCCTACAGCAGGCGAAGCGCTGGTCGGGCGGCCGGCAAACGAGAGGGTTTGCGAAGCATCCAACACGCGCTCGATGCGGTGGCGGATTTGGTAAAACGCACCCTGATTGCGCGGCTCTTCCTGCGCCCACGTTACTTCTTTGGCATTCGGGTATTTCGCCAGCTCAGCCTTGATTTCATCATACGGGAACGGATAAAGCTGCTCCACACGCACGATGGCCACATCATCGGCCAAGTTGCGCTCATCGCGCGCTTTGGCCAAATCGTAATACACCTGCCCTGCACACAGCACCACACGCTTCACGCTGCCGTTATCGGCGCGCTCGGCCACATCACCGATCACCGGACGGAAAGTCGAACCTTCAGTGAAATTGCTCAGCGGGCTCATAGAATCTTTAAAGCGCAGCAAGCGTTTCGACATGAAAATCACCAAGGGCTTGCGATAGGAGCGCAAAGCCTGACGGCGCAGAATGTGGAACATTTGCGAAGCTTCAGACGGCATCACAATCTGCATATTGTCTTCAGAGCACAATTGCAGCCAGCGCTCCAAACGGGCAGACGAGTGCTCGGGGCCCTGGCCGTCGTAGCCGTGCGGCAGAATCACGGTCAGGCCGCACAAGCGCCCCCATTTGGTTTCGCCGGACGACAAGAATTGGTCGATCACCACTTGCGCGCCGTTGGCAAAATCGCCGAATTGCGCTTCCCAAATGGTTAAGCGGTCGGGCGCCGAGCAGGCAAAACCATACTCGTAAGCCATCACGGCTTCTTCATTGAGAATAGAATCGATCACAATAAAGCTGGCTTGCTGCTCGCTCATATGGCTCAGCGGCACATAAGCGCCATCATCGCGTTTTTCGCGGTTTTGATCGTGCAGCACGGCATGGCGGTGCGAGAACGTGCCGCGGCCGGAATCTTCACCGGAAATGCGCACCGGCGTGCCTTTGGTCACCAAGCTTGCATAAGCGATGGTTTCGGCCATGCCCCAATCAATCGGCTGCTCGCCGGCGGCCATGGCCTTGCGGCTTTCCAACAGCTTTTTCACCGTATTGTGCAGCGCAAAGCCTTGCGGCACTTCGGTGAATTTGTCGGCCAAACGCTGGATATCGGCAGCCGGCAAACCGCTGCTCACGGCTTCGCGCCAATCTTGGCCGCTGTATTTCGACCAATCCACGCGGTGTTTGCTCTCGTAATCGGTCAGGCGGGTTTGCTCAACCTGCTCGCCTTTATCCAACGCTTCGCGGTATTCCTGAATGTAGGCTTCGGCCTCATCGGCCTTGATCACGCCTTCTTTCAACAATTTGTCGGCATAAAGCGCGCGTGTGCCCGGATGTTGCGACACTTTGCGATACATCATCGGCTGGGTTAAGAAAGGATCATCGCCCTCGTTATGGCCGAGCTTGCGGAAGCAAACCAAGTCGATCACCACATCTTTATGGAACGCTTTGCGGTAATCCAAAGCTGCCTGAATCACATAACATACGGCTTCCGGATCATCACCGTTTACATGGAAAATCGGCGCTTCCACCATTTTGGCCAAATCGGTGCAATGGGCGGATGAGCGCATATCGCGCAAATCAGAAGTGGTGAAACCGATTTGGTTGTTGATGACCAAATGCACGGTGCCGCCGGTGGTGTAGCCGCGCGTTTGCGACAAGTTGAATGTTGCCTGATTCACGCCCAAGCCGATAAAGGCCGAGTCGCCGTGAATCAACACCGGCAGCACTTGATTGGGGCCGTCATCACCGCGGCGGCGCTGCTTGGCACGCACCGAGCCTTCCACCACCGGGTTCACAATTTCCAAATGCGAAGGGTTAAACGCCAAGGTAACATGCATGGGGCCGTTGGGCGTGGCCAAATCGGAGCTGAAACCCATATGATATTTCACGTCGCCGCTGGGCAGCGTGGCTGCGGCCTTGCCTTCGAATTCGGCAAACAAATCACGCGGCAACTTGCCCAAAGTGTTGACCAACACGTTCAGACGGCCTCGATGCGCCATGCCGATTACCACTTCTTCCACGCCGTCTTTGCCGGCATTTTGAATCAGGTAATTCAAACCGGCAATGGCGCTCTCGCCGCCTTCTACCGAAAAGCGTTTTTGGCCGACATATTTGGTGTGCAGATAGCGCTCTAACGTTTCGGCAGCAGTGAGCTGTTTGAGAATACGGCGCTTTTCATCGGCATTGTATTTCGGCGTGGAGAGCTCGGTTTCAAAGCGGCTGCGAATCCAGCGGCGCTCATCGGTATTGGAAATATACATATATTCAATACCGATATGGCCGCAATAAGTTTGCTTGAGTTTGCTGATGATTTCGGCCAGCGGCAGGCTGGTATTGCCTGAAAAATCGCCGTCGCCCATGCTGAATTTCACCGCCATATCGGCATCGGTCAGGCCGTGGTAAGCCGGATCAAGCGCTTCGACATTGCTGGGTGGCACACGGTTGAGCGGGTCGAGCTTGGCTGCCCCCACACCCTGAATGCGATAGGCAGACATCAGGCGCAATACCGACACCTGTTTTTTCATCAAATTAAAATCAATGCTGCCCGACACGGCAGCAGTAGCTTTGCGTTTGGCCAGATTAGCGAAAGATTCCTGAATCGGGCGGTGCGCAATATCACGCTCCACCGCGCCGGGCTGTGCCGCTAACTGGGTAAAATATTGTTTCCAGTGTTCATCCACCGAATTGGGATCGTTGAGGTAGTTTTCGTATAATTCTTCGATATAAGGTGCGTTGGAGCCGAATAAATAAGAAAAGCTCTGTTTGTCGTCCATCATGGCTTAAGCCCTTTTTATGTTAAAAATAAAGAGTAGAATCCGCCCTATTTCCAAAACAAACTACTGTTTCTGAAATGTGCTTATTCTACTCTCCGACTGCCGGGTATCGTTGATGCTTAAAGTTGTTTTACACAACTTCATTAACATATAACATTAAGCCGTCCAAACTGACTACATTTTGTTACAAACGGCCGTCTGAAACCTCGGCTGATACTTTTCAGCGCTGGTTTACCGGCACATAATCGCGGCGCGGCGAACCGGTGTAAAGCTGGCGCGGACGGCCGATTTTTTGGCCGGGCTCGGCAATCATTTCATGCCAATGCGAAATCCAGCCCACGGTACGTGCCAGTGCGAAAATCACGGTAAACATCGACACAGGAATGCCCAGCGCCGACAATACGATGCCTGAGTAGAAATCAACATTCGGATACAGCTTGCGCTCGATAAAGAACGGATCGCTCAAGGCGATTTTTTCCAATTCCATCGCCAGCTTGAATTTCGGATCGTTTTCCAAGCCCAGCTCTTTGAGCACTTCATAGCAGGTTTCACGCATAATGCTGGCGCGCGGATCCATATTGCGGTAAACGCGGTGGCCGAAGCCCATCAGGCGGTATTTACGCTCTTTCACGCCTTCCATAAATTCAGGCACGCGCGATACATCGCCGATTTCGTCCAACATTTTCAACACAGCCTCATTGGCGCCGCCGTGTGCCGGCCCCCACAAGCTGGCAATGCCGGCTGCGATACAGGCAAACGGGTTTGCACCCGAAGAGCCGGCCAAACGCACGGTAGAAGTGGAAGCATTTTGCTCGTGATCGGCATGCAGAATAAAGATGCGGTCCAGCGCGCGCACCAACACCGGGTTGGGTTCGTATTTTTCGCACGGCGTGGCAAACATCATGTGCATGAAGTTGGCGGTGTAAGACAAATCATTTTTCGGATAATTGAACGGCAAACCGTTGGAATAACGGTAGCACATGGCCGCAATCGTCGGAATTTTGGAAATCAGGCGGAATTCGGCAATGCGGCGGTGATCGGCATTATTAATATCCAAGCTGTCTTGATAAAACGCAGCCAGTGCGCCAACCACGCCAACCATCATGGCCATCGGGTGGGCATCGCGACGGAAACCGCGGAAGAACCAAGTGAGCTGCTCATGCACCATGGTGTGGCGCAGCACGGTTTCTTCAAATTTGGCCTTTTGCTCGGCAGTCGGCAATTCGCCGTTAATCAGCAGATAGCAGGTTTCCAGATAGTCGCTGTTTTCAGCCAGCTGCTCAATCGGATAGCCGCGATAGTAAAGCTGGCCTTTGTCGCCATCGATAAAGGTGATTTTCGATTCACAGCTTGCCGTAGACACAAAGCCGGGGTCGAAAGTAAACATGCCCGTGCCTTTGGTGAAGGTGCGGATATCGACAACATCGTTACCCAAGGTGCCTTCCAATACCGGCAGCTCCAAGGCCTCTTTACCTTCTACTTGCAATTTAACGGTTTTAGACATCTCTTCAACTCCTTTTTTCTTATGTAAAAGCGACGCAGTTAAAACTGCTGGTTTTTGTTTCAGACGGCCTCAAAACATCTGGCTTGTGAAGCTTAGGGTGCATCAGGCCTTTCTGATTTTCTCCAACAGAGGAACGAAATAAGGCTTGCCGGCTTCTTCTTTTTCATTGACCAAAGCCAGAAACTCCTGGTCGGGCAAATCCAAAATTTCCACAAACACAGCCAATTCATCATCACTCAGATGCTGGAATTCTTTATCCATAAACCGCCCGAGCAAAATATCCAGCTCGAGCAGCCCACGGCGGGTTTGAAAGCGGATACGCCGCTTTGCGGTTTCGTCAAAAGCCGGCATAGCTTACACAGCCCGTTTCAACATGATTTCTTTAATCTTACCGATGGCTCCGGTCGGGTTCAAGTGCTTCGGACACACATCCACACAGTTCATAATGGTGTGGCAGCGAAACAGCCGGTAAGGGTCGTTCAGGTTATCCAAACGCTCGTTGGTGATGGTGTCGCGACTATCGGCAATAAAGCGGTAGGCATTGAGTAAGCCGGAGGGGCCGACGAATTTATCGGGGTTCCACCAAAACGACGGGCAGGCAGTCGAGCAACAGGCGCACAAAATGCATTCATACAAACCATCAAGCTCTTTGCGCTCATCCTGCGTTTGCAGGCGTTCGCGCTCAGGCGCGGGCGTGTCGTTGACCACATAAGGCTTAATCGAATGGTATTGATTGAAGAATTGGGTCATGTCCACAATCAGGTCACGAATCACCGGCAAGCCCGGCAGCGGGCGCAGCTTAATGGGCTGTTTGAGGCTGCGGATATCGGTGAGGCAGGCCAAGCCGTTTTTGCCGTTGATGTTCATGCCGTCTGAACCGCAAATGCCTTCGCGGCAGGAGCGGCGGAACGACAGGCTGTCGTCTTGGGCTTTAAGCTTCACCAAGGCATCCAAAAGCTTAACGTCGGTGGGCTCCACTTCCAATTCATAATCTTGCATGTACGGCTTCGCATCCACATCAGGATTGTAGCGGTACACTTGAAAACGTATTTTTTCCATGTGTTGTATTCCTTAGTAAACGCGTTTGGCCGGCTCGATATAGTCTACGCTCAGCGGTTTGGTGTTAACCGGTTTGTAAGTCAGGGTGTTGGTGAGCGGATGATACAGGGTATGTTTCATCCAATTTTCATCATCACGCTCGGGGTGATCATCTGAAGCGTGGGCACCGCGCGACTCTTTGCGCGCCTCGGCAGAAACCAACGTGGCTTTAGCCACTTCAATCAAATTGTCCAGCTCCAGCGCTTCGATACGCGCTGTGTTCCATACCTTGCTTTTATCCTTGATTTCGGTTTTCTTCACGCGCTCGGCAATTTCCAGCACCTTATCTACGCCCTCTTTCAAAATCGCATCGGTGCGGAACACACCGGCGTGGCCTTGCACCATGCGCTGCAAATCACGCCGCACTTCATCCACGTTTTCACCGCCGGTTTGATTTTCCAAACGCGCCAGGCGTTGCGCCGTGAATGCACCTGCATCGGCGGGCAGATCTTTCCAGCCATCTTGCGCGCGCACATAATCCACCATGCTGTCGCCGGCTGATTTACCGAACACCACTAAATCCAGCAGCGAATTGGTTCCCAAACGGTTGGCGCCGTGCACAGAAGCGCAAGCACATTCGCCGGCTGCATAGAGGCCTTTTACCGGCACTTCATATTCACCGTCTTTAGGTACAATCACTTCGCCCAAATAATTGGTGGGAATACCACCCATCATATAATGGTTGGTCGGCACCACCGGAATCGGGTCTTTAATCGGATCGATGCCGGCAAATTGAATCGCAATCTCACGGATGCCCGGCAGCTTTTCCATAATTTTTTCAGCGCCGATATGGTCGATTTTCAACAACACATGGTCTTTATTCTTACCGCAACCACGGCCTTCGTGAATTTCCATTGCCATTGCACGCGAAACCACGTCGCGCGATGCCAAATCTTTCACGGTAGGCGCGTAGCGCTCCATAAAGCGCTCGCCGTCGCAGTTGAGCAAAATGCCGCCCTCACCGCGCACGCCTTCGGTAATCAACACACCGGCGCCGGCCACACCGGTGGGGTGGAATTGCCAAAATTCCATGTCTTCCAGCGGAATGCCAGCACGGGCGCAAATGCCCAAGCCATCACCGGTATTCATAAAGGCATTGGTGGAAGAAGCATAAATGCGGCCGGCACCGCCGGTGGCAAACAACACGGCTTTGGCATGGAAAATATAAACCTCGCCGGTTTCCATCTCCATGGCCGTTACGCCAAGCACATCACCTTCTTCATTGCGAATCAGATCAAGCGCCGTCCACTCCACAAAAAATTGCGTGTTGGCGCGCACATTTTGCTGATAAAGCGTGTGCAACATGGCATGGCCGGTACGGTCGGCCACGGCGCAGGCGCGCTCTACCGCACGTTTGCCGTGCTCAGCCGTATGGCCGCCAAACGGACGTTGATAGATTTTGCCGCTTTCCACGCGGTCAAACGGCATGCCCATGTGCTCCAGCTCAATCACCGCTTCGGGTGCGCGGCGACACATAAATTCAATGGCATCCTGATCGCCCAGCCAGTCAGACCCTTTTACGGTGTCATACATATGCCAATCCCAGCGGTCTTCCTGCACATTGCCCAACGAGGCGGAAATGCCGCCTTGCGCAGCTACGGTGTGCGAACGGGTGGGAAACACTTTAGACAAAACAGCGGTATTCAAACCGGATTTGGACAATTGCAATGCGGCGCGCAAACCGGCACCGCCGCCGCCGACAATCACGGCATCAAACTTGCGAACGGGAAAACTCATACCAACCCCCAAATTACTTTAACCGAATAAACCAAGCAGCCGAGCAACCAAATAATGGTCGCCACATGCAGAAACAGGCGCAAGCCAAATGATTTCACATAGTCCATCCACAAATCGCGGATGCCGACCCATGCATGCAAAAACAGCGCCACAAAAGTAACTTGGGTAAACAGCTTCACCCAGGTTTGCGCAAAAAATGCCTGCCAAGCATCATAACCGCTGGGCAACATCAGCAAGAAAAGCACAAATAAAACAGTATAAATCAGCATGATCACCGCAGTAACACGCTGCATCGCCCAATCGCGCAAGCCATAATGCGCACCGGCCAGTTTACGTTCTACCATAACCACGCTCCCAAGATAACGGTCAACACCAAACCGGCCACCAATGTGAATTTAGCCGTGGCGCGGGCGGTTTGCAGCTCCAAGCCTTTGTGGGCATCAAGCAGCAAAAAGCGGATACCGGCGATAGAGTGGTGCAGATACGCCCACAGCAAGCCAATCAGAATCAGTTTGACCAAGGGGTTGGATACGACCGACTGATACGTGGCAAAAGCAGCTTCACTGCTCAACGTACCGGCCAGCAAGCACAGCAACAGCGGCAGGCTCACAAACAGAATGACCCCGCTGATGCGGTGCAGGATAGAAACAATCCCCGGGATCGGCAACCTGATGTTGGGGATCTCCAGGAATACAGGGCGATGTTTCGTCTGCATTTCAATTCCTCTTTATTTTTCTCAAAAAACTCAAAAACCAAGCAGCCGGCAATACTACACCTAACTACGGTGATGCGTAATTTACATTGTTTATCAGTTATTGAACAGCCCTTTGAGGCAGATTTTTTAATGAAATTTAACAACAATCTTACAAAGCCCATTGCCTAATCCTGCTACAAAACAGCAGAACCCAATAACAACAAGCGCTTAGCCTGAGCATCTACTCGAAAGGCCGTCTGAAAATCCTATCTGCCCGATAGTGTAAATCTTGCAGCCGCGCCGCCGCGCTAAAAGCAGCTCTTCAAACATCTTTGCCCGCGCCCGCCTGCTTATGCTATTTTGTCGTAAATATGGAAACAAAACACCGACCAGCTCCAGCACGTTGTCGCAAAGGCGCACACCTTATTATTCATCCGGCAATTTTATTGGCATTTTATTTTCAGACGGCCACAAAGTTTCAGCCGGCTACAAAATAATATTGCTACAAGAGATAAATTTGGTATGATACAGGCTGTCACGGCACGGTTTACAAAACACATCAAAAAGCCAATTATAGTGAAACAAATTCAATATAATGCCGTACAGCCCGAAAGGCGCGGAAATATCCAACATCGCACCTCAAAATCCAGGTGAATCAGTAATATATTTTCGCCCTCAGCGGCCTCACCACCTTAACAAAATTACCAGGAGAGTTTTGGATATGAAATCACCCGTACGCGTAGCCGTTACCGGCGCAGCAGGCCAAATTGGTTATGCCTTATTGTTCCGTATTGCCAGCGGTGAAATGCTGGGCAAAGACCAGCCCGTTATTCTGCAATTGCTCGATTTGCCGCACGCACAAACTGCGGTAAAAGGCGTGATGATGGAGCTGCAAGATTGCGCGTTCCCGCTCCTGGCCGGCATGTTTACCACCGATAACCCCGAAGAAGCCTTTAAAGATGCCCAAGTGGCCATTTTGGTGGGCTCGCGCCCGCGCAGCAAAGGCATGGAACGCGCTGATTTGTTGCAGGCCAACGCTGAAATCTTCACCGTGCAAGGTGCCGCACTGAACAAAGTGGCCGACCGCAATGTCAAAGTGCTGGTGGTGGGCAATCCGGCCAACACCAATGCCTATATCGCCATGAAATCCGCCCCCGACCTGCCTGCCAAAAACTTCACCGCCATGCTGCGCCTGGATCACAACCGCGCCTTGAGCCAAGTGGCCGAGAAAACCGGCACAGCCGTCAGCGACATTGAAAAACTGTGCGTATGGGGCAACCACTCGCCCACCATGTATGCCGACTACCGCTTTGCTACTGTGAACGGCCAAAAAGTAAAAGATTTGATTAATGATCAAGATTGGAACGCCAACGTGTTTCTGCCCACCGTGGGCAAGCGCGGCGCCGCCATTATCGAGGCACGCGGCCTCTCTTCAGCCGCTTCGGCTGCCAATGCCGCCATCGATCATATTCACGACTGGTGGCTGGGCACCGATGGCAAATGGGTGACCATGGGCATTCCTTCCGACGGCGCTTACGGCATTCCGGAAGAAACCATGTTCGGCTTTCCGGTAACTTGCGAAAACGGCGAATACAAATTGGTTGAAGGTTTGGAAATCGACGACTTCAGCCGCGAACGCATCAACATCACCTTGCAAGAGTTAGAAGAAGAAAAAGCCGGTGTCGCCCACCTGCTGTAAGCTGCCACCCACACAAACGCCCGCTTGATGCGGGCGTTTTGTTACGTCAAAAATAGCAATCAGCCTTGAACCAAACCTAAAAAAATAATACCAATTCAAAAAAGTAAGCTAACAAGGCGGAAGCCTACGACAGTACAGATAGCACGGCAAGGCGAACCAACGAAGTTAGGTTATCTTTTTGGATTGGTATAAGACAGCAAAGCGGCGAGCCACGGACAGTACACACATACAGCAAAGCGAAACAACGCAGTTGGGTTATTTTTTAGATTTAGTATTATACCGATATAAATATGTCAAACAGAGGCCGTCTGAAACGTTTCAGACGGCCTCTGTTTGACATTAGCAGCGCAAATAAATTCGGGCAGGCCGACCCCTTACGCTTCTTTGCACAACAAACCCGCGGCCATGCCCTTGAAATCAGCCCGCCGCCCCTTCATTTTATAATCGTTTGAACATGCTTTCATCCATTTAAAAGGACAGCACCATGAGCAAGCCCGCTCCTGAAGATTTTATACCCGAGTTTCGCCGCAAAAAGCTGGATGAAGACGGCTTTTTAAAAAAACTCGTCCGCTTTGCCGGCCGCTTGGGCGCACCGGCCGTGCGCCAGCTGTATGCCCTTTATTTTCTGTTTAAAGAACCTGCCACACCCAAACGCGCAAAAATGATTATTTTGGGCGCGTTGGTTTATTTTTTCAGCCCCATCGACAGCATTCCTGATTTACTCGGGCCACTTGGTTTCACCGATGATATCGCGGTGATTGCGCTGGTTTATTCGCAAATGAAAAGTTATATGACAGAAGAAATCAAAATGCGCGCCCGCGCAGCCACCGAAAAATTGTTGCGTAAATAAACGCAACCGCCCCACAGCGCTTGCTGATACGCAGGCAACCAGCCAAAGCACTTTGTTTCAAACAAACATCAAACATCAGGCCGTCTGAAAGCTTTCAGACGGCCTGATGTTTGATAAGCGCATTGCATTATTGCAACGGCTTCATGTCCATCACTTCCATCAGGAAGTTGGTAAACGCCGGATTAGCCGGCTTGCTGCGCATATTCGGCCAGCGTTGCTGCCAGCCCTTGAGCGCATTTTGGATGTAAAGCTTCGATTGCTCGGTGGTGATTTCACCGCGTTGGCTGTCGACCGCGGAGCGCAGATACACTTCATACATGCTGTCGTCCACCGTATTGCGGCCCACCAATTGGATGCGGTAGCGGTTTAAATATTGCGCCGCCTGCACTTTGGTGATTTTGCCTTGGCTCACCTGATAGCTCAGCCGAGTGGCTTCATCACGGATTTTCGACACATCTGTCCAGTGATTGGCGGCCAGGCGATATTGGGCGCTGCCGGTTTCCACGTTGGTCGGGCGTACGGGCACTTCTTTCAGTGTCGGCAGGTAAACCGAGCTGCAACCGCTCAGTGCCGCCATTACAAATAAAAGGGGAATATGCTTTTTCATGGCGCTTTATCATCAGATTTATCGAAGCCCCAATACTACCAAACAAGCGTGGCGATTTCCAGCACGATCGGGTACTTTGCCGTCAAATCCTACCAACGGTATGCCGCCAGAGCGTCCTGACATTTCGTTTATGAGGGCAAAAGCGTACTTGCAAGGTAAAAAGCGCAGCAAGGTTGAATATCTGGCGAGCATTTTCAACACAGCAGGCGCATTTTTGAGCCAGCATTGCCGCGTAATGAAATGTAAACAAACCCTAAAACCACAAGCCAAACAAAAGGCCGTCTGATACCAATTCAAAAAAGTAAGCTAACAAGGCGGCGAGCCGCAGACAGTACAACTAGTACGGCAAGGCGAGACAACGAAGTTAGGTTATTTTTTTGGATTGGTATGAAACGGCCTTTTACGGGTAAATCGGATAAATAAGGTTTACACCAAATCGGCAAACAGCGGCGTAGAAAGATAGCGCTCGCCGTAAGAAGGAATCAGCACCACAATCAATTTGCCTTTGTTTTCCGGCTTTTTAGCCAACTCTAGCGCGCTCCACACGGCAGCGCCCGAAGAAATGCCCACCAGCACACCTTCTTTTTCAGCCATGGCACGGGCGGTGGCAAAAGCCGCTTCATTGGGCACTTTGATGATGCTGTCGTAGATTTTCGTGTTCAGCACCGTGGGCACAAAGCCCGCGCCTATGCCCTGAATCGGGTGCGGCCCTTTTTCGCCGCCGCTCAACACCGGCGAAGCTTCCGGCTCCACCGCCACAATTTCCACGCCCGGTTTTCTTGATTTCAACACTTCGCCCACGCCGGTCACGGTGCCGCCGGTGCCCACGCCGGAAACGAAAATATCCACTTGACCATCGGTGTCGCGCCAAATTTCTTCGGCGGTGGTTTCACGGTGCACTTGCGGGTTGGCCTCGTTGTCAAACTGGCGCGGCATAAAATAAATATCGGGATGCTCATCCACCAGCGCCTGCGCTTTGGCAATCGCACCGCCCATACCCTCGGCTGCGGGGGTGAGAATCAGCTCGGCACCGAAAGCGCGCAGCAGCATACGGCGCTCTTTGCTCATGCTCTCAGGCATGGTGATGGCCAATTTGTAGCCGCGCGCGGCACACACCATCGCCAAACCGATGCCGGTATTGCCGCTGGTGGCTTCCACAATAACGGTATCTTTATGGATTTTGCCGGCCTTTTCCGCCGCTTCAACCATAGACACGGCAATGCGGTCTTTCACGCTGCTACCCGGGTTGAAAAATTCCAGCTTGGCCACCACGCGAGCTTCCAGGCCTTCGGTGAGGCGGTTTAGCTCAACCAGCGGCGTGTTGCCGATTAAATCGGTGATGCTGTGTGCAATATTCATAATAAGCTGCTCCTTTTAATGTCGAATTGATTCCATTGCATCTTAGCGTGCGCGCCAAAGAAAGCCAAATACCCAATCTTTACATGCTTAAAACCAATGGTTATATGCCGCTGCTTTCAGACGGCCTTGCTGATTAATAGCGTATCCGCAGCAACGACCCCACCACGAAAGCCATCTGGAAAAACAGCGCCAGCAAAAAACCGAGCTGCAATTGGCGGCGGCTGAAGCAATTGGCCGGCTGCTTTTCAATCACCACGCGGTGCAGATAAAAAAGCAGCATCAACACCGATTGCATACACACCCAATACACCGGCTCAAACAAATACATCTGCAACAGCGCCGGCAATACATAAGGTGTGATGCCGGTGGGAAAACGATACCACACCATCGCCAGCAACAGCGCAAACACCACGCTCATCAACATGCCGCTGAGCGCAAACAGGCTTAAAAAAGCCTGCCCGCCGCTGAGCTGCCACCGATGTTTTTCAGGCATTTTCTGCCAGCGCGGCACCAAGAAAAACAGGCTCGCCAAGGCAATGTAAAAATGCGGCATATAAAGCGCACTCAAATGCGTGATGCCCCACAGCCCCGGCAGCAGGCGCGCGCCGATGGCACCAAAACCCAGCCACAAAAGCACGCTGCCCCACAGCCATTGAAATTCGCCCGCCCGATAGGCAAACACCACAAACACGGCAATATAAGCGGCTAAAAACCACAAACTGATGTTGGCGACCATCAACGATAACCCATCACACGCGACAACACCGCGCCCACGGCTTCGGCCATGCGCACAATCCATTCGGTGGGCAAATCTTCACCAAACCGCGCCACATCTTCATCAGCCGCCAGCAACAGCGCCCCGGTTCGGCCGCCGATGGGCACCGGCAGCTGCAAAAAGCTCTCCGCCACTTTGCCATCTGCCGGCAGCAAAGTGCGCAAGGCCGGGCTGATTTTGCTGCCCAACATCGGTGCCTCCATGGCTGCGATTTCGGCTTTTGTCCGTTCATCGGCCACACACAGCGCCGGCGGGATTTTAGCCTTATTCTGAGCCTCTGCCGCCAACACCAGCCGGTATTGCTGCAAACCGAAATCCTGCTCCAGGCTGCGGTAGAGCGCCTGCACGGCCTGCGCCACCGTGTTGGCACGCAGCAAAGCGATATCCAACGCCAGCAAGCGCTGCATAGTGGCATGGTTGGCTTCGGCAGCTGCCATCATTTGCGCCATTTGCGCTGCCATTTTATCGGCTTTGATTTGCGCCGCCGCCAGCTGAGCCTGCGCAAACGAGCGCACTTTGTCGTCACGCAGGCGCACGCCCAAGGTTTCGGCATGTTCGGCCAAAAAATCCGGATTTTCCGCTAAAAAATTCAATACATTTTGTTTGTTCATCAGTATTGCAACTCACCTTCAAACACCGTTTGCACGGGGCCTGTCATCATCACATCATCGCCCGGCTGCCACTCGATATGCAAATCGCCGCCGGGCAGGCTCACGCGTATTTGCGATGCCGCCTGCAGCAAACCCAAGCGCACGCCCGCCACCACGGCGGCGCAAGCGCCGGTGCCGCAAGCCTGCGTTTCGCCCGCGCCGCGCTCATACACGCGCAAACGGATATGCCCCTCATCCAGCACCTGCATAAAGCCCACGTTTACACGCTCGGGAAATTGCTCGTTCGATTCAATCGCTTCGCCCCAGCGCGCCACCGGTGCCGTGTCCACATCATCCACCAGCAACACCGCATGCGGATTGCCCATGTTCACACAGCTCAGCGGCACCGATTCGAGCCCCACCAACACAATATGCGTGAGCGCATCGTCGGCCTCGCCGGCAGCCGGCACAAACGGAATTTCAGACGGCATCAAACGCGGCTTGCCCATATTCACCACAACCAAGCCGCTATCCAGCAGCCGCGGCACAATCACGCCGCGCGCCGTTTCCACCCTGATTTCCTGCTTGCTGCTGAGCCCTTTATCGGCCACAAAGC
Organism: Uruburuella suis; assembly: GCF_004341385.1. GTDB lineage: Bacteria > Pseudomonadota > Gammaproteobacteria > Burkholderiales > Neisseriaceae > Neisseria > Neisseria suis. The sequence continues at coordinate 45,242 of NZ_SLXE01000018.1, forward strand.
GTGCAAAGCAGCGCGCACCATTGCCACACTGCTCCACTTCGCTGCCATCAGCATTGAAAATGCGGTAGCGGAAATCCACATCGGCCGCGCCGGCTTTTTCCACCAGCAAAAGCTGATCGAAGCCCACGCCGGTATGGCGGTTTGCCCATTGGGTTAACGGCGCTTCTTGCGGTTCAAACGCCTGATTCACGCCGTCAACCACCATAAAATCATTGCCCAAGCCGTGCATCTTGGTAAATTTCAGTTTTTTCATGCTTTTTCTCTATAACAGCACGCGCTTTTAAATCGATGCGCCTGCCGTTTGGGTGGGTGCCTTACTTTTTTTGCGGCCTTTTATTTCATCCGGCAGCGCAAAATATGTAGGCAATCAGGCTGAATTCTACACCATATCGGCAGATAAGTTTGAGGCCGTCTGAAACATTTCCCGACCGTTTTTCCCTGCCATCGCGCCCATCGTTGCCAAAACACAACAATCAAATAGTCGGCTCATTTTCCAGATAAACGGTATATTTTAATTGAAAAAGACTTCCAATTCATCAAACATGCAACAAGGGTAATTATATAAATAATTATTTTAAAATGGATTTTTATCGCAACCTTGATTTATTTGTCATTATTACTTACCCATCATCTTGCTTTACATCCATTTTCCCATTAAAAAAATACCGTTTATCTAAAGAATAAACCGATTATCTTCAAAATTTAAGGCGCTTTTTGCTTGCGCATTCAAAGCCCCTCATGCAAAATAAACAAACATAAAAACATGATAATTCAACCAAATATATATTCAAGCAATTTAATTGCCGGATTGAATTACAAATAATTATTTAAACACTTACGTAAGGATTTCCCATGAACTTCCCCCGCACCCTTGCGCTGGCTGCCGCCGCGCTGCTCACCCTTCCCGCCATCTCTGCCGCACAAGATGTGCAATTTTACCAAAAAGCCTCCGAAGCTCACGCACCGATCACCGGCAATGTGGCCATGCGCCTCACCCTCAGCCCCAAAGGCGAAACCAGCAATGTGCGCGTGATTCGCAGCAGCGGCTCGGCAGCTATCGATAAAGCCGCCGTGGCTTGGATGAACGGTCAAATTATGCGCCCCGTATTCATCAATGGCGAAGCGAGCGAATTCAGCTTTGTGAAAGAAATTAAATTTTCCGAAGCCGGCGCACAGCTGAGCATGAAATAAGTTTCCATTCAAACCGAAATCAAGCAGACTTGATTCGGCTCTATATATCAAAAGCACGCTCAGGCCGTCTGAACGTGCTTTTTCACATGTGCAGCACCAAAGCAAATGCCGCCCACATGCCGCAGCCTTTACCAACGCTAACGCCGAAAAAGTGCAAATCCCGATATACTTAAAACATTTGCTTGCCCACCCTCTTATTTTGAATCACGAAGGAGCCTTCATGAAACCTTTCCTCCCCTCTTGCGCCTTGGTTTTGCTGTTGAGCGCCTGCACGGTCGGCACGCCCGGCATGTCGGTGGGGCTGGGTGTGGGCACCAGCATCGGCAACCATGTCGGCTTGGGCACTTCCATCAATATTCCGGTCGGCCTCGACAAAACCCGCAGCGGCAATCAAAACGACAACAGCGGCCTTAATGTCATCGAAGAGCAAATCGTGACTTATTTCGATGCGCAAGGCAAACCGCGCAATGCTTCCGCTGCCGGCGGCTTTTACCGCCAGCTCATCGGCAAGCGCGGCAACGAATACACCGTGCAGGATTTCTACAGCGACAACAGCCGCAAGCGCACCGATCCTTATGTGCTGCCGCGCAATGAGCTGATGAATTTCCGCGCCCACCCTGCCGATGGCACGCTGAACATTTATGCCTACAACGGCAACCTGATGCAGCAGCAAACTTACCGCAACAACCGCTTGGTTGATGCCAAATATTAATCAGAGCAAAACCAATGCCGTCTGAACGCTTTCAGACGGCATTGGTTTTATGCCCATCCTAAAAAATAAGCTTACAAAATAAAAACAGTTTGGCAGCATCCGCGTAGCTCGGATTATTGAATTCGACGTTTGGCCATTGGCCAAGGCAATGTGCGTGCTTTACTCTACAAACAAGTGCCGGATTCAAGAATCCGACCCACGGCCTGCTTACCGCAACAACCGTCTGGTTGAGGCCAAATATTAATCAACACCAACACAGGCCGTCTGAACGCTTTCAGACGGCCTGTGTTTACTTGATACCTAACTTCAACATCCGCATCAAATCACAAAATCGAGCAGATAAAAATCATCTTTGCCCACGCCGCATTCCGGGCAGCGCCAATCATCGGGAATATCGGCAAACAGCGTGCCCGGCGCTAAGCCGTGCTCGGGGTCACCCAGCTCTTCATCATAAATCCAGCCGCAAGGGCCGCACATATATTGTGCCATGCTTATCCTTTCATGGTGTTCAGACGGCCTTTTCTTTTAAACAACTTCAACAGGCCGTCTGAAAGCGCTATCAAGCCGCTTCCAGCGCGGCGATTTCTTTGCGCAAATGTTTGACGGCGGGGGTGACGATGGCCACAAACATCGCCTCGCGGTTGCGCCGCTGCGCCGGACTGCGCATCAAATAGCCTTTAGCACCCGCATGCAGTGAAGCCGATTGCGCCGCCGCCAAACACAATTCAGAAGCGGCCAGGCGCAGTTTCAGTGTGGGCAGCAATTCGGGGCGGTTGTGCCAAGCGGCATCGGCTAAGGGGCCGGTTTCTTCCCAAGCCTGATTCAAGGCCGTCTGAAGCGCATCAAAGCCATTATCGAGATAGCGGTTGATTTCGCGGCCGCTCACATCGGCCAAACGAATCACGCCGAGGCAGCCATCGATAATGCCGCCGCCTATGCCCATTTGCAGCAAAATAAAGCCCGCCTTGATGCGGCCGATATAGCCGGCAAATGCTTCAGGTGCCGCCAGCACATCTTCATCCGCCACAAACACCTTATCAAAGCGAACGCCGAAAGTGCGCGTGCCTTCCAGCGCACAAAATTCGGGGCAAGCCTGCAAACTCACACCTTCAGCGCGCCCGCCGGTGATAAACATCACATAGCCATCGCCGATTTGCGCAGTGGCCGCCCACACATGATCTTCGCCGATATTCGACACCCACGGCAGCGAGCCGCTCACCACATAGCCGCCCGCCACTTTTTCAGCCTGCAGCAAATGCTTCTCAATATCGGCCAAATGCTTCACCGTGTTTGACATCGCCGTGCCGGCCAACACTTTGCCTTGCAGCACATCGGCCAAATAGCGGGTGCGCACCGCCTCGTTTTCGCTTTGGTGCAAATACCAGGCACAAGCACTTTGGCACCACACCGAAAACGCCGTGGCGCCGCATTCGCCGCCTACCGCGCGAATCACATCGATTTGCGCCGAAAGCCCCAGGCCGTTGCCGCCCTCGGCTTCAGTGCCCACGCAGGCAAAGCCGCCGATTCCGCCCAGCTCGCGCATAAAGGCTTCGGGATACAGCCCTTTGCGGTCGATTTCATCCACCAGCGGGCGCAGCGCGGTTTTGGTCAGCGCGCGTACGGCATCTATCCATTCGGCTTGTTTGCTCATAAAGTGTTCCTTTTATCGGTCAAACTGTTTCAGACGGCCTGTTTGCTGTGATGCCCATTCAAATTGGAATGGGCATGCAAGGCCGTCTGAAACATCAGGCATAAGCTTGCAGCTGCGGGTTGATTTCATTGTGTGCCAGATTATTGGCAAAATTGCACAAAGTGGCCAAAGCCACACCCAGCACCACTTCCAGCGCCTGCTGCTCATTGTAGCCCGCCGCAAAAAAGGCTTGCAGCTCGTCGTCGGCCACATTGCCTTTGTTGGCAATCACCGATTGGGTAAACAGCGCCAATTGGTTTAACTTGGCATCGTCCAGCGCCGTGGTATTGCGCAAGGCCTCCATCGCTTGCGGCTCCAAGAGCTTTTTCTTGGTAGAAAGCGCAGTGTGGCCGGCTTTGCAAAAACCGCACTGGTTTAACACGGCGGCAGTAATCTGCACCACCTCGCGCTCGCCGGCGCTCAAGCTGGTGGTGGCATTGAGCGCACCCACATCTTGATACATCGCCAATGCCGCCGGCGAATTGGCCAACACGCCAATCAGATTGGGCAAAAAGCCATTGTTTTTCTCGGCAGCTTCCACGCGCGCTTTGGCGGCTTCGGGAGCGGTGGCAACAGAATGTACGGTCAAACGGGCCATGATGATTCCTTATTTTTCGAATATTATTAATGATATGGTTGTGCACTACGGCATGAGGGAACATGCATTCTACAAAGCCGGCACAAAAAAAGGAAAGAATAAGATTTGCTGAAGATAGAACCAAAAGTTATATATCGCATCCGGCGGCATGCAGCGATTGATTTGTGCTACACTCAAGCTCCTTTTTTCCCTATTTTGCACATCATGGCTGGCAACACATTCGGACAACTCTTTACCGTCACCACTTTCGGCGAAAGCCACGGCCCCGCACTCGGCTGCATCATCGACGGCTGCCCGCCCGGGCTCTCCATCAGCGAAGCCGACATCCAAACCGATCTCGACCGCCGCCGCCCGGGCACCAGCCGCCACGTCACCCAACGGCGCGAAGCCGACGAAGTGGAAATTTTATCCGGCGTGTTTGAAGGCCGCACTACCGGCACACCGATCGCCCTCTTAATCCGCAACACCGACCAGCGCAGCAAAGACTACGGCAACATCGCGCAGCAATTCCGCCCCGGCCACGCCGACTACACCTATTGGCACAAATACGGCACCCGTGATTATCGCGGCGGCGGCCGCTCTTCCGCCCGCGAAACCGCCGCACGCGTGGCCGCCGGTGCCATTGCCAAAAAATGGCTGAGCGAACAATTCGACACCGAAATCATCGCCTACGTCACCCAAATCGGCGAAAAAGCCATTGCATTTGAAGGCTTGGAACACATTGGCCGCAATCCGTTTTTCGCCGCCAACGCCAGCCAGATCGACGAGCTGGAAAACTACATGGACAGCATCCGCAAATCGCTCGATTCTGTGGGCGCCAAGCTCACCGTCGAAGCCCGCAACGTGCCCGTGGGCTTGGGCGAGCCCGTATTCGACCGCCTCGATGCCGACATCGCTCACGCCCTGATGAGCATCAACGCCGTCAAAGGCGTAGAAATCGGCGCGGGCTTCGCCAGCGTAGCCCAGCGCGGCAGTGAACACGGCGACGAGCTCACGCCCGAAGGCTTTTTGAGCAACCACGCCGGCGGCATCTTGGGCGGCATCTCCACCGGCCAAACCATCAGCGCCAACTTCGCCATCAAGCCCACCAGCAGCATCGCCACACCGCGCCGCTCTATCGACATCAACGGCCAAGCCGTGGAAATCGCCACCCACGGCCGCCACGACCCCTGCGTCGGCCTGCGCGCCGCGCCGATAGCCGAGGCCATGCTCGCGCTGGTGCTGATGGATCACGCCTTGCGCCACCGCGCCCAAAACGCCGACGTAAAAGTGGCCACGCCCGATATCGCACGCCACCCCTCTAAAGCCCGCTAAACGCCTTTTCAAACCGCAGGCCGTCTGAAACCTTTTCAGACGGCCTGCAAAGCCAAAAACGCCACAGGGTAAAAACCTTAGCCAAAACACCGTGTTTTGTACTACAATGCCGCCTTAAAGTTGGCCATGCCCTGCCGCAGCGGCCGGTTATCAACAGGATACACAAAATGACACAAGAAACCGCCCTGGGCGCCGCGCTGAAATCCGCCGTGCAAACCATGAGCAAGAAAAAGCAAACCGATATGATTGCAGACCACATCTACAATAAATACGATGTGTTCAAGCGCTTCAAGCCTTTGGCCGTGGGCATAGACCAAGATTTAATCACCGCCCTGCCCCAATTCGACCCCACCCTGATCGCCCGCGTGCTCGCCAACCATTGCCGCCGCCCCCGCTATCTGAAAGCACTTGCCCGCGGCGGCAAACGCTTTGATTTAAACAACCGCTTCAAAGGCGAAGTCACCCCCGAAGAGCAGGCCATCGCCCAACAACACCCCTCGATGCAGCAAGCCCAGGCAGCACAAGCCGAGCGCCAAGCCGCTGCCAAAGCCGCACCGGCCGCCGATGCAACCGAGGCCGCCGATGCGCCCGCGCAGCAACCTGCTTCCACTCAAGAAGAAAACAAACCCGCAGAATAAGATAAACAGCGCACACATCAGCAAAGAGGCCGTCTGAAAGCTTTCAGACGGCCTCTTTGCATCTTAAAATCATGATGGTTTATTCATTTTAATCAACACCATCATCCATTATATTTCCGAGGGCATCGTGCCATCGTTTTGAAACAAGGTAAACAAAGGCACGCCTTTGCCGCGCAAATTACGCCCGCCCGGCAAATCGGTGAATTCCAAAATCGCCGCCGCTTCCACCACATCACCGCCGAGCTTTCGGATCAGCTCCACGCCCGCCAGCATGGTGCCGCCGGTGGCCACCAAATCATCCACCAACAACACGCGCGCGCCTTTTTGAATCGCATCGGTATGGATTTCCACCGTGGCCTCGCCATATTCGAGCGCATAATTTTGCGACACCGTATCAAACGGCAGCTTGCCTTTTTTGCGGATGGGCACAAAGCCCACATTCAGCTGGTAAGCCAGCGCCGCGCCGATAATAAAACCGCGCGCATCCAGCCCCGCCACCACATCGATTTCCTGCCCCATATAGCGGTATACCAGCAAATCCACCAGCAGCCGGAAATATTCCGGGCTTTGCAAAACCGGCGTAATATCATGAAACAAAATGCCCTCTTTCGGCCAATCCGGCACTTTGCGTATTTTATCGGCCATCGCCGCCAAATCCATCACTTCGGGGTGAAACAACATCGCGCTTTCCTTACACAATCTATCCATGAGTGCCGGCAGCATAAAGCGCCGGATGCCAGCTTATAATTGTAGCAAACTTTCCCGCCGCGCCAAACCGCCCGTTGTCGCCACGCAAGCGGCTGTGGCATAATTGGGCAACAATAAATCCGACCACCGAGCGCCCAGCCATGCACACGCCCAGAAAAGGCAATGTTTTTATCGTTTCCGCCGCCTCCGGCACCGGCAAAACCACCTTGGTTTCCCGCCTGCTCAACAACCATCCCGATATCCGCGTGTCGGTGTCGCACACCACCCGCGCCCCGCGTCCGGGCGAAACACACGGCCAACATTATTACTTTGTCGACCCCGCCCGCTTCCAAACCCTGGTAGGCGAGAGCGCTTTTCTCGAGCACGCCCGCGTGTTTGACAATTATTACGGCACCAGCATCGAGGGCGTGAATATCCTGCGCGAGCAAGGTTTTGACGTGATTCTCGAAATCGACATCCAAGGCGCAGAGCAAGTGCGCCGCAGCCTCCCCGAAGCCTGCAGCATTTTCATCCTGCCGCCCTCATTTGAAATATTGGCCGAGCGCCTGCGCGGGCGCGCCACCGACAGCGACGAAGTCATTGCCAAGCGCCTGAGCAAAGCGCGCCACGAAATCGAGCAAGCCTTTTTATTCGATTATGTCGTGGTCAACGAAGACCTCGTTGCCGCCGAAATCGACCTGCTGCACATCATCAAATCTTATAGATTAAAGCAATCGTCGCAGCAATTATTTATCGAGCAGCTATTGGAAAATTCCTGAAAATTAGCGACAATACATCCATTCCCTTTATTTTTAAGAAAGAAAATCACATGGCACGCATCACCGTAGAAGACTGCATCGGCAGAATCCCCAACCATTTCGACCTCACCCTCACCGCTGCACGCCGCGCGCGCCAGCTCGAAAACGGCACCACGCCGCTGGTTGACGACATCCGCCACAACAAACCCACCGTTACCGCCCTGCGCGAAATTGCCGCCGGCCAAGTCGGTGTTGAAATTCTCACCCGCAGCAAGTAACGCAGCCCAAGGCCGTCTGAATGCCCGCACCCGCACCCGCGCCCACCGCACCCTACGATCCGCTCACCGCTGAAGCGCGCGAGCTGCTTTTTCGCGCCGCCGCCTATCTGAATGCCGATGAGCAGGCCGAGCTTGAAAAAGCCTGCGCCTACGCTTTTCACGCCCACAACGGCCAAACCCGCAAAAGCGGCGAACCCTACATCACCCATCCCATGGCCGTAGCCACCCAATTGGCGGCCTGGCACATGGATGTGCAAGGCTTGTGCGCGGGCGTGATGCATGATGTGCTGGAAGACACAGGCATCACCAAAATCGAAATGGCCGCCGAATTCGGCGAAACCATCGCCGAAATGGTCGACGGCCTCTCCAAGCTGGAAAAACTCGAATACAACGATCAGGCCGAGCATCAGGCCGAGAGCTTCCGCAAGCTGATTTTGGCCATGACCAAAGACATCCGCGTGATTGTGATCAAGCTCTCCGACCGCCTGCACAATATGCGCACCTTAGGCTCGATGCGTCCGGAAAAACGCCGCCGCATCGCCCAAGAAACATTGGAAATCTACGCCCAAATCGCCAACCGCATTGGTCTGAACAACGCTTATCAAGAATTGCAGGATTTGTCTTTCCAAAACCTGCACCCGCGCCGCTACGAAACCCTGCAAAAAGCCATGAAAGCCAGCCGCCGCAACCGCCGCGACGTGGTCGGCAAAGTGCTGCGCGCCTTCAGCCAGCGGCTTGTGAGCGCCAATATCGAAGCCAAAATCAAAGGGCGCGAAAAAAACCTCTACAGCATCCACCAAAAAATGCAGGCCAAAAACCTGCGCTTTGCCGAAGTGATGGACATCTACGGCTTTCGCGTGATTGTCAACAACGTGCCCGCCTGCTACGCCGCATTGGGTGCGCTGCACAACCTCTACCAGCCCAAGCCCGGCCGCATCAAAGACTATATCGCCATCCCCAAAAGCAACGGCTACCAAAGCCTGCACACCACTTTGGTCGGCCCCTACGGCCTGCCGATCGAGGTGCAGATACGCACCCGCGAAATGGATGCCGTGGCCGAAGGCGGCGTGGCCGGCCACTGGATTTACAAATCCGGCGAAAACACCGTCGACCAAGCCACATTGCGCACCAACCAATGGCTGCAAAATATTCTTGATTTGCAGGCCCGCAGCGCCAACGCCATGGAATTTCTCGAGCATGTCAAAGTCGATTTATTCCCCGACGAAGTGTATATCCTCACCCCCAAAGGCAAAATTCTGGTGCTGCCCGATGGTGCCACCCCCATCGATTTTGCCTACGCCGTGCACACCGATATCGGCAACCGCACCGTGGCCGCGCGCATCAACAACACCATGATGCCCCTGCGCACCAAGCTCAAAACCGGCGACTCGGTGGAAATCATCACCTCCGAGCATGCCAAGCCCAACGTTACCTGGCTTAATTTCGCCGTATCCAGCCGCGCCCGCAGCGCCATTCGCAACTATATCAAAAACATGAACCGCGAAGACGCGATTGTGTTGGGCGAAAACCTGCTGCAAAAAGCGCTGGCCAGCCTGCTGCCGCAAAACGTATTGCTTTCAGACGGCCTCAAAGAAAAATACCTCGCCGATCTCAACAACAAGCAAACCACATTCGAAGATGTGCTCTACAACGTCGGCATGGGCCACACCCTGCCCGTGTCTGTTGCCATGCACATTGCCAACTTGGCCGGCGAGCATTTCGGCGATGCAGTGAAACTGAGCCCGATCAAAATCAACGGCAACGAAACCGGCCGTGTGCACCTGGCGCAATGCTGCAACCCCATTCCCGGCGACAGCATCCGCGCTGTGCTCATCAAAGATCAGGGCATGATTATCCACCGCGACACCTGCCCCAACGTGCTCAAAGCCGACCCCGAGCAGCAGCTCGATGCCAGCTGGGACGATATCCAAGACCGCAGCTACCGCACCCAAATCACCGTGGGCGCGCGTGATGCCCACGGCCTTTTGGCCGCCATGGCCGGCGCCATTTCCGAAGCCAATGCCGACATCGAATCAGTGGAAACCCCTTCGCAAAAACAGGCCGGCACCGAGGGCTTTATCGAATTCAAGTTTTTCATCAAAACCAAAAATCTCGACCAACTCAACGAAATCGTGCGCGCCCTGCATGCTATTCCGCAAGTGCGCCGCGTTACCCGCAATTGATATTTTATCGTGGCACGATTTAAACCGGCGCAGCATTGTTTCGCTTTGCCCTACTTTAAAGCAAAGCGTGCCACTATCTTTATTGGCTTTGATATAAAAGGCCGTCTGAAACACACCACATCCAAGCAGCCTCTTTTGCAGCCTTTCTTGACAAACAAAACAGCAAGCCGCATAATTCTAAAATTACCCGTCAGCCGGCTACCGGCTGATTTGTGTTTCGGCTCCGCTCATATGCGCAGCCATTGTTAGGAGGTGATGTTTATCATCACGGCGCGTATCCCGCCAGGCTCTTGCAGCAACCAGCGATACACACTAAACTATTTACAGGCCGTCTGAAACAGACAGCCCCACCCCGATAATTGTAAGGAAACAACATGCCTGCTGTACGCGTAAAAGAAAACGAACCCTTTGAAGTTGCCATGCGCCGTTTCAAGCGCGCCGTAGAAAAAACCGGCCTGCTCACCGAATTGCGCGCCCGTGAAGCTTACGAAAAGCCGACCACCGAGCGCAAACGCAAAAAAGCCGCTGCCTCCAAACGCCTGCAAAAACGTCTGCGCAGCCAACAGCTGCCGCCGAAAATGTATTAATCACGGCTTGCCATGATTGAAGCACGCACCGCAAGGCTCTGCCCTGCGGTGTTTTGCCATTTCCAACAGAGTAAACCCGTTCCGAAATCCAAACTGGCGGCGGTTGCTGAAAAGCTGAATCCGCCTTTGCGCCGGCACTCGAATTTTAAATTTAAATGCTTTTGCATGAACATAAATAAGCTTGAAGGCCGTCTGAAACCCTTTATTGCCCCGTCTGAAACAAACACGCTGCGGACGGATGATTTGAAAAGCAATCAGGCCGGCTTAGGGGCTGTTCACATTTCATCCGTGCGTAAGATTTTGAGCGCAAAAGCGCGTTTGCAAGGCGAAAAGCACAGCAAGGTTGAATACCTTGCGAGCATTTTCAACGCAGCAGGCGCGTTTTTGAGCCAAAAGATTGCCGCGTGATGAAATGTGAACAGACCCTAGGGCGTCCTGACAATTACTTGTCATAAAAATAATCAGATAAAAGAAAGGCAGATAAGTTAAAATTTTTGTCGC
>NZ_SLXE01000019.1 GCF_004341385.1 Uruburuella suis
GTCCTGTGGCATACAGAACCCAGTTTGCAACCGCCGCTTGAAGAATGATTGATTTAGTGGCTTAAAAATGTCCAAGATTGTGGGGGCAGTTCACACGTCTGCCCCCTCTTTTTCAGACGGCCTCAATGCTTTCAGACGGCCTTTCTCATGCGCCACTATATTATCAATATTTTTTATTCAATCTCCCATCACACAAAATCGCCCCACAAAACCTGCATCGCCGCAATCGCCGCCAGCGCCGCCGTTTCGGTGCGCAACACGCGCGGGCCGAGCTTCACCGCCTGAAAGCCGGCGGCAAAAGCCTGCTGCTCTTCTGCTGCCGTCCAACCGCCTTCGGGGCCGACCATAAACGTAATGTTGCGCGGCGCGGCGGCCGCTTTTTGCAGGCTTTGCGCATGGTTCAAGCCCAGCAGCAGCCGCGCATCGGCCGCAGGCAAATCCGCCAGCGCTTCGCAGTAGCTTTGCAGCGGCCGCACCTGCGGCACCACGTTGCGCCCGCTCTGCTCGCAGGCCGACACCACGATTTCCTGCCAGCGCGCCACCCTTTTGTCGGCACGCTCGCCGGCCAGCCGCACAATGCTGCGCTCGCTCAGCACCGGCCAAATTTCGGCCACGCCCAATTCCACGCTTTTTTGCAGGGTGAAATCCATGCGCTCGCCGCCGGACACCGCCTGTATCAGCGTGATGCGCAGCGGCGATTCATTGGCCGGTGCCGCTTCATCCAGCACCAAAGCCGCCGCGCGCCGCTTTTCCAGCGCCGTGAGCCGGGCGGCATAAGCGCGGCCGTTGCCGTTGAACAAAGTGATTTCTTCGCCCGCTTTCACCCGCAACACATGCAGATGGCGGAGCACATTATCGGGCAATTCAAGCATAAGGCCAGGGTTTAATTCGGCAGAAACATAAAAACGGGGCATGGCGGATTATGATATTCGAAACAGAAAATGGTAATATTGGCTTTTCCCCGCTCAAATAGCAAGTTTTAAGGACCAATCGTGTTAAACAAGCTCCAGGCGCTGGTGCGTGAAGTGGCGCAAACCGAAGTGATGCCGCGCTTTCTCGATGTGGCCGTGAGCCGTAAATTCGACGGCTCGCTGCTCACCGAAGCCGACTTGGCCGCGCAGGCCGCGTTTGCCTGCGGCTTGCCCGAAATCATTGCCTGCCCCATGCTCGGCGAAGAAATGAGCGCACAAGAGCAGCGCCATTTATGGCAATACAACGAAGAAGGCTTGTGGGTGGTCGACCCCATCGACGGCACCAATAATTTTATCAACGGCCTGCCGCATTTTGCCTTATCCGCCGCCTATGTGCGCCACGGCCGCGCCCAATTGGGCGTGGTATACAACCCGGTGAGTGATGAATGCTTCTATGCGCAGCGCGGCCAAGGTGCCTATATCAACGGCCGCACCCTGCCGCTGCGCAGCGTGGAAAAAAATTTGCACGAAGCCATTGCCGGCGCTGAAATCAAATATCTGCGCTCGGGCAAGCTTTCCAGCCGCATGAACACGCTCGCGCCGGTGGGCAGCATCCGCAGCCTCGGCAGCAGCACGCTCGATTGGTGCTATCTGGCCGCCGGCCGCTACGATGTGTATGTGCACGGCGGCCAAAAGCTGTGGGATTATGCCGCCGGCGCGCTGATTTTCGAAGAAGCCGGCGGCTGCCTGGCCACACTCGAAGGCGATGATTTTTGGAGCGGCGAGCATGTGTTCAGCCGCTCGGTGGTGGCCGCCATGCAGCCGGGCGTGTTTGCGCAATGGCTCAAATGGATACGCGACAACCAATAAACAGACCGTCTGAAACACAATTTAATTCAATCAGCATAAATTAATAGAATAATTGCACAGCTTAACGGCAATTAAAACTCAAGCGGCTAGAATAAACAGCGCTGACAGAGATTGCTTTCCCTTGAGTAATCGAAGTAGTGAGTAAGACGTTTTCCCGCAATGTATTGGCCATTCATGCTTCTCCCTTGGCATGAATGGTTTTTTTTGCCCATTATTTTTTCAGACGGCCTTCCGCCATGCACAGTCAAACCCTCATTCTCGGCAATCGCAGCGTCACCTTATACCGCACGCCGCGCTGCCGGCCAAACAGCCCTGTGGTTTACACCCATTTGCCGCCGCACGAAGCCGCACCGCTGGCCGATTTGCTCGCCGCACATGCCTTATTGCTGGTGGCGGTGGACGAGCCGGATTGGGAAACGCATTTCAGCCCTTGGCCTGCGCCCAAAGCCTTTAAAGGCAGCGCCGATTTCGGCGGCCTCGCCGATGCCTATCTGGGCACGCTCACACACGAAATCGTGCCCGCCGCCGAAGCCGCCGCCGGCATCGCGCCCCAATGGCGCGGCTTGGCCGGCTATTCGCTCGCCGGCCTGCTCAGCGTGTATGCCCCTTACCAAACCGATATTTTCAGCCGCACCGCCAGCGTGTCCGGCTCGCTTTGGTTTGACGGCTTGGCCGACTTTTTGCAGCACGCCCCGCCCACGCTGCCCGAGCGCGCTTATTTCTCGGTGGGCGATCGCGAAAAAAACAGCAAAAACCCGCGCCTGGCCTGCGTGGAAACACGCACACAAGCGGCGCAGCAGCTGATGCAGGCACGCGGCGTAAACAGCATTTTCGAGCTCAACCCCGGCGGCCATTTCGAGCATGTGCCCGCACGCATGGCCAGAGCGGTTGAATGGCTGTTGGCTTGAATCTATCGCAAAACGGTAAGCCGCAGAGAATCTTCCATTTTCCAAGTATTGCACTTGAAATCCAAAACAAAGGCCGTCTGAAAAACTTTCTTTCAGACGGCCTTTTGCCCTTAAAATCAAGCTCAAGTCGGCGCATGTTCCTGCGCACCGGCCACGGCGCAGCCTTTGAGGGTTTGTTTGCCGTAATCGAGCGTGGCGGTGAATTCGGTGGTGTTGCCTTGATCATCTTTGCAGGTTTGGCTGCGGATATTCAGGTTCACGGGCACGCCGGCAGCATCGGCCGTAAATTCCACACCTTTAGCGTAAGCCGAGCGCGCGGCATCCAATTCAACCATATCGATATGTTCACCTTCAAGTGTCAGTTTATTGCCCTTAGCTTCTGCCTCGCCGCGCACCACGGCGCGCCAAGCGGTTTTGCCTACGCCGTAAGCGGTGAAGGCTTTTACCGGGCCGTTGTTTTGCTCACCGGCAGCGGCCGTGCTGCCTTCGCTGGCGGACCGTATTTCAGAAGCAAGTTGCGCCAGCGGCTCGCTCACGCCGGTGGCTGCGGGTTGGCTGGCGGCTATAGGTTGGCTGGCAGCCGGGGCGGATGTGCTGTTTTGTTCGGCGCTGTTGCCGCAAGCGGCTAAACCCAATGCCAGCAGCGAGGCGGCAATGCCGTTGAAGGGGAAACGCATGGTCGAGCTCCTTTGTGATATTTAATCAAACCAATCGGCCATTAGATTGATAACAGATGAAAAAGTTTCAAATAATATTAATTATACTCACATTTCATCCGGCTCGGGTGCGCGGCTGATGCGCACGCGTTCGATGCGTTGCCCTTCTTTTTCGGTAACTTCAAAGCGCCAGCCGTAAAAATCGATATGGTCGCCCACATCGGGAATGGCTTGCAGCTCTTCCATAATCAGGCCGGCCACGGTGTGGTAATCGGCATCTTCATTATGTGGCGGCAAGGCGATTTGCTGCGCCAGCTCCACATATTCGAGGCTGCCGTCCACCGTGAGGCTCTCGTCGGTGTTAGCCTGAATCAGCGGCGCTTCTTCGCGTTCGAATTCTTCGGGAAACTCGCCGGCAATCGCTTCGAGCATGTCTTTCATGGTAACCATGCCGAGAATGGCGCCGAATTCATCCACCACCAACGCATAATCGGCGCTGTTTTTGCGAAACAGCTCAATGGCATTGAGCGCCGTGGTGCTGTCGGGCAGAATCAGCGGCTGGCGCAAGGCGGTTTGAATATTCATTTCGCCGCCATCGAGCAATTGGGCGAGCAAGTCTTTTTTGTTGATATAGCCCAAAGGCTCGTCCACCCCGGCTTTGCCCACCACCAGCAAGCGGCTGTAAGGCGTGTTTTGCAGCTGCGCGGCCTGCTCTTCGCGGCCTTGGGAAATGTCGAGCCGCTCAATGTCGCGCCGCGGAATCATCACACCCAAAATCGGCCGCTCGGCCAGCGTGAGCACGCTGCGTATCATGGATTTTTCGTTTTCTTCAAAGTGGCTGTCGTCATCGCCGCTGCCGGCTTTGGCCAGCACGGCTTCGCGTATGCCCATCATGCCCAACACGTTTTCTGCGGTGCGCTGGCGCCACGAGCTGCTGATATAGGCATTGCGCTTGCTGTTTTTCTGCGACACCTGGTTAAACACTTCAATCAGAATCGAGAAACCGATAGCGGCATAAAGATAGCCTTTGGGAATGTGGAAATGAAAAGCTTCGGCAATCAGGCTGAAACCAATCATCAGCAAAAAGCCCAAACACAGCATCACCACAGTGGGGTGGCGGTCCACAAATTCGGTGAGCGGCTTGCTCGCCCAAATCATCACACTCATGGCCACCACCACAGCCGCCATCGCCACCACGATATGATCCACCATGGCCACAGCCGTGATCACCGAATCAATCGAAAACACGGCATCGAGCACCAAAATCTGCGCCACCACACCCCAAAAAGGCGCGTGCTTTTTGTTGGTGTCGGCCACATGAAACTGATTGTGCCCTTCCAGCCGCTCGTGCAATTCAGTGGTGGCTTTATAAAGCAGAAACAAACCGCCCAAGAGCATAATCAAATCTTTGCCCGACACGGCAAACGAGCCGATATGAAACCACGGGTGCACCAGCGTCATGATGTGCGCCATAAAGCCCAGCATGATGATGCGCATCACAATAGCCAAGGTCAGGCCGGTGATGCGCGCTTTATCGCGATAGGCGGGTTTGACCTTGTTGGCCAAAATCGCCACAAACACCAGATTGTCGATGCCGAGCACCACCTCGAGCACCAGCAAAGTGGCAAAACCTATCCAAGTGGTCGGCTCTGCAAGCCAGCTGAAATCCATAATGATTAATGTCCTTGCGCCGGCTTTCAGACGGCCTTATACCTAAATCCAAAAACATCTTAACTGCTTTGTTATCTTGTTTTGAATTCGGTTTTGTTTTGAAAGGCCGTCTGAAAGCCGCTTGACGGCAGTCATGCCCATTCGAAAAAATAAGATAACAAGGCGGAAGCCTGCGACAGTACACCTAGTACGGCCAGGCAAGCCAACGCAGTTAGGTTATTTTTTCGAATGGGTATAAAGTGCCGTTTTTTAAAAATAACAAAAGGCAACCCTATGCCTAGGGCTGCCTCGAATTTTCTGCATACGTTTCACCACCTCGATTGCACGCGCACAAACCGCTCTGCTCTTCGTCTTTCATGGTTGTAAAAATATGCCTCGAATGTAAACGTTTCAAGTTTATCAGCTTGCCGCAAAAATGCAAGCTGCGCCAAGCGCTTTTAAAGTGTGCCGTAAGAATGCAGGCCACTCAAAAACATATTCACGCCGATAAAGGCAAAAGCCGTGATAAACAGGCCGATAATCGCCCACCAGGCCAGCACTTTGCCGCGCCAGCCGGCCACAAGCCGCAAATGCAGCCACACCGCATAATTGAGCCACACAATAAACGCCCAGGTTTCTTTCGGATCCCAGCTCCAATAGCGCCCCCAGGCATCGGCTGCCCACAGCGCACCCAAAATGGTGGCGATGGTGAAAAACAAAAAGCCCACCGCAATGGCTTTATACATCACTTCTTCAATCATTTGCGCCGGCGGCAACCACGATTTTTTGCCTTTGGCTTCGCTGCGCAAAGCCAGCAATTGGGCAATGCCCAGCATCGCCGCCATGCAGAATGCACCGTAGCCGACAAAATTGGCCGGCACATGGATTTTCATCCACCACGATTGCAAAGCCGGAATCAGCGGCTGAATGGCATGCGCCTCGCGCGACACGCTGTACCACAGCACAAACACCACCACCACCGCCAAAAAAGCAAACACAAACCCGCCCAGTTTCTGCATGGCGAATTTCTTTTCATAATAAAGATACATCAGCGCGGTGATCACCAAAAAGAGAATAAACACCTCATAAAGGTTGGACACCGGCATATGCCCCGCATCGGGGCGCAAAAGATAGCTCTCGTGCCAGCGCACCAACAAGCCGGTGAAGCCCGCTAGCGCCGACACCCAGCCGAATGCACTCGCCATATCGAGCAAAGTATTGGTTTGCACATGCTGCCGCCCCACCGCCACCGCACCAGCGATATAGCAAAACAAAGCGAAAAACACAAACGCACATTGCCACATAATCGCCGATTGGCTGCTCAGAAAATAACGCAGCAAAAAGCCTTCGCCGTTATCGATATTGCCGCTATAAAGTTTCACCGCGCCATAAGCCAGCGCAATGCTCAGCGGCACAAACCAGCGCAAAGGCTTGAAAAACCAGCCCAGCAAAATGGTGGAAACGGCGCTGAACCACAAAATCGCCTGCTCATAGCCATCCATATGGTGGCTCACCCACATCTGCGCCAACACCGCAACCAACACAATGGCCGCAGCAAAAAGCCAATCCCACTTATTCAGACGGCCTAGCAGCGATTGCTGCACCAACAGCGCATGCTCGGGGGGCAATTTATCGGTTTTACTGATTTCGGTCATGATTTAAATCCTCTGCCAATTGCTGCAGGCGCAGGCTGTGTTCGGGAAATTCTTTATCGAGGTCGCGCTCATTGCGGCTCGACGACATGGCAAAACGCACTTTGCCGCCGTTAAACAGCAACCATGCGCGTTTTTCGCGTATGTAAAACATAAACACCGTGCCCAGCACCAGCAATACCGAGCCGATATACACCAGCGAGGCGCCGGGCGAACGGGTCATTTGCAGGCCGGACGAGCGCACTTCTTTATAACCCTCCAGCTGCAACAGCACCGGCGCGGGATACACAGTCAGGCCGGTGTAGGCATCGAGGCTGTTGATTAAAAAACGGTTGCGCGCATCGCTTTGCGGCCAGGCGCTCAAGCCGTCGCGGCGGATGGTTTCATCCAAAAGCGTGTTCATCGCGCCGTAAAGTATCTGGTAAAAATAATCCTGCATTTTTTCCTGCTCTGCCTGCGGGATATTGTTGGCGATAAAATCATTCAGCGCAATATAGCCGCCCTTGGCAAACAGGCCCAAGGTGTTTTCCACCGCCTGGTTAAACTGGCCGCGCAAATGCTCGGGCGTTGCCGCCGTGGCTTTGGCTACGGCTTGACGGCGGAAATCTTCATCATTGAGCGCTTCGCGCAGCGCCATAAAGGTGTCAATTTTGGCTTCGCCGTCGGCCGGCAGCCGCAGCCAGCGGTATTGCTGCTCCAAACCTTCGCGGGTGCCGGTGATAAAGAAATAATCTTCTTCCTGCTTCATCGGCAGCATATAGTTTTTATATTCCACCGCCTGGCCGGCATCATCACGCAAGCGGTAAATAATAGAGGGGCCGATATTGGTGAATTTCTTTTCCTGCCGCACCGCGCGCACATCGTTGAGCGTGTTTTGCAGGCTTTGCGCCCTTTTTTCGGGCGGCGTGCTCATGTCTTCCACATTCATGGCGGTAAACTGGTCGAATTCGAGCCGGTATTTTTTGCCGCCCATATCCAGCGGAAATTCGCGCATCGACACCGCATCCATCTGCGCGGGCTTGCGCTGATGACCGGCCAGATTCCAGGCTTTGAATTTCAAATCGGAGCCGCCATCGGCAAAGCTGGCCTGATAAATGGTGATGCCGTGCAAAGTGAGCGGATGGTTGACGCGTATGGTTTGTTCGATTTTTTTGCCGCTCTCTTTATCGGTTACCACCAAATCGCTGGCGAAATCCTTGGGCATGCCGGTGTTGTAGAAATCAATATGAAACTTTTTCAATTCCACTGAAAAAGGCAGATCCTGCACCAACATGCCTTTGTCGGCATTGAGAAACACCACATCGGCACTTTGCCCTTCAATGATATTTACATTGCCGCGAAACGAAATATTGCCCGCGCCCAGCGTGCTTTCCGGCTTAAAATCATTGGCAAACATGGCTTCATTATCGGGCACGATTTTGCCGGCGAGCATACCTGCTTTGAGCAAAAGATTGCTGTCGATCAGGCCGCCCAAGCAAATCACCACAATAGCGGCATGGGCGAAAATATAGCCCCATTTATTCATGGCGCCTTTTTTGGCCGCCACCAGCACCGAGCCATCATCGCGCACCGCTGTTTTACTGCTGAAGCCTTGCACCGCCAGATAGCGCTGCGCCACTTCCGGCGTGATGCCGCCACCTTCCAACAGCGTGCTGTGGCGCATGGCCGCCAGCGATTGGCGGCTGGCCTTAAGGCGGTAAGACTTCATCTCGCGCATGAACGGCGGAATATTGCGCCACAAGCATAAGCTCACCGACAGCACCAAAAACAGCATAATGAGCACAAACCAGCCCGAGGCATACACATCAAACAAGCCCAAAAAGCCGAATATTTCTGTCCAAAACGGGCCGAATTTCACCAGATAATTGGCCAAAGGCTGGCCTTGCTGCAACACGGTGCCGATAATCGAGGCAATGCCCAGCAGGCTCAATAAAGCCACGGCAAAGCGCATGGAGCTTAAAAAAGCAAACCACGGGCGGCGGATAAGTGGAACGGGGGCGGTTTTCAAATTCATATAACTGTAGGTGTTTTACAACAAATAAGGCGCTGCGCCCGACAAACGGGCACAGCCGAGGCGCAAGCTTACCACAATGGCTGTGTGCCTACCCCTGTTGCCGTGCGCTATTTAAATGTAAAAGGCTGATGTGTAAAAGGCCGTCTGAATAATGGCGTTCAGACGGCCTCAGGCTCGGTGCATCAAATTATGCAATCAATGCAGGCCTTGGATAAAGTTGGCCACGGCTTTCATGTCTTCATCCGACATGCGCTGCGCCACATCGGCCATAATGGCATTGGCGCGCTGGCCGCTTTGATAGGCTTTCAGCTGCTCGACGATATAGGCTTGATGCTGGCCGCCCAAACGCGGATAAGCCACGATGTCGGTGCCGCCGCCGGGCATACCCGCGCCGTTGGGACCGTGGCAGGCCATGCAGGCCGGCACTTTTTTATCGGCCAGGCCGCCGCGGAAAATGCGCGCACCCAATTCGAAATTATCTTTCGGATTGGCCTCACCCGCTTTCGGGAATTGCTTGGCATAAAAAGCCGACACGTCGGCAATATCTTGATCCGACAAGCCCATCACCATCGGCGCCATTGAAGCGGCCGCGCCGGTGGTGCGCTTGCCCTCTTTAATAGCTTTGGTTTGGTGGAAGATATAATTCGGAAATTGCGCAGAAAGCTTGGGATACATGGCAATGCCGCTGTTACCGTCGGCCGCATGGCAGGCCGCGCAGATATTGGTGGCGATTTCTTTTCCCTTGGCGATATCGCCCTTCGGCTGTGCCGCCATCACCGAGCCGGCGGCCAAGGCCAGCGCTAATAAGGTAAAACGTTTCATGGAATGCTCCTGATTACAGCATTGCGGCCCGCTGCCGCAACGCCTTTTTTCTATACTCAATGCCGGATTTTATTTGCACCCGGCTAAACCGATAATTCTGTAAACATGCTATTCTATACTAAATTCACACAATTTTACTACACATGAACCTTTTTCAAAACGCAAAATTTTTCACCACCGTCAACCACTTGAAGGATCTGCCCGACACGCCGGCCGAAATTGCCTTTGTCGGTCGCAGCAATGCCGGTAAATCCAGCGCGATAAACACCTTGTGCAACCATGTGCGGCTGGCTTATGTGTCGAAAACGCCGGGTCGCACCCAGCACATCAACTTTTTCGAGCTGGCCAATGGCGGCTTTATGGTGGACTTGCCCGGCTACGGCTATGCGCAGGTGCCCGAAGCCATTCGCGCGCACTGGGTGAAGCTTTTGGGCGATTATTTACAGCAACGCCAAGCATTGATCGGCTTGGTGCTGATTATGGACGCCCGCCACCCGCTCAAGCCGCTGGATGTGCAGATGCTGGATTTTTTCCACATCACCGGCCGGCCGGTGCATATTTTGCTCTCCAAGGCAGACAAATTATCCAAAAATGACCAAATCAAAACCTTGTCTGCGGTCAAGAAAGCGTTAAAGCCTTTTGCCGAGCGCCAACAAATCAGCGTGCAATTGTTTTCCAGCTTGAAAAAGCAGGGTATTGAGGAAGTAAACAATGTGGTGGCCGCCTGGTTTGCCGCCGCAGCCGAGCAAGCTGAAGCGGAAGCTGAAAATCCGCTGCCAGATGAAAATGAGGGCTGAATCAGCAACACAATGCATGGCCGTCTGAACAAGCAAACAAACACGCCACACCAAACAAAAAAGGCCGTCTGAACATTCAGACGGCCTTTTCGCAGCGTGGATACTTATCCGGCTCAGCCTTCCACTTTCACTTCCACGCGGCGGCCTTCCACATCATTGCCCACCGCGCCGGTGGTGTTTTCCGGCTTGCGCAATTCGATATTGGCCGCATTCACGCCTTGTGCTTCAAAGAAAGCCTGCACGGCTTGTGCGCGCTGTTTCGACAATTCTTCATTGGCGGCCGCATTACCGGTGCTGTCGGCAAAGCCGCTGACCACCAGCTTTTTACCGTCTTTGCCGGCATTGATCACATCGGCCACAATGGTTTGCGCACCTTCGGCAACATCGTTTTTACCGGTGGCGAAGAAGAATGTGGCCACGCCGTTTTCATACACCACGCGGGCATTGTCGGCTGCAACCGGGGCGGGCGCAGAAGCTTCTGACGCTGCGGCAGGCGCGGCAGGTGCGCTGGCCGCTTCAGCAACTGCTTCAGACACGGCAGAAGCCGCCGGCTCGGATGCTGCAGGCGCAGCAGCCTGCTCGCCATTGCCGCAGCTCTTAAAGGCAAGCAGAGCCAACACCGCGGCGACGGCCAGCGCAATCCATTTGCCGTTGCCGCCTTTTTTGGCGGCAGCCGTGGCTGCGGCGGCACCGCCGGCCACAGCTGCGCCGGCATTGCCCAAGCCGCTTATAAGGTTGTTCAAGCCGCCGAAGATGCCGCTGAGGCTGCCGATGCCCAAGGCCGACAGCATATTGCTGTCGAGCACTTGCGAGAGCCAGCCTTGCTGCTGGGCGAGCAGGCCGAGCAATTGGCCTTGGTTCAAGTTGCCTTCTTTAGCCTGGCCGCGCAACACCGACAGCACCAAGGGCAGAGCCAGCGACAGCAAAGAGCCGGCCGATGCTTTAGACACGCCGCTTTGTTGCGAAATCTGATCGGCCACATCGGCCGCATTGCCGCCCAAGAGATTGGGCAGCAGGCTTTTGCCCAAATCAATCAGGCTGCCCAAATTGCTGCCTTCGGCCGCTTGCGACACGGCACCGGTGAGCGAATTGCCGGCGGCACCGGTGATCAGGTCAAACAGGCCTGAGGCATTCGTGGGGTTGCCGCTGACGTGTTTCACCAAGCCGGCCACAATGGCGGGAATCGCCAAGCCCGCGGCTTTGCCGCTGCTCTCTTCTGCTTCGCCGCTGTTGGTCAGAAACTGGCCCAGCACGCTACCCAATTGGCTTTGCAACAAATTACCCAAGTCAATAGACATTGATCACTCCTTCTGAATTTTTCGGAAATACGGCATGCGCGAAGCATGCGCGTTGTGTAAATACTACCGCAGCGATAACAATGGCTTGCCCGGCATGGCTGCAACTTAAACAATTTTTACAGTTTGAGTGCCTATAAAAACGGATTATGTCGCTTTTCGTGCCCAATTGTGGTCATTCTGCCGTGGCCGGGTATCACGCGGGTGTCTTCCGGCAGCACCAAGAGCTTACCGGTGATGTTGCTGATTAAATCGGCATGGTTGCCGCGCGGAAAATCGGTGCGGCCGATGCTCTCATAAAACAACACATCGCCGGCAATCAGCAATTTTTCTGCGGCGCAGTAAAACACCACATGGCCGGGCGTGTGGCCGGGAATGTGCAGCACATCGAATTCATAAGCGCCCACTTTCAGCTTGCCGCCCTCTGAGAGCCAGCCGTCGGGCACAAAAGCTTCGGCAATGGGAAAGCCGTAGGAAGCATAAGATGCGGTGGTTTGCGGCAGCGATTCGAGCAGATAGCCGTCATCGGCATGCGGCCCCCACACCGGCACGGCCTGCTGCTTGAGCAAATCGGCCACGCCGCCGGCATGGTCGAGATGGCCGTGGGTGAGCCACACGGCTTGCAGCTGAAGCTGCCGCTTGGCTGCTTCTTGCAACACATGCGCCACATCGCCGCCCACATCGGTGAGCACGGCTTGGCCGCTTTCGTCGTCCCAAAGCAGCGTGCAGTTTTGCCGAAACGGCGTAACCGGCATGATTTCAAATTGTAAGGCCATGCTTTTGATTCCTTGATTGATTTTATTTAATAGTTGGGTTTCAGACGGCCTGTTTTGACTGCATTATCGCAGGCCTGATTTAATGCCCGTTATCATACGCGCTTACGCGGTGTTTTTCATCTTCGCCGCCCTCTCAAGCCGCCATAGAAAAGGCCGTCTGAAACTTTTCTTTCAGACGGCCTTTATTCGGCCTGCATGATGCGGCCATGTGTTATCCGATTTTACACAGCGCCGAATTTGCCGCTGCGAAATTCGTTCATCACTTCGGCGATTTCCGCTTCGGTATTCATCACAAACGGGCCGTAGCCGACCACCGGCTCATCAATCGGCACGCCGCTGAGCAGCAGGATTTTGGCTTCGCCGCCCACGGCTTCTACTTTCACGTTGCCGCTTTCGCGTTCAAACGTGGCCATTTGGCTGGCTTGCACGCTTTGGCCGCCATTGATGCGCACTTCGCCGCGCAACACCACCAACATCAGGTTGTGGCTGGCCGGCACATCCAAATCGGCGCCCGCACCGCTGTTGAGCACGATATCCCACACATTAAGCTCGGTGAAGGTTTCGGCTGCACCATCGGCGCTGCCGAAGCGGCCGGCGATAATGCGGGCATGGCCGGCATCATCGGCCAACGGCACCACGGTGATGTTGTCTTTGGCCAGGTGTTGGTAGCGGGCGGGCGTTTTTTTGTCTTTGGCCGGCAGGTTTACCCACAATTGCGCCATTTCAAATTCGCCGCCGCGTTTGCCAAACGATTCGGCGTGGAATTCTTCGTGCACAATGCCGGCGCCGGCGGTCATCCATTGCACATCGCCCTCGCCGATTACGCCGCCGCTGCCGGTGGAATCGCGGTGCGCCACTTCGCCTTGATAGGCGATGGTCACGGTTTCAAAGCCGCTGTGCGGGTGGGCGCCCACGCCACGCGGTGCGCCGTTGTTGGGCGCGAAAGTGTGCGGCATGGCATAGTCAAACATCAAAAACGGGCTGGTTTGTTTGTCTTCGCCCATGTGGGAAAACAGCGGGGACACATAAAAGCCGTTGCCCACCCAATGTTTGGCGGGGGCGTTGTAGATTTTGCGGATGGTTCTCATGATGGTTCCTTTATTCTATTCAAATAATGTTTTTTGAGGGAGGCCGTCTGAAAGCTCAGATTGCATTTTCAACGCTTCAGACGGCCTTTGCTGTTTCTTTACACAGCCATGCCGGCGGCCTGAGCGGCACGCAGCTTGGCGGGGGTAACGTCGCGGCCGTCGTAATCAACCACCGTCACCGTTGACAAAATATTGCTCATCTGGCCGGTAACGGCTTTCAGATAGGCTTTGCGCAACACTTCGCGCTCGGCCAGCTCGGCTTCGCTCAAAGGCACAAGGCGCGCTTTACGGGCCAATTGGTTGATGCGGTCTAATTCGGGGATACGCATATCGCCTCCTTTTTTGTTTATTGGTTTTTTAATGTGGATTGATTATATCAATAACAAAACCAATAAAACAGTACGCACATTTTTGATACTGTGGCAAATCGGTTTCAGACGGCCTTGGCAATATTTTTATACCTGAATCTGCTACTTATAGTAAAATCCCTCTCCGCTTGATTTTGTGGTTCGCAAACCTCCCACATTAAAAAACTAAGGAATCCATTATGTCCCGCAACACCGAAGAGCTGGGCGGCTTGTCGCTTTTGGGCAATCAGCACACCGAATACCGTGCCGATTATGCCCCCGAAGTGCTCGAAGCCTTTCCCAACAAACACCCGGGCAACGATTATTTTGTGAAATTCGTCTGCCCCGAATTCACCAGCCTGTGCCCGATGACCGGCCAGCCCGATTTCGCCACTATTTATATCCGCTACATTCCCGATATTCAAATGGTGGAGAGCAAATCGCTCAAGCTTTATCTGTTCAGCTTCCGCAACCACGGCGATTTTCATGAAGACTGTGTCAACATTATCATGAAAGATCTGATCGCGCTGATGCAGCCCAAATACATCGAAGTATTCGGCGAATTCACCCCGCGCGGCGGCATCGCCATTCATCCGTTTGCCAACTGGGGCCGCCCGGACACGCGCTTTGCCGCGCTGGCTGAAGAGCGCCTGTTTGCCCACGATATGCAATAATTTTGCTTGATAATGTTTCAGACGGCCTGCCAACAGGCCGTCTGAAAGCCTTGCCTTTTTTAAAAGATGATTATGTACACATTCACCCCCGCGCAACAGCGCAAAGCCTTAGTGTGGCTGAGTTTTTTCCATATTCTCGTGATTGCCGCCAGCAATTATCTGGTGCAGTTTCCATTTGAATTATTCGGCTTTCACACCACTTGGGGCGCGTTTACCTTTCCCTTTATCTTTCTCACCACCGATTTGACCGTGCGCATTTTCGGCCGCCAGCTGGCGCGGCGCATTATTTTTTGGGTGATGCTGCCGGCGCTCGCGCTCTCTTATGCCGTGTCGGTGTGGTTCAGCCAAGGCAGCTGGACCGGCTGGGCGGCCATCGCCGGCTTCAACAGCTTTGTCGGCCGCATCGCGCTGGCGAGCTTCGCCGCCTATGCCGTGGGGCAATTGCTGGATATTTTCGTGTTCGACAAATTGCGCCGGCTCAAAGCCTGGTGGGTGGCGCCCGCCGCTTCCACCAGCTTCGGCAATGCAGTGGACACACTGGTTTTCTTCAGCATCGCTTTTTACGCCAGCAGCGACGCCTTTATGGCCGCCCACTGGCCCGAAATCGCCTGGGTGGATTTTCTGTTTAAAATCGCCATTTGCGGCCTGTTTTTCCTGCCCGCTTACGGCGTGATTTTGAAATACCTCACCCGCAAGCTCACCGTATTGCAGCAAAATCAAGCGCATGATGCACCTGCGCCCAAGCTGTCGACCGAATCATAATATGCAATATGCACAAAGGCCGTCTGAAACGTTTCAGACGGCCTTTGCAATAAATGGCTGTTGCCTACATCAAACCCAAGCTGCGCAACACCACAATCCCCGCTGCCGCCGAAAACATCGCCCCAAACGTGGTGATGCCGGTGATGTTGGCCGCCGCCACATCATTGCCGCCCATAGCTCTGGCCATCACATAGCTGGCCGCCGCCACCGGCGTGGCGCTCATCAGATAAAGCACGCCCATAGGCACGCCGCTCAAACCAAACGCCAGCCCCGTGGCCACCGCCACCAGCGGCGCCACCAGCAGGCGGCCGATGCTCGCCTGCAAAGAAATATCCGACATTTTCAACATCGAGCGCATATCAAATGTGGCACCGGCGCAAATCAGCGCCAAAGGCAGCGAAATATTGCCCACATAATTTGCCGTTTGCAGCAAAGGCTTGGGCACGCCGATGTGCAAAGCCTGCATCCCCAGCGCCAGCACAATCGCCACAATCAGCGGGTTGGTGACGATTTTCCAGCCCACCAGCCGCAACTTCTGCCATGCCGAGCCACCCGAGCGGCTCAGCGTAATCACCGCCAACACATTAAACAAAATCGTGATCACGCCGGTATACACCGCGCCGGCGGCCAAGCCCTCGCTGCCATAAGCATTGAGCACAAAAGCCAAGCCCATAATGCCCAAATTGCTGCGAAACACGCCCTGCACAAACACGCCCTTATCCCGCGCAGCCGGCACAAAGCGCCAGGCATAAAGCTCCGCCCCGAAAAACAGCACCAGCGTGGCCGCCGCTCCGGCCAGCAGCAACAATATCTGCTCACCATAATGAATTTCGCTGCCAAACAAATTAACAAACAGCAAACACGGCAAGCCATAATTAAACACAAGCTTCGAAGCCTGCATACAAAAATGCGCATCCACCTGGCCGCTGCGCCGCAAAGCCACGCCGAATAGCAACAGTAAAATGCTCGGCACCGTTACCGACACCGCAAACCACACCGCATCCCAAAAACCCGTCATCACGCATCCATTTAGATATTATCTATTCACCGGCTTATGATACCGCAAACAGGCCGTCTGAAACATGATATAGTTTACATCGTTTTACCCATTCCACATCCGCCGTTTCAGACGGCCATTCTTTATCCCATGACCGACACCCACATCCAAATCCTGCTCGCCGCCTTGGCCGCCGCCTTTTTCAGCATATTGATTACCTGGCTCGTGCTGAAAAACAAATACCAAGCCGCCATGCAGGCCGCGCGCGCGCAGCATCAAAGCGAGCAGGCCGCCCTGCAAAACGCCCTCACCGAGCGCACCCAGCAGCACCAATTTGCCGAGCGCGAGCAAGCCGAAGCCGAAGCCGCGCTGCAAGCCTTGCAACAGCAATATCAAGCCGACCAAAACGCGCTTGCCGCCGCCGAAGCCGACAACCGCCGCCTGAGCGCCCTGCCAAACGAGCTGGCCGAAAGCCGCCGCCACGGCCAAGAAGTGCAAACACAAGCGCAAGAATTGCACAGCCGCCTCGCCGCCGCCCGCCAACACATCGAGCATCTGCAAAGCCGCGAGCAAGAATTAGGCCGTCTGAAAGCCGATTTTGCCACCCTGCAGCAAACCCATGCCGATTTGCAGGTGCGCAACGAGCGCCTCTCCACCCAAATCGAGCAAGAGCGCCTGGCGGCCGAAGAAAAGCTCGCCCTTTTGGCCGAAGCGCGCCAAAGCCTCTCCGATCAGTTTCAAAACCTCGCCAACAATATTCTCGACGAAAAAAGCAAAAAATTCAGCGAGCACAACCAAGAAAGCATCACCCGCCTGCTCAACCCACTCAACGAGCGCATGGGCCAATTCAGCCAGCTGGTGCAAACCACTTACGAAAAAGAAGCCAAAGAGCGGCTCACCCTCGAAAACGAGCTCAAACGCCTGCAAAGCCTCAACAGCCAGCTGCACACCGACGCCAAAGCGCTCACCCAAGCCCTCACCGGCACGCAAAACAAAAGCCAGGGCAACTGGGGCGAAATGATTCTGGAAACCGTGCTCGAAAATTCCGGCCTCGCCAAAGGGCGCGAATACATCGTGCAAGCCGGCGGCACGCGCACCGAAGAAGACGGCAGCACCCGCCGCCTCCAGCCCGACGTGCTCATCAACCTGCCCGACCACAAACAAATCATCATCGACAGCAAAGTGTCGCTCACCGCCTATGTGCGCTACACCCAATCGCAAAACAGCAGCGAAGCCGAGCGCGAGCTTGCCGCCCATGTGGCCAGCATCCGCGCCCACATCAAAGGCCTCTCGCTCAAGCAATACAGCGACATCGAAGGCATCAACACGCTCGATTTCGTGTTTATGTTTATTCCCGTCGAGCCCGCCTATTTATTGGCGCTGCAACACGACCACCAACTCTTCCAGGAATGCTTCGACAAACGCATCATGCTGGTAGGCCCCAGCACGCTTCTGGCCACCTTGCGCACCGTGGCCAACATCTGGCGCAACGAGCAGCAAAACCAAAACGCACTGGCCATTGCCGAAGAAGGCGGCCGGCTTTACGACAAATTCGTCGGCTTCGTTACCACGCTGGAGGGCGTGGGCAAAAACATCGAGCAGGCGCAAAACGGCTACCAAGCCGCCTACAAACAGCTCTACGATGGCCGCGGCAACCTCGTTACCCGCGCCGAAAAGCTGCGCAAGCTCGGCGTGAAAGCCACCAAACAAATCGAACGCCAGCTGGCCGAACAGGCGCAAACCCCCGCGCTGGGCGAACCATCCGATGCCGCCGAATAAATAAAGAGCTGCGTAAGTAATAAGCCACAGGCCGTCTGAAACCTTTCAGACGGCCTGTGGCTTATGCAAAACCCAATATCTGTCGCACCCGCGCAGGCGGGTGCCCAGTGCAACGCAGCGCTTTGTTTGCCTTGTGCATTTCTGAAAATAATTAATTACATATAAAATCAAATGCTTGATTGTTTTCGCTTGATAATACTCGCCTGCCCGACAACTGAAGCTTCGCGTCAGGCCGGGCTCCTGCCTGCGCAAGAGCAACAGAAAGGCGTTTAGTAAAGGTTTCGGCCTGTGGCTTATTGCGCCTTTATCTCAGCCCTCATGTTAAAATATCCATTTTGCAGCAAACGTTTACATTTTAAGGATATGCCATGTGCCAGCTTTTGGGCATGAATTGCAACACCCCCACCGACATCGTGTTTTCATTTGAAGGCTTCCGCCTGCGCGGCGGCCTCACCGACCACCATGCCGACGGCTTCGGCATCGGCTTTTTCGAAGGCCGCGGCGTGCGCCTGTTTCACGACGACAAGCCCAGCGCCCATTCGCCGGTGGCCGATTTGGTGCGCGCCTATCAAATCAAATCGGAAAACGTCATCGCCCACATCCGCAAAGCCACGCAAGGGCAAACCTCGCTGGCCAACACCCACCCTTTTATGCGCGAATTGTGGGGCGAATATTGGCTGTTTGCCCACAACGGCCATCTGAAACACTTTTCCCCCGCCCCCGGCGATTATTATTGCCCCGTGGGCAACACCGATTCCGAACGCGCTTTTTGCCATATTTTGGAACAATTGCGCCAACGCTTCCGCCACAAGCCCGACAACGACACCTTATTCGCCGCCGTGGCCGCGCTCACCGCCGAAATCCGCAGCCACGGCCTGTTTAATTTTATGATGTCCAACGGCGATTTTCTGTTTGCCCACGCCAGCACGCTTTTGTATTACATCGTGCGCAAAGCGCCTTTCGGCCAAGCGAAGCTGCTTGACGACGATGTAGCCATCGACTTTGCCGCCGTCACCACGCCCAACGACAAAGTGGCGGTGATTGCCACTCTACCGCTCACGGTCAACGAAACCTGGCAGCAGCTGGCGGTAAACGAATTGGTGATGTTTGAAGGCGGCGACATCGTGCGCCGCGATGTACCGGCGCATCCCGTGTATATGAGTGCCGAAGAAGGGCTGGACATTGCGCGCGCCGCCGGCGTGTCGGTGTGATACAAGCCCAAAACAAATCGGCCGCGCCGCCCCGCCTTGCCGCCTAGTTACCTTGCTTTTTAGGTTTGGCATAATTGGCGCACAGGCCGTCTGAAAGGTTTCAGACGGCCTGTGCGCACACCGCATGCGCTGCACAATCCACCCGATTACGCTACAATAAACCATCACCTCCTTATCGGCAGCCACACCATGAAATGCCCGTTTTGCAACAACCTCAACACCCAGGTCACCGACTCGCGGCTGCTGGAAGAAACCAACAGCATCCGGCGGCGGCGCCGTTGCCAGCATTGCGATCAGCGTTTCAGCACTTTCGAAACTGTGGAAATGCGCATGCCGCAAATCATCAAAAGCACCGGCGCGCGGGTGGCCTTCAACCCCCACAAGCTGCGCACCAGCCTGGAGCGCGCCCTGCACAAGCGCCCGATAGATGCCGAGCGCATCGACGACACCGTGGCCTTGATCGAGCAGCGCCTCTACCGCCTCGGCCAAAAAGAAGTGCCCTCGCAGCTGGTGGGCGAAATGGCCATGGACGCGCTCGCCGAAATCGATCAAGTGGCTTATGTGCGCTTTGCTTCCGTGTATAAAAGCTTTTGCGACGTATCCGAATTCACCCAAGCCATCGCCACCTTGCCCAAAGGCGCAAAAAAACGCTAAGCCCCGCGCCCGCAGCACATTTATTTTGCTATACTCTGCGCTTGCGTTTCCATTTTACTCACGGACATTTCTGATGAAATCACCCTTATCATCCGCCCTGCTCGCCACCCTGATTATCGGCCTGAGCGCCTGCGGCCAAAAAGCCGAAACCTCCGTTGCCCCTGAAAGCGCCGCCTCCGGTGCAGCCGCTTCCGCCCCCGCCGCCAACGCCGTGCAAACCCTCGAAAGCAGCGACAGCAAAATCCGCATCACCATTCCCGGCGGCCATTTTGAAAACATCATCGAACAAGCCGACGAGCGCCCCGAGGGCATCGCCCAAAGCGAGCTCACTTTGCTTGAGCGCGACAGCGCCAGCGGCATCACCGTTTATGCCGCCAATCTGGGCGCGGCCAAAAGCGATGCCAAAACCTATTTCGCCAACCTGAAAAGCGCACTCAACAGCGCCGAAGGCTTGGCCGATGTGCAAGTGGGCGCTGCCACCGACAACCGCATGAACTACCGCTTCAGCCAAGCCGATGGCGCAGGCGGCACTTTGCTGGAAAACTGCATCGCCATTTATGACAACGCCAATCTTTATAATGTGTGCGCCAACAGCAGCAGCGCGCCGCAAACCGCATTGGCCGCCGCGCTCAAAGAAGTCAACCTGATTAAGTAATACCCATTCGAAAAAAATAATATACAAACAGGCAGCCTGTAGGTCGGATTCTCGAATCCGACACTTGTTCGCAGAACAAGGCACGCACATCGCTTTGGCCGTTGACCAAACGTCGGATTCAAGAATCCGACCTACGCGGATGATGCTGCCGAACTGCTTTTATTTTGTAAGGTTATTTTTTAGAATCGATATAAGGCCTTCTGCGCTGCAAGTGTCGGATTCCCGAATCCGACATTGGCTTAAAAAACAAAATGGCGGCCTTGTTTCAGCCTTAGCGGCCAAATATCGGATTCAATAATCCGATTGACACATCAGGCCGTCTGAAAGCTTTGAATCGCCCCGCGCGCCCTCACCACAGGCAGATTATGTTCAGCGAACTTGATATCAGCATGATGCAAAACGCCCTCGCCCTCGCTTGGCAAGGGCGTTTTTCCACTTCGCCCAATCCGCGCGTGGGCTGCGTGATTGCGCGCGGCAGCCAAATTGTGGGGCAAGGCTTTCACCTTCAGGCCGGCGGCCCGCACGCCGAAGTGCACGCGCTGCGTCAAGCCGGCGCGCTGGCCGCAGGCGCCACTGCTTATGTCACGCTGGAGCCCTGCAGCCACTACGGCCGCACGCCGCCTTGCGCCAAAGGCTTGATTGAAGCCGGCGTGACGCGCGTGGTGGCCGCCATGGCCGACCCCAACCCACTGGTGGCCGGCAAAGGGCTGGCAATGTTGCGCGAAGCCGGCATAGATGTTTCAGACGGCCTGCTGCAAACAGAAGCGCGCGCGCTCAACCGCGGCTTTTTATCCCGCATCGAGCGCGCACGCCCGTTTGTGCGCCTGAAATGCGCCGCCGGCCTCGATGGCAAAACCGCGCTTGCCAACGGCCAAAGCCAATGGATTACCGGCGCAGAAGCGCGCGCCGATGTGCAGATTTTGCGTGCCGAGAGCTGCGCCATTCTCACCGGCATCGGCACCGTGTTGGCCGACAACCCGCAATTGAATGTGCGCGATTTCCCCACCCTGCGCCAGCCAGCCCGCGTGGTGCTCGACAGCCGCCTGCAAACGCCGCTCGAGAGCAAGCTCGTGCAAGATGGCGGCAGCCCCACCGTGATTGCCACCTTGGTGGAAGACGAAAACCGCTTAGCGCCTTACCGCCGCCATGAGCATATCCGCATCATCAGGCCGTCTGAAACGCAAGGGCGCATTGATTTACACGATTTGCTCGTGCAGCTGGCCGCTTTGGGCTTCGGCGAAGTGATGGTGGAAGCCGGCGCCACTTTGGCCGGCGCGTTTCTGCAAGAAAATTTAGCCGATGAAATCGTGTTATACCAAGCGCCGAAAATCCTCGGCAGCCAAGCGCGCGGCCTGTTTGTGCTGCCGGAAAATCCGCTCGTGCTCAGCCGCACGGCCGCTTGGCAAACCACCACCCTCACCCGCATCGGCGATGACATCAAATGGGTGCTGCACCCGCGCCAAGCCTGATGAAACGGCTGCTTGCGGCAAAGCGGTTAAACGCAACCCTTTCATTATTTATTAAAAAATAATACCTGCCTTTGTTAAAAACAGTTCTCAACTACCGCACAGTCATAAATTGACTACGGTAAGTATCATCAGTTTGCGGTTTCCCATGCTGCTGATTATGATGCGTTTCATCTTTATTCTATTCGGGTATCATCCGCGGTATTTTGTTTCAGACGGCCTTTGTGTTGAAACCAAATCCGACATTGCTTGTCTTTAACTGAGTTATCTTTCCCTTATTTACGTTTTTTCTTTTCTTTATCCCATCCTTTTTAGAGAGCTGTCATGAAAAATACAACCATCCAAAAATTCGCCGACAAAAGCGCCAAAATCGGCATTGTCGGCTTGGGCTATGTCGGCCTGCCCCTGATGCTGCGCTATGTCGATATCGGCTATCAGGTTTTGGGTTTTGACATCGATGAAGAAAAAGTGGCCAAGCTCAACCAAGGCCAAAGCTATATCGAACACATTCCCGCCGAAAAAATCGCCGAAGCCAGCAAAAACCTGTTTGAAGCCACCACCGATTTTTCACGAATCGGCGAAGTGGAAGCCGTGATTTTGTGCGTGCCCACGCCGCTCAACAAATACCGCGAGCCGGACATGAGCTTTGTGATCAACACCACCGATGCCGTAAAACCTTATCTGCGCGCAGGCCAGGTGTTGTCGCTGGAGAGCACCACTTACCCCGGCACCACCGAAGAAGAATTGCTGCCGCGTGTAGAAGAAAACGGCCTCAAAGTAGGCGAAAACGTATTTCTGGTTTACTCGCCCGAGCGTGAAGACCCGGGCAACCCCAATTTCGAAACCCGCACCATTCCGAAAGTGATCGGCGGCCACACCCCCGCCTGCTTGGAAGTGGGCATTGCGCTTTATCAGCCGGCCATCGATCAAGTGGTGCCGGTGAGCTCCACCAAAGCGGCCGAATTGACCAAGCTTTTGGAAAACATCCACCGCGCCGTCAACATCGGTTTGGTGAACGAAATGAAAATCGTCGCCGATAAAATGGACATCGACATCCATGAAGTGATCAGCGCCGCGGCCACCAAGCCTTTCGGCTTTGTAGCCTATTACCCCGGCCCGGGCTTGGGCGGCCACTGCATCCCGATCGACCCTTTCTACCTCACCTGGAAAGCGCGCGAATACGGCGTAAACACTCGCTTTATCGAATTGGCCGGCGAAGTGAATTCGCATATGCCCGATTATGTCATCAGCAAAGTCGGGCTGGCGCTGAATGATCACAACCGTGCCATTAAAGGCAGCAAAATTCTGGTGCTGGGCATCGCTTACAAGAAAAATGTAGACGACATGCGCGAAAGCCCTTCTGTGGAAGTGATGGATCGCCTGCATGCGCTGGGCGCCGATATCTCCTATGCAGATCCGCATGTGCCGGTGTTCCCCAAAATCGCAGGCCACCATTATTTCGATCTTGCTAGCGAGCCGCTGACTGCTGAAAATATTGAAAAATTTGATTGTTTGGTGCTAACCACCGATCATGACAAATTTGATTACGCCCTGCTGGAAAAACACGCCAAGCTGATTATCGACACCCGTGGCCGTTTCCCCGGCAAAAGCGCCAAAGTTATCAAAGCATAAACAAAAGCCCTTGCCATATGCCGGGCTGTGCACTGGCATATGGCATTTTTATGCTGTATCTGCACAGAGCTTGCAGATGATTTTCAGACGGCCTGCCATGTAAAACTCAAGGCCGTCTGAAAAACTCCATACCTCTCAAATCCATATCCACCCTCGGATTGCCGCATGAATACTCAAAAATTAATCGGCTATGCTTTGGGCCCGCTCGGCAGCGCAGCGGCCAGCGCCATCGCTTTGCCCTTAATTTCTTGGTATTTCAGCGCCGAGGATATCGGCCGTATCGTGTTGCTGCAAACCGTTGCCGGCATGGTTTTACTGGTGATGGGCTTGGGATTGGATCAGGCTTACATTCGCGAATATCATGCCGCAGAAAACAAACCGGCTTTATTTAAAAATATCTTCATCTTGCCCTTGGCCTTGATAATTGCTGCATGTGTTGCATTATTTTTCAAGCTCGAATTGCCTGCGCAATGGATATTGAATCTTTCTGCGCCCTCGCTCGGGCTGCTTTGCATTATTTTTATTTTTACTACTTTCATTACCCGCTACCTTTCCGCCATTTTACGGATGCAGGAGCGTGCCTATGCTTTCTCGCTCAGCCAGCTCATTCCTAAAATTTTAATTTTGCTGCTGATATTGCTTTACATTTTCTTTAACCTGCCAAAAACCACTTTCAACCTGATTTTGGCCTACGCTTTGGCGCAAGTGTTGACAGTAGCCGTTTTGGCTTTACAAACCCGCAGTGAAGTTTGCCAAGCCATGCGCTCATCCATGAGCCTGCCGCTGATGCGTGAAACACTCCGCTACGGCCTGCCGCTGGCATTGGGCGGCCTCGCTTATTGGGGATTATCTTCAATCGACCGTTTCTTACTGAAACAATTGGCCGACTTGAGTGAGCTGGGTGTTTATTCAATGGCGGTCAGCTTTGGCGCTATAGCACTGATTTTTCAAAGTATTTTCTCCACCATTTGGGCGCCGATGGTGTTTAAATGGGTTAAAGAGGGTGTCAATCTGGATAAAATCAGCGGCATTGTCGATGTGATGCTGGCTTTATGCGTGGCGATTTTGTGCCTTGTCGGCCTTTTTTCTCCCTTGGTTCCCTTGCTGCTGCCTGAAAAATATGCGCCGGTGCAGTTTATTTTATTATCGAGCATTTTGTTTCCTCTGCTCTACACGCTCACTGAAGTTACCGGCATCGGCATCAATGTGAGCAAACGCACTTGGTTGATTACCGTTTTTTCTCTGTTGGCGCTTTTGTGCAATTTGGGTTTGCTTTATTTCTTGATTCCCAAGCTGGGCGCGCGTGGTGCGGCGATGTCTACTGCTGTTTCATTTTGGCTGTTTTTTGTGATGAAAACCGAAGCATCTCTGCGATTGTGGCAACCGCTGCCGCGCCTGAAAGTATACGGCACCACTTTTGCATGCCTAGCCGTTTGCCTGGCCTACACTTACGCAGGCAATCGCGATAATTATTTTGCCTTTGCTGCTGTTTGGCTGATTACCCTTATTTGGCTTTGCTTACAGCACAAGCAAGTGCTGCACCGTGTGTTCACAACCCTCTCAGGCCGTCTGAAACAAAGATAAAACGCTTGATTAATCTTTATAAATGAGCCAACAACCATGCATGTATTGATTCTACCCTCTTGGTATCCCGAAACCCCTGACGATGTTGACGGCATTTTTTTCCGCCAGCAAGCACAAGCCTTGCAGCGCGCCGGCCTCACCGTAGGCGTGATCGCACCACAATTTCGCTCTATGCGCGGCCGGCCGGACACACTTTTTTCCTCCCAATACGGTTTTCGCCAATATGTAGAGCAGGATGTGCCGACGTTTGCCTACCAAACCATGTATTTCTTTCCCCGCATGCGCATCGACCGCGATCGCTGGGTGCGTGCCGGCAAAAAGCTGTTTGCCCGCTATGTCGCCCAACACGGCAAACCGGATATTCTGCACGCCCATTGCATGAATCATGCCGGCATTCTCGCTCATGCCATTCATCAGGAAACCGGCATTCCTTATGTGATTACCGAACACAGCTCCACTTATGCACGCAAACTCATCCACGATTGGCAATGGCCGGCCATGCAGCCTGCTGCAGAAAAAGCGGCGGCCCGCCTTGCGGTGAGCAAAGAATTTTGCTCCTTGCTGCAAAACGAATATAAAGGTTTGAGCTGGGCATACTTGCCCAATATTCTCTCAGCCAAATTCGAAGCACCCGTTGATTTGTCTGCCAAGCCCCAAAACGAACATTTTACTTTTTGCTCCGTTGCCCACCTGCAGCACAAAAAGGGGTTTGATATTTTATTACCGGCCTTTGCCGAAGCCTTGAAAACCCGCCCCGGCCTGAAGCTTAAAATCGGCGGCACCGGCCCCGAAGAAGCCGGTTTGCGCCAATTGGCTGCCAATTTAAATTTGGGCGATTCGGTGGCATTTTTAGGTGGGCTGAAAAATGAAGAAGTGTTGCGATTGATGTATGAGAGTGACGCTTTTGTGCTGGCCAGCCGTATTGAAACCTTCGGCGTGGTGTTTATTGAGGCATTGGCACAAGGCTTGCCGGTTTTGGCCACCCGTTGCGGCGGCCCTGAAAGCATTGTTACCGAAAGCAACGGTCTGTTGGTGCCGTCTGAAAACCAGCAAGCACTAACGGAAGGCTTGCTTAAGCTGCATGACAACCATCGCCAATACATACCAGAGCAGCTAAGGCAGGCATGCCTGGCTGAATTTGGCGAACATAGTGTGGTGGCACAGCTTATGGCAACCTACCGTGCCGCCACTTCTGATTAGATTGCGCTTGACAGGCCCAAACGTGAAAATTAAAAGCTCAACCCTTTATATCTCGCTGGTTTACGGCATGCTAATCGCATTCATGATCGGCCCCACGCTGTCTTATCGAGTGGGGATACCGCGTATCGACAACCCGATGGCATTGCTGTTTATTCTATCCACAATAGTCATTTTTTTATGCGAGAAAAAAGGTTTCCCTAAAAAAATAATCTACGCTTTGCTGCCGCTCTCTCTGATGAGCGGTTGGGGGCTTTTGCACCTTTTTATCTCACCCATCAGCGCCACTTTATTTGCCGATTTGATGTTGTTTGCTATTTTGCCATGCTTTTTTTATATGCTTTTTTTAATCATAAGCAGGCATCCGCACAAATTAAAATTTATCCAAACCTTTCTTTTTTGCTTCACCTGCTTCATTACGCTTCCCTCCATCATCGAATTAGCAACCGGATTTCAGTTTGTGTTTGCCGATGAGGCGCTTTCCTTGGATACCGGCACACTGAAAGGCCTTTTTTTCAATCCGAATAATTTGGCCACTGCGGCTTTATGCATCACCCCGGCCATCTTGTTTTTCTTTCAGCTTTGCGGCAACACCACCAAAAGCACACTCACCGGCTGGGCTTTATTTACCCTCTTAGGTGCCGTTATTTTTGCCAGCGCCTCGCGCACCGCCATTTTGCTTTACTTATTGTTGTTGATATTTTTTCTGGTATACCGGCAAAACGGGCTGGCAACGGTGGTTTCACTTGCCTCAGCTGCGCTTATTTTGGCGATGATTCCACCCTCCATCATCCAAAATTTTTTACTCTCCCTGAACACTAATGAATTTTTAGAGCGCTTTTCCTCGCGGCTTTATCTGTTTTTATACGATTTTGGCAGCGACAATTCCGTTTCTTACCGTCAGGAAATCTATCATTATTTTTGGAATAACCCGCCTTTTCTCTATACAGGTTACGGCCCGAGAAATTTTTATGAATATTTTGGCGGGCATCTGAGCAGCAGCTTGGGCTTCACAAACCCCCACGCTTTCATCATTGAACTTTATCTTGCTTTCGGCATCATTGCTTTACTGAGCTTCACTGCCTACATCGCAGTTTATTCACTCACCTGCATAAGCGCTCAAGGCTTGTCCTCCAAGGCTCGTTTTATTGCCCTGTTCAGCATGATTATTTTTTTGGTTGCCGGCTTCATACCATCAACCATCATGCGGATGCCGTTTATATGGCTGCCCGGCTTTTTAATTTTTATTTATGTAATATGCAACAACACTCAGCGTGACAAAACTTTGGAATAAATCTATGAAAATCATTCTTACCTCTTCAATGAGCGGCCTGGGCGGCACAGAAAATGCCACATTCCGTTTAGGCAGATTACTGCGCCAATACGGCCATGATGTGATATTGGCTTCTTCAGACGGCCCCCTGATTGCAGAAGCACAAGATTTGGGCATCCGATGGCAAGCCATAGATTTCTATCAAGGCGGCACGCTCGGCTATCTCAAAGGCATGGCCGCCTATACTAAATTATTACGCGCAGAAAAGCCCGATGTCATACACTGCCAAATGGCCCGTATTGTGCCGGCCTGTGCCATCAGCGCGAAAATCGCCTCTCCGAAAACCAAAGTGTTTTACCATGCTCGCGGTCTGGATCCGGAAACCTACCCGAAAATCGCCAAATTATTCGACAAACTCGGTGTATACATTATCGGCAACTGCAAGCACGAGCGTGAAAAATTGATTCGCCACGGCTTTCCCGCCAACCGCATCAGCTACACCTACAACGCCTTGCACAAACCCGATTATGTGCCCGAGAAAGCAGAAAAAGATTATCTGATGCTGGGCACGCTTTCACGTTTGGACAAAGTGCGCGCCGTGCACCTAATGCTACCCATATTCAAAACCCTGCTTGACCGCGGCCTGCCGCTGCGTCTTTCCGTGGCCGGCATCGGCGAAGAGATGGACAACCTTAAAGCTCAAGCCGCTGATTTGGGCATTGCCGACAAAGTGGTTTTTCTGGGGGGCGTACGCGATTTGACTACTTATTTCAAGGATGTGGATATTTTGGTGAACACGCCCAATTGTGCCGGCGATCATGGCGCAGGCGTGGGCAACAATATTCTCGAAGCCGGCCTTTACGACACGCCGGTGGTTACCTACGACATGGCGGGCATTTCCGAAATGGTGATAAACGGCCAAACCGGCTATTGCATTGCACTGGGGCATGCCGATGAATTTGCCGATGCCGTTGAAACCTTGGCAAACGATAAAGCTTTGCGCGAAAAACTGGGCAAAGCACTTCATCAGCACGTTGCCACGCTTTGTTCCGATGAAGAAATCTACCGCACCACCATGGCCGCCTATAATATGTAACGGATAAGCAGATGAACATCACCATTGTTGCCCCTTATTGCTCGCTGCCCAATGAGCCGCACTTCAACCGCTTTTGGTATTTGGCCGAGCTTTTGAGCCAATCGCATGATGTTTTGCTGATTACCAGCAACTTCAAGCATTACGATAAATCGTTCAGACGGCCTGAAGATGCCGAAGCTGCTTCCAAAGGCCGTCTGAAAGTCAAGCTGATGAACGAGAGCGGCTATTCGAAAAACGTGTCGCTCGCGCGCTTGAAAAGCCATGATGTGTTTGTGAAAGATTTCGAGCAATGGCTGCAAAGCTGCCGCCCGGGTGAGCAAGATGTGGTGTTTTCCGCTTATCCCCTGATTGCCACCAATCTTCTTTTGGGCAAACACAAAGCACGGCTGGGCTATAAGCTGATTATCGATGTGCAAGACGTGTGGCCGGAATCGTTTTCCGCCGTGCTGCCCGTGCTGAAAAAAATTCCGCATAACCTGCTGCCCTTTGCCGGCCGCGCCAATGCCGCCTATCGCGCCGCCGATGCGCTGGTGGCCGTGTCGCAAACCTATCTTGACCGCGCACACGAAGCCAACCCCAATGCGCCCGGCGAAGTGGTGTATATCGGCGCCGATTTCGACACGCTCGAGCGCGTGAGCGCCAAAACTTTTTCAGATGGCCTTACCCACTTCTTTTATCTGGGCACGCTAAGCTTCAGCTACGATGTAGAAACCGTATGCAAAGGCGTGCAAAAGCTTTTGGATGCCGGCGAAAAAGTGGCCTTGCACATCATGGGCGGCGGCCCCGACTTGGAAAAGCTCAAAGCCTATGCGAATGAATCGATTATTTTTTACGGCTATGTACCGTATGCCGAAATGATTGCCACCGCCAAAGGCTGCGATATTGCGGTCAACCCGATTCATTCCTATGCCATGCAGTCGATTACCAACAAATTATCCGATTATATGGCCTTGCAAAAACCGATTCTCAACAGCCAGGTGAATGATGAAGTGGCCGAAGTGCTCACCTTGCTGCCGCACGCCGATTACCCCTCCGGCGATGTAGACGGCTTCGTGGCCGCCGCCCGCCGTATTTTGCAGCAGCGAAACGGGCCGGTGCAATCGGAAGAAATCGTGCGCCGCTTCAAACGCGATGTGGCCTATCAAAAAATCATCACCCTGATTGAGAAACTTGCCCATGAATAATATGTTGAAACGTTTATTGGATATTCTGGCCTCTGCCGCCGGATTATTGCTGCTCTCACCGGTGTTTTTGCTGCTGATTTATCTGATCCGCAAAAACCTCGGCGCGCCGGTGTTTTTCACCCAAATCCGGCCGGGGCAAAACGGCAAGCCTTTCAAAATGGTGAAATTCCGCTCCATGCGCGATGCGGTGGATGCAAATGGGCAGGCTCTGCCC
This sequence comes from Uruburuella suis, assembly GCF_004341385.1. Classification (GTDB taxonomy): domain Bacteria; phylum Pseudomonadota; class Gammaproteobacteria; order Burkholderiales; family Neisseriaceae; genus Neisseria; species Neisseria suis. The sequence goes on from NZ_SLXE01000019.1 coordinate 30,165, forward strand.
GACAACGAGCGGCTCACGCCGTTTGGCCGCAAGCTGCGCGCCAGCAGCCTGGATGAGCTGCCCGAATTGTGGAATGTATTAAAAGGCGACATGAGCCTTGTCGGCCCCCGTCCTTTGCTGATGCAATATCTGCCGCTCTACAACGATTTCCAGCGCCGCCGCAACGAAGTGAAGCCCGGCATCACCGGCTGGGCGCAGGTAAACGGTCGCAATGCGCTTTCATGGGATGAAAAATTCAAGCTCGATGTGTGGTATGTTGATCACCACAATCTTTGGCTTGACATTAAAATTTTGCTGCTAACCGTAAAAAAAGTCTTTATCAAAGAAGGTATTTCCGCGCAAAACGATGCCACCATGCCTTTTTTCACAGGAAACGATGATGAAAAATAATATGATTTCTGCCATGCATACAACTCATCAGCACCCCTGCATCAAGAAATCGTCTTTTGCCCGCCAATGGAAAAACAATTTGCTTATCCCCCGCAATAACGCGAAAGCATGGAGGCAGCAATGAACACGCCGATTCGCGCCGATGAAAGCGTGATTGTGTTTGATTTGGACGACACGCTTTATGCCGAATTCGACTATAAAGTATCCGGTATCAAAGCCGTGTGCCGCCAAGTGGCCGAGCTTTATCCGCAATGCGACAAGCAGGCATTGCTCTCTTCCCTCAATATGCAGGGCAACAGCTGGCTGGATGATTTGTGCGATTATTGCCATTTTAACGATTCGGAAAAAGCCGCACTATTGTGGCAATACCGTTTGCACACGCCCGATATCCGGCCTTATATGCCGTCTGAAAAGCTGAAGAAGCTTATCCGCCAATTTGCCGGCAGCGCCCTGATCACCGATGGGCGCAGCCTCACCCAACGCTTGAAACTTTCCGCCTTGGGGCTGGCCGACTGCTTTGAGCATGTGTTGGTTTCCGAAGCCTTCGCCTCGGAAAAACCGCAGCCCGAGCGCTTTGTGTTTGTAGAAGAAAAATATCCGGCCAAAACCTGGATTTATATCGGCGACAACATCAAAAAAGATTTTGTCACCCCCAACCGCAGAGGCTGGCGCACCATAGGCCTGCGTGCTGCACCGCACAATATCCACCGGCACGAGGCCGCCGATTTCCCCGACGACCATCAGCCGCATCACTGGATCAACCATTTAGAAGAAATCAAGGATTTGCTATGTTAAACACTTCATTGTCTCCGTGGCCGAGCTTCACCCAAGAAGAAGCCGATGCCGTATCGCGCGTATTGCTTTCCAACAAAGTCAACTACTGGACCGGCCAAGAATGCCGCGAATTTGAAAAAGAATTTGCCGCGTTTGCCGGCACCGAATACGCCGTGGCGCTGGCCAACGGCACGCTGGCGCTGGATGTGGCGCTCAAAGCCATGGATATCGGCGCGGGCGATGATGTGATCGTCACCTCACGCACCTTTTTGGCCTCTGCCTCCGCCATTGTCACCGCCGGCGCCAATCCGGTGTTTGCCGATGTGGATCTCAACAGCCAAAACATCAGCGCCGACACCATTCAAGCGGCCTTAACCCCCACCACCAAAGCCATTATCGTGGTGCATCTGGCCGGCATGCCCGCTGAGATGGATGCCATTATGGCGTTGGCCGAAAAACATAAGCTGTGGGTGATTGAAGATTGCGCCCAAGCGCACGGTGCCCGCTATAAAGGCCGCCCCGTCGGCTCCATCGGCCATGTGGGCGCTTGGTCGTTTTGCCAAGACAAAATCATGACTACCGGCGGCGAAGGCGGCATGGTCACCACCAACGATAAAGCATTGTGGTTGAAAATGTGGGCTTATAAAGACCACGGCAAAAGCTACGATGCCGTTTACCACCGCGAACACGCACCGGGTTTTCGCTGGTTGCACGAGAGCTTCGGCACCAACTGGCGCATGATGGAAATGCAGGCCGTCATCGGCCGCATCCAGCTCAAACGCATGCCGGACTGGACGGCCAAGCGCCAAGCCAACGCCGCCAAGCTCGCCCAAAGCCTGGGCAAATTCGCCTGCATCCGCCTGGTGGACGTGCCCGATTATATCGAACACGCGCAATACAAATTCTATGCTTTTGTAAACCCAGGCCGTCTGAAAGCCGGTTGGACGCGCGACCGCATCGTGGATGAATTAAACGCGCTCAAAGTGCCCTGCTATCAAGGCAGCTGCTCGGAGGTGTATCTCGAAAAAGCCTTCGACAACACGCCGTGGCGGCCGCAACAGCGCCTGAAAAATGCCGTGGAATTGGGCGACACCAGCCTGATGTTTTTGGTGCACCCCACCCTCACCGAAGCGGAAATCGCTTTTTGCTGCCAACACATCGAAACCGTTTTAACCCAAGCCTGCGCCTGAGCACAGGCTGATCGGAATACCCGACATGAATTTGGATTCTTTACTCGCCCTGCCACGCAACATCAAAAAAATCATCTTCGTAATACACGATGTGGCGGTGATTTTCGTGGCTTTTTGGTTTGCCCAAAATCTGAAAGCCAGCTATTCGCAAGAATGGGCCGAGCCGGCCAACTGGCTGGCTTTTGCCGCCACGGCCGTATTGACCATTCTGGTGTTTACCCGTTTGGGGCTTTACCGCGCCGTCACCCGCTATGTGAGCACCAAAGTGCTCACCACGGCGGTGCTGGGCAGCGCCATTTCCGGCGTGCTGTTTTTCCTCAGCGTGCTGCTGTTTGAGCAGCGCCTGCGCCTGGCCTTGCCGGTGGCTTATTTTCTGATGCTGGTGGTGTTGATTGCCGGCTCGCGCATCATGCTGCGCACCATGCTCACCAACCGCCACCGCAAGCAGATGATTCCGGTGATTATCTACGGCGCCGGCCAATCCGGCCGCCAACTGCTGGAAGCCATCAAGCAGGTGAGCGAATACAACGCCGTGGCCTTTGTAGACGACAACACCGCCATCCAGCGCATGGTGATTTACGATTTACCGGTGCACAAGCCTGCCGAAATCGGCAACCTCATCAACCGCTACGGCGTGGAAAAAATCCTGCTCGCCATTCCGAGCGCCAGCACCGAAGTGCGCAAAAACATCATCCACCAACTCGAAGCTTATCCTTGCGAAGTGCTCACCATTCCGGGCATGAAAGATTTGGTCGACGGCAAAATCAGCGCCAGCTCGCTGAAAAAAGTTTCGGTGGTTGATTTGCTCGGCCGCGATCCCGTTGCCCCGCGCCCCGAGCTGATGGCGGCAGACATCAGCGGCAAAGTGGTGATGGTTACCGGCGCGGGCGGCTCCATCGGCTCTGAATTGTGCCGCCAAATTATCCGCAGCCGGCCGGCCAAACTTATTCTATTTGAATTATCAGAGTTTTCACTCTACAGTATCGACAAAGAGCTGCGCGATTTTCAGACGGCCTCAGGCACGGCTATCGAAGTATTGCCCATCCTCGGCTCGGTGCAGCACCGCAAGCGCCTGTTTACCATTATGCAGGCTTTCGGCGTACAAACCGTTTACCATGCCGCCGCCTACAAACATGTGCCGATGGTGGAATTCAACACCATCGAAGGCGTGCGCAACAATATTTACGGCACGATGTTTTGCGCCCAAGCCGCCATCGATGCCCGTGTGGAAACGTTTGTGCTGATTTCCACCGATAAAGCCGTGCGCCCCACCAACACCATGGGCGCCAGCAAGCGCATGGCCGAATTGGTGCTGCAGGCGCTCGCCGCCGAGCCCGGGCAGAGCACCCGCTTTTGCATGGTGCGTTTCGGCAATGTGCTGGGCTCATCCGGCTCCGTGGTGCCAGTGTTTGAGCAGCAAATCGCCGCCGGCGGCCCGGTAACGCTCACCCACGCCGACATCACCCGCTACTTCATGACCATCCCCGAAGCGGCGCAGCTCGTGATTCAGGCCGGCGCCATGGGCAAAGGCGGCGATGTGTTTGTGCTCGATATGGGCGATTCGGTGAAAATCATCGATTTGGCCAAACAAATGATCCGCTTGAGCGGCCTCGAAGTGAAAGATAGCGGCCACCCCGAGGGCGATATCGAAATCCAAGTTACCGGCTTGCGCCCCGGCGAAAAATTATATGAGGAACTCTTGATCGGCGATGAGGTTCAAAAGACCACTCATCCGCGCATCATGACCGCCAGTGAAGTGATGCTTCCGTGGAATGTGCTTTCTGACATAATCACCCGCATGGATGAAGCCTGCCGTCAATCCGACCAACTGACCCTGCGCCGGCTGCTGCTGGAAGCGCCCACCGGATTCGCACCTAAAGACGACATTTGCGATTTAGTCTGGCAACAAAACCACCAGGCCGTCTGAAAGGTTTCAGACGGCCGCAGCAAGAGAGATTTCCTGTGAAACTGAAAAAACTGACTGCCATCAGCTTATCGCTGCTTGCCTTTACCGCCGGCTGCACAGTGATTCCCGGCTCGGGCTTGTCCACCAGCAACAAAACCATCGTTTACAACGAAAACGACACCGCTGAAAATACCACGCTCGACAGCCGGGTAAATGTTTATCCCATCACTCTGAGCCTGGTGCAGAGCATGCGCCAGCCGCAACGTTTTGCCCAGCCCAATGCCGGCCTGAGCGCACAAAAATCTGAATACCGCTATCGCGTCGGCAGCGGCGATGTGCTCAACGTAACGGTGTGGCACCATCCTGATTTGAATTCCCCTGTGCCCTCTTCCCCCTTGAGCCCGCAAAGCAAACAGGTCAGCAGCGGCACGTGGGTGGATGAAGCAGGCTATCTTGCCTATCCTTTGGCAGGCAAACTTTATGTGCGCGGCAAAACCCTGCCCGAAGTGCAAAACATGCTCACAGGCCGTCTGAAACGCTATATCAAAAACCCACAAGTATCGGTAAACGTTGCCGAATTCCGCTCGCAGCGCGTTTCCATTTCCGGCGCCGTCGGCCAAGCCGGCCAGCTGCCGCTCACCAACGTGCCCATTACCCTGCTCGATGCCCTTGATTTGGCCGGCGGCCTGGCTGAAAACGCCGACACCAACAACATCAAATGGACCCACAACGGCGTGGATCGCACCATTTCCGTACAAGATATTCTCGAATTCGGCGATTTATCGCAAAACCACCTGCTCAGCCACGGCGACATTGTATATGTGCCGACCAATGCCAACAGCAAAGTATATGTGATGGGCGAAGCGGGTAAGCAAGCCGCCTTGCGCATCGGCAACCACGGCCTCAACCTCACCGAAGCCATCGGTGAAGCAGGCGGTATGAATCAGTCCTTGGCCGATGCCACCGGCGTGTTTGTGATCCGCAATGCGCCGCAAGATATTGAAAAACCGATTCATATTTATCAGCTTGACCTGAAAGACGCCACCGCTTACGCATTGGGCAACGAATTCAAGTTGCGCGCCAACGATGTGGTGTATATCACCGCCGCACCGGTTACCCGCTGGAACCGCGTGGTGTCGCAGCTGATCAATTCGTTTACCGGCGCCAACTCGTTGGGCAACACCTTTAACTAAGCGCCCGGACAGGCCATGTATCAAAAGATTTTAATTGTCTGCGTGGGCAATATCTGCCGCTCCCCCACCGGCGAGCGCTTGCTGCAAAAAAAGCTGCCCGGGCACCAAATCGCTTCAGCTGGCATCCGGGCGCTGACAGGCAACGATGCCGATTTCCAAGCCATCAAAACCGCCTTGCGGCACGGCGTGGTGGTTGCCGGACACACTGCCCGCCAACTCACCGTAGACATGTGCCGGCAAGCCGATTTGATTTTGGTGATGGAACCGGGCCATATTGAAGCGGTGGCCGACATTTTACCGGCCGCGCGTAGCAAAACCATGTTGTTTGGCCAGTGGCTGCACAAAAAAAGCATCCCCGACCCCTACCGCCAAAGCGATGATATGTTTGAAGCCGTGTTTGAGCAACTTGAAGAGGCCGCCACACTTTGGGCTGAAAAACTTCTCCAAACCACCGATAGCTGAACCACAGGAACCCTTTCCGTATGTCAACAAAAAATGCTTCCCGAAATCAAAATTCAGTCCAGGGTGAAATCGATTTAAGCCAGCAATTGCGCCGCTTGATCAACCACAAATATCCCATCGCCGCAGCCGTGCTGGCCGGTGCCTTTTTGGGTGCCCTCTACAGCGTTGCCAGCACGCCGGTTTACCGTGCTGATGCCATGTTGGAAATCGAAACCAAGCAAAACCAGATTCTCACCGAAATCAACAGCATGTTCAGCAACGAGCCCTCGCCTTCCGAAGTGGAGATAGAGCTGGTGCAATCCCGGTTGGTGGTGGGCAAAACCGTTGACGATCTGCATTTGGATCAAGTGGTCAAACCCAAATACTTTCCCTTGCTCGGCCGCATGCTGCACAATTTAAGCAGCGATATTGATCCACAACTTACGCTGCACACCTTTACGGTGGAAACTGAATGGCTTAATCAACCCATCATTCTGAAAGCCACCGACAACAAACACTACACGCTTAAGCTGCCGGACGGCACCACCGCTGAAGGCACGGTTGGCCAAGCCTTGAGAATCAACCCGCAAACCACCATCCAAGTCAACCAGATTTTGGCTGAGAGCGGCCAGGAATTCGCGCTCATCAAAAACACCAAGCTTAGCGCCATCCAAAATATCTACAACAACCTTTCCGTCATCAGCAAAGGCAAAACCAGCCCCATCATCAATTTGGGCTACACCGGCACCGAACCTGAAGAAATTCAGCGCACACTCAACAGTATCATCGACAACTACATCAGCCAAAACAAAGACCGCGATATTCAGGTGGCCGCCGCAGGCTTGGCCTTTATCAGCGAAGAATTACCGCGCCTGAAGCGCAATCTGGAAGATGCAGAAAACCGCCTCAACGAATACCGCACCCGCAGCGGCTCGCTGGATATTCCGGTGGAAGCCAAAGGCGCATTGGAAAGCCTGGTGGCCATCGAAACCCAAATCACCGGCTTGAAAACCGAAGAAGCCGGCCTGGCCGAGCTTTATACGCCCGCACATCCCACCTATAAAGCCGTGCTCGACAAGCTCTCCGTATTGAATCAGGCCAAAAATAAAATCAACCGCCAAATTTCGGAATTGCCCAATATCCAGCAAGAAGTGATCCGCCTCACCCGCGATGTCGACACCAATCAGGCTACCTATGTGCAGCTGCTCAATAAGCAGCAAGAGCTCAATATTATGCAGGCCAGCGCACAAGGCAACGTGCGCGTGGTCGATCATGCCATGACCGCCGAGCGCCCCATCAAGCCGCGCAAGGCCATGATCACCCTGCTCTCGGCGCTCACCGCCGGCATGCTGGCTTCAGCTTGGTATTTATTCCGTGGTGCCGTGCGCCGCACCCTCACCTCGCCCGATGAAATCGAAGCCCTGAATTTGGAAGTGTTGGCCATCATTCCCAAATCCGATGCCCAAGCGGAACAAAGCGGCAGCTTGGCCAAGCTGAAAAAGCCCGCACAAGCTGCCGCCAAATATCTGCTGGCTCAAGCCGAGCCGACCGATGTTACCGTGGAAGCCATACGCTCGTTGCGCACCAGCATTTATTTTTCAATTATGGATGCCAAAAACAACATCCTGATGATTTCCGGTGCCACACCTGAAGCCGGGAAATCCTTTATTGCCGCCAACTTGGCCATCGTAATGGCGCAATCGGAAAAGAAAGTGCTGCTGATTGATGCCGATATGCGCAAAGGTTATCTCGACCAATTATTCGAAGCCCCTGCCGAACAAGGCTTGGCTGAAATTCTTTCCGGCCAAATCACCCCATCCCAGGCCATGCAGCCCACGCAAACGCCGAACTTAGACATCATCACCCACGGCACTTTGCCCGACAACCCTTCCGAGCTCTTGATGAGCAACCGTCTGCGCGCCTTGCTCGAATGGGCCAAACCGCGCTACGACCACATCATTATTGACACCCCGCCGGTATTGTCGGTAACCGATGCCACCATCATTGGTCAAATGGCCGGCATCACCTTGTTGGTGGCGCGTTATGAATCCACCACCGCACTCGAGCTCGACAGAAGCGCCGCCAAACTCGTACAAAACAACGTGCCGGTAAAAGGCGTGATTTTCAACGGCTTGGACAGAAATGCGCAAGATGTTTACAGCTATTACGCTTATGCAAAATATGTTCAAAAAACATAACCTTCCGGCTCAAGCAGCGGCAACCGTATACACTGAAACGTAAACGTATGCATGATGAAAAAGGCCGTCTGAAAGCTTTTCAGACGGCCTTTTTCATTATCGGCACATGGGGTTTTATACCCATTCAAAAAAATAATATACAAACAGGCAGCCTGTAGGTCGGATTCTCGAATCCGACACTTGTTCGCAGAACAAGGCCGCACATCTCTTTGGCCGTTGGCCAAACGTCGGATTCAAGAATCCGACCTACGCGGATGATGTTGCCGAATTGCTTTTATTTTGTAAGGTTATTTTTGGATTGGTATTAATCCAACCGCGCCCATTACTGCATCAGCATTCCACCACCCGCACCGACACCGGCACCGCTTCTTGCTGCAAGGTGATTGCCAGCCCGGCCAGCGAGGTTTCTTTATAAGTGGCTTTCATGTCGCGGCCGGTTTGCAACATGGTTTGAATCACCATATCGAGCGACACTTTTTTATCGTGGCCGTCTTCCAGCAAGGCCAGCGCACCCAATTTGAGCGCTTTTTCCGCCGCAATACCGTTGCGCTCGATGCAGGGAATCTGCACTAGGCCGCCCACCGGGTCGCAAGTGAGGCCCAAATGGTGTTCCATCGCCATTTCGGCGGCATTTTCCACTTGCGCGGGCGTGCCGCCGATGGCTTCGGCATAAGCACCGGCCGCCATCGAACAGGCCACGCCCACTTCGCCCTGGCAACCCACATCGGCACCGGAAATCGAAGCATTGGTTTTATACAGAATGCCGATGGCGCCGGCGGTGAGCAGAAAATTTTCCACCCGCGCCTGCGTGGTATGCGGGTTGAACTTGCGGTAATAATGCAGCACCGCCGGAATAATGCCCGCCGCGCCATTGGTGGGTGCAGTCACCACGCGGCCGCCGGCGGCGTTTTCCTCGTTTACCGCCATGGCATACACCATCGGCCATAATTGCGTGTTAACAATTTCCGCCTCACGCAACACCCGCAGCTTAGCCGCCAATTGCGGCGCGCGCCGGCGCACATTCAGGCCGCCCGGCAACAGGCCGTCTGAACCCAGCCCGCGCTTGATGCAGGCTTCCATCGCCTCGGCCACCGCGGCCACGCGCGCGCGCACCTTATCTTCGCTCTCACCGCTCAAAGCCATTTCATTAGCCAGCACCACTTCGGCAATATTGAGCTGCTCGCGGCGGCATTGCGCCAACAATTCGGCGGCGCTGTGAAACGGATACGGCACTTCGGCCGCGGCCGCAGCTTCCTGCCCGAATGTTTCATCGGTTACGATAAAGCCGCCGCCCACCGAATAATATACTTGTGCACACAATTCGAGGCCGTCTGAAGCATAAGCGTGAAAACGCAAGCCGTTGGGGTGTTTGGGCAGGCTCTCGCCGCCGAGAATGTGCAAATCACGTTCCACATTAAAAGTGATGGTGCGCGCACCCAGCTGCAATTGCTGCCGTGCGCGGATGCGTGAGAGCCGCTCGGCAATGGCGGCCAAATCGATTTCTTCCGGCAAGCTGCCCTCCAGCCCGAGCAAGAGCGCATCAAAAGTGCCGTGGCCTTGGCCGGTGAGCGCCAACGAGCCGTAGATTTCAATCATAATGCGCTCGGTTTGCGCGATGAGCCCTTGCTGCGCCAAGCACTCTGCAAACGCAGCGGCAGCTTTCATCGGCCCCACCGTGTGCGAGCTGGACGGCCCCAGGCCGATTTTGAAAATATCGAATATACTGATCATAGTGCGTTTGCCGCCTGAAATATAAAGAATGCCTCACTATAGCAGGAAACAAAATAGCCGTCTGAAACGCTTTGCAGCTTTTCAGACGGCCTGTGTTTAATGGCTTGCTATGCCGCCAGCCAGCGCCGAATCTGCGCCAGCACGGTCTCGCTGCTCAAACCCAAATCGGCCATCAGCTGCTTGGGGTCGCCGTGTTCGGTGACCTGATCGGGCACGCCCAACACCAGCACGGGCTTGCAGATTTTGTGCTTCGCCAACACTTCCAACACCGCGCTGCCCGCGCCGCCTTGCACGGCATTCTCTTCAATAGTGACCAAATAATCGTGCTCAGCGGCCAATTCTACAATCAGGGCTTCATCAAGCGGTTTCACAAAGCGCATATCGGCCACGGTGGCATTCAATTCTTCGGCGGCGGCCAAGGCCGGCTGCACCATGCTGCCGAAAGCCAAAATGGCGGTTTGCCTGCCTTGCCTGCGCAACACGCCTTTGCCCACCGGCACGGTTTCGAGGCCGTCTGAAACTTTCGCCCCTTTGCCCGAGCCGCGCGGATAGCGTACAGCAGAAGGCGCATCGAGCTGATAGCAGGTGGAAAGCAGCAGGCGGCATTCCTGCTCATCGCTCGGCGCAGCCACCACCATATTGGGCAGGCAGCGCAAAAAGCTCAAATCATACACGCCCGCATGCGTGGGGCCGTCGGCGCCGACAATGCCGGCGCGATCCACGGCAAAGAGCACGGGCAGGTTTTGCAGCGCCACATCGTGCACCAATTGATCATAGCCGCGCTGCAAAAAAGTGGAATAAATCGCCACCACCGGCTTGGCGCCTTCGCAGGCCAAACCGCCGGCAAAAGTGACGGCGTGCTGCTCGGCAATGCCCACATCGAAATAGCGCTCGGGAAATTTCTGCTCGAATTCCACCAACCCGCTGCCCTCGCGCATGGCGGGCGTGATAGCCACCAGCCGCTCATCGGCGGCGGCTTGGTCGCACAGCCATTGGCCGAAAATCTGGGTGTAGGTGGGCTTGGGCGGCGGCACGGGTGCCACGGGCGCATCGCCTTCTTTGGCCAGCGTCGACACGGCATGGTATTTCACCGGATCGTTTTCAGCCAGCTTGTAGCCCTGCCCTTTTTTGGTGATCACATGCAAAAGCTGCGGGCCTTTTTTGCCGCGCAAATCTTGCAGCACTTCCACCAAGCGCTCGACATCGTGGCCGTCCACAGGCCCCGTGTAGTTGAAGCCGAAGTTTTCAAAAAGCGACAGCGATTGCTTGGCATGCTCGGCTTCGCTGGCGATGGTTTTGATTTTATTTTCCACTTTTTGCGCGATTTCAAGCGCACCGGGCAGAATATTGAGCACTTTTTCCGACTGCTGTTTGAAGCTGTGCAACACGCCGCGCATATCGCGCACGGCATTGGTGGCCAGATATTTGGGCAACGCGCCCACATTGGGGGAAATCGACATTTCGTTGTCGTTGAGTATTACCAGCAGGTTTACATCGGTGTCGCCGGCGCAATTGAGCGCTTCAAACGCCTGCCCCGCTGTCATCGCGCCATCGCCGATAATGGCCACGCTGCGGTGCTCGTTGCCCGCCAGCTTGTCGGCCACCGCCATGCCCAGCGCCGCGCCGATAGAAGTGGAAGAATGCCCCACGCCGAAAGCGTCGTATTCCGATTCGGCGCGTTTGGGAAAGCCCGCCAGGCCGCCATATTGGCGCATACTGCCCATGCGGCTCTTGCGGCCGGTGAGGATTTTATGCGGATAGCTCTGATGGCCCACATCCCACACCAATTTGTCTTGCGGCGTGTGATACACATAATGCAGCGCCACCGTGAGCTCCACCGCACCCAGATTGCTGGCGAAATGGCCGCCGGTTTTTCCCACCGATTCCAGCAGGAAAGCGCGCAGTTCTTCGGCCACTTGCGGCAGCTGGTTTCGGCTGAGGGCGCGCAAATCTTGCGGCAGGGTGATGGTGTCTAGCAGCGGTGTCGGGCTCATAATGCGGCTCTTTTTTATACTGAAACAAGGTGTAAGGCGCGATTATAGCAGAGATTGTTACGGCGCTTTTGTGTTATCCTGCAGGCGTTAACGATTTGCGATACAGGAATGCGGATGAACACCATCAAACTTTCCCTGCCGGCCGCCATTTTGCTGGCGCTGGCCGCCTGCGCGCCGGCGCAAAACGAAGCGCCGGCCGCTTCAGCACCCGCCGCTTCGGCTGCAAGCACCGTTGCCGCCGGCGATGCCGCCGCCTCCGGCCTCACCGATATTGCGCCGGCCGAACACCAAACTGTAATCAACGACGCCAAATGGCAGGATTACCGCTGCGACGGCGGCAAAACCCTGCAAGCGCGCTACCATGCCGGCGAAGCCACCGCCGTGGCACAAGTGAAAATCGATGGCCACACGCTCACGCTGCAATACGACGGCGTGCAAAGCAATGAAGACCTCACCGCGTTTAGCGGCGGCAGCTACAGCTGGGTAATCAGCAACCTGCACCGCGCCGATTTCTATAAAGAAGACAACGGCTTCCTGTTTCAACAAGAGCAGCAGAAAATCAATGGCGAGAGCCTGCCGGTGGATAATATTTTGGTGAAAAACTGCGCGCCGGCAAGCTGAGCAGCGTGCTTGGTTACATAAAGAAAAGGCCGTCTGAAAGATTTTTGCTTTCAGACGGCCTGGTTGCAAATGATAAACCCATTTCAAACCACTTGCATAAATATGCTTTATACCAATTCTAAAAAATAACCTTACAAAATAAAAACAGTTCGGCGGCATCATCCGCGTAGGTCGGATTCTTGAATCCGACATTTGACCAACGGCCAAAGCGATGTGCGTGCCTTGTTCTGCGAACAAGTGTCGGATTCGAGAATCCGACCTACAGGCTGCCTATTTGTATATTATTTTTTTGAATTGGTATTATTCGCGGTGATAAGGATGGTTATGCAAAATCGACACCGCGCGGTAAAGCTGCTCGGTGAGCAGCACGCGCACCATGCCGTGCGGCAGCGTGAGGCTGGAGAGCCGCATCATCAGGCGCGCCTGCTGCTTTAAATGCTCGGTCATGCCGTCGGCACCGCCGATGATAAAGCAAACGTGTTCGCCCTCTTGCTGCCAGCGTTGCAAATGGCCGGCCAGCTCCACCGAGGTGGGCGCTTTGCCGCGCTCATCAAGCACCACCAAAAAAGCGCCCGGCGGAATGGCTTCGAGCAGGCGCTTTTCTTCGGCGGCCATGCCTTGTACAGCATTCACACCGGCGCCGCGCTTTTCGGGCTTGATTTCTTTGAGCGCATAATGCACATCGCGGCCGAAGCGCTTGGCATATTCGGCCACGGCTTCATCCACCCAGCGCGGCATTTTGGTGCCCACAGCCAATACAGTAATGTTCATGGCATTTTTTTCAGACGGCCTTTTCTATGCCTTATCCCGACAAACCCTTATTGTGGCCGCATAATGCCGTTTGAAAAAGCGGCACAACGGCAAGTTCAAACAACCGGTTTGGCTTTTGAATAGACAGGCAGAAGCTTGGCAGCAAAGGCCGTCTGAAACCTTTTATGATTGCGAATCGGCGGCATGCCACGGTTTGGCGGCACCAGGGTGGAACGAAGGTTTCTCACCGCCCCACAGGGTGTCGATATCGTAATAATCGCGCACGGCGGGCAGCATCACATGCACCACTAAATCGCCGGCATCCACCAGCGCCCACTCGCCGCCCTCTTGGCCTTCGGTGCTCAAAATCTCGAAGCCGGCGGCTTTCAAATCCACGGCCACGTTGTTGACCAGCGCCCGCACTTGGCGCGTGCTGTCGCCGCTGGCGATAATCATGCGCGCAAACAGCGGCGTTTTCTCTTGCGTTTCGAGCACGGCGATGTCTTTGGCTTTTACGTCTTCCAAAGCGCTCACGGCGATTTCCAGCATTTTTTGCAAATCTTGCAGCTCTTGTTCGTTCATTCGGTTTCCTATTTTAAAAAGTTTCAGACGGCATTTTTAAAGAAAGGCATGAGGCCGTCTGAAAGGTTTAGCGGTAAAGATGGTTTTGCTCGATATAGCGCTCAACGCGGCGATCGACCAGGCCGGCCAGCGATTCGCCCAAGCGGGCGCGGCGGCGGATTTCGGTGGAGCTCACGTTGCACATCGGCGCATTTAAAAGCTTAAGGCTGCCCTGTTGCAGCGCTTCGCCCAACCAGCCGTGCAATTCGCGCGGCGCTTGGGCAAGGTTTTCACCTTCGCGGGCGGCCACGGCAATGTGGGTGTGGCGCACCAGCGTTTGCCATTTTTTCCATTTGTGCAGCTGCATCAGGCTGTCCATGCCCATCAGCCACCACAATTGCGCGGCGGGAAAATGCTGGCGGAAAATCTGCACGGTGTCAAAGGTATAGGTAGCGCCCTCGCGCACCACATCGCAATCGCTCACGGCAAAGCACGGCTCGTCGGCCACAGCCAGCTCGGCCATGTGCAGGCGCGCGCGCGCATCGGCACCGCCCGCGCTCGCTTCTTTATGGTAAGGGTCGCCGGCGGGCAGAAAAATCACGCTATCCAGCCCGATTTCATCGGCAAACGCACGCGCAATGTGCAGATGGCCGTTGTGGATGGGGTCGAAAGTGCCGCCGAAAAGTCCGATATTTTTCATCATTTTTAATACAGGCCGTCTGAAAAAAGTTTAAGCCGTGCTGCCGGTTTTGCCGTCCACCACCAAATTAAGCTTGCCGGTGGCCGGGTGAATCACCAAGCCGTGCACCGCCACATTATCGGGCATCAGCGGATGGCGGCGGATAATGCCCACGGTGTGGCGCACGCTGTCTTCCACATTATCGAAGCCGGTGAGCCAACCGTCGAGATCGATGCCGGCATGGCGCAAAGTGGCCACGCGGTCGTCGGGTATGCCCTGCTCGCGCGCCTTGCCCAGAAAAGCATCGGCATTCAGGCCGCGCATGCCGCAATCATAATGTGCCACCACCATGATTTCTTTTACCTTTAATTCCAGCACCGCCACCAGCAGGCTGCGCATTACCGAGCCCCACGGATGCGTGACCACCGCGCCGGCATTTTTAATCAACTTGGCATCGCCGTTTTTCAAGCCCAGCGCACGCGGCAGCAGCTCCACCATGCGCGCATCCATGCACGACAATATCGCCAGCTGCCGCTCGGGATATTTATTGCTGAAAAACTGGGCATATTCGCCTGATGCAACAAATTCCTGATTAAAATCGAGAACTTCTTCTAATATGCTCATGCATGTGTCCTGTGGATAAACGTTTATCAGCGCAAGCTGCGGCACTCGGCCGCTGAAAACCGCCCGGCTGCCCGAATGTGAGGTTTTGATATGGATGCGCGCCGAAGGTTGGCTATTATAACGGTTTCCTGCACCGGCTGCCGACAAAATGGCAAAGCCGCCCAAAGGCGGCTCGAAAGCATGTTGCAAGGCGGAAAATGCCGCAAAGCTGAGCACCTTCGAGCATGTTCAACGCAGCAGGCGCGTTTTTGAGTCAAAAGATTGCCACGAAATGGATTGTAAACAGCCTCTACGCTAATCCGTGAAAATGACGGCGGAAATACACCAAAGCCGGTGCGCGCTCGGCATCGTGCACTTTGATTTCACTGATTTCAACGTAAAACACGCAATGGGTGCCGATATCGTGTTGCGCCACGATGCGCCCGTGCATATGCGCCAGCGCACCTTCCACCTGCAATTGGCCACTGCCGCCGCGATGCCAGATATGGTATTCGAAGCGCTCTTCGGGCGAGAGCTGCGTGATGCCGGCAAAATGCTCGGCCACATCTTGCTGGCCGGCGGAGAGCACGTTGATGCACAAATCGCGGTTGGTTTGAAGTATCGGAATGATGGCGGCACTGCGGTTGATGCAGAGCATTACCGTGGGCGGCTCATCGGTAATCGACGACACCGCCGTCATGGTGATGCCGTAGCGGCCGGCGGCGCCATCGGTGGTGATCACATGCACGCCGGCGGCGCATGAGGCCATTGCGTGGCGGAAATCCTGTTTCAGCGGCGTGTTGTCAGTCATGAATCAGATCAGTCGATGTGCTGCCCGATGGCAGACAATTCACCCAGCAGGCTTTGCAGTTGCTTGAGTTTGTCTTTCGACAGCACCGATTCAATCACATCATAGCGCGCGTCCACTTGATCGCAAGTGGTGCGGTGCAGCTTTTCGCCCTCGCCGGTGAGCTTCAAATACACGCGGCGCTGGTCGTTGGAAGGCTTCAAGCGCACCACATAGCCCACTTTTTCCAAGCGGGTGAGAATGCCGGTGAGGCTGGGGCGCAGAATGCAGGCCTGATTGGCTAAATCTTGAAAATCAAGCGTGCCGTTTTCGGCCAGCAGGCGGATGATGCGCCATTGCTGGTCGGTGATGCCTGCATTGTTCAAAATCGGACGAAATTGGGCCATCAATGCTTCGCGGGCCTGAATCAGGCTGATATTAATGGATGCATGTTTGGATTGCGCGGTCATAATAAAACGCCAGCCTTTCTGGTAGCAAGTGACGAAGCGAAGCAAAAATCTCTGTTTTTATGTTTATATATGAATCTTATTCTAAAACAAGAAAAACCACAATGTAAAGGCAAAAAATTGTTTTTATGCCTGCTTAGAAGCCTGTCTCATTCAAATTCATTCAAGATGACAGACAAAAGCCGGCCGGCCGCTGCCGGCTGAGGGGAAATAAGCCGCTTTTTTTGCCGCATACGGCCAAAGCGTATTCAATCATCTTCAAACAAACCCATGCGCGCCAGCCATTGCGCCAGCTCGTGTTGCGGGTCGAGCAGGCTGTAGCGGCCGAAGGCATCGAGCGTGGCCAGCAAGGCATCGTTCATCAAACGGCCTTCTGCCATCGCTTTGGCCAATTCAGCCACGGAGAGCAGCATAAATTCGGCCACTTCGCCATCTTGGTTTTGCGGCTGCACGCCCTCGGGCAACACCACATCGAAAATGTGCAATTCCTCGCGGTGCAGCCCGCGCGACACCGGCCGCAGGCTTAAGCAGCGGCGGCCGGCACGGGCGTGTTGCAGCTGCGCCGCACTCAATCCCGCTTCTTCTTCGCCTTCGCGCAACATGGCCGTTTGCACGCACTCGCCGCTGCTGATGCCGCCGCCCACCAAATTATCGAGCTTGTTGGGGTCTACTGCTTTATAAGGGCTGCGCCGGCCGATCCAAAAGCGCCATTCGCCGTCGCAACACGCCAGCCCGTTGATGTGTATGGCGCGGCTCAGCAGCCCGAGCGGGCGGAAGGCGGCGCGTTCCAATGCAAATAAAGCCTGCCCTTTTTCATCGCGCACATCGAATTTTTCATTGCGCCAGCCGCCGAGCAGCCCCAGCTTGTGCCAAGTGGCGGCCATGTGTTGCAAGGCATCAGCCATTTCGAGCCAGCTTCCCGCATCAAGCGCCAGCGCCGCTTCGCTGTGTTGTTGGTGCAAAGGCCAATCTTGACGCACTTGTGCTGCCCATTTTGCATCAAGCCGCCCCAAGGGCATGCCATTGAGCAGCAGGCGCTGCCAGCCCTCGCTCGGGCAGGCAAATTGGCGCTGCACCCATTGCCATAAAGCATCTTGTTCGGCGCGACTGAGCGCTTGCGTGAAAACGGGAATATCGGAGCGGGTCATGTTGATTGCCGGTAAAAATTAAAAGAAGCGGCAATTGTAGCAAATTCCGTACTATTTACCGCCACTTAAATCAAAGGCCGTCTGAAAAACTGTTTTTTCAGACGGCCTGCAAAGAAAATCGGTTTACAACACCGGCGCATCCGGCAAATACACATCAAAACGGGTGCTTTTGCCGGCATATTGATAAGCTGGCTCGGCTTGTGCCAAAAAATCGCCCAAACGCGGCCGCTTCACCACCACGCGTTTTTTGGCCACGGCACGGGCGGCGGTCAAAAGCGCGGCCTCATCTTGCGCCGCGCCCACAAGGCCGTGGAAATAAGCCATTTCTTTTTTCACCGCCGCCGCTTTTTTGCGCTCGGGATACATCGGGTCGAGATACACCACATCCGGCCGCCCCTGCGCAGCGGCCAATGCCGGCATCAGCGCGCAGGTGTCGCCGTGGTGCAGCGTGATGCGTGCGGCGATTTCGGCGGTTTCTTCATCGGCGGCGGCGCGGCGCAGGCCGTCGGCCAGCAAGCAGGCCACGGCGGGATGCTGTTCAAACACGTTCACCGCCAACCCCAACGAAGCGAGCACAAAAGCATCGCGCCCCAAGCCGCCGGTGCCGTCCCACACTCGCGGTGCGGCGCTGTGGTTAACCGCCTTGCCCAGCAATTCGCCGCCGCCTTTGGTGCGCCGATATTGCGCGGCGCCGCCGGCAAAATCCACCTGCACGCGCCCTTTTTCGCCCGCACGGCACAAGGCAATGCCCTCGGCATCGGCCAGCAGATATTCGCCTGCCAGCGGCGGCGCATTGAGCCGGCTCAGGCCGAAGCGTTCGGCCAATTCATGCACCGGCGCAGCGGCTACGGCGGCAAAATAAATCCCGGCCATGTTTCAGACGGCCTTATCGGCAGGCTTATTCATGCTCATGTGCTTCCAGGCTCAAATACGAGCTTTGCTTGAGGCCGCGGCAGAATTCGGCAAAATAAAGGTTGTGTTCGGCCTTGCCAAGCCGGGCCCAACGCGATTTTTCTTCAAATTTATTGAGCACTTCTTCGGGCGATAAGTGCACATAGCGCAGCATGTCTTCAATGGTGTCGTGCTCTTCCATGCCGCCGTATTCCACACGCCCGTCGTCGCGCACATACACATTCACCGAATCGGTGTCGCCGAAAAGGTTGTGCATGTCGCCCAAAATCTCCTGATACGCGCCCACCATAAACACGCCCAAAAGGTAAGGCTCGCCTGCGCGCGGCTCGTGAATCGGCATGCTGGTTTCGATGCTTTGCTGGTCCACATATTGGCGCACTTTGCCGTCTGAATCGCAGGTGAGATCTTGCAGCACGGCGCGGCGGCCGGGCTTTTCGTTCAGGCGGTGTATCGGCATAATCGGCAGCACTTGGCCGATGGCCCAGGTGTCGGGCAGGCTTTGAAACACGGAAAAATTGCAGAAATATTTATCGGCCAATTTATCGGTGAGCGCGTCAAACACCTGTCGCTGCGAGCGCTGGCCGGCTTGCAGCTGGCTTTTCAGGCGGTGGCAGAGCACGGCGTGCAGCTGCTCGGCCAGCGCTTTTTCACGCAGCGACACTTTGCCCTCGAGATAGAGGCCGATCACTTCGGTGAGGTAATGGCCGATGCGGTAATAGGTTTCGGTCACCATTTCACGATCATCGGCATCGTGCAGCTTGGCAATCAGCTTTTGGGTGGCAAACGACAAATCTTCTTCGTCGGTGATTTCAGGCACTTGATCGGGCAGACGCTCGACATCGGTTACATTCATCACCAGCACGGCATGATGCGCCGTCATGGCGCGGCCGGATTCCGAGAAAATACCCGGATGCGGCACATTGTGTTCATTGCAATATTCGGCCAGCATCGACACAATCACATGTGAATATTCGCCGATATCGTAATTAATCGAGCTTTCATTGCGCGAGTGGGTGCCGTCGTAATCCACGCCCAAGCCGCCGCCCACGTCTACATATTCAATCGGCAGCCCCAATTCGCGCAGCTCGGCAAAATAGCGCACCGCCTCTTTAAAGCCCAAACGGTAATCGGAAATATTGGAAATTTGCGAGCCCATGTGAAAATGCATCAGCTTCACCGTGTCGGCCAAGCCTGCGGCGGTGAGCTTTTCGGCGGCTGAAATCAGCTGCGCGGCGGAAAGGCCGAATTTGCCTTTGTCGCCGCCGGTGTCGGCCCACTTGCTCGAAGCGAGCGAAGAGAGGCGCACGCGCAGGCCGATATTGGCTTTCACGCCCAGATTGGCCGATTCTTCAATCACCAAATCCACTTCCGATTCTTTTTCAATCACGATAAACACTTGGTGCCCCAAGCGCTGCCCCATCAGGGCGAGGCGGATGAATTCGCGGTCTTTATAGCCGTTGCACACAATGGTGCCGCCTTTGGGCGCAAACGCCAGCACAATCATCAATTCCGGCTTGGAGCCGGCTTCCAGCCCGATGGAAACCTCATCGTTTTTCGGCACGATGATGTTTTTCACCACCGATTCCTGCTGGTTGACCTTAATCGGGTAAATCGCCGTGTAGCGCCCCTGATAATCGTTTTTGCGGATAGAGCGGTTAAACGCGGCGCACAAACGCGCCACACGGTCTTGCAGAATATCGGGAAAGCGAAACAGCATCGGCAGATCTTGGCCGCGCTCGTTCAACTCGGCCACGAGCCCGTATAAATCCACAGTTACCTCGCTGTTGTCGTTGGGTTTCACCACAACATGACCGTCGTCGCTCACAGAAAAATAGCGGTCGCCCCAATGGCGGATACCGTATAAAGCTGCACTGTCGGTAGCAGACCAAGACATTTCTTTACCCTCGAAAATGGTGTTGTCAAATGAAGCGCATCATAACATATCGCGTTTGTGCGCACGGAATAATCCGGCCGCCGGCGCACAAAAGCCCTTTCAGACGGCCTGGGCATTTCTTAGGGTCTGTTCACAATTCATCCGCGAGTAAGATTTTGAGCGCAAAAGCGTGGCTGCAAGGCGAAAAGCACAGCAAGGTTGAACACCTTGCGAGC
>NZ_SLXE01000020.1 GCF_004341385.1 Uruburuella suis
GCGTGGAATGCGTTGGTTGCAGAAAAAGACAAACTCTGTTCGCTGGTGGCTTGTGAATGGGCTTTATTATAGATTATTTATTTTAAATGGTATTACGCCGCCTTTGGGCGGCTAATCGTACCTACGGCTTGCTGTTAGTGTGGCATGCGTACGATTACGCTTTGCTTTGTAAAGCTAATCGTACCTACGCAGTTTAATAGCTTGAATTAATGGTGAGACCGTCGTAGGCGGGGGCGATGCCGGGCGGGCAGGCGGCGAGCAATTCTTCGTAGCCCAGCGCGTGGGTCATGTGAATCAGCCAGGTGTGGCGGGCGCCGATTTGCTCGGCATAATCGCAGGCTTGATCGAAGCTTAAGTGGCTGGGGTAGGGGCGCGGGCTTAAGCAGTCGATAAACAAATGATCCAAGCCTTGCAGAGCGGCAATTTGGGCGCTGCTGATGTGGTTGATGTCGGTGAGCCAGGCGATGTTTGCGATGCGGTAGGCGGTGGTGTGCCAATGGCCGTGCGGCATTTGGAAGTGTTGCAGCGGCGCGCCGTTGAGCGTGAGGCTGTCGGTGAGCGGGCGCGCTTCGAGCACGGGGCGGTTCCAGTGGCTGCCGGGCGGGAAAAAGGCGTAGTCGAAGCGCTCGCTGATGTTGGCCAGGGTGGCGGCACTGCCGTAAATCGGTATGCTGCCTTGCTGCTTGTAGCAAAAGCCGCGCAAATCATCAATGCCGTTGAGGTGGTCGGCGTGCGGGTGGGTGTAGAGCACGCCGTCGATGCGCGGCAGCTGCTCGCGCAGGGCTTGGCTGCGGAAATCGGGGCCGGTGTCGATTTGCCAGCCTTGGCCGCCGATATCGAGCCAGGCGCTGCAACGGCTGCGGCGGTTTTTCGGGTGGGGGCTGGTGCACACGGGGCAGGTGCAGCCGATGGCGGGGGTGCCGGAGGAGCTGCCGCAGCCGAGCACGGTCAGGCGGATATGGGGCATAATGTGTGGGTATTGTTTTGTGGGTTGTTTTACGGGAGAGGCCGTCTGAAACGGCACAGCACAAGTGGGTTATTATAGCTTATTAGGGTCTGTTCACATTTCATCACGCGACAATATTTTGGCTCAAAACGCGCCTGCTGCGTTGAAAATGCTCGCAAGGTGTTCAACCTTGCTGTGCTTTTCGCCTTGCAGCCACGCTTTTGCGCTCAAAATCTTACTCGCGGATGAATTGTGAACAGACCCTAGAAGGGAAAAGATGTTGCGCGCGCCGGTTGATTAAAATGCCGTCTGAATTTTCAGACGGCATTTTGAATTTGCCTTGCGGGCTCGGCGCGTTAAGCGGTTTCTACATGCAGGCGCACGTCGATATTGCCGCGGGTGGCGTTGGAATAGGGGCAAACTTGGTGGGCGGCTTCAATCAGCTGCTGCGCTTGCTCGGTGCTGAGCCCTTGGGTGCGCACGGTGATGTCGGCATCGAGCTTGTAGCCGCCTTCGGGGGTTTGGCCGATGCCGATGGCCACTGAAGTGTGGCTGCCGGCCAGCGGCAATTTCAGTTTTTTGGCGGTCAGCTCCAGGGCGCTGTCGAAGCAGGCGGCATAGCCCAGGGCAAACAATTGCTCGGGGTTGGCGCCGCTTTTGCCGGAGCCTGGCACAACCAAATCAAAGGCGAGGCTGCCGTCGTCAAGCGCAGTGTGGCCGGAGCGGCCGCCGGTGGCGGTGGCGCGGGTGGTGTAGAAGATTTTCATGCTTGCATCCTTGTGAGGTTTTGAGGGAGGCAGGTTGCCGGAGCACAGTTTCAGACGGCCTGCTATGCGTTACTTTAATGCAAAACAAATGTATTGTTTGTTGCGGCAGGGTTAAATTTTGTTATACATGTTTGTATGTATATTTAAAGGCCGTCTGAACGATTTTCAGGGTTCAGACGGCCTTTAAATTAAGTGCCCTTTCAATAAAGCAAATTTACGAGGCGGTGCAGCGCAGACTGTATGGCAAAGCGACACAACGCAGTAAGATGGTTTTTTGATGGATACCGATGCTGCTTAATCCCACTCGGGCGCCAAGCCTTCGGGGCTCACTTCGCGGCCGTTGCGCTCAAGCGCATCGATGCGCTGCATGTCGGCATCGGTGAGGGCGAGCTGCTGCGCTTTGAGGTTGCTGATGAGGTTTTCGCGCTTGGTGGATGAGGGAATCACGGCATAGCCTTTGTGCAGCGCCCAAGCCAATGCCACTTGGGCGCTGGTGGCTTGGTGGGCGCGGGCGATGTCGAGCAGGGTTGGGTCTTGCAGCACTTTGCCGTAGGCCAAAGTCATGTAGGAGGTGACACGGATAGCTTGGGCTTGCAGAAAGTCCACCAATTTTCTGTTTTGCAGATAGGGGCTCAATTCAATTTGGTTGGTGGCGATTTCGCCGCTGCCCACCACCTCGATTGCTTCGCGGGTTTGTGCGATATTGAAGTTGGACACGCCGATCAGGCGGGTGAGCCCTTGGGCTTTCGTTTCGGCGAGCGCGCCCATAAAATCGGCCAAAGCCACGCCGTTGCCGGGGGCGGGCCAGTGAATCAGGGTGAGGTCCACGGCATCGGTGCGCAATTTGTGCAGGCTCTCTTTGAGGCTGTCGGCCAGTTTGCTCGGGCTGTAGTTGTCGACCCAGATTTTGGTGGTGAGGAAAAGCTCGCTGCGCGGCACACCGCTCTCGGCAATGGCTTGCCCCACTTCGGCTTCGTTGCCGTAGATTTGGGCGGTGTCGATGGCGCGGTAGCCCACATCGAGCGCGTTTTTCACCGAATCGATCACGGTTTGGCCGCTTAAGCGGAAAGTGCCCACGCCAAAGGCGGGTAAGGTGTTGGTGTTCATATCAAGCTCCTGAATATAAAGGTTTTGAAAAATAAAGGTTTTCAAAGGCAGGCCGTCTGAAAGGCGGCCTGTGCAACAGCATCAGTTTAAAAATCAATCGTTGTTCAAGCAAGGGGTGACGGCTGCTTTTTTGCCGCTGCGGCTGCCATGCATCGATAGCGCGGTGGCCAGCGCCAGCAGCAGGGCACCTGCCCAAGCGGTGTGGATCAGGCCGCTGTGTGCCACAATCCAGCCGCCCAGCGCTGCGCCGAAGGTAATGCCGAGATTAAAAGCAGCGATGTTGAGACCGGAAGCCACTTCCACCGCTTGCGGCGCGTCTTTTTCGGCTTGCTGCACCACCATTAATTGCAGCGGCGGCACGGTGGCAAAGCTGGTTAAGCCCAGCAGCACGGTGCTGAACACCACCGCCACCGGATGCGCGGCGGTAAACAGAAACGACAGCAGCACCAAAGCCTGGGCGGCAAACAGAATATTCAGTGCGGTGCGCACACCGGCGCGGTCGGCCAGGCGGGCGCCGAGAATATTGCCGGTGGCCACCGCGATGCCGTAGGCAACCAACATCAGGCTCACCGCATCGTTACTGAAGCCGCTCAATTCCTGCAAAATGGGCGCCAGAAAGGTGAAGAGCACAAAAGTGCCGCCATAGCCGATCACGGTGAGCGCATACACCAACCACAAGCGCGGCGAAGTGAGCACGGCCAATTGCTGCGCACGGGTGGCCGGCGCACCTTGCTGCAAGCGGCTCGGGATAAACAGCAGGCTGCCGATAAAGGCGGCCACGCCCAATGAAGACACAATCAGAAAAGTGGTTTGCCAGCCCCAATGTTGGCCGATAAACGTGCCCAGCGGCACACCGGTAACCAGCGCCACGGTGAGGCCGGTAAACATCATCGCAATCGCACGCGCGGCTTTTTCTTTAGCCACAAGCTGGGTGGCGATGGTGGCGCCGATAGAGAAAAACACCCCGTGCGCCAGGCCGGTAACGATGCGTGCAATCAGCAAAGTGGCGAAGCTTGTGGCCTGCCAGGCCAAGAGATTGCCCAGCACAAAAACCGCCATCAACATCAACAACACATTTTTGCGCGGCCAGCGGGCGGTGGCCGCCGTGAGCAGCGGCGCGCTAAGCGCCACCGATAAAGCATAAAGGCTCACCGCCAAGCCGGCCGAGGGCAGCGTGATGCCCAAATCGGCGGCAATGGTGGGCAAGAGCCCCACAATCACAAATTCGGTGGTGCCGATGGCAAACGCACCGAGCATCAAAGCAAATAAAGCAGGAGGCATCATCATTTTTCCTTTCATCATAAGCAGGCCGTCTGAAAAAAACCGGGCTGGAAAATGCATCACAGGCGGCATTATGCTGCTTTTACATTTTCAGAAAAATAGGATAATCTGCAAATGATTTTTACAGAAAGTGCAAAAATGAAATTGGATTTAGAGGCATTGAATATTTTCGTGCAAATCGTGGAAAGCGGCTCGATCAGCGGCGCCGCGCAGCGGCTGGATATGCCCGTGTCGGCCGTGAGCCGCAGCTTGAGCCGGCTCGAGCAGCATTTGGGCCTCACCTTGTTGCAACGCAGCACCCGTCGCATGGAAATCACCGACGAAGGCCGCCTTCTATTGGCGCAGGCGCACAAAATACTCGATGAAGTGCGCCTCACCGAAGAGCGGCTGGCGCTGAGGCGCGCGCAAATCGGCGGTGTGTTGCGCATCAACACTTCGGTGCCGGTGATGCTGCATGTGCTCTCGCCGCTGTTGGCCGATTTTTGCGCCCAATATCCGCAAATCGAAATCGAGTTGGGCAGCAACGATCATTTGATTGATTTGATTGAAGAGCGCACCGATGTGGCGCTGCGCATCGGCCGCTTGCAAGATTCCGCCATGCACGCGCGCCTGCTCGGCCACACCGCCATCCGCATCCTGGCCGCGCCCGCTTATCTGGCGCAACACGGCACGCCGCAAAGCGCCGCCGATTTGGCGCAACACCGCCTGCTCGGTTTCACCGCCCCCACCACGCTCAACCAATGGCCGCTGCCCGACGGCCGCGGCGGCCTGCTGGAAATCAGCCCCGCCGTGCGCGCTTCCAGCGGAGAAACCCTGCGCCATCTGGCGCTGGCCGGCAACGGTATTGTGTGTTTGTCGGATTTGATGACGTTTACCGACCGCGAAAGCGGCGCGCTGGTGCCGCTTTTGGAACACGAGCGCGAGCATGTCAGCCAGCCGCTTTATGCCGTGTATTACCGCCACCGCACGCTTTTGGCACGCACCGCGGTGTTTATCGATTTTTTGGCGCAGCAAGTGGCGCAGATGCCGTGGTATCGTGCGCAGGCTTGATGTTGACGGGGTAAAAAAGACAGCGCCGTAGGTGCGATTAGCGCAGCGTAATCGTACGCATGCATATTGCACGCTATCGACTTTAAGTTGATTGAAACCCTCGCAGGCCGTCTGAAACTTGGTTATTCAGACGGCCTGTTTGGTGTTGGGTGTGCGGCAGGTTTCATGCGTACGATTACGCTTTGCTTTGGCAAAGCTAATCGTACCTACGCTGTTTCAGACGGCCTGTTTGGCTTTGGGTGCGCGGCAGTGCCGTAGGTACGATTAGCCGTGAAACGGCGTAATCGTACGCATGCATATTGCACGATATCGACTTTAAGTTGATGAAAACCTCGCAGGCCGTCTGAAACTTGGGTGTTCAGACGGCCTGTTTGGTGTTGGGTGTGCGGCAGGTTTCATGCGTACGATTACGCTTTGCTTTGGCAAAGCTAATCGTACCTACGCTGTTTCAGACGGCTTGTTTGGCTTTGGGTGTTCGGTGAGTTTCATGCGTACGATTACGCTGCGCTAATCGTACCTACTTGCTACGCATTGATTGTGAACAGACCCTCAATCATTAATTAAGCGGGGCGCGGCACTTTGTTGAACAGGGCATAGAAATTGTCGGTGGTGGTGCGGGCGGTGTTTTCCAAGGTGTCGCCGCGCAGGGCGGCCACGAATTCGGCGGTGTGGCGCACATAGGCCGGCTCGTTTTGGCGGCCGCGCTTGGGCACGGGCGCGAGATAAGGGGCGTCGGTTTCCACCAAGATGCGGTCGGCGGGCACATATTTGGCCGCTTCTTGAATATCGGCGGCGTTTTTGAAGGTGACGATGCCGGAAAAAGAAATGTAAAAGCCCAAATCAAGCGCCATGCGCGCCACGCGCACATTTTCGGTGAAGCAGTGGATCACGCCGGCGTGGGCGCGGCCTTCGCGCAGCATGGCCATGGTGTCGTCGGCGGCATCGCGGGTGTGCACAATCAGCGGCAGGCCGCTTTGGTTGGCTGCTTCGATGTGCTCGGCGAAGCGGCGCTGCTGCCAAGCCAAATCGCCTTTGCACCAATGGTAATCGAGGCCGGTTTCGCCTATGCCCACCACTTTGGGGTGGGCGGCATGGGCGCACATTTCGGCGATGCTGAATTCTTTGGCGTCTTCACGGTCGGGGTGCACGCCCACGCTGGCGTAGATATTGTCGTGCGCTTGGGCAATGGCGAGCACTTCTTCGAAGCTTTCGCGGCTCACGCTGATGGCCAGCGCCTGCGCCACTTGGTTTGCCGCCATATTGGCAAGCACTTCGGGCAGGCGCTCGGCGAGGCCTTCGAAATTCAAATGGCAATGTGAATCAATCAGTTGCATGGGCGGCTTCGGCTCAGAGGGTGAAGGTGGTGCGGTCGTTTTTCAGCAGGCTGCCCAATTCGGCTTCAATTTGGCTTTTGGTTTGGGCGCTGATTTCATCGTTGGAAAAGGCCAAGCCGATGCCTTTGGGGCGGTTGGCCGAGGTGCGGGCGGGGTTGATCCAGGCCACTTGGGTGCGCAGGAATTTTTTGTCGGGATGCTCGGCTAATTCCAGCGCCAGCAGCACTTCGTCGCCGAGCGAGAATGCATCGTCGGTGGGCACAAACAGGCCGCCGTGCTCGAAAAAAGCCATATAGCTGTTGTAGAGCAGGTGTTTGTCTTTCAATTGCAGCGCCATCATGCGGCCGGGCAGGTTGTCGGTTTTGTTCATTTGAGTGGCCTTTATTTGTTTTGCCAGAAGGTAAGATAGTCGATCAAAATGCGTTCAAGCTGCATTTTAACATTCAAGGTGTGGTGGCCGTAAGGGGCTAATGCAGATAAGCTGCCAAGCAGGGCAAAAAGTGCGGCGGCATCGGTTTGGACGGCTACTTTGTGCAGAGCCGAGGCGTGGGCGGGGTAATAGAGCGGCGGCATTTGGCGGGCGCTCAGGCCGATATCGAGCAGCCATTTGTGCAGCCAGTCGAGAAACACGGCCAGCGGCCATTTTTGTTTGTCGAAGGCGGCGGCATAGTCGAGTATGCCCAACAGGCGCGGCGCGGCCAATAATTCGAGCAGCTCGCGGCGTAAGGCGTCTTGCTCGGGCGCGGGCTCGAAAAGGGGTGCGCCGCTGTGAAAAGCCAGCAGCGCTTCGGCATCGGCCATGCCGCGTGTGTGCAGAAATTGCAGTGCTTCTTCGCGGCCGGGTGGGCTTAAGAGCATTTGGCGGCAGCGGCTTTTGATGGTGGGCAAAAGCTTGTCGCGCGCATGGGTGACCAAAATAAACACCACATCGGCCGGCGGCTCTTCCAGCACTTTGAGCAAGCCGTTGGCCGCTTGCAGATTCATGCTTTCAGCCGGGTGCACCAGCACCACGCGCCGGCCGCCGCGCACGGATGTGAGCTGGATATCGTTGATGAGGGCACGCACGGCGTCGATTTTGATTTGCAGCAGCTTGCGCCCCACGGCTTCGCCTTCGGGGATTTCGGGCGTGAGTTCGTAAAAATCGGGATGGCTTTGCTGGGCAAACAAATGGCATGAGGGGCATTGGCCGCAAGGCTCGTGGCGGCTTTTCGGTGTTTCACACAGCAAAGCCTGCGCCAAGTGGCGGGCAAATGCGGTTTTGCCGGTGTTTTGTTTGCCGGTGAAAAGCCAGGCATTGGGCTGCTGCTGCCAGTGTTCGGCCAGCTTTTGCCATTGGGCGGCGTGCCAAGGGTAAATCATGCGGGTATCGTTATCAAAATGAAGTGGCGTTTATTATACAAGGCTTGAGGCCGTCTGAAAGATTTTCAGACGGCCTCTTTCAATTACGCTGGCTTTTGGAAATGGCGGCTCAATGCTTCTTCCACCGATTGGCGCACCAAAGCCAAATCGCGGTTGCTGTCGATGAGTGCATAGCGCTCGGGCGCGGCGGCGGCGCGGCTCAGATAGGCATCGCGCACGCGGGTGAAAAAGGCGGCTTCTTCCTGCTCGAAGCGGTCTTTTTCGCGCGCCTGCGCAATGCGGCTCATGGATACTTCCAGCGGCACATCCAAAAGCAAGGTTAAATCGGGGCGCAGGCTGCCTTGCACCCAGTTTTCCAGCGTTTCGATGTCGGCAAATGGCACGCCGCGCCCGCCGCCCTGGTAGGCAAAAGTGGCATCGGTGAAGCGGTCGGACACCACATGCACGCCGCTTTTGAGCGCGGGCAGTATCACGTTTTCGATGTGTTGTTGGCGCGCGGCAAACATCAGCAGCGTTTCGGTGCGCAAGCCCGCTTGGGTGGCGGGGTTGAGCAGGATTTCGCGCAAGGCTTCGCCCAAAGGCGTGCCGCCGGGCTCGCGGGTGAACAGCACCGGCAGGCGGCGCTTGTCAAACCAATTCCGAATCACGTTAAGATTGGTGGATTTGCCGGCGCCGTCGATGCCGTCGAGGGTGATGAATTGTGCTTGCATAAGGCTTCCGTGTGGGCAAACGGCGCTGGGCGCGGTTGGTTGGAAAGATAAAAACGGATTATAACGAAATAGGCCGTCTGAAAAAATGTTTTCAGACGGCCTATTGAATTGTGCCTGCCAATCGGGCTTATTCGCGCTTTAAAATATATTTGCGCACGGCGGCGTTGTGTTCATCAAGGTTGTGGCTGAACTGGCTCAAGCCCGTGCCGTCCATTTTCGACACGAAATAAAGGTATTTTTCGGCTGAAGGATGGGCGGCGGCTTCGAGCGCGGCGCGGCCGGGCAGGGCGATGGGCGTGGGGGTGAGGCCGGTGCGGGTGTAGGTGTTGTAGGGGGTGTCGCGCTGCAAATCGGCTTTGCGGATGCGGCCTTGATAGCGGCTGCCCATGCCGTAAATCACGGTGGGGTCGGTTTGCAGGCGCATGCCGATATTGAGGCGGTTGACGAATACGGCGGCCACATGGCGGCGGTCGGCTTCGTGGCCGGTTTCTTTTTCTACGAGGCTGGCCATAATCAGCAATTCATACGGGTTTTGATAGGGCAGGCCGCTTTGGCGCTCGTCCCACGCGGCGTGCAGACGCTGCTGCATGGTGCGGTAGGCGAGGCGGTAGAGCTGCAAATCGCTGCTGTCGGCATCGATTTCGTAGCTGTCGGGGAAAAACAGCCCTTCGGGGTTGCTGCTCGGGGCATCGGGTGCGATGGCTTGCAGCAATTTTTCATTGCTCCAGCCGCGGGTGTCGTGGCGGATGTCGGCGGTGTTGTCGATGATATTGCGCATTTGTGCAAAACGCATGCCTTCGATAATGCGCACGGTAACGGTGTCGGGGTGGCCGCCGCGCAGGCGCTGCAAAATCTGCCATGCCGATACGTTTGCGGGCAGGCGGTAAGTGCCGCTGTGCAATTGGTTGTGCGCGCCCATCAGGTAGGCGGTGGCCAGCAGCACATGGCGGCTGTAGATGATCTTGTCGTCATCAAGCTTGCGGCTCACGGCGGAAATACCTTGGCCTTGTTCTACTTTCATGCGGTAGGCGGCGGGATTGCTTTTGGGGATAAACAACAAGGCAGCCCAAGCGGCAGCCAGCAATATCAGCACAATCAGCAGCCATTTAATGGTTTTTTTCAGCATGGTGTGTTCTTTAAAGTGTGATGTGGTTTTAGGGTTTGATTGAAGCGAAATCTGCTGCGTTTTTATTTGTGTTTGCCGCTTTGTTTCACAATCAGTTTGGAGCGGGCCGGATAATCAGGCTTCTTCGTTGTGTTTCAGGTTGGGAAAAGTGCTGAGGCCGTCTGAATATTCGGCGGCGGCAAGCGCTTGTGCGGCTTGCTGCACGGTTTCGGGCATCAGCTTGTTGAGGCAGTCGGTGTGGCCGAGCGGGCATTCGCGCTGAAAGCAGGGCGAGCAATCGAGGTTGAGGCTCACGATTTGGGCGCGGCTGCTCAAGGGCGGAGTGTGGTCGGGGCTGGAGGAGCCATACACGGCCACGAGCTTTCTGCCCAGCGCGGCGGCCAGGTGCATCAGGCCGCTGTCGTTGCACACCACGGTGTCGGCGCAGGCGAGCAAATCGATGGCTTCGGATAAGCTGGTTTGGCCGCATAAATTGATGCACAGGCCGTCTGAAAGGGTGTTGATTTCTTCGGCGATGCTGAAATCTTTTTGTGAGCCAAACAGCCAAACCTGCCAGCCTTGAGCGGCATAGCGGCGGGCGAGCGCGGCAAAATGGCGCGGCGGCCAGCGTTTGGCGGGGCCGTATTCTGCGCCGGGGCAGAAAGCGAGCACGGGCTT
The DNA here is from genome assembly GCF_004341385.1 of Uruburuella suis. GTDB lineage: Bacteria > Pseudomonadota > Gammaproteobacteria > Burkholderiales > Neisseriaceae > Neisseria > Neisseria suis. The sequence continues at coordinate 10,338 of NZ_SLXE01000020.1, forward strand.
AGCGGTGTTGAGGCCGTGGCGGGCAAGCGCGGCGGCCTGGCTTTGCGGGTTGATTTGAAAGCGCGGCCGGCCGGAATAGCCGTTGAATTCGGCCTGAGTGGGGTGCGCCAGCGCGGTGTAGCGGTCGACCATCAAGGGCAGCGCGGCTTTGTCGAGCTTGCGGATGTCGTTGAGCAGAAGATAGCGTGATTCGCCCACATAGCCGGTGCGCTGCCGGATGCCGCTGGCGGCGGCGATAATGGCCGATTTGAGCGAGCCGGGCAGCACAATCACCTGATCATAGCCGCGCTTGCCCAATTGGCGGCCGAGCTGCCAGCGCTTTTTCAAATCGAGCGCGCCGTGGCCGAAAGGGTTTTCCAGAATGCCGCTTATTTCGGGCATGCGTTCAAACACCGCCATCGACCATTTGGGCGCGAGCACATCAATGGTGCAGCCGGGGTGCAAATCTTGCAGACGGCGGTAGAGCGGCTGCGTCATCACGCAATCGCCTATCCAGCTGGGGGAAATGATGAGGATTTTTTTCGACATGGCAAGGTGGGCTGTGGGGTTTGGTTGTTATTGTAATGCCAAACCCAAAAGTCCACCTAACGGCGTTGGTTTGGCTGGCTTTTTCTCATCAACAATCAGGTGTGGCTCAGGCTGTTGCACCGAAATGCGCGAGGCCGTCTGAACGCTTTTCAGACGGCCTGCTGTTCATCATTCATCCGCGAGTAAGCTTTTGAGCCGACATTGCCGCGTGATGAAATGTGAACAGAAACCGGGCCTTAATCGGTTTCGATATAAGCCGTTTTCCTGCCTTTGCGGGTGAGCGTGGCGGCGGCATCCTGCACATGCCAGCGGGTGTCGGGGTTGGCATATTCGGCGCCTTTGGCCCACGATTGCACTTGGGTGAGGGTTTCAACCGTGCCGCCCTGATGCAGCTCTACGGTAATCGGGCGGTTGCTGTTGATATACACAGCCTTGATGCGCTCGCTGCCTTTGGCGGCTTTGTAGTCGATGGTGTAGGTTTGTGTTTCGGCCACCACCGGCGCAGGTGCCGTCGGGCGCACGGCTTTTTGCGAGCCGCAGGCGGCCAGCGCGAAAATCAGCAGAAGCGGGGCGGTGCGTTTCATGCAGATACCCTCCTGCTCAATGATGGCCGGCTTCGCCTTCGAGCCGGTAAACTGCGCCGCAATAAGGGCATTCGATGCTGCTGTTGGATTCGATCGGCAGAAACACGCGCGGGTGGCCGTTCCAGGTTTCGTTTTGCGGGCCGGCGCAATGCAGCGGCAAATCGTGCGGGGTGATAACGATGGTGTCTTGCTTGAGTTCGCTCATGGTTTATCCTTTATATTCCATTCTGTTTGATAGACGGTATTGTGTTTATTTTGCGGCATAGGCCGTCTGAATGTTTTCAGACGGCCTATGCCGGGTTTGTTCACTATTTATCTTGCTTGCGGATGAATGGTGAACAAATCGGCCGATTATTTCACGTAAGTCAGCCAGTGGCGGTAGGCCGGATTTTTGCCTTCCACGATATCGAAATAGCGCTGTTGGATTTCGGTGGTGATGGGGCCGCGCTCGCCGATACCGATTTCGCGGTTGTCGATTTCGCGGATGGGGGTGACTTCCGCTGCGGTGCCGGTGAAAAACACTTCGTCTGCGGCGTAAAGCTCGTCGCGGGTGATGCGCTTTTCAATCACCGGCAAGCCCATTTCTTCGGCGATGGCAATCACGCTCTTGCGGGTGATGCCGTCGAGCGCCACATCGAGCGCGGGGGTGTAGAGCCTGCCTTCGTTTACCACGAAAATGTTTTCGCCCGAGCCTTCGGCCACATAGCCTTGCGCATCGAGCAAAATGGCTTCGTCGTAGCCGTCGCGGGTGGCTTCGGTGTTGGCCAGAATCGAATTCAGATAGTTGCCGTTGGCTTTGGCTTTAATCATGTGGATATTAGGGTGGTGGCGGGTGAAGCTGCTCACGCGCACGCGGATGCCGCGCTTCATGCCCTCTTCGCCCAAGTAGGCGCCCCAAGGCCAGGCGGCCAGAATCACTTGCACATCATCGGCCTGCGGCGCCACGCCGAGCTTGGCCGCGCCATAATAAGCCATCGGGCGGAAATAGCACGAATGCAGATTGTTGGCTTTCACCACATCGATGTGCGCTTGGTTGATTTCGTCTTGCGTGTAGGGCAGCTTCATGCCAAGGATTTTGGCCGAGTTAAACAGGCGCTTGGTGTGCTCTTGCAGGCGGAAAATCGCCGGGCCTTCGGCGGTTTCATAAGCGCGCACGCCTTCAAACACGCCCATGCCGTAGTGCAGGGTGTGGGTGAGCACGTGGGTTTTGGCGTCGCGCCATTCTATTAGTTGGCCGTTGAACCAGATTTTGCCGTCGCGGTCGTCCATAGGTAATGCCATGATTTGCTTTCTTTCGATAATGTGATGCGGTTGTGCGGGTGCTTCTGCGCGCGGCTGCGTTGTGCGCGGCGTGATGCATGCGGCAGGGCGGGTGGCTGCCGCAGCTGCGGACGGGAAGCGGAAAAATGTTTTTATTATACCTGTTTTTTATTTTGCTGCGCGTGCCTTTGCGGCAGATATCGGATAGGCCGTCTGAAGCGTTTCAGACGGCCTCAAAGGCAGATGCAAAGCCGCCGCCAAACTGGTATGCTTGCACCGTTTGCAAACCGGAATAAAGCAATGTATCAGAAGAAAACGCGCGGCATCAGGCCGTGGATGGCCGGCGTGGCGGTGCTGGCGGTGGTGGTGTGGCTCTTTTATGCCTTGGGCAATATTCTCACGCCGTTTATCGTGGCGGCGGTGTTGGCCTATATTTTGAACCCGCTGGTGGAAAAGCTGCGCGATAAAGGCATTAAGCGCGGACTGGCGGCGATGTTGGTGATGATTTTCTCGCTGGTGTTGATTTTGGCGCTCACTTTGGTGATTGTGCCGATGCTGGTGAATCAGTTTAACAATATGGTGGCGCGGCTGCCGCAAATTGTGGATTTTGTGCAAAACAAAGTGCTGCCGTGGATCAATATGCTGCTGGGCGGCCATCTCACGCTCGACACGCCTTCTATTGTGGCGTGGCTGCAATCGCACACCGGCTCGGTGCGCGATGCTTTGCAAAGAATCATGCCCACGCTGATGAAGCAGGGCGGCACGGTGGTGTTGGGCGTGACCAATTTGTTTTTGCTGCCTTTTTTGCTCTATTACTTTTTGCTCGACTGGCAGCGTTGGGCGCACGGCATTCGTGCGATGGTGCCGCGCCGTTATGTGGGCACTTATCAGCGCATTTCGGGCAATATGGATAAAGTGTTGGGCGAATTTTTGCGCGGCCAGCTGATGGTGATGCTGATTATGGGCTTGATTTACGGCTTCGGTTTGATGTTTGTGGGGCTGGATTCGGGCTTTGCCATCGGCATGATTGCCGGTATTTTGGTGTTTGTGCCTTATTTGGGCGCGTTTACCGGCCTTTTGCTGGCCACGCTGGCGGCTTTGCTGCAATTTGGCTCGTGGCAGGGGCTTTTTATGGTGTGGGGCGTGTTTGCCATCGGCCAATTTTTAGAAAGCTTTTTCATCACCCCGCAAATCGTGGGCGACCGCATCGGCCTGTCGCCTTTTTGGGTGATTTTCTCTTTAATGGCGTTCGGCCAATTGATGGGCTTTGTGGGCATGTTGGTGGGTCTGCCTTTGGCGGCGGTGACGCTGGTGTTGCTGCGCGAGGGTGTGGATGCTTATTTCAAAAGCGGTTTTTACCGGCAAGAGCAGGAATAATACCGCTTCAAATCAATCGGCCATAATGGCATGACAGGCAGAGGCCGTCTGAAAACCGTTCAGACGGCCTTTTATATCAAACCTAAAAAATAAGCAGCCTGTAGGTCGAATTCTCAAATCCGACACTTGTTCGCAGAACAAGGCACACACATTGCTTTGGCCGTTGGCCGAACGTCGGTTTTAAGAATCCGATCTGGGCGGATGGTGCTGCTGAACTGCTTTTATATTTATAGTGGAATGCAAGAAAAAGTGATACAAAACTACGCTCTATAACGAAGTAGGCTGGGTTGATAAACCCAAGATTTCAGACGGCCTCTGGGCTTGTTGGATTTTTAACCCAACCTACCCGTTGTGTCACTTTTTCTTGAATTTCATTATATTTTGTAAGCTTATTTTTAGGATGGGTATAAGAAGCTGTGTTGCCCGATAGAAAAAGGCCGTCTGAAACCCTGTTCAGACGGCCTTTTGATGCGCCCGCCCTACACCAAACCTTGTGCCAGCATGGCATCGGCCACTTTCACAAAGCCGGCGATGTTGGCGCCGTTGACATAATTCACGAAGCCGCCGCTTTCATGCCCGTATTGCAGGCAGGATTCGTGGATATTGGTCATGATGTTGTAAAGGTGTTGATCCACTTCTTTGGCCGACCACGACATGCGCAGCGCGTTTTGGCTCATTTCCAGGCCGGAGGTGGCCACGCCGCCGGCGTTGCTGGCTTTGCCCGGCGCATAGAGGATTTGCGCCTGAACAAAGGTGTCTACCGCGGCGATGGTGCAGGGCATATTCGCGCCTTCGGCCACGCAGATGCAGCCGTTGCCCAAGAGCATGGCCGCATCGGCTTCGTCGAGCTCGTTTTGGGTGGCGCAGGGCAGCGCGATGTCGCAGGGCACATGCCACGGGCTCAAGCCTTGGTGATAAGGCAGACCTTGCTCTTGGGCATACACGGAAAGGCGCGCACGGCGCTCGTTTTTCAATTCTTTCAGCGCTTCGAGCTGCAATTCGGTCATGCCTTCGGGGAAATGCACAAAGCCGTCTGAATCGGACACGGTGAGCACGATAGCATTGTTGTGCAGCAGTTTTTCGCAGGCATATTGCGCCACGTTGCCCGAGCCGGACACCACCGCCTTTTTGCCTTCGAGCTTGTCGTTGCGGGTGGCGAGCATGAATTCGGCAAAGTAAACGGTGCCGTAGCCGGTGGCTTCGGGGCGGATCAGGCTGCCGCCGTAGGTGAGGCTTTTGCCGGTGAGCACTGAGCTGAATTCATTGCTCAAGCGCTTGTATTGACCGAACAGATAGCCGATTTCGCGGCCGCCGACGCCGATGTCGCCGGCGGGCACGTCGGTGTCGGCACCGATGTGGCGGTAGAGCTCGCTCATAAACGATTGGCAAAAACGCATCACTTCATTGTCGCTCTTGTCTTTAGGGTCGAAATCGGAGCCGCCTTTGCCGCCGCCCATCGGCAGCGTGGTGAGCGCATTTTTAAACACTTGCTCGAACGCCAAAAATTTCAACACGCCCAAATTCACGCTGGGGTGAAAGCGCAAGCCGCCTTTGTAGGGGCCGATGGCAGAATTCATCTGCACACGGAAGCCGCGGTTGACCTGCACATTGCCTGCGTCGTCCATCCAGGGCACGCGAAACAGAATCACACGCTCGGGTTCCACCAAGCGCTCGAGCAGGCCGTGTTCGGCATAATGGCTGTTGGCGGCCAGAAAAGGAGTGAGGCTGGTAAACACTTCTTCTACTGCCTGATGAAACACGGTTTGGTGCGGGTCGCGCTGTTTGACTTGTCCGAATAATTGATGCAAATCTACGGCCATGTGTTGCTCCTTTTTTGTGATGTTGGCTCAGGGCAGTTGAATACCGATATGCCTGATTGTTGTCAAAATAAGCTAAGGGTTTTTGAAATAATCGATATTTATTATATATTTGCCGGAAAGACGGTGCGTTAAAAGATGTAACCTGCCGTAATATAAACTGTAGCAGGCCAAATTGCCAACAAAATTCTGCATCAATTGGCGCAAAAGTTGGTTTGCGTCAAAGCAGCTTGCGCAGGCCGGCGGCTTAAAAAAGCGCCCCGCCGGTGTTACAATGCCGCATTATTTTCAGGCCGCCTGCTGCGGCCGCACCCGTGAGGAAACCATGCAAGCTTATCAAGATTTAATGCGCCATGTGCTGGCACACGGCACCGACAAGGCCGACCGCACCGGCACCGGCACGCGCTCGGTGTTTGGCTATCAAATGCGTTTCGATTTGAGCGAGGGCTTTCCCTTGCTCACCACCAAAAAGCTGCATTTGCGCTCGATTATTCACGAATTGCTGTGGTTTTTGCGGGGCGACACCAATATCAAATATCTGAAAGACAATAATGTGTCGATTTGGGACGAATGGGCCGATGAAGAAGGCAATCTGGGCCCGGTTTACGGCTATCAATGGCGCTCGTGGCCTGCGCCCGACGGCCGCCACATCGACCAAATTGCCAATGTGGTGGCGCAAATCAAGCAAAACCCCGATTCGCGTCGCCTGATGGTGTCGGCTTGGAATCCGGCTTTGGTGGATGAAATGGCGCTGCCGCCCTGCCATGCGCTGTTTCAGTTTTACGTGGCCGACGGCCGGCTTTCGTGCCAGCTTTATCAGCGCAGCGCCGATATTTTTCTCGGCGTGCCGTTCAACATCGCCAGCTATGCGCTGCTCACCATGATGGTGGCGCAGGTGTGCGGCTTGCAGCCGGGCGAATTTATCCACACGTTTGGCGATGCTCACCTTTACCGCAACCATTTCGAGCAGGCCGAGCTGCAATTGAGCCGTACGCCGCGGCCGCTGCCGACCATGACGCTAAATCCCGATGTGGCCGATTTGTTTGACTTCAAGTTTGAAGATTTCGAATTGAGCGGCTACGATCCGCACCCGCACATCAAAGCTGCCGTGGCGGTGTAAAAGAGATTCTAGGGTCTGTTCACAATTCATCCGCGAGTAAGATTTTGAGCGCAAAAGCGTGGCTGCAAGGCGAAAAGCACAGCAAGGTTGAACACCTTGCGAGCATTTTCAACGCGGCAGGCGCGTTTTTGAGCCAAAAGATTGCCGCGTGATGAAATGTGAACAGACCCTAGGCCGTCTGAAACTTTTTCAGACGGCCTGCTTGGTTTGATTATGCAAGACCAAATAAGGAACACAATATGTTGAAATTATTTACTTTACCGGGAGCGGGTGCAATCCGCAGCTCATCACCTTTTTCGTGGAAAGCGGAAAGCCTGCTGCGTTTGGCAAAACTGCCTTACGAGAAAGAATACGTTGCCGATTTCAGCAAAATGCCGAAGGGAAAAGTGCCGGTGTTGCAAGATGGCGAGCAATGGATTGCCGACAGCCACTTTATTGCGCAGTATTTGAAAACGCAATATCAATTCGATTTAGACCGCACGTTGAGCGCCGAGCAAAAAGCCATCGGGCACGCGTTTAGCCGAATGGTGGAAGAGCATCTGTATTGGACGAGCGTGTATAACCGCTTTGTGGATCCCATCGGCAAGCCGTTTATGATGCAGGCGATGTTTGATGGTGTGCCGTCTGAACAAGCGGAAGAAATTTTTGCGGTGTTGCAGGCGAATGTGATAAAGCAAATGCAGGGCCACGGTATCGGGCGTCATAGTTTGGATGAAATCTACCGGCTCGGTTTTGCCGATTTAGACGCTATTAGCGATTATTTAGGCCATAAATCTTATCTCTTCGGCGATGAAATCACGTCTGCCGATGTAGCCATCGTGCCTGTAATCGCCAGTTTGATTCAAACGCCAATCGACACGGAAATCGCTCGATATGCCAGAGCCAAAGCGAATCTGGCCGCGTATGTAGAGCGTTTTGACCATGCCGTTTTCGGCGAAGAATAAAATAAAAAAGGATGAATAGATGAAATGCACTTTTCCCTTGTCGGCCGTGGCGCTGGCGGCCGTGTTGGCGCTATCCGGCTGCGGCGGTGAAAAAGCCGCAGAAAAAGCGGGCGGCAGCGCGGCGCAAGCCAGCGTGCTCACCCGCAATAATGTAACCGAGCCGCAATCGCTCGACCCGCACCAAATCACCGGCGTGCCCGAAATCAATGTGGTGCGCGATTTGTTTGAAGGGCTGGTGGAAACCGATGCGCAGGGCAAAATCGTGCCTGCCGTGGCCGAATCGTGGGCGAGCAAAGATAACCGCGTGTGGGTGTTCAAGCTGCGCCAAGATGCCAAATGGAGCAACGGCGAGCCGGTGGTGGCTGAAGACTTTGTGTATAGCTGGCGCAGGTTGGTGAATCCGGCCACCGCTTCGCCTTATGCCTCTTATCTGCAAGCGGCGAAAATCGCCCATATCGATGAAATTTTGGCCGGCAAACAAGCGCCCGACACGTTGGGCGTGAAAGCGACAGATCCGCACACGCTCGAGATAACGCTCAGCGCGCCGGTGCCTTATTTTCCGCAAATGCTTTACCACGCCGCCACCAAGCCCGTGCACCGCGGCACGGTGGAAAAATTCGGCGTGAAATGGACGCAGCCGGAAAACTTTGTCGGCAACGGCGCTTACATTATCAATAAATGGGTGGTTAACGAGCGCATCGAGTTGGTGAAAAACCCGCAATACCGCGATGCCGGCAATGTGGCCATCGAGCGCGTGGTGTTTCTGCCCATCGGCTCGCAAACCGACGATGTGGCGCGCTATGAAGCCGGCGAGGTAGACATCACCGATGCGCTGCCGCCCGAAATGTATGCCAAGCTCAAAGCGAGCCACGGCGATGCGCTCAAACGCAGCCCATATTTGTGCACGTATTACTTTGAAATCAACAATCAAAAAGCACCGTTTACCGATGCGCGTGTGCGCAAAGCCCTGTCGCTGGCGCTTGATCGCGACATTATTGCCGAAAAAGTGCTCGGCCGCGGCGAAGAAGCCGCCTATAACCTCACCCGCACCGGCACCGCAGGCTTTGTGCCTTATGAGCCCGAATGGCGCAAGCTCGCTTATCCCGAGCGCGTGGAGGCGGCCAAAAAGCTCTTGGCTGAAGCCGGCTATGGCGAAGGCAAACCGCTCACGTTCACCTTTTTATACAATACCTCTGAGCAGCACAAAAAAATCGCCGTGGCCGCTGCCGCGATGTGGAAGCAGGCGCTGGGTTTTGTGAATGTGCAGCTGGAAAACCAAGAATGGAAAACCTATCTCGACAACCGCCGCAGCGGCAATTATCAGCTTGCACGCGCTTCATGGTGCGGCGACTATAACGAGCCTTCCACCTTTCTCAACACCTTGCGCAGCAACAACAGCAGCAACCGCGCGTTTTATCAAAACGCCGAATACGATGCCGTGCTTAACCAAACCCTGCAAGGCAATGTCGACGAAGCCGGCCGCAGCCGCCTTTATCAGCAGGCCGAGGGCATTATCGAGCGCGATACTGCCGTGATTCCCGTGTATGGCTTTGTGAATTCGCGCTTGGTCAAACCGCGCATCGGCGGCTATTCGACGGAAGATGTGTTAAACGAATTGCCGAGCAAACGCTTGTTTATTCAGTGATTGCGTAAAAAAGGCCGTCTGAAACTTTTTTCAGACGGCCTTGTTGATGCTTGACGGCAAATCTTATATCTATTCAAAAAAAAATAAGCTTACTTTTTTGAATGGATATTAATTGCTCAACACATCCACGCCTTTGGGCGGCGTAAATTGAAACACGCTGCGCGATAAATTAGGCTTGGTGTTTAAATTGCTGAAGCTGATGCTGGTTTCGTTGCCGAAGCTGTCTTTGAGCTGCATGGCGGCCAGCGCGTCGCCTTTGAAGCCGATGCGGATATATTGATAGCCCGCATTATTGCGCTTGGGCGAGGCGAGCACATAATCAATGCCGCCGGCCGAGCCGTCTTCTTTCAGCGTGTAGCTGCTGTCGAGCGCGGTTTTGTTGGATAAAATCGCGGCCGGGCTGTCGCCTATGGTTTGGTCTTGCGATGATTTGGTTACTTGCGCCAAATCCACATCGTAAAGCCAGATGGTTTTGCCGTCGCCCACGATGGTTTGCTTATAGGGGCGGCTGTATTCCCATTTAAACAGCCCCGGGCGCAAAATCTGAAACGAGCCGTGGGTGGTTTGGCTTTTCTTTTTGCTTTTTACCGTTTGGCTGAAGCTGCCGCTGAGGCCGTCGGTGTCGGCGTTGAATTTTTTCAGCGCATCAATGGCGCCGGCCTGAGCCAGGCTGATGCTGCCGGCCAAGGCCAATGCGGCGGTGCTGCGGATGAATTTTCGGTGTAACATGAACACTCCTTTGGGCTTGATGGTTTTGCCCGCCATTATGCAGGCTTGTGCGGATTTTACCAGCCTTGCGGCTTGGTGGTAGGGCGGCTTTTTCTATGGTTTGGTTCGCCGGCCGATTTTTGTTAAGCGCGGTGATGGGCGGCAGATGTTTGAGTGCACGGGTATTTTACCCGCCTTTACAGCACACTTTTAACGTTTATTTAAGCTTTTCCCGCCGCCATGCCAAGCAGCAAATAAATGTAAAGCCGATCAATTAGCGCTAAAATAACGCTTTTGCCGTGATTTGGGCGCTGCCATGACCGATTCGAATTGCCTCGACACTTTATTGTATGCCGCGCTGATGGCGCAAAACCCGCAGCAGAAATGCGCGCTCACCCAAGCTGCTTTCGATGGCTGGCAGGCGGGCGGGCTACGGCGCAGGCAGGCTGCCGCCGCGCAGGATTTCCGCTGGGCCGGCCGGCCGCAAAAGCCCGATTTGGTGGCACCGGATCAAGTGCAAAAGCGCAAAATGAGCACGCCAGAGGGTTATGCGGCGATGTTGCACGCTATTTGCCATATCGAATTCAACGCCATTAATCTGGCGCTCGATGCGGCTTACCGCTTTCGGACGCTGCCGCCCGCGTTTACCGCCGATTGGTTGCGCGTGGCCAAAGAAGAGGCTTATCATTTTTCGCTGATGCGCGGCCGCTTGAATGCGCACGGCTTTGATTACGGCGATTTCGAGGCGCACAATCATTTGTGGGACATGGCCTACAAAACTGCGTTCGACCCGCTTTTGCGCATGGCACTGGTGCCGCGTGTGCTCGAAGCGCGCGGGCTGGACGTTACCCCCGCCATACGCGCCAAAGTGGCGCAGCGCGGCGATGCGGCCACTTGCGACGTGTTGGATATTATTTACCGCGATGAAATAGGGCATGTGCAAACCGGCAATGATTGGTATGGCTATTTGTGTGCCGAGCGCGGCTTGGAGCCGGTGGCGCTGTTTCGCGCGCTGATCAGCCGCTATGATTTGTTTATTTTCCGCGGCCATGTGAATATCGAAGCGCGCGAGCGGGCGGGCTTCAGCCGCTTTGAATTGGCGATGCTGGAGAATTTCGAACAAAGCCGCAAAGCGCAGCCGCAAGAGCGCAATTGGCGGCAGGCTTTGGGCAGGTGAAATCGGGTTGCCCGCTCAAGATGCGGCGCTGTTTCACTCAAGCCTAAAACACAGATAAACAGGCAGCGCGCCTCAGGCCACGCAGTGCACACGGCAAAGCGGAATAAGGCTTTAGGTTGTTTTTTAGCTTGGGCATGATTCAAACTTGAGGCCGTCTGAAATATTATTCACTCATTTTTCAGACGGCCTTTGGATGATGGCAAACCATTCTGATTGAAATACAGTGCAATTGAATAATAAAGCAACACAAAGCAGCAAACCGCCGGGCGGGCATATGCTGCATTATCGAGGTTTTTATGTCACACGAACATCATAATCATCACAACCACAGCCACAGCGGCAACAAAAAAGTGTTGCGCATTTCGTTTGTGATTATCGCCACTTATATGGTGGTGGAAATCATCGGCGGCCTGCTCACCAACAGCCTGGCGCTGCTTTCCGATGCCGGCCATATGTTTTCCGATGCGGCGGCGCTGGCCTTGTCGCTGGCGGCTTTCCACATCGGCGAGCGCGCAGGCAGCCGCAGCAAAACGTTTGGCTACAAGCGCTTTGAAATTCTGGCCGCTGCGCTCAACGGCTTAACGCTGCTGCTGATTGCGGTGTGGATTATCTATGAAGCCGCCGGCCGCTTTATCCGGCCGCCCGAAATCGCCACGCTGGGCATGTTGGTGGTGAGCAGCATCGGCTTGGCGGTGAATATTTTTGTGGCTTGGTATATGCACCGCGGCGGCGACACCGAGGGCAATGTGAATATGCGCGGCGCTTATCTGCATGTGTTGGGCGATTTGCTGGGCTCGGTGGGCGCGATTGCCGCGGCTTTGCTGATGATGGCGTTTGGCTGGCGCTGGGCCGACCCACTGGCGAGCGTGGCGGTGGCGCTTTTGATTGCCAGAAGTGGCTGGGGCGTGTTGAAAACGGCGGTGCATATTTTGATGGAAGGCGCGCCGGAAGAGGTGGATTGCGATGAAATCGTGGCGGCGCTGCAAAAAGTGGCGGGCGTGGAATCGGTGCACGACATGCATATCTGGACCATCACCAGCGGCCTGCATGCTTTATCGTGCCATATTGTGGTAGAGGGCAGCCTGAGCGTTGCCGAGGCAGAAAAAATCGTGGCTGAGGCCGGGCATGTGTTGCAGCACCACCAAATCAGCCATGTCACCATTCAAACCGAAAGCCGTGCGCACGGCCACGGCGATGAATTGCTGTGCTGCCTGGAAGGTGCGACGCATGAGCATGAACATAAACATGCGCACGGGCATTGAAAAGCGGCAGGCCGTCTGAAAGATTTGCATGATTCTGTTAGAATAAAAGCCGTTTGAAATCGTTTCAGACGGCCTTTTTCAGACGGCCTTTATGATGAATTTGATGCCGTCTGAAAGCAAATTCAAAAAATAGGCTGCATGCCGCTTGCTTATTTCTCAACAGGAAAACCTTTATGACCCAAGCCGTATTGTTTGATCTCGATGGCACGCTGGCCGACACCGCGCTCGATTTGGGCGGCGCGCTCAACACCTTGCTGCGCCGGCGCGGCCTGCCCGAAAAAAGCATGGCCGAAATCCGCCCTGTGGCCAGCCACGGCGCTGCCGGGCTGTTGCAGCTGGGCGCGGGTATCGAAAAAAGCCACCCCGAATTTGCGCAATGGCGCCAAGATTATCTGGCCGAATACGAGCGCTGCTTCGATTGCGACACCGTGCTTTTTGCCGGCATCAATGAATTAATTGCGGCGCTGGATGCGCGCGGCATTGTTTGGGGCATCATCACCAACAAACCGCACACCTTCACCCACCGCCTCGTGCCCAAGCTCGGCTTTGCCAGCGCGCCTGCGGTGGTGGTGAGCGGCGACACGTGCAGCCGGGCCAAGCCCGCCACCGAGCCGATGTTTTATGCTTGTGAACAAATCGGCGTGGCGGCCGGGCAATGCGTGTATGTGGGCGATGCCGAGCGCGATATGCAGGCCGGGCGCAATGCGGGTATGAAAACGGTGTTGGCCGATTGGGGCTATATCGCCGCCGCCGATCGCACCGAAGCTTGGCCTTTTGATTTGCGCATCCGCCAGCCGCTGGATTTGCTGGCTTGCTTGTAAGCGATGGGTTAAAAGGGCAAAGGCCGTCTGAAAAGGCTTTATATCCAATTTGAAAACAAGCTAAAGTCTTGCTTTGTTTTGTGGTATGTATTTCTGGCCTGCGGTTTGCTGTTTTTTAGGCCGGCTCTGTTTTCGGGCTTGATATCCAATCGGTTTTCAATCGAAACGGATTTTCTGTTTCTAATGATGAAAGGCAGGCAAAACATGAAAGCATTGATGATAGGCGCCAGCGGCGCAGTGGGCAGGGAAGTGTTGCGCCTATTGTTGGAAGATAATGATGTTCACGAAGTGGTGGTGTTTGGGCGCAAACCTTTGGTACAAACCCACGCCAAGCTGCAAATGGAATGCGTGGATTTCAATCAGCCGCAGGCATGGGCCGATAAAGTGCGCGGCGATGTGGCCTTTTCCTGCCTGGGCACCACGCTGAAAGATGCCGGCAGCAAAGCGGCGCAATACCGCGTGGATGTGGATTACCAATATGATTTTGCCCGTAGCGCACGGCACAATGAAGTGGCCGGCTTTGTGCTGGTGTCGTCTGCTCTGGCTTCGGCGCAATCGCGTTTTTTCTACACCCGCATCAAAGGCGAATTGGAAGACAAAGTGCGCGCGCTCGCGTTTGCCCACACTTTGATTATCCGCCCCAACACCTTAATCCGCCCCGATGCGCGCGCGGGCGAAATTTGGGGCGTGCGCGCCTTGCAGTTTTTCAACCGCTTCGGCCTTTTGCAAAAGCAGCGCCCGATGAGCGTGCAGGAAGTGGCCGCGCGCATGGTGGCGGCAGCCAAAACATTCGGCTCGGCCGAGGCACCGGCGTTTACAATTTTGCAGGAATTTTAATGGGCAGGGCGTTGAAATATCGAAATTGATAATCATAAAGAAAAGGCCGTCTGAAACGTTTCAGCGGGTAGGTTGGGTTGAAAACCCAACAAGCTCACAGGCCGTATGAAACCTTGGGTTTGGCAACCCAAGCTACGCCGTTGCAGCATACAGTTTCGTGTTACTTTTTCTTGCATTTCACTATATCGGTGCAATAAAGGAAAGGCCGTCTGAAAATCTTTCAGACGGCCTTTCCTTTAATTCTGAACCTTACGCTTTAAACGGCGTGACTTCCAAGCCGAACATCGCGCGAGCGGTGTTGAGCATTTGGCAGCTGAAGCCCCATTCGTTGTCATACCAGGAAAACACTTTCACCATATTGCCGCAAGTAACCTTGGTGAGGGTGCTGTCGAAATTGCTCGCTTCGGTGGTGTGGTTGAAATCCATAGACACCAACGGCAGCACGTTGAAGCCGAGCACGCCTTTCATTTCGCCCTCGGAAGCAGCTTTGAGCACCGCATTCACTTCGGCCACGCTGGTTTTGCGGCCGGCTTCGAAGCTCAAATCCACCAGCGACACATTAGTGGTGGGCACGCGGATGGCCAAGCCGTCGAGTTTGCCGTTGAGCTCGGGCAGCACCAAGCCCACGGCTTTGGCTGCGCCGGTTTTGGTGGGAATCATATTGTCCACACCGCTGCGGGCGCGGCGCAAATCTTTATGGCGCACATCGGTAACGGTTTGATCGTTGGTGAGCGAGTGGATGGTGGTCATCAGGCCTTTATTGATGCCGATGGCGTCGTTGAGGGCTTTGGCGATGGGCGCCAGGCTGTTGGTGGTGCAAGAAGCGTTGGAAATCACGGTCATGTCATCGGTGATAACGTTGTGGTTGACACCATATACCACGGTGGCATCCACATCGGCACCGCCGGGCGCAGAAATCAGCACTTTTTTCGCGCCTGATTCGAGATGTACATTGGCCGCGGCCTTGCTGGTGAATGCGCCGGTGCATTCCATCACCAAATCCACACCCAAAAGCGCCCACGGCAATTCGGCCGGATTGCGGGTGGAGAAAAAGGGGATTTTTTTACCGTTAATGATTAAATGATTCTCATCGTGGCTCACATCCGCATTGAAGCGGCCGTGTATGGTGTCAAACTTGGTGAGGTGGGCATTGGTTTCGAGGCTGCCGCTGGCGTTTACCGCCACGATATCGAGCTGTTTTTCCAATTTATAGTCGTAAATCGCGCGTAATATCTGGCGTCCGATGCGGCCATAGCCGTTGATGGCAACCTTAATGCCCATGTGTGAAATCCTTTGCTGAGTTTGTGTTGGAGAAAGCTGCCGAGCGGCCGCTTTTTGACAGGGCGGATTATAGCGCAATGTAGTGTTGTGTAGTCAAGGTCAAATTACGGCCGACTACATCTTAATGATTGTGTGGATATTAAAAGCATACCGTTTATTTGTAAAAAATGCCGTTTATCTGCAATTGAGACTTGCAAAATCATGTGAGATAGATATAATTATCTTCCCATCATATAACAGGGTAAACAATAACCCATATGATTAAAACGCAAATAGCATAAATATGCAGATGCCGAGGGGAAAAGGTATCGCATAAATTGATAAGATGGCCAAACACATTACAGTTAAACGGTTTTCCCGCTCACAAGGGCGGCGGCGCTCAAGATAAAAGGATGATAACGAAGGTAATCAAAAAACAGCAGATAAAAAAAACCATCTATACCAAGGGGAAAAGTATAGATGGCCAAACACATTACGGGGAAAACGTCTTACTCACTTACTCACTTCTCGCGAAGTAAGTGTTACTCAGATGGGTGAATTATATAATAGTTCACCCAAATGGGTGTTAAGATTTGTAAAGCGTTAATTTGTTAGATTATCTTATTGATTATTAACAAAAATTATTTGATAATTATTTATCTTTAAGTTGGAAAAATAAACGTCCATTCGCCTGGGGCGAGATTTTGTGTGCTCCATTGGCCGAATTTTTCACGATGCAGCGCTTCCACACGGTTGCCGGCGGCGGCCACCATACGCTTGACCTGATGGTATTTGCCCTCGGTGATGGTGAGCAGCAAAGTGGTGGGGTTGGCAAGCTTAGCATCGGCTGCGCGCACGGTTTCGTTGTCGTCGTGCAGCAACACGCCGTTTTTTAAGGCTTGGCAAAAGGCTTCATCGGCCGGATGCTTGAGGCTTACGCGGTAAAGTTTGGGCACTTTATGCTTGGGCGAGGTGGTGCGGTGGTTGAATTGGCCATCGTTGGTGATCAGCAGCACGCCGGTGGTGTCGGCATCGAGCCGGCCGATCGCCTGCATGTCGATGTTGCGCATGTGGTCGGGAAACAGGCTGAACACGCTCGGGTATTGTTGCGGTTTGTGCGAGGTTTCGTAGTTGGCCGGTTTGTTGAGCAGAATATAGAAATAGGGCAGCGGCACCACGGCAAACGGCTCGCCGTCGATTTTGAGCGTGCGGATGTCGGCCGGCTCGATATTTTCTTTAGGGCGGTTGTGTGTGCTGCCGTTGAGCGCCACGCAATCATTTTCAATCAGCCACAGGCATTGCTTGCGGCTGCCGATGCCTTGCGCTTGCAGATATTTTAAAAGTTGCATAAAAACAGATCAATATTTTCAGACGGCCTATTGTAATGTAAGGCCGTCTGAAAAGGTATGGGCAAAATGAAGAAGCCGGTTTCTTTTTTAACCGGTTTCTTTTTATAGTATGGAGAAGCACAAAAAAAGTCGCCCCACACGAAGAGGGGCGCAAAAGGAACACAAACCACTACCAAAAAGGTTTCCAAAAAGGTTTAAAAATCAGGCATATTTCTCCATATCATAGCTTGCCGGATACAAAGCTTTCATCAAATCATGCGGTGAAAGCGCGAAATCTCTGTTGTTGCGCAGGGTCAGGCGGCCTTGCTGCGGCGTGAGCTCGAGCAGGCAGGCTTCGGCGGCCTGATTCAGCGATTGTTTGGTTTGCTGCACGCGCCGTTGCAGGGCAGCGAGCGCGCGGCGGTAGATATTGCTTTTATGTTGGATGGTGCGGGCGCTGGCCACCCAGCTGATGCGGGCTTGCGCATCATCGGTTTCAATCAGCAAAATGCCGGTGCGCTTGTCGCACAGCGCCGCGCTTTGCGGCACCAACATATAATAACGGCCTTCAATCATGGCAAACACGGCATCGTGGATTTCGGCCGCTTCATCATGCGGCACGGCCAAAAGCGAGCGGGCGGTGTGCTGATGCAGCCTTAAAATATCCAGAGAGACTTGCTGGAAAATGCTTTCGGGCATGTCGTGCTCCTTTGCGGGTGTTTGTGTTGAAGCGTTGGATGCATCATAAGCAAGATAAGCAATATTTGCAAATGATAATTGTTATTATTTTAAAATACAATTTTAAGTTTATGTTTTAAATCAAAATAAATTTTCAAAAACTTAAATAATTTTGTCGATGTAAAGGGAAGTTTTGTTTTAAAGAGGCCGTCTGAAAACCTTTCAGACGGCCTCTGTATCGGATTTCAAGTATAACACTTGGAAAATGAAAGATTGTCTGCGGCTTGCCGCTTGTTGTCTTACTTTTGAGATTCGATATTCGCTATAAACAACTTGCTGAAATGCCGAGCCCGGGCGGCTTGCCCACTCATCAATATCCATCGCTGCATCGGTGGCAGAGCAGTGTTTGCTTTTTACTTTGCTCCCGGCTTTTAGTATGATGCGGCTGAACTTCAAGAAAGCCAGCCATGAGCCCCTCACGCCAAATTATTCTCGATACCGAAACCACCGGCCTCTACCCCGGCAGCGGCGACCGCATTGTCGAATTCGCCGGCCTGGAAATGGTCAACCGCCATCTCACCGAGCAAAATCTGCATCTTTATATGCACCCCGAGCGCGATATGCCCGAAGAGGCCGCTGCCGTGCACGGCCTCACCATTAAGGTGCTGGAAGAAAAAAATGCGCCCGTGTTTGCCAAAGTGGGGCGGGAAATTGCCGATTTTCTGCGCGGTGCCGAATTGATTATCCACAATGCCAAGTTTGACGTGGGCTTTTTAAACATGGAATTCGAGCGCATGGGCTTGCCCACGGTGGAAGCCTTGGGCTGCAAAATCACCGACACGCTGGCGATGGCGCGCGCGATGTTTCCCGGCCAAAAAGTCAGCCTTGATGCCTTGTGCAGCCGCTTTGAAATCGATCGCAGCAAGCGCGTGTATCACGGCGCATTAATCGACTGCGAGCTTTTGGGCGAAGTGTATTTGGCGATGACGCGCGGCCAGTTCAGCCTGGCCGATAGCTTTGCCGAATCGGCCGCCGAAGCGGCGGTGAGCCGGCAGCCGCGCCCGGCGGTTTTGAAAGTGATTCGCGCCGAAGCGGCGGAAATAGCTGAGCACGAAGCTTATCTTGATGCGCTCGACAAAGCCGGCGGCGGCCCTTGCGCTTGGCGGGCGCACGCTGGCGGAGAAAGTGCATGAGCCGCCATATTGCGCTGATTCCCGCCGCCGGCGTGGGCGCGCGCTTCGGTGCGGGCAAGCCCAAACAATATGTGGAAATCAACGGCCAAACCGTGTTGCAACACACGCTGGCTGTTTTTTTGGCGCATGCGCAGATTGACCATATCGCCGTGGTGCTCTCGCCTGAAGACAATTTTTTTCAGACGGCCTCAAATCATAAGCTCAGCGTGTTGAAATGCGGCGGCGAAACCCGCGCCGAAACCGTGCGCAACGGCTTGGCTGCTTTGCTGCAACAAGGCTTGGCCGCGCCGCACGACAATATTTTGGTGCACGATGCCGCCCGCTGCTGCCTGCCGCCCGAAGCGCTGAGCCGCCTGATTCAAGAAGCGGGCGGCCAAGCCGAAGGCGGCATATTGGCTGTGCCCGTGGCCGACACGCTCAAACGTGCCGACGCGGCGCAGCATATCGGCGCCACCGTGGCGCGCGCCGGCTTGTGGCAGGCGCAAACGCCGCAGCTTTTTCAGGCGGCCTTGCTGCAACGCGCGCTTGATGTGGGCGATTTGAGCGCCATCACCGATGAAGCAAGTGCGGTGGAAGCGTTGGGCGTGCAACCGCTGCTGGTGCAGGGCGACAGCCGCAATTTAAAGCTTACGTTGCCGCAAGACGAATATATCGTGCGGCTGTTGCTGGCAGACAAATCACATGCGCCGGTGTGATTTCAGACGGCCTATCGTGAAATCAAAGAAAAACGGATACAAAAATAAGAAGTCTCAAATCGTGTGTAGAGGGTGTGCGCAGCCACGCACGCGTTTCAATCGGCTTCTGCGTGCGTGGTTGAACCGCACATTCTGCGCCGGTCTGTGTTAGTTTTCATTCATTCCCTATACATACATGCCGAATCAACCATTAAACCATTAAACAAATACTTGCTTTTCAGATGGTCTCCAATTCACCAAAGGCCGTCTGAAAAACCAATCAATTAATTAAGGAAACACCATGAATATCCGTGTCGGGCAAGGCTATGATGTGCACCAATTGGTGGCCGGGCGGCCGCTGATTTTGGGCGGCGTGACTATTCCGTTTGAAAAAGGGCTGCTCGGCCATTCCGATGCCGATGCGCTTTTGCACGCGATTACCGATGCGCTTTTGGGCGCGGCAGGCTTAGGCGACATCGGCAGCCATTTTCCCGATACCGCCGCCGAATTCAAAGATGCCGACAGCCGCGTGCTGCTGCGCGCCGCTTATCAAAGCGTGCAGGCGGCGGGCTGGCAGGCGGTGAATGTCGACACCACCATTATTGCGCAAGCGCCCAAGCTCGCGCCGCACATTGCCGCCATGCGCGCCAATATTGCCGCTGATTTGGGGCTGCCGCTGCAATCGGTGAATATTAAAGGCAAAACCAACGAGAAACTCGGCTATTTGGGGCGGCAGGAAGGCATAGAAGCGCAGGCAGCGGTGTTGTTGCAGGCCGTCTGAAAACTGCTGCGCGGTATGTCAAAAAGTGTTAGCATAACAGCTGTAAAATGATATCCGGCAGTGCAAACAGCAAGCAGTGTTGATTATTTTTTGGAAAAAGAAGAGGAACTTCCCATCATGCTATCTCAAGAACAATTAAAGCGTTTGGCGGCCGAAAAAGCCGTGGAATTCGTGCCCGATAATGAATACATCGGCATCGGCACCGGCAGCACCGTGAATGAATTCATCAAAGCCTTGGCCGTGAGCGGTAAGCACATCAAAGGCGCGGTGTCTACCTCTAAAGCCACTTCGGAATTGCTGGCCCAAGTGGGCATTCCCGAAGTGCAGCTCAACGAAGTGTCGCGCTTGGCGGTGTATGTGGATGGTGCTGATGAAGTGAACCATTCGCTGCAAATGATCAAAGGCGGCGGCGGCGCGCATTTGAATGAGAAAATCGTGGCCAATGTGTCGGATACTTTCGTGTGCATCGCCGATGAGAGCAAATATGTGTCGCGCTTGGGCAAATTTCCGCTGCCGGTGGAAGTGATTCCGATGGCGCGCTCGATGGTGTCGCGCAAGCTCGTGGCCATGGGCGGCCAGCCTGAATTGCGCGTGGGCTTTATCACGTTTAACGGCCATCAGATTGTGGATGTGCACGATATGGATTTGTCGCGCCCGATCACTTCTGAAGATGCCATCAATAAAATTCCCGGCGTGGTGGAAAACGGTTTGTTCGCCCACAATGCCGCCGATGTGTTGGTGTTGGCCAAGCAGAGCGGCGTGGAAGTGATTTACCCGAATTAATGTTCCGTTTGTCGGCAAGGCCGTCTGAAAAGGCTTTCAGGCGGCCTTGTTTGTTGAAAAAATAAATTTATACCAATCCAAAAAAATAACCTAACTTCGTTGTCTCGCCTTGCCGTACTCGTTGTACTGTCTGCGGCTCGCCGCCTTGTTAGCTTACTTTTTTGAATTGGTATTAAACGCATTGTGTTGATGAAATATTTACTGGCACTTTTAGCCGCCGTAGCGGCCTTTGCCGCCCATTTGGGTTATGCCGAGAGCAGCGCTTGGTTGCAGCAGGGCGCGCAATGGCTGCGGCAAGCGGAAACCGCTGCGCCCGCGCCAAGCGCCGCGCACTTTCAGGCGCGCGTTACCGCTGTGCACGATGGCGACAGCGTGCGCGCCACCGACCGCCACGGGCAGCGGCATAAAATCCGCCTGGCCTATATCGATGCGCCCGAGTTGCAGCAGGCGCACGGCATGGCCGCCCGCGATGCCTTGCGCCGCCTGATAGACGGGCAGCAGGTGGAGGTTGCGGTGTTGGACACCGACCAATACGGGCGTGAAGTGGCGCAAATCCGCCTGCACGGGCGCGACATCAATCTGGCGCAAATCGAAGAGGGGCATGCTTGGCATTATGTGTCGATTGCCAAGCGGCGGCAGGATAAAGCCGATTTCGCCGCCTACAGCCGCGCCGAAGCCGGTGCACGCAGCAGCCGCTTTGGCCTGTGGCGCGCCCAAAGCCCGCAAGCGCCGTGGGCCTACCGCAAAGCGCAAAGCGCTGAGCAGGTGCAATGAGCCGCTGGCCGTCTGAAAACTTTGTGCCGAGATAAAAGCCGTTTATCGCGCCGGCCGGATTTTGCGGGTAAAATCCGCTTCATATTTCAACACAAACCCTATTGTTATGAACCAACACATCCGCCGGGAAATCTTCGAGCGCTTTCGCGCCGCCAATCCGCACCCGACCACCGAATTGCAATACAACAACCCGTTTGAGCTGCTGATTGCCGTGCTGCTTTCTGCGCAGGCCACCGATGCGGGCGTGAACAAAGCCACCGCCAAACTTTTTCCCGTGGCCGGCACGCCGCAGGCCATGCTGGATTTGGGCTTGGAAGGCGTGATGGAATACACCCGCACCATCGGCTTATACAAAACCAAATCCAAACACATTATCGAAACCTGCCGCATCTTGCTGCATCAGCACCAAGGCGAAGTGCCAAGCAGCCGCGAAGCGCTGGAAGCCTTGCCCGGCGTGGGGCGCAAAACCGCCAATGTGGTGCTCAACACCGCATTCGGGCAGTTGGCGATGGCGGTGGACACGCATATTTTCCGCGTGGCCAACCGCACCCGCATTGCGCCGGGCAAAAACGTGCGTGAAGTGGAAGACAAATTAATGAAAGTGATTCCGAAAGAATTTCTGCTCGATGCGCATCACTGGCTGATTCTGCACGGGCGCTACACCTGCAAAGCGCAAAAGCCTTTGTGTGAGCAGTGCATCATCAACGATTTATGCGAATATCCGTCGAAAACGGTGCTGATGGGCAAAATCTGAGCCAAGAGGCCGTCTGAAACGTTCAGACGGCCTGCTTTATCTGCCGGCGAAGCAACCGCAAAAAGATGTAAAACCCTTGCTTTCAAGCGGCCGCGCCCGCCCGGGGCTGATGCGGCGGCCTTTGTTTTCGTTTACAATTCCACACCAAACACCGATTAAAAACTTCAAAGGAAATTCTGTGAACCCCACGCCCAAATACCTTGTTTTGCTTACGGCATCGGCATTAATGCTGGGCGGCTGCGACAAGTTAGGCAGCTTTTTCGGCGATGCCAAAGAAAAAGGCAGCGAATTTGTGCAATCGATCGAAGCCAAAACCGATGGCGGCAGCGTGGGCATGTTGCTGCCCGATTTCACCAAGCTGGTGGAGCAGGAAGGCCCCAGCGTGGTGAATATCCAGGCCACCAAAAATGCGCCCGCCGCTTCGGCACGCAACGATGGCGGCATGGATTTGAGCCAGTTTCCCGACAACGATCCGTTTTACGAATTTTTCAAGCGCTTGGTGCCCAATATGCCCGAAGTGCCGCAGCAAGATGACGATGGCGAGCTGAATTTCGGCTCCGGCTTCATCATCAGCCCCGACGGCTACATCCTCACCAACACGCATGTGGTGGGCGGCATGAACAACATCAAAGTGATGCTCAACGACAAACGCGAATACACCGCCAAGCTTATCGGCTCCGACCAGCAATCGGATGTGGCGCTGCTCAAAATCGATGCCGCCGATTTGCCGGTGGTGAAAATCGGCAACGCCAAAGATTTGAAACCGGGCGAATGGGTGGCCGCCATCGGCGCACCGTTTGGGTTTGACAACAGCGTCACCGCCGGCATCGTGTCGGCCAAAGGCCGCAGCCTGCCGAATGAAAACTACACGCCGTTTATCCAAACCGATGTGGCGATTAATCCGGGCAATTCCGGCGGCCCGCTCTTTAATTTAAAAGGGCAGGTGGTGGGCATTAATTCGCAAATTTATAGCCGCAGCGGCGGCTTTATGGGCATTTCGTTTGCCATTCCGATTGATGTGGCCATGAATGTGGCCGACCAGCTGCGCACCACCGGCAAGGTGCAGCGCGGCCAATTGGGCGTGATTATTCAAGAAGTGTCGTATGATTTGGCCAAATCGTTTGAGCTTGATAAAGCCACGGGCGCGCTGATTGCGCGCGTGTTGCCGGGCAGCCCGGCGGCCAAAGCCGGCTTGCAGGTGGGCGATATCGTGCGCAGCGTGAATGGCGAAGAAGTGCGCGCTTCCAGCGATTTGCCGGTGATGGTGGGCGCGATTGCGCCGGGCAAAGAAATCACGCTGGGTGTGTGGCGCAAAGGCAAAGAAACCGATATCAAGGTGCAGCTGGGCTCGGCCGATGGCAATGCGCAGAGCGATGATGAAGCGGGCAGCGGCCAGCCGCCGGCCGGCGGCGACACGCAATCGTTCCAGCTCGACAATATGGGCTTGAGCCTCAATGTGCAAAATGTCGACGGCGCCAAACATTTGGTGGTGGCCAAGGCCGAAGGCTTGGCCGCGCGCGCCGGCCTGCGCCGGGGCGATGAGATTTTGGCGGTGGGCCAAACCAGCGTGGAAGACGAAGCCACTTTCCGCAGCGCCATCGAAGGCGCGGGCAAAAATGTGCCGCTGTTGGTGCAGCGCAGCGGCAACACCTTGTTTTTAGCGCTCAACCTGCCTTGATTTTCCCTGCAACTTTTCAGACGGCCTCCATTGACTCAGAGGCCGTCTGAAACATTTTTAAGAAACGATTCAAGATGATGCAAACCCTTCCGCGCGGCCCGGTGATGGCCGATGTGCAGGCTTTCCAATTGAGCGAAGCCGAACGGCAGCGCCTGCTCGACCCGGCCGTGGGCGGCGTGATTTTATTCCGCCGCAATTTTGAAAATGTGGCGCAACTCAAAGCGCTGGTGGCCGAAATCAAAGCCTTGCGCACGCCTGAGCTGATTATTGCCGTCGACCACGAAGGCGGCCGCGTGCAGCGCTTTATAGAGGGTTTCACCCGCCTGCCGGCCATGAATGTGCTCGGCGAAATGTGGGATGAGCAAGGCGAAGCCGCCGCCAAAGCCGCTGCGGAGCAGGCGGGCTGGGTGCTCGCGGCCGAATTGAGCGCTTGCGGCATTGATTTGTCGTTTACGCCGGTGCTGGATTTAAACTGGGGGCAATGCGCCGTAATCGGCAACCGCAGCTTTCACCAAAGCGCCGAAATTGTGGCTGAATTGGCGCGGGCCTTGCAAAAAGGCTTAAACAAAGGCGGCATGAAATCCTGCGGCAAGCATTTTCCCGGCCACGGCTTCGTGGAAGGCGACAGCCACCATGTGTTGCCGCAAGACAATCGCAGCCTGGCCGAGCTGGAAGCGGCCGATATCGTGCCTTTTTGCAAGCTCTCTGCCGAGGGTATGGCTGCGGTGATGCCCGCGCATGTGGTGTATCCGCAAATCGATGCGCAGCCGGCGGGTTTTTCCGAGGTGTGGCTGAAGCAAATTTTGCGCCACAAAATCGGCTTTAACGGCGTGATTTTCTCCGACGATCTCACTATGGAAGGTGCTTGCGGCGCCGGCGGTATCAAAGCGCGCGCGCAATTATCGTTTGATGCCGGCTGCGATATTGTGCTCGTGTGCAACCGCCCCGATTTGGTGGATGAATTGCGCGCCGGTTTTGCCGCCCCCGCCAATCCGGATTTGGCCGCGCGCTGGCAATATATGGCCAACACTTTGCGCCCGAGCGATGCCGCCGCGATGATGGACACGCCGGAATTCAAAGCCGCCCAAAGCGTTGTGGCCGCATTGGCCACGCCCAAAGACATTGCCGGCGGCGTGAAAGTGGGCGAAGCGTTTTGATGTTTGGGGTTTGATATTTGAAAGGCAGGCCGTCTGAAAGCAATTTCAGACGGCCTTTCGTATAAAGGCGATAAAGCATTAACACAAATGCACGCAGCCGGATTTATGGATTTATGGCTTGCCGATCACAATATAGCTGATGCAATAATCCAGCGGCAGCAAGCCCTTATCGTTGCGCAGCGTTTCATAGGCCGCCGCAAATCGCTGCCAGCGCGCTTTGCCGGTGAGGCCGGCGCGACGGGCGAAAACGTGGTTGGCACCCACATGTTTGAGTGAATCGAGCAGGCTTTTTAAGTCGGCAAATTCTTGGGTGATCGTTTCAGTGCAAACTTCAATTTGGCCGAAGCAGGCAAAGGCCGTCTGAATGCCGGCGGGTGTTAAAAAGCGGTTGACATGCGGCGCGGCATCGGCGGCCTGCCAGGCTTGGCGCAGCTGCCACAAGCTGCCTTCGGCCGGCGTGGCCACGGCGATGCAGCCGCCGGCGCGGGTGATGCGCTGCATTTGGGCGGCGGCCTGCGCTAGATTGCACCATTGCAGCGCCAAGCTGCTGAAGCAGATATCGATGCTGCCGCCGGCCAGCGGCAGCGCTTCGGCATCGGCCAGTAGGCAGGCGGCAGCGCGCTGCTGCGTGTGAATGCGGCGCAACATGCCCTCGGCCAAATCGAGCGCCAGCACGCAAGCGCCTTTTTCCTGCATGATGCGGCTGAAATGGCCGCTGCCCGCGCCGATATCGAGCACGGTTTGGCCGGCCAGATTGCTTTGATGCCGCTGCTCGAGCAAATGCAGCAGGCGCGTGCCGACTTGGCGTTGCAGCGCGGCGGCATCGTCATAAGTGGCGGCGGCCTGGCTGAACGCGCGGGCGATGTGTTGCTTGTGTTCAGACGGCATTGTGCAAACCTTCTGCCAGGCGCTCGATATCGGCGCGGCTGTGGGCGGCGGTGAGGGTGATGCGCAGGCGCGCCTGCCCCATGGGCACGGTGGGCGGGCGGATGGCGGGCACATAAAGGCCGAAATCGCGCAAACGGGCGGCGGCATCGAGCGCGGCCTGATTGCTGCCGCAGATGAAGGGCTGGATGGCGGTGGATGAGGGCAATAATTTTTCTGCCAGCCCGATTTGGCCCAAGGCCGTCTGAAAATAAGCAATATTGCTGCGCAAACGTGCGCGCAAATCATCGGCTTGGCGCAGGCGCGTGCAGGCGGCGGCGAGCGCAGCGGCCTGGGCGGGCGGAATGGCGGTGCTGTAAACCAGATGGCGGGCAAATTGGGTGAGGTATTCGGCGGTGTGGTGGCTGCACAGCACCGCCGCGCCCATTGCGCCGGCGGCCTTGCCGAAGGTGACAATCAAAATGTCGGGCTGCATGCCGGCGGCTGCGGCGCTGCCTTTGCCCTCATCGCCGAGCACGCCGAAGCCGTGGGCATCATCGAGCAGCAGCCAAGCGCCGTGTTCGCGGCATAAACCGTGCAGGCGGGGCAAGTCGGCGCAATCGCCATCCATGCTGAACACGCCCTCGCTCGCTACCAGCGTGCAGCGGCCGGCATATTGCGGCAGCAGCGCGGCGAGCTGGTGATATTGCTGATGGGCAAAGCGGCGGAACGCAGCGGAGGAAAGCGCGGCGGCTTCCTGCATCGAAGCGTGGCAATATTTGTCGGCCAGCAACACATCGTTTTTGCCCAAGAGGCCGAGCAACACCGCCTGATTGGCGGCATAGCCGCTGGCAAACACAAGCGCGCGCTCATAGCCCAGCCAGCCGGCCAAAAGCTGCTCCAGCGCTTCGTGGGCATCGGTGTGGCCGCTCACCAGCGGCGAGCCGCCGCTGCCGCTGCCGAAGCGCGAGAGCGCCTGCTGCCATGCGGCAATCACGCTTTCATCGCGGCTCAAGCCCAAATAATCGTTGCCGCCGAAATTGAGCAGGCGCGTGCCATCAAAATCGATTTCGGGCGGCGGCACATCGGCGCGGCGCGGCGTGCGGCGGCGGTAGGCTTGTTTGGCGGCTTGTGCGGCCAAATCGGTGTGGATTCGGGTGTGCCAGTTCATGGGTATCAATAATTATGAATATGCGATGTGTGTTAAACAGGCCGTCTGAAAGGCTTTCAGACGGCCTGCGGCAGTATAGGTGTTGCGGGCGGCAAAAGGCAACCGCTGATTGCCGGCGGCCATGAAAAACCGCCCGATGAACGGGCGGTTGGTTGCAATTAGCTTGAAACCTCAGCACTTGGCTTCGGCGCCTTTGCGGGCGTAATACCACCAGTTGAGCGCGCCGCACAACACATAAAACACGATAAAGGCAATCAGCGCGGCATTCACGCTGCCGGTAACGGCAATGGAAGTGCCGTAGCTTTTGGGGATGAAAAAGCCGCCATAAGCCGCAAAAGCTGCGGTGAAGCCGATCACGGCTGCGCCTTCTTTGGTGGCATCGAGCCGCGCCTGCTCGGCATCGACCAAGCCTTGCTCGGCAAAGCGCTGGTGCATATTGAGGAAAATCACCGGCACCTGCATAAAGGTGGAGCCGTTGCCCAGGCCGGTGAGGGCGAACAAGGCCATAAAGCAGGCGAAAAAGCCCCAAAAGCTGCCGCCTTGGCCATCGGTGGGCAAAAAGGCGAGCACGCCGCACACGGCCACAATCATGCCGATAAACACAATTTGGGTGATGGCCGCGCCGCTTTTGATTTTATCGGAAAGCCAGCCGCCCAGCGGGCGCACCAAAGCGCCGACCAAGGGGCCGAGAAACGCATATTTCACCGGGTCCACCGCGGGAAACTGGCTTTTAATCAAAAGCGGAAAGCCGGCGGCAAAGCCGATAAACGAGCCGAATGTGCCCAAATAAAGCACACACATAATCCAGTTGTGTTTGCGGGTGAAGATAATGGCTTGGTCTTTAAAGCCGGCTTTGGCCGAGGCGATATCATTCATGCCAAACCAAGCCGCCAGCGCGGAAATGATGATAAACGGCACCCACACAAAGCCTGCGTTTTGCAGCCACATCTGCTTGGTGGCATCGCCTTTCACCCAGGTTTGCGCTTCGCCGCCGAGTGCACCGAACACGCCGGCGGTGATGATGAGCGGCACCACAAACTGCACCACCGACACCCCCAAATTGCCCAAACCGGCATTAAGCCCCAGCGCCGTGCCTTTTTCCGCTTTCGGAAAGAAAAAGCTGATGTTGGCCATGCTCGATGAGAAGTTGCCGCCGCCAAAGCCGCACAAAAGCGCCAGAATCATCATGGTGATGTAGCTTGTGTCGGGGTTTTGCACGGCAAAGCCCAGGCCTGCGGCGGGCAGCAGCAGGCTGGCGGTGGATAAAGCGGTCCAGCGGCGGCCGCCGAACACCGGCACCATAAACGAATAAAAAATGCGCAAAGTGGCGCCCGATAAAGCGGGCAGCGCCGCCAGCCAGAAAAGCTGGTTTTCGCTGTATTTAAAGCCGATATTGGGCAGATTGACCACCGCCACGCTCCACACCTGCCACACGGCAAAGGCCAAAAGCAGGGCGGGAATCGAAATCCACAGATTGCGCTTGGCAATTTTGCGGCCGGTTTGCTGCCAGAAATTTTTGTCTTCCGGCCGCCAATCGTGAAGGATGTAGCTCATTTTGATGCTCCTGAATAAGGTTTCAGACGGCCGCCCGGTTATCAATAAAGAAAGGCCGTCTGAAACGAAAATTATGCGTGTTCGATTTCTTTGCGCTTGGCTTTAAACGAGAAGTGCATCCAGATTAACGACACACACACGGTGCCGTAGAGCAGCATAAAGCTGGTGGAGCGGATGCCGGTGAAATCTTCGAGCATGCCGAACATAATCGGCAGCAAAAAGCCGCCCATGCCGCCGGCCAGCCCCACAATGCCCGACACCGCGCCGATATTGGTGGGATAGTCGTCGGCCACGAATTTAAACACCGAAGCTTTGCCCACCGCCATAGCCACGCCCACGGTAAACATCAGCACGGTAAACACCACGATATTCAAGCCGATGTGCATGCCCATGGGGCCGTTTTTGGTGTGAAACACCAATTCGGTTTGCGGGTAAGACAAAATAAAGAAACACACCCAACACACCCACATCACCGCCCAAGTTACCTTATAAGCACCGAATTTATCCGACAAATAGCCGCCAAACGCGCGCAACACGCCGCCGGGCAGCGAAAAGCAGGCCGCCAGAAAAGCCGCGCTTTGCAGCGTGAGGCCGTATTCGCCGACATAATATTTGGTCATCCACAAAGCCAGCGCCACATAGCCACCGAACACCACCGAATAATATTGGCTGTAGCGCAACACGCCCGGGTCTTTCAAAAGCGCGAGCTGCTCGCGCAGGGTAACGGAAGACGACACCAAATGGCTTTTATCGTGATAAGAAGTAAACCAAAACACAATCGCCGTGCCCAGCATAATCACCGCATACACGGTGGGCACAAAATGCCAGGTGCCGTAAGCAATCAGCGCCGGCGCCAAAAATTTATTCACCGCCGAGCCGGCATTGCCCGCGCCAAACACGCCCATCGCCATGCCTTGCTGGTGCTTCGGAAACCAACGCGCCACATAAGGCGTGCCCACCGAAAACGAGCCGCCGGCCAAGCCCATCACCAAGCCGATCAGCAGAAACTGCCAAAATTGATCGGCATACTGCATCATAAAAATCGCCGGCACACACAACAGCATCAGCACGAAAAACACAATGCGCCCGCCGTAGCGGTCGGTCCAGATGCCCAGCGGCACGCGCACCAGCGAGCCGGAGAGCACCGGCGTGGCCGCCAAAATGCCGAATTCGGTTTCGCTCAAGCCCAGCTGCTCTTTTACCGGAATGCCCACCACCGCCAGCATCATCCACACCATAAAACACACGGTAAATGCCAGCGTGCTGGACGCCAGCACCGAATATTGCTTGTATTTTTGCGAGGCCATTGCAGCCGTCCTTTCTGTGTTTAAAGCAAACATTTTTTTACAATGCAAGCTTACGGCGCTTTGTTTGCCTTGAATATCGGCACAAAGCAGGGCGGATTTACAGTATTCGCATAAGCGGGATTAGTTATTCGGGCGCGCGCGCATAATCCGTTTGGCGGATGGGGTTTGCAAAAACTTACATTGGGTCGGTTTAAAGCGCATGGTTGTGATTTGAAAACAGAGATGCAAACACCGTATATGCAAATTCATAAAAAAGGCCGTCTGAAAAGTTTTCAGACGGCCTGTGGTGAAAATTCAAATTCGGGTACAGATGCAGATAGACAGGTTGGGTCAGGCCGTCAAGCCGTTATCCAAGATTGGTTTTAAACAGATTGATTTGATAAAGCGGTTTGAGTTTTGTCGGATTATGCCTGCCGCCAATTCGGCCTGCGCCTGCACTTTACAATAAGAGATGCAAACACCGTATAAGCAAATTCATAAAAAAAGGCCGTCTGAAAAGTTTTCAGACGGCCTGTGGTGAAGATTCAAACCCCATGCAGCTATTAGGCGCAGCTATTATGAAGCCAACACGCGTGCAAACAAAATATCGTTTTCCAGTGCGATGTGGTCGTTTAAATCATCGCTCAATTCTTTAGCCAGCGCATAAAGCCGCTGCCAGCTGCCGCAAGCGCCCTCGGGCGGGGTGAAATCATCGGTGAGCGCGCGCAGCTCGGCCAACGCGGCTTCGTGCTCGGTGTGCTCGTGCATCATCATCTGAATCGGCATGGCTGCGCCGCGGCCGGCGCCTTGCTTGATCATGGGGAAGAGCACGCGCTCTTCCTTCATCATATGGCTGAGCAGCTCGGCTTCGATGCCCTGCAAAAGCGGCAACAGCGCCGCCGGAAAGCTGTCCGCATGCACGCCGGCCACTTTTTGCGCCAAAGCGCCAAGCTCGGCCAGCTGGTTGCGGTGGGTTTCGTGATAACGTTGCAGAATGTGTTCAATGGCGGCATCCAGCGGCGCGGTTTGCCACAGGCTCAAATCGGTCATGGTCGGGTTCCTTTTGCGTGAATCGTGTTCAGACGGCCTGAATAGATAACAGTCATATTATATGAATGATTCTGGCGGGGGAATAGGCCGTTTGGCTTAGGGTCTGTTCACCATTCATCTCGTGGCAATCTTTTGGCTCAAAAACGCGCCTGCCGCGTTGAAAATGCTCGCAAGGTGTCCACCCTTGCTGCGCTTTTCGCCTTGCAAACGCGCTTTTGCGCTCAAAATCTTACGCACGGATGAAAGGTGAACAGACCCTAGGATGGGATAAGAAGCCGTTATTTATCCGTAGAATGGCCGATAAGCATGGGCAAAAAATATCCTGAAATATAGTGGAATGCATAAAAAAGTGACACAACGGGTAGGTTGGGTTGAAAACCCAACAAGCCCACAGGCCGTCTGAAACCTTGGGTTTATCAACCCAACCTACGCCGTTATAGTGCATAGTTTTGTATCACTTTTTCTTGCGTTCCACTATATTGTTTTGATGAGGGATTGTTTTCATTTTATGGATTGGGCATGAATGATGCCGAATCAGAAAAGAGCAGGCAAATGGATGTAAGAAAAGGCTTGAAAAGTGTGCTTTGGCTGCTGCTGGCGGCCACCTTGCTGATCGGGCTGCGCCCTTATTTGGCACCTTATTGGTGGCGCGCCCGATTGTGGCAGGAGCCGGCGCCCACCGCGCAAAGCCTGCCCAACCCCTTGCCCGGCCGGCGCTTTGCCGACACTTGGGGCGCAGCCCGCAGCCAGGGGCGCACGCATGAGGGTGTGGATATTTTTGCACCGCGCGGCACGCCGGTGTTGAGCACCACCAAAGGCGTGGTCAGCCGCATCGGCGAAAACCGGCTCGGCGGCAATATTGTGGGCATCACCGGCCCCGGCGGCGTGTGGCATTATTATGCCCATTTAGACCGATATGCTGAAAATCTTCGTGAAAACAGTTGGATAGAAGCGGGCACGCTGATCGGCTATGTGGGCAACAGCGGCAATGCCGCGGCCACGCCGCCGCATCTGCATTACGGCGTGTACACACGCGAAGGCGCGGTGAACCCTTATCCGCTTATCCGCCAGCCGTAAGTGAAGTGCAATCAAAAAAGGCCGTCTGAATGCTTGATGAATAGGCATTCAGACGGCCTTTTTGCAAATACCGTGTGTTAAGAATAATCAAACAAATCCGGCTGCTTGTGCTCGCGGGTTACGCGCACATCGGTTTCGCCCTCGGCAAACACGATATGCAGCTTTTGCCCCTGCTTGAGGCTGTCGGCATTGCGGATGACCTGGCCACGGCTGTTTTTCACCACGCTGAAGCCGCGCGCAAGAATATGCTGCGGCGACACGGCTTCGAGCAGCGCAGCCTGTTTTTCCAAGCCTTGGCGGCGCAGATTGAATAAAGCCTGCCAGTTTTGTTGCAAGGCCGTCTGAAAAGCGGCCAAATCGCGGCCGACGGCGGCGGTGTCGGGGCGCAGGTGCGCCAGCTTTTGCTGTTGCTGAGCCAGTGCTTGCGCGCTGAAACGGTGTTGGTTTTGCATGGCAAAGCGCAGGTTTTGCTGCAAGGCGGCCAGGTGTGTTTTTTGTTCGTCCAGCTTTTGCTGCGGATGGCGCAGCTGCCGGGCAAGCCAGTCGAGGCGCTGGCTGGCATCGTAATAGCGCTGTTGTAGCGTGCCGCGCAATTGCGTTTGTGCCAGCGCGAGTTTTCTCAGCAATTCGGCGCGGTTGGGGCTCACCAATTCGGCCGCGGCCGTGGGCGTGGGCGCGCGCATGTCGGCGGCAAAATCGGCCAGCGTGAAATCGGTTTCATGCCCCACGCCGCTCACAATCGGTATGGCGCAGGCTTCAATCGCGCGCACCACCGGCTCTTCGTTAAACGCCCATAAATCTTCAATGCTGCCGCCGCCTCGGCACACAATCAACACATCTGTTTCATGGCGCGCAGCGGCCGTGGCAATGGCTTGCGCAATCTGCTTTTCGCTGCCCGCACCCTGCACCGGCGTGGGGTAAACAATAATGGGAATTTCCGGTGCGCGCCGCTTGAGCGTGCTCACCACATCGCGCAGCGCGGCCGCGGCCAGGCTCGTGACAATGCCGATGGCGCGCGGGTGCTCGGGCAGCGGCTTTTTGCGCTCGGGCGCAAACACGCCCTCAGCCTGCAATTTGGCCTTGAGCTTTTCATAAGCTTCGTAAAGCTGGCCCAAGCCTTTGAGGCGCACTTCATTCACCGTGATCTGAAATTCGCCGCGCGCTTCGTAAATGCTGATTCTGCCACTCAATTCGATGTGATCGCCTTCTTTCAAGGGCGCGGCCAGCTTGGCGGCGGTGCCTTTAAACAAGGCGCAGCGCACTTGGGCGCGGCTGTCTTTGAGCGAGAAATAATAATGGCCGCTGGCGGCGCGGGTGAGGTTGGACACTTCACCGGCCACCCACAAGCCGAATAAATGCTCTTCGAGCAGGTTTTTGGCCAAGGCATTGAGCTCAGACACGGAAAGCGCGGCGGGCGCGAAAAAATCAGACATGGGCGGGGGTCGGAAATTAAGGTGGAATGGGCGATTATAAAGCTTTTCCGGCGGCTGTTGTGGTTTGGCCGCCGCCGCGTGTGTTAAGATATTTGATTGTTGACTTGTTGGCACAGGCCGTCTGAAAACATGAAGCTGCATCAAATCATCGAGCGCCATTGGCAGCAGCCGCAGCCGCTTTTAAAAGCGTTGCTGTGGCCGCTGTCGCGCCTGTTTCAGGCGGTTTATGGTGTGCGCCGTTATCTGTATCGCACAGGCCGTCTGAAAAGCGAAAAGCTGGCGGTGCCGGTGGTGGTGGTGGGCAATATCCATGCCGGCGGCACGGGCAAAACGCCGGTGGTGGCGGCGCTGGTGCGCGGTTTGCAGGCGAAGGGTATTCAAGTGGGTATCATCAGCCGCGGCTACGGGCGCAAAAGCAGCGGTGTGCATGTGCTTGATCAGCGCAGCAGCGCCGCCGAAGCGGGCGACGAGCCTTTGCTGCTTTATAGCCAAACCGGCGCGCCCACCGCCGTGGGCAGCCGCCGCGCCGAAGCGGGCAAAGCCTTGCTCGCGGCGCACCCCGAAATCGAAGTGATTATTGCGGATGACGGTTTGCAGCATTATGCTTTGCAGCGCGATGTGGAAATCGCCGTGTTTCCGGCGGCCGATGTGGGGCGGCGCGATTTGGATTTGCTGCCCGGCGGCGGCCTGCGCGAGCCGTTTGCGCGTTTGCATGCGGCAGATGCGGTGGTGGTGAGTGCTGCTGTGGGCGCGGTGGATAAAGCTTATTTCAGGCCGTCTGAAAATATTTTTTGCAGCCATTTGGAAAGCGGCAATATTTATCTTTTAAACCGCCCCGATATTCTGCTCGACACAGGCCGTCTGAAAGGGGTGCGCACAGCGGCCGTGGCCGGCATTGCCAAGCCCGGGCGCTTTTTTGAGAGCCTGCGCGCTTTGGGCATTGAGTTGGCCGAAACCAAGGCGCTGCCCGATCATGCCGATATTTCCCCCGCCGATTTGCCGGCCGCCGATTGGGTGTTTGTCACCGAAAAAGATGCGGTGAAGCTGGCGGATTGCGCCGCAGATAATGTGTGGGTGCTGCCGGTTTGTGCGATAATCGAGCCTGATTTGGCACAATGGCTGCTTGGCCGTTTGCCATCACTCAAGAAAAAATAAAGAAAGAAGTGCAATGGAAAAAAAATTTCTCGATATCCTCGTTTGCCCCGTGTGCAAAGGCGCATTGGAATATAAGCAAGACCGGCAGGAATTATGGTGCCGCCAAAGCAAGCTTGCTTATCCGATTAAAGACGGCATACCGTTTATGCTCGAAAACGAAGCGCGCCAATTGAGCGCCGAGGAGCTGCATTCATGAGCGGCTTTGTGGTGCTGATTCCGGCGCGCATGTCGTCTTCGCGGCTGCCGCGCAAGGCGCTGGCCGATATTCACGGCAAGCCCATGGTGGTGCGCGCCGCCGAGCAGGCCGCCAAAAGCCGCGCCGTGCGCGTGGTGGTGGCCACGGATCATGAAGAGATTTTTGCTGCCTGCCAAGCGCACAACATTGAAGTGGTGATGACGGGCGAATATCATGAAAGCGGCACCACCCGCCTGGCCGAAGCCGCGCAATTGCTGGGCTTGAGCGCCGACACCGTGGTGGTGAACGTGCAGGGCGATGAGCCTTTGATCGACCCGAAATTGGTTGACCAAACCGCCGCCGTGCTGGTGGAAAACGGCGCGCCGATGGCCACCGCCGCGCATGAAATCCACGATTTCGATGAATTTATGAATCCGAATGTGGTGAAAGTGGTGTTGTGCCGGCAAGGCCGTGCGCTTTATTTCAGCCGCGCCCCGATTGCCTATCCGCGCGACAGCATGCGCGCCGGCGAGCGCGCGTTGCCTCAAGTGGCCGCGCCTTTGCGCCATATCGGCATTTATGCCTATCGCGCCGGCTTTTTGAATGAATATGCGCAAATGAGCGCATCGCCGCTGGAAAACATCGAATCGCTCGAGCAGCTGCGCGTGTTGTGGCACGGCCACCCGATTGCGGTGGAAATTGTGGCTCAAGCGCCCGCTGCCGGTGTGGACACGCAAGAAGATTTGGAACGCGTGCGCGCGGTGTTTCAGAAAGTCGCACAATGAATAAAACAGCCCTTATGGCGCTGATGCTCTTGGCGAGCGGCTGCGCGCAAATGCTTCCTGCCATGAGCACCGATTTGGGCGGGCAGCGCTATCAGCTCCAAGCCAACGGCAACGTGTTTGTCAACAAAGATACCTTGAGCAACAATATCGACAAAAAAGCCAAAAAGCTCTGCCCCGAAGGCTATGAATATGAAACACCGGGCGACACCCGTTTTAAAAACGATCTATTGGTAAATAACGGCGTGTTGATGCCGTCGGGTTATTTTGCGATGCATCGGGTTGTCCGCTGCACGAATGCCGCTGAAAACTGATGGCAGGCCGTCTGAAAAGGCGGGAATGCTTTTCAGACGGCCTGAAAACAAGGTAAGATAGCAAAGATTGTTTAACAAACCCAATCGTCAAATATAAACTCATACCCATTCAGAAAAATAAGCTAACAAGGCAGAAGCCTGCGACAGTACAGATATAGTGGAATGCAAGAAAAAGTGATACAAAACCACGCACTATCACGGAGTAGGTTGGGTTGATAAACCCAAGGTTTCAGACGGCCTGTGGGCTTGTTGGATTTTCAACCCAACCTACCCGTTGTGTCACTTTTTTTATGCATTCCACTATAGTACGGTAAGGCGAGGCAACGAAGTTAGGTTGTTTTTTTGGATTGGTATCAAACACAAAGGAACCCCAATGAAAGCATTACTGCTCGGCGCTCCGGGCGCAGGCAAAGGCACGCAGGCGCAATTTATCACCGCCGCCTTCAATATTCCGCAGATTTCCACCGGCGATATGCTGCGCGCCGCAATTAAGGCCGGCACGCCGCTGGGCTTGGAAGCCAAAAAAATCATCGATGAAGGCGGCTTGGTGCGCGACGACATTATCATCGGCATGGTGAAAGAGCGCATTGCCCAAGCCGATTGCGCCAACGGCTTTTTGTTTGACGGCTTTCCGCGCACGCTGGCGCAGGCCGAAGCGATGGTGGAAGCGGGCGTGGATTTAGATGCCGTGGTGGAAATCGATGTACCCGACAGCGTGATTGTGAGCCGCATGAGCGGCCGCCGCGTGCACCTGCCCTCAGGCCGCACCTACCACATCACCCACAACCCGCCCAAAGCGGAAGGCAAAGACGACATCAGCGGCGAAGATTTGATTCAGCGCGACGACGATAAAGAAGAAGTGGTGCAAAAACGCCTGGCGGTTTACCACGAGCAAACCGAAGTGCTGGTGGATTTCTACAGCAAACTCGAAGGCGAACATGCGCCGCAATACATCAAAGTAGACGGCACGCAGCCGGTGGATGCCGTGAAAGCACAAGTGCTGGGCGCATTGGGCAAATAAGCCTTATGGCGTGAGCGATAAAACTCGGCTTGAAAGAAAAGGCCGTCTGAAAAGTTTTCAGACGGCCTTTTCTTTGATACAAATTAACGCGTTACCGGCTTATAGCGAATCCGCTTCGGCTTCGCACCTTCTTCACCCAAGCGGCGTTTTTTGTCGGCTTCGTATTCTTGATAGTTGCCGTCGAAGAACACCCATTTTGAGTCGCCTTCCGCTGCCAATATGTGGGTGGCGATGCGGTCGAGGAACCAGCGATCGTGCGAAATCACCATCACGCTGCCGGCAAACTCGAGCAGTGCGTCTTCCAGCGCACGCAGGGTTTCTACGTCTAAATCGTTGGAAGGCTCATCGAGCAGCAGCACGTTGCCGCCGGCGAGCAGGGTTTTGGCCAAATGCAGGCGGCCGCGTTCGCCGCCGGAGAGCTTGCCCACGATTTTGCCTTGATCGGCGCCTTTAAAGTTGAAACGCCCCAAATAAGCGCGGGCGGGAATTTCGAATTGACCCACTTGCAAAATATCGCGGCCTTCGGCGATTTCGTCGAACACGGTTTTATCGTTGCCCAAGCCTTCGCGGGTTTGGTCGATGAGCGACATTTTCACGGTTTGGCCGATGCTCACTTCGCCGGAATCAGGCTGCTCTTTGCCGGAAATCATTTTAAACAGCGTGGATTTGCCCGCGCCGTTGGGGCCGATAATGCCCACAATCGCACCGGCGGGCACTTTGAAGCTCAAGTCGTCAATCAAGAGCTTGTCGCCAAAGGCTTTGCTCACATTGGTAAACTCAATCACTTCGTTGCCCAAACGCTCGGCCACAGGAATAAAAATTTCTTGGGTTTCGTTGCGTTTTTGGTATTCGTAGTTGCTCATTTCTTCAAAACGCGCCAAACGGGCTTTCGATTTGGCTTGGCGGCCTTTGGCGTTTTGGCGCACCCATTCCAACTCCTGCTTCATGGCTTTGATGCGGGCGGCTTCAGATTTCGATTCTTGCGCCAAACGGGCTTCTTTTTGCTCCAACCAAGAAGAATAATTGCCTTTCCACGGAATACCGTGGCCGCGGTCGAGTTCTAAAATCCATTCGGCAGCATTGTCGAGAAAATAGCGGTCATGCGTTACCGCCACCACGGTGCCGGGGAAACGCACCAAAAACTGCTCCAACCATTCCACCGATTCGGCATCCAAGTGGTTGGTCGGCTCATCGAGCAGCAGCATATCGGGCTTGGAGAGCAGCAGTTTGCACAAGGCCACGCGGCGTTTTTCACCGCCGGAAAGATTGCCGATTTTGGCATCCCAATCGGGCAGGCGCAGCGCATCGGCAGCAATTTCCAGCTCATGCTCGGCACCGCCGCCGGTGCTCGAACCGGCCGCGATAATCGCTTCGAGTTTGCCTTGTTCCTCGGCCAGCGCATCAAAATCGGCATCCGGCTCGGCATACAGCGCATACACTTCTTCCAGCCGTTTTTGTGCGGCGGCCACTTCGCCCAAACCGCTTTCCACCTCTTCACGCACGGTTTTTTCGGGGTCGAGCTCGGGCTCTTGCGGCAGATAGCCGATGTTGATGCCGCTCATCGGAATCGCTTCGCCTTCAAATTCTTTGTCCACGCCCGCCATAATGCGCAACACGGTGGATTTGCCCGCGCCGTTCAGGCCCAGCAGGCCGATTTTGGCGCCGGGGAAAAAAGATAGGGAAATGTCTTTAATGATGGTTTTTTGCGGCGGCACCACTTTGCTCACGCGCAGCATGGAATAAACGTATTGGCTCATAGGGCTCTCTTGAATGGGAGTAAACAGGTTTCAGACGGCCTTTTTTTCTGAGGCCGTCTGAAAAGATGGGCTTATTCTAACCGATGCCCAAAGGTTCGCCAAACGAATCAGGCCGCTTGAAAGAAAAACTTCAAACGGCTTGGTTCATTTGCCGGCGCGATGTGTTTGCACTATGTGGGGGATGCCGGAATCTGACATTTATTTTTAGAACAACGAAACCGGTGATGCTTTTGGCCTGACGGCCAAATGTCGGATTCGAGCATCCGACCTACGGCTAAGCAATGCTCAAAGGTACGCCAAACTTCTCAGGCCGTCTGAAAGAAAAATTTCAGACGACCTGATTCGTTTGGGGCATCAGCCTGCCGGTTTGTCTTTATCGTCTGCCGGCTGCCGGTTGGCGTTTTTTTCCTCTTTTGCCCGCCGCTCTTGCTCGCGGCGCTGCTTTTTGCTTTCTTTCACGCGGCGGCTGTGCTCCATTTTGTCGGCCATTTTCTGGCTCATCGAGCGGCGGTCTTTGGGGGTGTCGCGCTTGGGCCAGAATGAAAAGCGGCTGTTGTTGCCGGCGGCTATGAGCAGGCCTTGTTCGGCCAATGCCACCGGTGCGATTTCAAATGCTTGATGCGCGGTGGGCGACGCCTGCACGGGGGCGGCTACTGCCAATAGAGAAAGGGAAACCAAACAAAGGGCAACTTTATTCATGATGAGCTCCTTATCGATAACTTTCATTCAGCAAAATGCGGTGCGGCTTAATCGAAAGCAGATTGATTACATAGCATTGATTGTGCATGCCCGCCGCGCTTTTGTACAGACCTCGGCAGGTGC
Source organism: Uruburuella suis (assembly GCF_004341385.1). Taxonomy (GTDB): domain Bacteria; phylum Pseudomonadota; class Gammaproteobacteria; order Burkholderiales; family Neisseriaceae; genus Neisseria; species Neisseria suis. The sequence continues at coordinate 49,939 of NZ_SLXE01000020.1, forward strand.
AAGAGCCGGGTATGTTGACATAAAGCAAAAGGCCGTCTGAATGGTTTCAGACGGCCTTTTGTGTGGGGCAGAGCGGCCTTAGCGGGCTACCGGGGCAGACACGGTGGCGGCGGAGGCATCCGCAACAGGGGCAGACGCGGTGCCGACCGGGGCGGAGGCGGTTTCAACCACCACCACTTGTTCTTTAATCTGGTGGGCCGGCGCGGCCATGGCAGCGGCAGACAAAACGGCAACGGAGATTAAAGCGGCAAATTTTTTCATGGTAAATCCTCTTCAGTTCAAAGTTTAAAAAACAACATGCCCGCAGCGGCGGCGCTTAGGGTCTGTTCACAATTCATCTCGTGGCAATCTTTTGGCTCAAAAACACGCCTGCTGCGTTGAAAATGCTCGCAAGGTGTTCAACCTTGCTGTGCTTTTCGCCTTGCAGCCACGCTTTTGCGCTCAAAATTTTACTCGCGGATGAATTGTGAACAGCCCCTAGGGCGTCCTGACAATTACTTGTCATAAAGGCAGCCATAGCATAATACAAGCTAAAGCAACTACGCTTTCATAATGCCTTTTCAAACGATC
>NZ_SLXE01000021.1 GCF_004341385.1 Uruburuella suis
GGAGAACCATCCTCAACGGGTGGCTGCGTATTTTAGAGATCCGAAGGTGAAGTATGCTGCATAAACATTTCAATATTTAATTGCCGAATCAATAGCTTACTTTTTTGAATTGGTATAAAAGGTTAATAAATTTAACCATTGATTTGAGGTCGCCGCTGAAGCAAATCTGCTCAGGCAACCAAGAAAGTTGTCGATTGGATATTTGTATCCGACACTTGTTCGCAGAACAAGGCACGCACATCGCTTTGGCCGTTGACCAAACGTCGGATTCGAGAATCCGACCTACGCGGATGATGCTGCCGAACTGCTTTTATTTTGTAAGGTTATTTTTTTGGATTGGTATAAAACCGTGCCGGTTTATTTGTTTGCATGCAAATGATGCGGCGCCAAACCGGGCGTATGCTTCCAACACGCTGCGGTGTGTTCTGCGGTGCCGGCCAGCGGCGGCACTTGCTCGGCGCAGGCGGTTTCGGCTTCGGGGCAGCGGGTGCGGAACACGCAGCCGGCGGGCGGCTTGAGCGGGCTCGGCAAATCTCCGGGCAAGAGCTGGATTACTTTATGCCGTTGGGCTTCAGGGTCGGGAATGGGCACGGCGCTGATTAAGGCGCGGGTGTAGGGGTGGGCGGGGCAGTCATACACAGCCTGCTTGCTGCCAAGCTCGACGGCGCGGCCGAGATACATCACCAGCACGCGCTCGGCGATGTGTTTCACCACCGATAAATCGTGGGCGATAAAAATCATCGCCAAGCCCATTTCACGCTGAACCTGTTTCAATAAATTGACCACCTGCGCCTGAATCGATACATCCAAGGCCGACACCGGCTCGTCGCAAATCAGCAGTTTGGGCTTTAAAATCAAGGCGCGGGCAATGCCGATGCGCTGGCATTGGCCGCCTGAAAATTCGTGCGGATAGCGGTTGATCTGGTTGGGCAGCAAGCCCACTTTCTGCATGATTTCCTGCACTTGCCGCATGATGTCGGCTTTTTTTAACTCAGGATGAAAGGTGCGCAGCGGCTCGGCGATGATGTCGCCCACGGTCATGCGCGGATTGAGCGAGGCCAATGGGTCTTGAAAAATCATCTGGATATCGCGCCGTTGCAGCCGCAGCGCTTTGCTGCTCAGTGCGGCTAAATCCTGCCCCTGCCACAACACGCTGCCGCTATGCACTTTGGCCAGCCCGATAATCGCGCGCGCCAGCGTGGATTTGCCGCAGCCCGATTCGCCCACAATGCCCAGCGTTTCGCCGGCCTGCAAGGTAAACGACACGCCGTTTACCGCTTTGAGCGCAGCCGCTTTATGCCACGGCCGGCTGCCGGCGGCGCGCACGGCAAATTGCACATGCAAATCGTTTACAGCCAACAAAGCTTCTTGTTTCATGCGCCCGCTCCTTGTGCCTGCCAATGGCAGGCGCGGCGGCCGCCGTCGGCCAAGGTGGCCAGCGGCGGCATTTCGTGCCGGCAGATTTCCTGCACTTTTTCACAACGTGCCTGAAACGGGCAGCCCGGCGGCAGCGCGGCCAAATTGGGCGGGTTGCCTACGATGGTGGGCAATTCGGCGGCTTCATCGTCGAGGCGCGGCACGGCACCCAGCAGGCCGATGGTGTAGGGGTGGGTGGGGCGGTAAAAAATCTGTGCCACCGAGCCGTATTCCATGGTTTGGCCGGCATACATCACCAGCACATGATCGCAAATGCCGGCCACCACGCCCAAATCGTGGGTGATCAGCATAATGGTGGTGCCGAAATCGCGCTTTAATTCGTTGAGCAGCGCCATAATCTGCGCCTGCACGGTCACGTCCAGCGCGGTGGTGGGCTCGTCTGCAATCAGCAGCTTCGGGCGGCACAGCAGCGCCATCGCAATCATCACCCGCTGGCGCATGCCGCCTGAACATTCGTGCGGATACATATCCATGCGTTTTTGCGCTTCAGGGATTTTCACCGCTTCGAGCATGCGCAGCGCTTCGGCGCGCGCCGTCGCTTTGCTCATTCCTTGGTGCTGCACCAACACTTCGGCCAGCTGTGCGCCCACTTTCATATAAGGGTTGAGCGAAGTCATCGGGTCTTGAAAAATCATCGCAATTTCGCGGGCGCGGATTCGGTTCAGACGGCCTTCGCTCAGATTGAGGATTTCCCGGCCATCAAAGCGCACCGAGCCTTGCGCGCGCCCGTTTTTCGCCAGCAAGCCCATAATGGCAAAGGCCGTTTGCGATTTGCCCGAGCCCGATTCGCCCACGATGCCCAGCGTTTCACCTTGCTGCAAAGCGAAGTTCAGCTTGTTTACAGCGGTGATGTTGCCCTCTTCCGTGTGGAAGGCCACCTGCAAATCCTGTATGTTTAAAAGGCTCATGATTATCTGTCTTTCGGGTCGAGCGCATCGCGCAGGCCGTCGCCGATAAAGTTGAAACAAAACAGCGTGGCCACCAAAAACACGCTGGGCACCAAAAGCTGCCACGGTGCCACCTGCATGGTTTGCGCGCCCTCTTGCAAAAGCGCGCCCCAGCTCGTCATCGGCTCTTGCACGCCCAAGCCCAAAAAGCTCAAAAACGATTCAAACAAAATCATGCCCGGCACCAAAAGCGAGGCATACACCACCACCACGCCGAGCACATTGGGCACGATGTGGCGGAACACAATCGCCGTGTTTGACACGCCGCTCACTTCGGCCGCTTCCACAAATTCTTTGCGCTTGAGGCTCAGCGTTTGGCCGCGCACAATCCGCGCCACATCCAGCCACGACACCATGCCGATGGCCACAAAAATAAACGCCAGATTGCGGCCGAAAAACGTTACCAGCAAAATCACGAAAAACATAAACGGAAAAGCATTTAAAATTTCCAGAAAGCGCATCATCAGCATATCGGTTTTGCCGCCGAAAAAGCCCGACACCGCGCCGTAAACCGTGCCCAGCAACACCGCCACCAGCGCACCGGCCAGCCCCACCGTGAGCGACACCCGCCCGCCCACCGCCGTGCGCACCAGCAAATCGCGGCCGAGCGAATCGGTGCCGAAATAATGGCCGTCTGAAAAAGAAGGCGGCATCTGCATGGCGCTCCAATCGGTGTAATCGTAGGCAAAAGGCGAGAGCAGCGGTGCGATGCACACAAACAGCGTAATCAGCAGCAACAGCACCATGCTCGACACCGCCGCCCGATTGCGTTTAAAGCGCCGCCAGGCATCTTGCCGCAGGCTGCGGCCTTTGATGGCGGGGGCTTCTGCCGGCGTTTGAAGTGCGGCGGGTTGATGGAAAATGGGTTTCATAAGGTGTTTGCTTGCGGTGGATGGGGTTGAGTTTAGGGCAAACTTTGCAGCTTGCGGCGCTCTGTGTGGGCAATAATTTCAGGCCGTCTGAAACTTGGCCGTTGCAGCAATCGGTTCTCTCTCCCTGAGAAAGAGGGCGGCAAACGCAAGGTTTGCATCAAACTTCAGGCCGTCTGAAAAAAATGCAAAGCAAATCGTTCAGACGGCCTCAATCAATAGCGTATTTTCGGATCAATCAGCGCATAAAGAATATCCACCACCGCATTAAACGCAATCGTGAGTGCGCCCACCAAAATGGTGAGGCTCAACACCATGCCGTAATCGCGGTTGAGCGCGCCGTTGACAAACAATTGGCCGATGCCGGGCAGGCCGAAAATGGTTTCAATCACAATCGAGCCGGTGATGATGCCCACAAAAGCCGGCCCCAAATAGGAAACAACCGGCAGCATGGCCGGGCGCAGCGCATGGCGCAACACGATGTGGCGCATCGGCAGCCCTTTGGCGCGGGCGGTGCGGATAAAGGGGCTGTTCATCACCTCTATCATCGAGCCGCGCATAATGCGGGCGATGCTCGCCACATAAGCCAGCGAGAGCGCGGCCACCGGCAGCACCAGATTGGGCAGCGCGCCGCCGTTCCAGCCGCCGGCGGGCAGCCATTTGAGCGTAATCGCAAACACCAGCACCAAAAGCGGCGCTTTCACAAAGCCGGGCACCACCACGCCGGTCATCGCCACGCCCATCAGCGTATAATCCAGCCACGAATTGTGTTTCAAAGCCGCCCACACGCCCAGCGCCATGCCCAGCAGCAGCGCCACGATAAAAGCATAAACGCCCAATTCGAGCGACACGGGAAAAGCCTGCGCGAGCAATTCGTTGACAGTGTAATCTTTATATTTGAACGAAGGGCCGAAATCGCCTTGCGCAAGCTGCTTCAAATAATGGAAATATTGCAGATAAAGCGGGTCGTTAAGATGATATTTGGCTTCAATATTGGCCAGCACCGCCGGCGGCAGATTGCGCTCGCCGGTAAACGGGCTGCCCGGCGCCAGCCGCATCATAAAAAACGACACGGTAATCAGCACCAAAAGCGTGGGCACGGCCTCGAGCAGGCGGCGGAAGATTAATTTCAACATAACATTCTTTCAGACGGCCTCATCTGTGTGTTTTACCGTGGCACGATGAAAATCAGCGCAAGGCAACGCAACGCTGTATTGATTTGAATCGCGCCCCTTTCGGGTAGAAAAACGATTGTTTGAAACCTTGCGCACAAATGAAACAGAAACCTTAAATGTCCGCAAGCTTGGCCTGCACCGCCTGCCACACCGCATCTGTGGGAATGGCTTCGAGCAGGCGCGTTTCATCGTCGGTGTTGATGCTGTCGGGGTGGGGCAGCGGGCCGAAATCGCCCGCCCAAATCACGGTGGCGCGCTCGGAATAAGGCCGCCAGCGCGCCAAATGGCTGGGGCCGAATAAAGCCACTTGCGGCTTGTCGAGCGCAGCGGCCATGTGCATGGGCACAGAATCCACGCCGATAAACAATTTGGCACCATCAATCGCAGCGGCCAATTCGCGCAGATTGAGGCAGCCCGAAAGCCGCCACACTTTGGCTGGGCCTGTGGGCTTCAGACGGCCGGCAATATCATCCAGCATGGTCTGCTCGCGCGCATCGGGGGCGGCGGTGAACACGATATTTTCACCGGCATCGAGCAGCTTTTGCGCCAGCGCGGCGGTTTTGTCGTTGCCCCAGCATTTAAAAAACCAGCGCGAGCCCGGGTGTAGCAACACATAATCTTCGCCTCGCCGGCCTTGTTCGGCAAGCTTGGCGTGCAGGCTTTGGCGCTGCTCGGGCGAAATTTCCATGCGCACTTTCGGCACATGGCCGGCTTGAGGCAGCCCCAGCGGTGCGAGGGCGGCCAAATGGTGCGCCACCATGGGGTGCTCGTGCCCCAAATCGGTGGCGAGCCGGCTGTGCGCCCAGCGCCACAAAGCCCCGTGGCGCTTTTCAAAGCCTATGCCTATGCTTTGTTTGCCGCAAAATTTGGCCACCCAAGCGGCGCGCCATTGGCCGGAAAGATTGATTACCCAGTCATAATGTTGCGCACGCAAATCGGCAAATAAAGCATATTCGCGGGCAAGATGGTGGCGCGCACCGAGTTTTTTCCATTGGCGGTCGATGCCGAACACATGCCGCAATTGGCGGTTGTCGCGGAGCACATCGGCGGTGGCGGCATACACCAGCATATCGATTTCGCAATCGGGCCAGGCCTGTTTGAGCGCATCGGCCACCGGCGTGGCCAAAAGCACATCGCCGTGGTGTTGCAGCTTGATAATCAAAACCCGCTTGGGCGCAGAAGCATTGAGCATAAGATTTGCCGGCTGTTCAGACGGCCTTTCATAAAGAAAAGATTGTAATTTTGATGAGGAGATACGTCAATTTCAAGTGTGATTGCCGCTTTAATGGGTATAAGGCCGTCTGAAAGATTGCTATAGTAACAGCATTACCCAGTTTTGATACCGCAAACGGAAACCCCATGCGCCCCACCGACATCGCCCGCCGCCATTCCCACTATCTCGACCGCCATCTCACCAACGGCAAGCTTGATCCGGCCACGCTCGAGCCGATGCTGGGCAAAGCGCTGGGCAGCGAAGATTTTCAGCAATTTGCCGATTGGCAGGCCTTTCAGACGGCCTTTGACGAAGCCGGGCTGGCGCGCCAATTGCGTGTGTTGCGCCGCTATGTGATGGCGCAAATCATCAGTCGCGATGTGTGTCGCATCAGCGATTTGGCCGAAGTTACCCGCACCATCACCCTGTTTGCCGATTTTGCCGTCAATACCGCACTTGAATTTGCCCACGCCTATTATGAAGATCTTTACGGCACGCCCATCGGCCGCCACAGCGGCCTGCCGCAGCATTTGAGCGTGGTGGCGATGGGCAAGGCCGGCGGCTACGAATTAAACGTATCCTCCGATATCGACCTGATTTTCATTTATCCCGAAAGCGGCGACACCAACGGCAAACGCGAGCGCAGCAATCAGGAATTTTTCACCAAAGTGGGGCAGAAGCTCATCAGCCTGCTCAACGACATCACCGACGAGGGGCAAGTGTTCCGCGTAGACATGCGCCTGCGCCCCGACGGCGATGCCGGCGCCTTGGTGCTGAGCGAAACCGCGCTGGAGCAATACCTGATTCAGCAAGGGCGCGAATGGGAGCGCTATGCCTGGTGCAAAGGCCGCGTGATCACCCCTTATGCCAACGATATTGCCGCGCTGGTGCGCCCGTTTGTGTTCCGCAAATACCTCGATTTCAACGCCTATGAAGCCATGAGGGGGCTGCACCGGCAAATCCGCCAAGAAGTGAGCCGCAAAGGCATGGCCGGCAATGTGAAGCTGGGCGCAGGCGGCATACGCGAAGTGGAATTTATCGCCCAGATTTTCCAAATGATACGCGGCGGCCAAATCCGCGCCCTGCAGCTCAAAGGCACGCAGGAAACCCTGCTCAAGCTGCAAGAGCTGGATATATTGGATTCGGAAACCGCCGCCGCCCTGCTGGCGGCCTACCGCTTTTTGCGCGATGTCGAACACCGCCTGCAATATTGGGACGACCAGCAAACCCAAACCCTGCCCGACAGCCCCGAGCAGCAGCAATTGTTGGCCGAAAGCATGGGCTTTGCCGATTACGCCGCTTTTTCAGACGGCCTCAACGCCCACCGTGAAAAAGTAAACACCATCTTCAATGAAATCCTCACCGATCCCAACGAACAAGCCCCCGCGCTCGATGGCTGCTGGCATTGCGTGTGGCAGGAAAACCCCGACGAAGAAGCCCGCTTCAACCAGCTCTCCGCCCACGGCTTTGAAGCCGGTGCCATTGCCAAGCGCCTCGACCAGCTGCACGCCGGCCACAAATACCGCCAGCTCTCGCGCACCGCCCAGCCGCGCTTTGATGCCATCGTGCCGCTTTTGGTGCAGGCCGCCGCCAAACAAGCCCGCCCCACCGATACCTTATTGCGCCTGCTCGACTTTCTCGAAAACATCAGCCGCCGCTCTTCTTACCTCGCCCTTTTGCACGAACACCCGCAGGCGCTCGAGCAGCTCGCCGCACTGATGAGCCAAAGCACCTGGGTGGCCGGCTATCTGATGCAGCACCCGATATTGCTCGACGAATTATTGAGCGCCCAATTGATGCAGGCCCGCAACGATTGGCCCAAGCTTGCTGCCGAGCTTTCAGACGGCCTCTCCAATGCCCGCGGCGACACCGAAGCGCAAATGGACGTGTTGCGCCATTTTCAGCACGCCCAAGTTTTCCGCCTTGCCGTGCAGGATTTGGCCGGCTTGTGGACAGTAGAAGCCCTATCGGACGAGCTTTCCGCGCTGGCCGACACCATTCTGGCCGCCGCCATTCCCTGCGTGTGGGCCGACACCCCCAAAACCCACACCGACACGCCCCAAATCGGCATCATCGGCTACGGCAAGCTCGGCGGCAAAGAGCTCGGCTACACCTCCGACCTCGATTTGGTGTATGTGTATGACGACCCACACCCCGACGCCCCCGATATTTACGGCCGCTTCGCCCGCCGCCTCACCAACTGGCTCTCCGCCGCCACCGGTGCCGGCACGCTCTACGATGTTGATTTGCGCCTGCGCCCCAACGGCGATTCCGGCTTTCTCGCCTGCTCCGTGGCCGCTTTTGAAAAATACCAGCGCGAAAGCGCCTGGACTTGGGAGCACCAATCGCTCACCCGCGCCCGTTTTATCACAGGTTTTGAAAAAGTCGGCCAAGCCTTCGACACCATCCGCGCCGAAATCCTCACCCAAGCGCGCGACCTGCCCGCGCTCGCCCAAGAAATCATCGCCATGCGCGAAAAAATGTTCGCCACCCACCCACCCAAAGACAGCGATGTGAAATACGCCCGCGGCGGCGTGGTCGATGTCGAATTCATCGTGCAATACCTGATTTTGGCGTATGCAAACAAACTGCCGCAGCTGCTCGACAACTACGGCAACATCGCCTTGCTCCACATCGCCGCCGACGCCGGCCTCATCAGCCACACCCTCGCCGACCAAGCCCGCACCGCCTACCGCTTCTACCGCCAGCAACAACACAACACCCGCCTGCGCGATGCCGATAAAGTGGAAATCAATGAAGAAGTGATGGGCTATTACCAAAGCGTGCGCGAATTGTGGACGCAGGTGTTTGGGGAAGAAGTAAGGTTTGCGGCGCGGTGATTTAGTGGGCAAGGCCGTCTGAAAACCAAACGTAGGTACGATTAGCTTTGTGAAAACAAAGCGTAATCGTACGCATGGCACACAGAGGCCGTCTGAAACCTTTCTTCAGACGGCCTGATAATTATTGCAAAATCTGCAAATGTTTTTTCACAAACCCCCGCTTTTTAGCAAAAACATTTGCGTCTATAATCTGCCGTGTTTGAAACCCATGACCAGCAAAACCACTATGAACATTTTATTGTTAAACGGCGGCAAATCATTCGGCCACTCGCATGGTCGTTTGAACGCCACTTTGCACGATGTTGCCAAAGAAACCTTAAGCGGCCTCGGCCACGTAATTCAAGAGACCGTTATCGATGCGGGCTACGACATTGAAGCCGAAATCGAAAAATACCTGTGGGCCGATGCCATTGTGTATCAAATGCCCGGTTGGTGGATGGGCGAGCCGTGGATTGTGAAAAAATACATCGATGAAGTGTTCACCATCGGCCACGGCAGGCTTTATGCCAGCGATGGCCGCAGCCGCCGCGATGCGGCAAAAAAATACGGCAGCGGCGGCCTGCTGCAAGGACGCAAGCATATGCTTTCACTCACTTGGAATGCGCCGCTGGAGGCTTTTATCGAGCCGGATCAATTTTTCAACGGCACGGGCGTGGATAATGTTTATATGCATTTTCACCGCGCCAATGAATTTCTCGGCACCGAAGCGCTGCCCACTTTTTTGTGCAACGATGTGATTAAAGCGCCCGATGTGCCGAAATATACCGCCGCTTATCAGGCGCATTTGCAGCAAGTGTTCGGGCTTGCAGGATAAAAGGTATACCAAATCAAAGGCCGTCTGAAGCGTTTCAGCAAGCGCAGGTACAGTTATCTTTTTGAAAACAAAGCGCAATCGTAGACATGGCACACAGATGCCGTCTGAAATTTTTTTCAGACGGCCTCATTTTGTTTCCCGTATTCAAGGCAGCAAAATGTAACAAGCTTATTTTTTGGATGGGTGCAACCTGCACAGAAATAACGGGTTTAAGCAAGCGTAGCTACGATTATCTTTGTGAAAACAAAGCGCAATCGTACGCATGAAATACATAGGCCGTCTGAAACTTTTTTCAGACGGCCTTTTGCCGGTAAATTAAGCCAAACACATCAATCATAAGAAATCGGCGTACTGCTGTTTTTCTTGTTGCGGAAATAGCCGCGCATCGAAGTGTCGGCTTGGCCGACGGGCACATCTTCGCTGAATTGCCACGTTACCTGATTGCTGCCGCCGATGGGATGTGAGCCGCGCAGGCCGATGTGGCTGCCCAAATCGTCTACCGAAGTGGTGGTGAAGCGCTCATTGCCGATTTTGGTTTGCGACACGCTCACGCCGCTGCGGATGGTGCCGTAAAGCTGCACATCGGCCAAGGCCAGCGCGGGCAGGGCAGCCGATAAAACGAGCAGGGTTTTTTTCATGGCGGTTTCTTTTCAAGTGGGATTTGGTTAAAGTCTAGCATAAGCGCCGCGCCGCGATTTTTAAGAAAGCATAAAGCCGTGTAAGGCCGTCTGAAAAATTAAAATCAAAAGGAGCAAAACCATGCATACCCTCACCGCCGCCGCCGTGCAAATGGTGTCGGGCACGCACCCCGAAACCAATATCGACACCATGCGCCGCTTGGTGCGCCAGGCCGCCGAGCGCGGCGCAGATTGGGTGCTCTTGCCCGAATATTGGCCGCTGATGGGCGCACGCGACACCGACAAGCTCGCTTTTGCCGAGCCTTTGGGCGCGGGGGCGTTTCAGACGGCCATGAGCGAAATTGCGCGCGAATGCAACATTGTGCTTTTTGGCGGCACCGTGCCCCTGCAAAGCGGCGAGGCGGGCAAAGTGCTCAACACCCTGCTGGTGTATGGGCGCGACGGTGCACCCATCGGCGCTTACGATAAAATGCATTTATTCGGCTATTCCGGCTTGGGCGAGCGCTATGCCGAGGCCGACACAATTGCCGCAGGCGCCGCCGTGCCGCGCTTGTCGGCCGATGGCATAAACGTGGCGGCTGGCGTGTGCTACGATGTGCGCTTTCCCGAATTTTTCCGCGCCCAGCAGCCATTCGAGGTGCTGCTGCTGCCCGCCGCTTTCACCCACACCACAGGCCAGGCGCATTGGACGCTGCTGCTGCGCGCCCGTGCGGTGGAAAACCAATGCTATGTGGTGGCCGCTGCACAAGGCGGGCTGCATGAAAGCGGCCGGCGCACCTTCGGCCACAGCATGATTATCGACCCGTGGGGCGAAGTGATCGACGAGCTGCCCGAAGGCGAAGGCGTGGTAATCGCCCCGCTCGATGCCGCCCGCCTGGCCAGCGTGCGCACCCGCCTGCCCGCGCTGGCGCACCGTTTGCTTTAGTGCACGGGCAGGTTTTCAGACGGCCTTTTCGAGAGCTGATTGGGTTAGGTTGCAGGTTGTACAGCAGCGTAGGTACGATTAGCCGCCCAAAGGCGGCGTAATCGTACGCATGCGTGCTACGATGTTGCAGCAGGGTTGCGGTGGTTATTGCGACAAAAATCCATCCCGTTTAACCATCAAGTTAAACGGGATGGATTTTTGTCGGCTGCCGGTTTAGATAATTTCGCGCCAGCTGATGCGGCGGATGGACGACACGCATTGCGGGCCGGAAATGCCCAGTTTGTCCAAACTCACGTTGTTGTCGGAGTTGGATGGGTTGTTGGTGTCGGAAGCGCTGTTACGCAAGGTATTGATCAGGCGGGCAGATTTTCCGGAGAAACAATGGTTTTTGGGCAGACCCGTGCCGCTATTCTCGCCCAACTCCAAATCGGTGCCCGAGCCGCCGGCATCACCGTCAACCGTGGTGCTGGGGTCGGCCAAGGTTTTGCCATCAGCACCGAGGCGGTTGGTATCGGTATAGGTGAAGCTAAGTATGCCTTGGCTTTTGCGGCCGTTGGCATAATAGCTGGCATTGCCGGAAGCATCGGTTTGCACCACTTTGAAATCAATGTAAGCATCTTTCTTGGTGAGCGCGCCGCCGGTTTCGGCGTTCAAGCCCATCAACCAGCTAGCGCTGTTGGTGGTGCTGGAGCTGCTGGTGGGCAGGCACACATCACCCATGCCATTGTTATTCGGGTTGGTTTGGGTGGTTTCGGTTTTGTACATGCGGCTGCTGACAATGGCGGTGCGCAAAATCATGGTGGGCTTGACCACCACGCGCTCGCCTGTGTCGGGCAGCGCCACCTTCCAGCCTTTGTTGGTGTCGCTGATGGCATTGTTGCTGAGAAAGCGGTATTCATCGTTGCCCGTTTTGCTCACGGTAATGGTTTGCGCCAATAAATCGGCTTGCGTAGCAGCGCTGGCCGGCTTTGTGGTGTCGTCAAAAATGCCATACACCGCCTGCGGGTCATTTCTGCCCAGATCTTCCTGATAAATATCGCTGCCGGTGCCGAAAATCACCACATATTTGCCATAGGTTCGGCGCGACACGGCCGGTGCCGAGGTGATGGGCTGGCTGTTGCTGCCCTGATAAATGCGGCTTACCGACCATTGCTCCGGCTTGGTGTCGGTGGCGGCTTGGCTGGTGTTGGTGGCGTGTGCACCGCGCAAATCGAAGCGATACATATTGCCGCCATAATCGCCGGCATAAACCACGTCCACCAAGCCATCGAAGTCAACATCCACCAACGTGGGTGAAGAGAGGCCGCCCACGCCACCGGGCACGGTGATTTTGCGGATAAGCGTGCCCGGCGTGCCGACCACAGCGCCGCTGCGGGCTTCCTGCCCCAGTGTGTCGTAGATATAGAGCGCGGTTTCGTTGTTGTCGGTGGCGGCCTTATTGCTGCGGTAACCGCTGGCGAGGAAGGTGGCGTAGCGGATGTCTTTATCCATGGCGATGCTGCCGGCGGCGCGGTTGATCGACACGCGGCCGATTTGCGGCGTGCCTATGGTGTAGCCCAGCGTGTTGGTTGCGCCTTTGGCGGTTTCAAACAGCGGCACGTCTCTCAGCATATCGCCGCCGTTGAGCGCCAAGCCGCTGCCGCTCACGCGGTTTTTGCCGCCGATATTGAGCGCATAAGCGCCGCGCCCGCCTTGCCCCATCGCGCCGGCCATAAAGATTTGCTGGCCTTTGGAATGGCTGCTGTCGGGCGTTTGGCGCAGCGTGAAGCCGCCGTTGACCATATAGCGGTGGGATTTATCAAGGTTGCCATAGCCTTCTTGCGCCAGCTCTTTCAGGGTTTTGCCCATGGTGTCGCCGCCATTGTCGCCATCGCGCTGCATATCGGCGGGGATATAGCTCAATTTCAAATGATAGGGATTGGGGGCGCCGGCGGAAGCATCGCTTTGAAACAGATGCACCATGCCATCGTTGGCCGCCGTAACCAAAAATTCCTGGCGGCCGCCTACGCGGTTGCCGATGGCGCTCACGGGGCTGTCGAGAATATCGCCCAGGTTGCGCTGGTCGGGGCTGGTGTTGCGCACGCGGTAGGCTTGGCTGTATTTTTTATTGGCGGCTTCTGCCTGTATGGCGGCATCGGTTTGGGTGGCGGAGCGGGCTGTCCACGGCAGCAGCGCGTTTTGCCATTCTTTATTATCGGTGGGATTGCCACCGCTGATAGCGAAATCGCTGTTGGCCAAGTCGGTGAAGTCGGCTATTTTTTTCACTTGGCCTTTGGTGCTCAGCAATACCGTGCGCTGGCTAAACGAAGGTTGTTTGTAGGTTTTGCTGTTTAAATTGCCTTGGGCATCTAAATCGAAAAAGCGCAGCTGGCTGCTCCACGATGAAGTGTCCAAATGCACAGCAGCGGCCATATTGGGCACATTACTGCTCATGATTGCCGGCGCTACCGTGCCATAGGAGGCAGTCGGGTTGGTCATACCGATTTCGATTTTGTCGAAAATATTATTGAAAGCGTCCACCAGATTTTGTGGATTATCGGCATGAAAATAATACTCGGGCTTGCTGGCTCCTTGGAGAAGATAATTACGCCCCCGTTCGGTAAAGGCAGAGCCAAAACCCACGGTGAAGGTTTCGACCAATTGGTTTTTATAAATGCTCTGACCGTCGCTACCTTTGAGATCATCAGGGTGGCCGTTCCAATATTTATTGCCGCTTGAGCCGTCTATATCTTTGAAATCTTTGGTGGCTAGGGTTTGGCTAAAAAAGCGCAAACCATCGTTTGCATCCCACACGGTATCGTAATAGCCATTACTGCCTTGATCCCAGCGGCAGACGCCGCCCGCTTGGTTGCCAAAATAAGGGTCGCCCCGATAATTGAAAGTAATGCCATTGGAAGAGCGGCAGCTGGTGTTGGCATCGCCATCCGACATCATCACGATATAGCTTTTTTGGCATCGGTGTTGCAGGCTGTTGCGCACCAAGCTTTGAATTTCATAATAGCGGCGTGTGGTGGGGGTGCCGGCATTAGGCCATAAAGCATTAACATGCTTTTGAACGGTTTCCCATTGATCGGTAAAGCCGGCCATATTCGGGCGCAGCCTGCTGGGATTGGTGGAGTTTGTGTCGCGGGTATCGATATTGTTGTGCAGGGTTTGCAGATTCCAATTGATTTTATCTTGGTGTGTGTCAAGCAGGCCGTGTAAGGCCTTTTTGGTGATGTCTATCTTTTGCTGTCCACCAATCAACCGTTTCATACTGCCCGAATCGTCGATAAACAGCATCACATTGGGCTTGGGGAAGTTGCTGTTGGTGACAAGCGTTTGGTTTTGCAGATAAAACGGGGTTTGCGCCAGTGTATCCGCCGCTTGCGCCGCACCGGTGGCCAAAGCGGCAGCGATGCTCAAAACCAGCGGTTTGCAGATGCCCGTAAAGTGAGTGGGTGATTTTTTTGTTTTCATTATGGTATTCCTTGCATGGCGGGCGGCGGCTTGGCCGGCCCGCAAATGGCTCGAAAATATCGCGTGAGTAATCAGGGGATTATTTTAGCATAGCTTTACGTTTTGCCATGCGTTGGCTGCATCGGGCGGTGTGTGAGTGTTGCCAATATCCGACTGGCCGCCGTGCACGCTTTTCAGACGGCCTGCGATTCTTTCCTTGAGCCTAGCGGCGATTTCGTTTAAAATGCATTGCTTCTACAGGCATGCGCGCCATGCCCCAAAAAGCACGTCACCCCATTTTCGAAATGGCGGCGCGTGTTTTTTTTTAGCCAAATATTTTGAGGCCGTCTGAAGCCTGCTTGCGCAAATATTTTCAGACGGCCTGTTCTAGGGCATCCTAGGCATACTATAGTGAAATGCAAGAAAAAGTGATACAAAACCACGCACTATCACGGAGTAGGTTGGGTTGATAAACCCAACGTTTCAGACGACCTGTGGGCTTGTTGGGTTTTCAACCCAACCTACTCGTTGTGTCACTTTTTTATGCATTCCACTATATCGACAAACATCAGGCACAGGAAATCATCATGACAACGAGCGCCATTCTTGTATTGGCAGACGGCAGCGTGTTTCACGGCACTTCGGTCGGCCACCACGGCACCACTTCGGGCGAGGTGGTGTTCAACACTTCGATGACCGGCTATCAGGAAATTCTCACCGACCCCTCTTATGCCAAGCAAATCGTTACCCTCACTTATCCGCACATCGGCAACACCGGCACCAACGGCGAAGATGAAGAGAGCCGCGGCGTGTTTGCCGCCGGCCTGATTATCCGCGACCTGCCGCTTTTGCACAGCAATTTCCGCGCCGGCGAAAGCCTGCAAGAATATTTGGTGCGCCACCAAACCGTGGCCATTGCCGACATCGACACCCGCCGCCTCACCCGCATCTTGCGCGACAAAGGCGCGCAAGCGGGTGCGATTCTCACCGGCGCAGACGCCACCGAAGAAAAAGCGCAGGCGCTGATTGCCGAATTCGGCAGCATGGTGGGCAAGGATTTGGCCAAAGAAGTGAGCTGCGATAAGGCTTATGAATGGAACGAAGGCGAATGGAAGCTCGGCGAAGGCTTTGGCAATCCGGTCAAGCAATTTCATGTGGTGGCTTATGATTTCGGCGTGAAAACCAATATCTTGCGCATGCTGGCCGAGCGCGGCTGCCGCCTCACCGTGGTGCCGGCGCAAACACCGGCTAAAGACGTGTTGGCAATGAACCCCGACGGCGTGTTTTTATCCAACGGCCCGGGCGACCCCGAGCCGTGCGATTACGCCATTGCGGCGGTGCAAGAGATTTTGGCGACGAAAAAGCCGCTGTTCGGCATTTGCTTAGGCCACCAATTATTGGGCTTGGCGGTGGGCGGGCAAACCCGCAAAATGCCGTTCGGCCACCACGGCGCCAACCATCCGGTGCAGGATTTGGATAGTGAAAAAGTGATGATCACCAGCCAAAACCACGGTTTTGAAGTGGATGCGGCCAGCCTGCCGCAGAATGTGCGCATCACGCACAAATCGTTGTTTGACGGCTCGCTGCAAGGCATCGAGCTAGCAGATCAGGCGGCATTTTCATTCCAGGGCCACCCCGAAGCCAGCCCCGGCCCGAACGATGTGGCATATTTGTTCGACAAGTTTATCGACAGCATGAAAGCGGCCAAGGCCGTCTGAAAGCAGCGCCGTAGGTTGGATTCTTGAATCCGGCATTTGGCCGCAAGGCCGAAAAGAATGGCGGGAGATGGGAAAATCTTGTTCTGCGAACAAGTGTCGGATTCGAGAATCTGATTTTAAAATACGCTTAAAGGCCGTCTGAAAAGAAACGCACCATCATGTTCGGCATCACCGATTTACCCACTTATATTATCGGCACCATTGCCGTGATTCTGCTGCCCGGCCCCAATTCGATGTATTGCCTGGCAATGGCGGGGCAACACGGCGTGCGGACGGCTTACCGCTCGGTGGCGGGCATTTTGCTGGGCGACAATGTGTTGATGCTGGCCACGGCGCTGGGCGCGGGCGCGTTGCTCAAAGCGGTGCCGGAATTGTTTCACGCGGTGAAGCTGGTCGGCGGCTTATATTTGGCCTATATCGGTTGGAATCTGTTGCGCGGCGCGGTGAAAAAATGGCAGGCGCATTTAAGGCCGTCTGAAAGCGCCGCACCGAGCGTGCATAACACGGCACCTGCGCATGTGTTCAAACGCGCTTTGCTGCTGAGCCTCACCAACCCTAAGGCGATATTGTTTTTGCTGTCGTTTTTCGTGCAGTTTGTCGACCCGGCCTATGCCCACCCGGGGCTGACCTTTTTGGCGCTGGCGCTGATTTTGCAAATCATCAGCTTTATTTACCTGAGCGTGCTGGTGTTTGCCGGCTTCCACCTCACGCAGGTGTTCAGACGGCATCAAAAAACCGCCGCCGCCGGCATGGGCATCGTGGGCGCGGCCTTTATCGGCTTTGCGGTGAAAATGTGGACGGCCACTTTGTGAGGCCGTCTGAAAAGGAAAAGAAAGCGATGCGCGAATATCCGTTTCAATTGGTGAATGTGTTTGCCGAAAGCCATTTCGGCGGCAACCCGCTGGCGGTGTTCCCCGATGCGGCGGGTTTGAGCGATGGTGATATGCTGCAAATTGCGCGCCAGTTTAATTTGAGCGAAACCGTGTTTGCCTTTGGCGGCAGCGCGGGCGCGGCGGCAGATTTGCGCATTTTCACGCCCGGTGGCGAATTGCCGCTGGCCGGCCATCCCACGCTGGGCGCGGCGTTTGTGTTGCAACAACAGCGCGGGCTACCTGAAAATTTTGTGCTGAATACCCGCGCCAAACCGGTCAAGTTGCATGGTGTAAATGGCAGCATAACATTGCACATCAGCGGCTATACCTGTGAAGCCAGTGCCACCGGCGCTGCGCCATTGGCAGCAGCGACAGGTATTGATGCGGATAAGATGGCTGCACAAGCATTTTGGGTAAACAGCGGCTCGGCGCAATTATTGCTGCAAGTGTATGATTTAGCGGCTTTGCAACATGCGCGCCCCGATTTGCGCGCTTTGCGTGAAATTTGCCAAGCCGATGGCCATTGCACGGTGGTTTATTTATGGTGCGAGCAAGGTGAAAAAGCATTCGTGCGCCTGTTTGCCGAAGTAAACGGGGCGTTGATTGAAGACAGTGGCACCGGTTCGGCCGCCGCCAATCTCGGCGCTTATTATGCCGCCCAAGGCTGTGTGCCGTTGGTGCGCCATATTTACCAAGGCGATGAAATGGGCCGCCCCAACCGCCTGTATTTGCGCGTGGATGCAGAGCAGCATATTTTTGTCGGCGGGCAGGTGGTGGCGGTGGGCGAGGGTGTGTTCCGTTTGCCCTGAATGGTTGAAAGCAGGCTTGAGGCCGTCTGAAAAAGAAAAGAAACAAAGTTTGATAATCCGTCATCAAAAGAAAAAAGCGGCTGCAGCCTGTTTGCTGGCTTTGTTGTCGGCAGGCGCGTTGCCGAGCGCCCATGCAGCGCCGAGCGTTGCCGCTGTGGCATGGCAAAGCTGCCGTGCGCCGGCGTTTAAAGGCTGGTTCAGCAAAGAGGCGCCGGCGGCGCGCGGCTTGGAGTGTGCGGTGTTGGCAGTGCCTTTGTCTTACCAGCCGCAAGAGGCCGCACATCAGCGCGAAGTGAAGCTGGCGCTTACCCGCCAGCGGGCTAAAAACAGCCACGGCGCATTGTTGTTTATTGCCGGCGGGCCGGGGCAGGCGGGGATTAACCCGCTGGCGAGTAAAAGCGCGGCCACGCAGCAATTATTGAGTGAATACGATATTATCGGCTATTCCCCGCGCGGCGTGGCGCCCTCGCTGCCCACCATTGCCTGCCCCGCACCGGAAGAGAGCGGGCAAGTGTATGAAAGCAAAATGTTTGTCGACAGCTGCATCCGGCATATGGGCGCGGACACACTCAAATACATGAGCGCCCGTGATGCGGTGGAAGATGTGGAATCCATCCGCCGCGCGCTGGGCAACGAGCGCCTGAATTTGGTGAGCTATTCCTACGGCACCAAAGTGGCCGCGCTTTATGCCCAACGCTATCCCGCCCATGTGCGCAGCGCCGTGCTCGACGGCGTGGTGGATTTGGCCGAAGACTACACCACGCAGCGCTTAACCCAAGAGCAAGGCTATCAGCATACGTTTGAACAATTTGCCGCTTGGTGCGCACACAGCCGCCCAGATTGCCCGCTGGCCGCCGAGCCTGAAGCCGCCAACCAGCGCATGCACACTTTATTGGCCAAGCTGAATGCGCATCCGCTCACCGACAAACAAGGCGAAGCCATCGACAGCGATGCCTTAATCGGGCTGATGAGCACCGAAATATTGTGGCAGGAAGGCTGGCCGGATTTGGCCCAAACCCTGCGCGATTTGCAAAAAGGCCGCACCGGCAGCTACAACCGCCTGAAATACCAAAGCCCGATGGGCGAGCACGAACAAGATGCGCTCACCGTGATCAGCTGCGCCGATGCCGCCCTGCAACTGCCGCGCGAGCAGGAATTGCAGCGCCTGCGCCAAATCGATGATGCTTCGCGCTTTGACAACTACCGAGCCAAAAGCGACGAAGAATTGCTGGAACCCTGCTCTTATTGGCCGCATGCAGGCACCGATATTGTGCACACGCCCAAGCCCGACCCGAGCCTGCCCAAGCTGCTTTTTGTGGCGCAAACCCACGACGGCACCACGCCCTACCGCAACGCACAGGCCATGGCCGCCGCCTTTAGCGGCCACCTGCTCACCCGCGAAGGCACCGGCCATACATTGGTGCTAAACGGCTTAAGCGAGTGTGTGGATAAACAAGTTTCGGATTATTTGCTTGATCCTGCGGGGTTTGTTGAAACGCAGGTTTGTCGGGCGGATGATTGAAGCAGAGGTAGTTTGGCCGCTAGGCCAAAGATTAGCGGCAATGGTAGGAAAGCTTGTTCTGCGAACAAGTGTCGGATACAAGTATCCGACCTACGGTTGCTACTTGTTCTGGCGAACAAGTGTCGGATACTGCGCGGAAAATGACCGGTATCGGCCAACGTGTAGGTCGGATTCTCGAATCCGACATTTGGCCGCAAGGCCAAAGATTTGGTAGCAATGGTGGCAACTTGTTCTGGCGAACAAGTGTCGGATACGACTATCCGACCTACTCTGTATGAGGGAAATGACATGGATTATCGGCGCTATTACCAAGCTGGCGGCACCTACTTTTTCACCGTGGTGTCGTATCGGCGTGAGCCGATATTAATCCAACCCGAAGTGCGCGTGGCGGTGCGCCAAGCGATTGAAACCGTGCGGAAGCGCTATCCGTTTGAAATTTCGGCATGGGTGCTGCTGCCGGACCATTTGCATACCATTTGGCAATTGCCGGAAAATGATGTGGATTTTTCCGAGCGCTGGCGACAGATTAAGCGGCATAGCCAATATATTTTGAAAAATGAATATCCCAAGCTTTGGCAACCGCGTTTTTGGGAGCATTATATTCGTGATGAAAAAGATTTTGCCCGCCATTATGATTATGTGCATTTTAATCCCGTGAAGCATGGTTATGTGCAGCAGGCCGCCGATTGGCCGTATTCCACCTTTCATCGTTGTGTGAAGCAAGGTATTTATTCGCACAATTGGGGCGGCGGCCAACAGGATTTTACGGCTGATTATGATGAGTAGGTCGGATTCTTGAATCCGACATTTGGCCGCTAGGCCAAAGATTAGCGGCAATGGTAGGAAAGCTTGTTCTTGCAAACAAGTGTCGGATACGAGTATCCGACCTACGGCTGAACAACAATATTTTTCAGGTAGCCTGAAACCGATAAAATTGAAATAACCCGAAGCGAGAGAAAAAAATGCCCAAACGTACCGACCTAAAATCCATCCTCATCATCGGCGCCGGCCCTATTGTTATCGGCCAAGCCTGTGAATTCGACTATTCCGGCGCGCAGGCCTGTAAGGCTTTGCGCGAAGAGGGCTATAAAGTCATCCTCGTCAATTCCAATCCGGCCACGATTATGACCGACCCCGATATGGCCGATGTCACCTATATCGAGCCGATTATGTGGCAAACGGTGGAAAAGATTATCGCCAAAGAGCGCCCCGATGCCATTTTGCCCACCATGGGCGGGCAAACGGCGCTCAATTGCGCGCTGGATTTGGCCAAACACGGCGTGTTGGCGAAATACGATGTGGAGCTGATTGGCGCCACGGAAGATGCGATTGATAAAGCCGAAGACCGCGGCCGCTTTAAAGAGGCGATGGCGAAAATCGGCCTGCACACGCCGCAATCGTTTGTGTGCCACACCATGGAAGAATCGCTGGCGGCGCAGGCCGAAGTGGGCTTTCCCACGCTGATTCGCCCCTCGTTTACCATGGGCGGCTCCGGCGGCGGCATTGCTTATAATAAAGACGAATTTCTGGCCATTTGCGAGCGCGGTTTCGATGCGTCGCCCACGCATGAGTTGCTGATTGAGCAATCGGTGTTGGGCTGGAAAGAATATGAAATGGAAGTGGTGCGCGACCGCAACGACAACTGCATCATCATCTGCTCGATTGAAAACTTCGACCCGATGGGCGTACACACGGGCGACTCGATTACGGTTGCCCCCGCGCAAACGCTCACCGACAAAGAATACCAAATCATGCGCAATGCCAGCTTGGCGGTGTTGCGTGAAATCGGTGTCGACACCGGCGGCTCGAATGTGCAGTTTGCGGTGAATCCGGCCAACGGCGAGATGATTGTGATTGAGATGAACCCGCGCGTGAGCCGTTCTTCCGCGCTGGCCTCCAAAGCCACCGGTTTTCCGATTGCCAAAGTGGCGGCCAAGCTGGCGGTGGGCTACACGCTCAATGAATTGCAAAACGACATCACCGGCGGGCGCACGCCGGCTTCGTTTGAGCCGAGTATTGATTATGTGGTCACCAAAATCCCGCGTTTTGCGTTTGAAAAATTCCCCGCCGCCGACGACCGCCTCACCACGCAGATGAAATCGGTGGGCGAGGTGATGGCGATGGGGCGCACCATTCAAGAATCAATGCAGAAAGCCTTGCGCGGCCTGGAAACAGGCTTGTGCGGCTTTAACCCGAAAAGCGCCGATAAATCGCTGATTCGCAGCGAATTGGCCAACCCCGGCCCCGACCGCATTTTATATGTGGCCGATGCGTTCCGCGCCGGTTTCAGCGCAGAAGAAATCCACGAAATCTGCGCCATCGACCCGTGGTTTTTGGCGCAAATCGAAGACATTGTGCAAGAAGAGCAAAAAGTTTCAGACGGCCTGTTAAGCGATTTGGATTATGACACCTTGCGCCGCTTGAAACGCAAAGGCTTTGCCGACCAGCGCTTGGCGCAATTGCTCAATATCAGCGAAACCGAAGTGCGCGCACACCGCTATGGTTTGAACTTGCATCCGGTGTATAAACGTGTCGACACCTGCGCGGCCGAGTTCCAATCCGACACCGCTTATCTTTATTCCACTTATGAAGAAGAATGCGAAGCGAGGCCGTCTGAAAACAAAAAAGTGATGATTTTAGGCGGCGGCCCCAACCGCATCGGCCAGGGCATCGAGTTTGACTATTGCTGCGTGCACGCCGCTTTGGCGCTGCGCGAATCGGGCTTTGAAACCATTATGGTCAATTGCAACCCCGAAACCGTGTCCACCGATTTCGACACTTCCGACCGCCTCTATTTCGAGCCGCTCACGCTGGAAGACGTGCTCGAAATCGTGCGCACCGAAAACCCGTGGGGCGTGATTGTGCATTACGGCGGCCAAACCCCGCTTAAATTGGCCAACGCGCTGGTGGAAAACGGCGTGAACATTATCGGCACCTCTGCCGACAGCATCGACGCCGCCGAAGACCGCGAGCGCTTCCAAAAAGTGCTCAACGATTTGGGCTTGCGCCAGCCGCCCAACCGCACCGCCCGCGCCGAAGAAGAAGCGCTGGTGTTGGCCGAAGAAATCGGCTATCCGCTGGTGGTGCGCCCCTCTTATGTGCTCGGCGGCCGCGCCATGCAGGTGGTGCACTCGGCCGATGATTTGAAAACCTATATGCGCGAAGCGGTGCAGGTGTCGAACGACAGCCCTGTGTTGCTCGACTTTTTCTTGAACAACGCCATCGAAGTGGACGTGGATTGCGTTTCAGACGGCCAACAAGTGGTGATTGGCGGCATTATGCAGCACGTTGAACAAGCCGGCATCCACTCGGGCGATTCGGGCTGCTCGTTGCCGCCTTATTCGCTTAGCGAAGAAGTGCAAGACGAAATCCGCCGCCAAACCCGCGCCATGGCTGAAGCCTTGGGCGTGGTGGGCTTGATGAACGTGCAATTTGCCGTGCAAGACGGCGTGGTGTATGTGCTCGAGGTCAACCCGCGCGCCAGCCGCACCGTGCCTTTTGTGTCCAAAGCCACCAGCGTGCCGCTGGCCAAAGTGGGCGCGCGCGCCATGGCGGGCATCAGCTTGCAGGCGCAAGGCGTTGAAAAAGAAGTGATTCCTGATTTTTATGCGGTGAAAGAAGCGGTGTTCCCGTTTATCAAATTCCCCGGTGTCGACACCATTCTCGGCCCCGAGATGCGCTCCACCGGCGAAGTGATGGGCGTGGGCGCTACCTTCTCCGAAGCCTACCTGAAAGCGCAATTGGGCGCAGGCGAGCGCCTGCCCGAAAGCGGCAAAGTGTTTATCGCCGTGCGCGATGAAGACAAACCGCTCACCGTCAAAACCGCGAAAAACTTCCAAGCGCTGGGCTACGATTTAATCGCCACCCGCGGCACCGCAGGCTACCTGAAAGCGCACGGCGTGGAAAATGTGGAAGTGGTCAACAAGGTAACAGAAGGCCGCCCGCACATTGTCGATGCGATTAAAAACGGCGAAATCGCCGTGGTGATCAACACCGTGAGCAGCGACGCGCAAGGCGTGAAAGACAGCCACAGCATCCGCCGCACCTCGCTCACCCAGCGCGTGCCGCAATACACCACCATCGCCGGCGGCGAAGCCCTGAGCGAAGGCGCCAAAAGCCTGAACAATATGGGCGTGTATAGTGTGCAGGAATTGCACGGGCGTTTGAAGAAATGATGTTTTAAACTTTTGAAGTGAAGCAGCAGGCCGTCTGAAAAGGGTTTCAGACGGCCTGTTGCTATTGTGCCATAGCCTGTAGGTCGGATTCTCGAATCCGACACTTGTTCGCAGAACAAGACACGCACATTGCTTTGGCCGATGGCCAAACGTCGGATTCAAGAATCCGACCTACGCGGTTGGTGCTATCGAACTGCTTTTATTTTGTAAGGTTATTTTTTAGAATTGGTATAACAAATGAAAAGGATGGATGATGCTGGAAAAGCTTACGATGGAAACGGCAATTGCCCACAGGATATACGAAGTTGCAGACAAACCGGGAGAAGAAGTGCAAATATTCATCGGCAAGCCGGTGCAATATGATCTGAATGAATGGCATTGTCCTTATCGGATTGTTGGCGCCGGAAAGGATTTGAATTTTCACATTGCTGCTGTTGACAGCATTCAGGCATTGCAATTGATTTGGCCTGTGGTTGATAGCGCCATCAGCGGCGCTGATTTATCGCTATTGTGGGGTGGTGGTAAAAACTTGGGTTTGGTATCTGAATAAGCCTTAAATCGGTTTGCCAAAGCCCTCTTGGCTTTGGATTTCAGCTGAAAGAGGTTTCATGCCAAACATCAAAAGTAATATATAAACAGGCAGACCTACGCGGATGGTGCTGTTTAACTGATTGTATTTTTTAATATTATTTTTTGAATTGGTATCATGCCTATCCCAAAAAAATCACCTTACTGCGTTGACTCGCCTTGCCATACTATCTGTATTGTCGCAGGCGCGCCGCCTTGTAAGCTTACTGTTTGAATGGGTTTCAGACGGCCTATTTGATGATTTATCTCAATGTGATTGACACAGAAAAAGCCTGTCTGAAAACCTTTCAAACAGGTTTTTTCAATACCAATCAACCCGCTGCCGCAACCATCAGCATCACCCCCAAACCCATCAGCAATATGCCGATAACGCGGTTGACCACCTGCTGTTTTTGCAGCAAACGGTTGCGCACGGCGGGGCTGGAGAGCACCACGGCCACAAAGGCAAACCACAGCAAATGCGCGGCGGACATAAACGCACCGTAGCCGATTTGAATGCCCAAAGGCGTGGCGGGGCTGACGATTTGGGTGAAGGTGCTGAGCACAAACAGCGTGGTTTTCGGGTTGAGCGCATTGGTGGCCAAGCCGTTTTTAAAGGCCGCCCAATCGCCGATGGCCTGTCCGCCGGCCTGCATCGCGGCCGATACGGGGCGGTGGCGGAAAGTGGTGTAGCCGATATACACCAAATAAGCCGCACCCAAGAGCTTCACCGCGTGGAAAAGGTTGGGCGATTGCAGCAGCAGAATGCTCACGCCCAAAAGCGTGTAGCCCACGTGTATCCACACCGCGGCGGCGATGCCGATGGCGGTGAAAATGCCGGCGCGGCGGCCGTAAAGATAGCTGTTGCGCGTGACCATGGCGAAATCGCCGCCGGGGCTGACAACGGCAAGCAGGGTGATGGCGGCAACGGCGAAAAGCTCTTGCATGGTGGGGTTCCTTTGGGGTGGGTTGATTTTGTTGGAGGTAAGGCAAACCTTGCGGTTTGCTGCCCTCTCCCTAACCCTCTCCCGCGGGAGAGGGAACTCGGATGCAGAAGCTGGAAATATTACAGACCACCTGAAATATTCTATGATTAATCATCTGTTTTAATTTTGCTATTTTTCAGACGGCCTACAACAGTTATTGCAGCAGAAATCTAATCCCCTCTCCGGCGGGAGAGGGCAGCAAGCCACAGGCTTGCATTCTGTGGCATACAGATACCAATCATTGCTTATCAAATCTATGTTCCAAAACCGAATTCTGCTTTAAGATAGGCCGTCTGAAAATCGATATATTTTCAATATAAAGGTGAGATTTTGGAACAGATTAAACGGCTGCCGCTCAAGGCGCTGAAGTTTTTCTTTTTTACTGCCAAACACGGCAGCCTCACGGCGGCCGCGGAGGCTTTGCACGTTACTCACGGGGCGGTGAGCAAGCAGCTGAAGCTGCTGGAAGCGCATCTGGGCACGGCTTTGTGGTTGAAAGAAGGCCGCCGGCTGCGGCTCTCGCCGGCGGGGCGGCAGTTGCAAGCGGCTTGCGGCGAGGCGTTTGCCGGGTTGGACGAGGTGCTGGGGCGTTTGCAGGGCGGCAAGAGCCGTGATTTGGTGGTGTCGTGCGAGCCGACTTTGGCGATGAAATGGCTGATTCCGCGCATCACCGCGTTTCCGCAAGATGCGGGTTTCAACGTGGTGATTTTGGCGGCCGGCGGCGCGGTGGATTTCGGGCGGCAATCGGTGGATGTGGCGATTCGGCGCAACGATTTTGCTTGGCCGGCAGGCATCGCGGCAGAGCGCTTGGGCGATGAAAAAATGGGCGCGGTGCAGATTCCCGCTTTGGCGCATTTCAGACGGCTGCACAGCCACAGCCGCCCCGAAGCCTGGAATGCGTGGCTGCAACACGGCGGGGCAGGCGCGGAAATGGCGGAAGACATGTATTTCGAGCATTTTTACCTGTCGATACAGGCCGCGGTGGCCGGGCTGGGCGTGGCGATGGCTTCGCAATGGATGGTGGTCGATGAAATTGAAAACGGGGTGTTGGCCGCACCCGAAGGCTTCAAACCCGACGGTTCGGCTTATTATCTGCTCTCGGCCGAGCCATTTGAAGCAGATGAGCGCAAACAGCGCTTTTTGGCTTGGATTCAGGCGCAGATGGGCGGGTAGCCGCTGCGGATTTTTGCCTGAGATTTGTTTTGCGAGAAGGAAGCGGAGGCCGTCTGAAAAATTTTCAGACGGCCTTGTGTTGTGTTGCCGCCGCAATACGGGTTGTTTGTCACGGTATCGGCTATCTGTTGCGGCAGTTTCGGCTATATGTAGTGAAATGCATAAAAAAGTGGCGCAACCTACGCGGTTGCTGAAATATTGATGTTTCAGACGGCCTTGTTACCGGCTGAAAAAAACGCGTGTGTGGATGAGCCACATCGTGTTCAGGTGACGGGTGGTTGTTTTCAGACGGCCATCAATCATGATGTTGAATCAATAGCTTGAGCGGTTTATCGCAGCATCGGCCATTGATTGCGGCAGCTTTGGTTGCGCAATGGTGCATATCGGGCATATTGTTTCAGACGGCCTTTTCCAGCAAGGCCGTCTGAATCTTTTTTAAGATTGCAACTATTTGATAAATCATATATAAACCGTTTTGTTGGTAAATATTAATATCAACACAACAAGAGGGCGGAAAATCAATGGATATTGTTGCGCGGCTGCAAAGCCTGCCGGTGGGCAGGTTTCACTACAAGCTTTTGGTGCTGGTGGGCTTGGGCTGGCTGTTTGATGCGATGGACACGGGCATGGTGTCGTTTGTGTTGGCCACGCTGGGCAAGGAATGGGGCTTGAGCCCGAAAGAATTGGGCTGGGTGGTGAGCATCGGCTTTGTGGGCATGGCCATCGGCGCGGTGATGGGCGGGCGCACGGCGGATAAAATCGGCCGCAAAACCGTGTTTGCGGTGAGCTTGGTGGTGTATAGCATTGCCACGGCTTTGTGTGCCGTGGCGCCGGATTTGGGCTGGCTGTTGGTGTTTCGCTTTTTTGTGGGCGTGGGGCTGGGGGCGCAATTGCCGGTGGCGGTGACGCTGGTGAGCGAATATGTGCCGGCCAAGGTGCGCGGGCGCTTTATTGTGCTGCTGGAGAGCTTTTGGGGCTTGGGCTGGCTGGCGGCGGCGCTGGTGTCTTACTTTTTCATTCCGCAATATGGCTGGCACAGCGCGTTTTTAATCGGCGGCTTGCCGATTTTTTATGTGTTTTTCATTTGGAAATACATTCCCGAATCGGTGCCTTATCTGATTAATAAAGGCCGGGTGGACGAGGCGCATGCGATTGTGAGCCGGCTTGAAGCCGAGGCGGGTTTGCCGGTGGCGGAAAAAGCGCTGGTGGCGCAGGCGGCATCAAAAGAGCCGTTGCGCTTCGGGCAACTCTGGCAGCCGCCGTTTGCCAAGCGCACGTTGATGTTGTGGCTGATTTGGTTTGGCATTGTGTTTTCGTATTACGGCATTTTCACTTGGCTGCCCAAGCTTTTGGTGGACCAGGGCTACACGGTAATCAAAACCTTCGAATATGTGTTGGTGATGATTCTGGCGCAGCTGCCGGGCTATTTTGCGGCGGCGGTGTTGGTGGAAAAAATCGGCCGCAAGGCCACGCTGGCGGGCTTTTTGTTTGCCTGCGCCATCTGCGCTTATTTTTTCGGCCAAGGCGGCAGCGTGACGGCGGTGGTGGTGTGGGGCTGTTTGATGTCGTTTTTCAACCTCGGCGCCTGGGGCGTGCTCTATACTTACACCCCCGAGCTTTATCCGGTGCGCTTTCGCGCTTTCGGCTCGGGCTGGGCGGGCGCGGTGGGGCGCGTGGGCGGCATTCTCGCGCCGATGGCTGTGGCCGCGCTGATCACGCAGCCTGAGGGCTTCAGCAAAATCTTTATGATGTTTACCGGTGTGTTGCTGGCGGTGGTGGCGGTGATTGTGCTTTTGGGCGAGGAAACGCGCGGGCGCACGCTGGAAGACATCAGCAGTTAGCATGAAAGTTATCGTGGAATGCATGAAAAACGATACGGGCTGTGTGTGGCAAACCATACACGCATAAGCCGTTTGACCCGCGTGCGCGGCTGCACCACACACGCTACGCACGGTTTGAGATTTATTTTTTGCGGCCGTTTTTCTTTGGCTTCACTTTCACTATAGAATGGATAGCAGGTCGTCTGAAAGAAAGGCTTCAGACGGCCTTTTTATGCGTGTGTGATGCGGTGGGCAAACGCTTTGTGTTAAGATTATGCAAATATATGCCGTCTGAAATTATTTCATACCCAACCTAAAAAAATAAGATAACAAGGCGACGAGCCGCAGACAGTACAGCGAATACGGCAAGGTGAGGCAACGCAGTTGGGTTGTTTTTTTAGGTTGGGTTTCAGACGGCCTCAATTAATGATGGGTTGATTTAGCATGAATGTTTCTATCGAAAAAGCGTTGCAGCAGCTCGACGGCCTGATTTTGGGCAAGCAGGCGGTGTTGCGCCAGTTGCTCGCCTGCATTTTGGCCGGCGGTCATGTGCTGCTCGAAGATGTGCCGGGCGTGGGCAAAACCACGTTGGCGCATGCGCTGGCGGCGGTGCTGGGGCTTGATTACCGGCGGGTGCAGTTTACCAACGATATGTTGCCGGCCGATTTGCTCGGCGTGAATGTTTACCGCCCCAATGAAGGGCGCTTTGAGTTTCATCCGGGGCCGGTGTTTCATTCGTTTTTGCTGGCCGACGAAATCAACCGCGCTTCGCCCAAGCTGCAATCGGCGCTGCTCGAAGCGATGGAGGAGCGTCAGGTGTCGGTGGACGGGCAAACTTATATGCTGCCCGCGCCTTTTGTGGTGGTGGCTACGCAAAATCCGAGCGAGCAGCTGGGCACATTTGCGCTGCCCGAATCGCAGCTCGACCGCTTTATGATGCGCTTGAGCCTGGGCTATCCGGATGCGGCGGCCGAAAAGCAGCTTTATGTACACGGCGACCGCCGCCGCGCGCTGCCGGCTTTGCAGGCGGTGTGTGATGCGCCGCTGTTGCAGCAATGGCAGCAGCAGGCGGCAGAGGTGAAATTTGCGCCGGCGGCGGCCGATTATGTGTATCGGCTGGTGCAGGCCACGCGCCAGCCGGGGCGCTTTGTGTTGGGTTTGAGCCCGCGGGCGGGGCTGGCGGTGGTGAATGCGGCCAAGGCGTGGGCGTTTATGCAGGGCAGGGGGCATGTGTTGCCCGACGACATCAAGGCGGTGTGGGTGGCGGTGGCGAATCACCGCTTGCAGCCGGTGCAGCAAGGGCCTGCCGGCGCGCAGATTTTGGCGGATTTGCTCCAGCATGTGGCCGTTGCCTAAGCCGCAGCCGCCGCTGGCGGCGGGACGCACACCGGCTTTGCGCGATCTGCATTGCCGCCCCACCGGGCTGGGCGCGGGGCTGGCGGTGATGGTGGGGCTTTTGTGGCTGGTGGGGCTCAATTATCAGGTGAATCTGGCTTATGCGGCGGCTTTTTGGCTGGCGGGCTTTGCCTTGGTGGCGGTGTTGATGAATCTGCGCCAGCTTTTGGGCGTGCAGATTGATGTGGTGCTGCCGCAGGAAGTGTTTGCCGGCGGCGAGGCCTGTTTGCGCCTGAGCATGCCGGATAATGTGCGTGCGCGCTGGCTGTGGCTTTGCAATGAAGACGATTATCTGCAAAGGCCGTCTGAAAGTGCTTTGTGGCAGCCTTGGCATGCGCAGGCTTTCGGGGGCGAAGCGGCATTTGAATGGCGTGTGCCGGCCGGGCGGCGCGGCTATTTGCGTGTGCCGCCGCTGCGCACCGCCGCCATTGCGCCTTTCGGCCTGAGTATGGTGCAATGTGTGTGGCATTGGCCGAGCGATGCGCTGGTGTATCCCGCACCCATATCGCATGATGTGCCTGCCCGAGCCGCCGGCACCGATGACACCGACCGCACGCGGGCGCCTTTGAGTGGCGGCGAGGATTTGGCTTATTTGCAGGCGCACCAGCCCGGTGCATCGTTGCAGCATGTGGCTTGGAAAAGCTATGCCAAAACCGGTGAAATGCTCGACAAGCGTTTTGAGAGCGAGCCGGCGGCGGTGGATAACACGGTGTTGTCTTATCTCGATTATCCGCCCGACACGCCCAAAGAGCGCCTGGCCGGCCTGCTCTGCCACCGTGTGCTCGAAGCCGAGCGGCGCGGGCTGGCTTATTCGCTGCAATTGCCCGAGCGCGTGATTGCGCCGCAAAACGGCCGGCGCGAACGCTGCTTGAGTGCGCTGGCTTTGTGGTAGGCATTCCGCAGGCTTTCAGACGGCCTGTTTTTATGGCGGCACGATTTAAACCGGCACAGTGCTTTTCTGCTTTGCCGTGTTATACCCATTCAAAAAAGTAAGCTGACAAGGCGGCGAGCCGCAAGCAGTACAGATAGTACGGCAAGGCGAGGCAACGAAGTTAGGTTATTTTTGGATTGGTATTATCTATGCAGACCCCAGCTTGCTGCTTGGTTGTGATTTAAACCGTGTCGCTATGCATTTTAAGTTTTTTCAAACCGATGGTTTCCATGTATATCCTCAATCCGCCTTTTCTGCGCCAAACGCCGCCGCGGCGCACGCAATTTGCCGTGCTGCTGGTGTTGTTGTGCTCGGCGCTGCCGCTGGCCGCTTCGTTGCCGCTGGTGGTGATGGCGCTGTTTGGCGGCCTGTGGCTGCTGCGGCTGGCTTTGTTGCGCTTGAACATCAGCAAAATCCCGCTGGCGGCGATGCTGCTGCTGATGGTGATGGCCGCGGTGTTGGTGTGGCAGCAGCTGGGCACGCTTTTCGGGCGTGAGGGCGGCATTGCTTTTTTGCTGCTGATGGTGATGCTCAAAGCGTTTGAGGGCAACACGCGGCGCGATTGGCAGGTGTTGCTTTTGGCGATGCTTTTCTTGGCGGGTGCGGGGGTGCTGTTGAACCAAAGCCTGCCGGTGGGCATTTGGCTGGTGCTCACGCTCGCGGCGGTGGGCGCCTGCATGGCGATGCTGGGCGGGTTGCCGCCCATGCAGGCGCTGCGGCGCGGCGCTTGGGCTTTGTTGCTCACGCTGCCTTTGATGGCGTTGCTGTTTGTGAGCGTGCCACGCTTAAGCGAGCCTTTGTGGCGCATTCCGCAGCAAAGCGGTGCAGCAGCGCAAACGGGTTTGTCCGACACCATGCAGCCGGGCAGCATCAGCAATCTTGTGCAGAGCAATGAATGGGTGGCGAATATCACGTTTTCAGACGGCTATATGCCGCAGCCGGGCGATTTATATTGGCGCGCCATTATTATGGGCGCGTTTGACGGCACGCGCTGGCAGGCGTTTGACGGTACTTATATCGATAGCGCCGAAGTGCCGGCCGCACCGCGCAGCGTGCATTATCAAATGATAGTGCGCGATCAGCAGGGCGTGCTGCCCGCGCTGGATTATCCGACCGATGTGCCGCCGGGTCTGACCGGCCGCCTGGGGCGGGTGGTGCGCGCCGAGCGCAGCCGCGAAGGTTTGCGCCGCATCGAATTGGCCGCCGCTTTGAGCGACACCTTGCCGCATCGCTTGAATGAGGGCGAGCGCGCTTATTACACCCGCCTGCCCGAGGGCAATCTGCAAACGCGGCTGCTGGCCGAGCGCTTGTGGCAGCAATCGGCGCACGAGCGCCAGTTTATCGACAATGTGCTGCATTATTACCGGCGCCAATCGTTTGCCTACACTTTGCAGCCGCCGAAAATGCCGGGCAGCAACGGCATCGATGAATTTATGTTTCAAGCGCGGCGCGGCTTTTGCGAACATTATGCGCAAAGCTTCGTGGTGATGATGCGCGCCGCCGGCCTGCCCGCGCGGGTGGTCACCGGCTATCACGGCGGCGAATACCATCAGGCCGGCGGCTTTTGGCAGCTGCGCAGCAAAGATGCACATGCGTGGGCAGAAGTGTGGCTGGCCGGTGAAGCGGCATGGTTGCGCGTGGATCCGACCGCGGCCGCCGCTTCGGTGCGCCCCGGCGCCAATCTGGAAGAAGCCCTGCCCGAAAGCGAGCGCGCCTTGTTGGCCGGCCACAGCGGCGCTTGGTCGCGCTGGAGCGAAACCGGCCAATATTACTGGCAGCAATGGGTGGTGAATTATGACCAAAGCAAGCAAAACAGCCTGTTTGCCGCGCTGGGCTTGGGCGGCTTCAATTGGAAAACGCTGCTGTTGGTGCTGCCCGTGGGGCTGCTGCTGGCGCTGTTGCCGCTTCTGCGCTGGTGGGCGGCCGGGCGGCGGCGCGATGTGTTGAATGAAGGCTTTATGCTGTTGAAATCGGCCTTGTTGGGCGATGACAACGAGCAGCTGGCCGCCGCCAGCGCAGGCGAAATCAAAGCCTTGTTGCAGCAGCACGGTATCGACGATGCACAATTGGTGCGGCTTTTGGATGAATACGAGCATTGGCTTTATGCCGCCGAGCCGCCGGCCGCGCGGGTGCAGCGGCGCTGGCTGCGCCAGGTACGCCGCGCGGCCGCGCGCTATCGGCGCTCGGCGCGGCAGGCCGTCTGAAAGGTTTTCAGACGGCCTCTGCATGCCGGTTGTAGATACCATCCCAGCATCATGCATACGATTGCGCCGTAAAAAAGCACGGTGTGCCTAGGGTCTGTTCACAATTCATCTCGTGGCAATCTTTTGGCTCAAAAACGCGCCTGCCGTGTTGAAAATGCTCGAAAGGTGTCCAACCTTGCTGCGCTTTTCGCCTTGCAAGCGCGCTTTTGCGCTCAAAATCTTACGCACGGATGAAATGTGAACAGACCCTAACTACGCATTAATTGTTGATTTTAATAGATGATATTTTGGTTAACTTGATTGGCAAACAAAAAGGCCGTCTGAAAGAAAATTTTCAGACGGCCTTTTTGTTTTTAACGATGGCCGCACACGCGGCAGGCGGGGTTTTTGTCGAAAGCGAGCCGCTGCCATTCGTTGGCGAGCGCATCGTAAAGCAGCAACTCGCCGCTTGCGTTTGCGCCTATGCCCATCAAGAGCTTGAGCGCTTCGGCCGCCTGTGTGGTGCCGATAATGCCCACCAAGGGTGAAAACACGCCGAACACGGCACAAGCGCCGTCGTTGGCAGATTCGCCGTCAAACAGGCAGGCGTAGCAGGGGGTGTCGGGCAGGTCGGGGCGGTAAACGGCAATCTGCCCCTCAAAGCGCACGGCGGCGCCGGAAACCAGCGGCGTGCGGGCGGCCACGCAGGCGCGGTTGACGGCTTGGCGGGTGGCGAAGTTGTCGCAACAGTCGAGCACAAGATCAACGCTTTGTGCCAGCTCAAGCAGGTGCGCTTCGCTCAGGCGCTCGTTGAGGGCGCTGATTTGTGTGCGGCTGTTGAGGGCATTCAGACGGCCTTGCAAAACCTCTGCCTTGCTTTGGCCGATGTCGGCTTCGCAAAAAGCGGTTTGGCGTTGCAGGTTGGTGTCGTCGATGGTGTCATCGTCGGCAATGATCAGCCGCCCCACGCCTGCTGCGGCCAAAAAGGGCAGTGCCGCCGCACCTAAGCCGCCGCAGCCGACCACCAACACGGCGGCATTGAGCAACTTTTGTTGGCCTTCGATGCCGATTTCGTCCAGCAGCAGGTGGCGGCTGTAGCGCAGCAGGTCGCGATCGTCCATGGCTTAGTAATCGATGTTTTCGAATTGGTCGGTAAAGGTGAAGGGGCCGCTTTTGCCGCCGCTTTTTTCTTCCAGATGAATTTGGCTGATCACCATGCTTTTATCCACGGCTTTGAGCATGTCGTAAATGGTGAGCAGGGCGATGTTGACGCCGGTGAGCGCTTCCATTTCCACGCCGGTTTGGCCTTCGGTGCTGGCGGTGACGCTGGCTTTAACGCGGCTCAATTCGGCATCCACTTCAAAATCCACCCGTACATGGGTGAGCGTAATCGGGTGACACAGCGGAATCAGAAAGCCGGTTTGTTTGGTGGCCTGAATGGCGGCGATGCGGGCAATGCCCAACACGTCGCCTTTTTTGGCGGAGCCTTCAATTACGGCATCGAGCGCGGGTCGGCTCATATTGATGATGCCGCTGGCACGAGCGCTGCGCACGCTGGGCGCTTTGCCGCCGATATCGACCATATGGGCTTCGAGGTTTTCGTTGAAATGGGTGAGGTTGGACATAATGGTTTTCCTGAATGTGTTGGCAACAAGCCGAAGGCCGTCTGAAAGCGGCAAATGTGCAGCTTGCGTATTTTAAAAGATTTTGCCCGCCACGCCTATGAAAACTGCATCCAAGCGGCTGTAAAATCAGCATCTTCTCTAAAATAAACTCAACTGATTGATTGTTATGTAAATTTAAATTTTATCAGTGATTATTTTAAATAATAAAAAATGAATTGCCGACTGTCGGCAATAGAAGCCGCTGAGGTAATTGTCATAATTACATGCCATTACAGCGGTAGCATGGCACCCGCAGTAATTATATAAAACACCATTCAATATCAAAAAAACAGCCTTAAAAAGCTCGACGCCACACGGAAAACGCAGGCCGCCCGCCGGCTGCATACTCTTTTTAAAATCGAACCAAGCTGTTTTATTGCCGGGCAGGCATTAACCTGAGGCCGGTATTTTAAATTATTAAAACATGAATAGATTACATCATTTTTCCCGCATGGCCGTATGCCTGGCTTTGGCATGGGCAGGTGCCGCGCCGGCGTGGGCAGACGATATCCAGGCCGAGCGCGAGCATTGGGCGGCGCATGCCCGTCAAAGCGAAGCGGCGCTGGGCGAATCGGTGGCCGCTTTGCAAAAACTCTATGCCCAAAGTGGCGATGCCAAAGTGCGCGCCGATCTGATTGCGCTGTTGGTGCGGCAGGGGCGCGCGGAAGCGGCGTTGGCCGTGTGCAGCCGCTGTGTGCCGGAAGATTACCGTGCCGATGAATTGGAAAATCTGGCCAAGGCCGCGCGCGACAAACATCAGTTTGTGCGCGCTGTGATGCTTTATCAGGCGCTGCAACAACAAGCGCCGCAGCAGAAAATCGGCTGGCTGGGCGCGGCTTTAGCCAATGTGGATGCGCACGAATATGCCGCCGCCAAATTGAGCATTGCCGCTTACCGGCAGCGCTTTGGCAACGATGAAGCCATCGGTGCGGCCGAGCAATATCTCAACGAGCAATCGAAAACCCTCGCCGAGCGCTTGGGCGAGTTGCAGCAGCAGCTCAGTGCGCAGCCGGGCAATCACGAAGTGGTGATGCAGCTTTACCGCACCGCGGGCGGCTTGCAGGCTTATCCCGTGCAAGAGGGGCTGATGGCGCAATATCCGCAGCTTTTCGGCCGCAACGACCGCTTGTGGCTCAATCATGCCGAAGCGGTTACACAATTGCGCGCCTCGAAAGAAGCGGGCAACCGCAGCGAAGGCCTTGATGCCTATCGGCGCTTGAGCGAATTGGTGAAGGAAAGTGTGCCCGGCAGCGATTTGCACACACGTGCGCTGCGCGACCGCATGCTCGCGGCGGTGACGGTGGGGCAGGGCAAGCAAGCCTTGCGCGATTATCAGCAGCTCACCGCAAAAGGCGCGGTGCAGCCTAATTATGTGGAAGATGCTTACGCACGTGCGCTGGTGATGGAAGGCAGCCCGCGCAAAGCGCTCAAGGTTTTTCAGGCGCAAGAGCAAAAGCAGCTGGCGCAAAGCGGTCGGGTGGATCCGGAGCTGGTGGAAAAGCTGGTGCAGGCGCAGGCCGATATGGGGCAGTTTGACCGCGCCCAAGCGCAGCTCAACACCTTCAGCCCCAACCGCAAGCGGCCCGATTTTACCCACACCACACAAATCAACAACCCCTATTACGAGCGCCAATATTTCTGGCAAGTGCGCCTCGATGCCTGGAACGGCAACATGAAAAACGCCATTGCGCTGATGGACAGATGGCTCGCCGAGCACCCGGGCGACCCGTGGGCGATGATTTTGCGCGGTGAATTGGCTTATTGGAACGGCCGCAACGATGAGGCCGAATATTGGTTCAACGAAGCCATGCTGTTGCTGCCGCCCGAAGGTCAAAGCTGGGCGCGCAGCAACCGCGGCAATATTCTGATGGCCAACGGCAATTGGAAAGGCGCCGCCGCCGAATTGGCCGCCTTGCCGCCGGACAATCCCGATTACGATGATTTGCGCCAACGCAACCGCGAAGCGCGCGCGGCGCAATTGAGCGTGTCGGCCGGCATCTTTCGCGCCACTTCGCCTAAAGACAGCGGCAACGAATGGCAGCACAACAGCGTGCTTTATTCGCCGCGCAGCACGGGCGGCCACCGCGCTTATGTGCGCTGGCAAAACGGCTATGTGCCCAATCACGGCGATGAATTGCGCTTCGGCCGCGTGGGCGCGGGCGGCGAACTGAGCTTTTATCCGTTTAATGTAAGCCTTGAGGCCGGCCACGGCTTGCAGCTGAACAACAAAGCCTATTTTTCGGCCGGCGCGGGCTACCGCGTCAACCAGCATTGGTCGCTCTCGGCCAATGCCGCGCTCAACAGCGCCAACACACCGGCCAAAGCGCTCAATCAAGATGTGTATGCCGATGAATACACGCTGGGCGCCAATTATGTGCACAACGCCGACACCCGCCTAGGCGCAGGCTTGGGCTGGATGGATTTCGACGACGGCAACTTGCGCCAAAGCGCTTATTTATGGGCTTCGCAAACCTTGTGGCAGCGCAACCGCTGGAAGCTTAACGGCGCTTTGTGGGCGGATTACAGCCGCAATAAAGACATTCCCGCCGCCGCTTACTACAACCCGAAAAACAGCAAAAGTGTGAGCGGCGATTTGAGCCTTTCTTATGCCCTGCCGCTCGATGGCGGCATCAGCCTCACCCAGCAGCTGGGTTTGGGCAGCGGCCGCTATTGGCAGGCCGAGCAAAATGGTGAAAACACCTGGACGCTCAAATACGGCCACGATTGGCGCTTGGGCAAACGCGTGAACCTCAGCTACGAAGCCGGCCGCAAAAAAGCCATTTACGATGGCGACGCCGAATACCAATTATTCGGCAATGTGGGCCTGAATGTGCGTTTTCAGTAATCAACCCAAAATTTGAAAAGGCCGTCTGAAAGATGAAATTAAGCAAATTATTCCTGGTAGCGCTTGTGGGCATGCTGCTGGCCGGTATGGCTCGTGCAGCCGATATCCGCACCGACGATATCCGCTTTGGCGCTTTGTGCTACCACGATGTGGTAGACGAAAGCCCGCAAGGCTTGGCGCGCGGCGAACAGGTGTTTGTCGGCGAGATGCAGCGCCAGTATTTTCCGCAAACCATCACGGTGCAAAAGCTGGTGGCGCATTTCAACTGGCTCAAAGCCAACGGCTACACGCCGGTGAGCTGGCAGCAGGTGGAAGATGCCCGCGCCGGCCGCAGCCGCCTGCCTGAAAAGCCCGTGTTGCTCACATTTGACGATGGCTACGAGAGCTTTTACCGGCTCGTGTTTCCGCTGCTCAAGGCTTACCAATATCCGGCCGTGTTTGCCGTGGTGACCGGCTGGCTCGACACGCCTTCGGGCGGCAGCATCGCCTATGGCAACCGCCAATTGCCGCGCAGCGCTTTTGTGAGCTGGGCGCAAATACGCGAAATGCAGCAAAGCGGCTTGGTGGAAATCGCCTCGCACACCGATGATTTGCACCGCAGCCTCATCGGCAACCCGTTTGGCTCGCAATTTGCCGCGGTGATGCCGGGCAATTACCGCAACGGCCGCTATGAAACCGAAGCCGAATACCGCAACCGCATCCGCACCGATTTCCGCCGCTCGGCCGATTCGATTGCGCGCAACACCGGCAAGCGCCCGCGCGTGTTGGTGTGGCCTTACGGACAGTTTAACGAAACTGCTGTGGCGATTGCCCGCGAAGAAGGCTTTGATAGCGACTTAACCCTCAACGACCGCAAAGCCAACACCGCCCAAACCCGCAATGTCGGCCGTGAGCTGATCGATCAGGAAAGCAATCTGGGCTTTATCAAGGATTATCTCGAAGCGCGCCTGTTTGACCACGGCATGGAGCGCGTGGTGCATGTGGATTTGGATTATGTTTACGACACCGATGCCCGTCAGATGGAGCGCAATTTCGACAAACTGGTAGAACGCATCGCCAACTATGGCGCCACCACCGTGTATTTGCAGGCTTATGCCGATGATGATGGCAACGGCGTGGCCGAAGCGGTGTATTTCCCCAACCGCCACATCAAAATGAAGGCCGATTTGTTCAGCCGCACCGCTTGGCAGCTGATCACCCGCGCCGGTGTGAAAGTGTATGCCTGGATGCCGATGATGGCATTTGATTTGGGTGAAGGGCATGAATATGTGGCCCACAACCAAACCGGCCGCCCCGACCCCAAGCATTATCTGCGCCTCTCGCCTTATAACGACACTAATCGGCGCAAAGTGGCTGAAATCTATCGCGATTTGGCTTTTCACAGCCGCTTCAACGGCATTTTGTTTCACGACGACGGCTTCTTAACCGATTACGAAGACCCGCGCCACGCCGTCACGCAAACGCAGGCTGCCGCCGAAGCCAAAACCGACGACCTGATTGCTTATTCAGACGGCCTCAAGCAAGCCCTGCTCGCCTACAGCTTCAACGGTGCCGACAAGCTGCAAACCGCGCGCAACGTGTATGCAAGCATTTTGACCGATGCCGAGGCGGAAAAATGGTTTGCCCAAAGCCTGCCCAAATTCACCCGCCATTACGACTACACCGCCATCATGGCCATGCCTTATATGGAACACGAAGAGCCGATTTCCCCCGCCGAAGCCAAACGCTGGCTCAAAGAGCTGGCCGGCACGGTGAAACAAAGCGGCGTGCCGTTGGAAAAAACCCTGTTTGAGCTGCAAGCGAGCAATTGGCGCACCGAAAAGCCGATACCCGATGCCGAGCTGGCCGGCTGGATGCAGCTGCTCAAGCAAGAGGGCATACGCAATTTCGGCTATTACCCCGATGATTTTTTAAACGACCGCCCGAGCATGCAAGCCCTGCGCCCGTATTTTTCATTGAGAAGATAAGCCGCATCAGGCTTTCAGACGGCCTGCCTTGATTGAGGCCGTCTGAAAAGAAGTGAGATTGGTGATGAACTTAAGCTGGTATGAATATCTGGGCGTGTTTGTGATGCTCTATCCCGGGGTGATGGCTGCTTATTGGACGATTTCGGGCATTTTGTATTTCGTGTTTTTCGAAAACCGCGCCGAAGCACCCGACTTCGATTATGCCGATGGCGTGGAGATGCCGATGGTGAGCGTGCTGATTCCCTGTTTCAACGAGGAAGACAATCTCGAAGACTCTATTCCGCACCTGCTCAGGCTCAATTATCCGAATTACGAATTGGTGTTTATCAACGACGGCAGCCGCGATACCACGCTGGAAATCATCGAAAAATGGGCGGCACGCGAGCACAAAATCGTGGCCTTGACGCAAAGCAATTCCGGCAAGGCCGCCGCCATGAACAACGGCCTCAAGCACGCCCACGGCCGCTACATCGTCGGCATCGACGGCGACGCCGTGCTTGACTACCACGCGCTCGACTACATCGTGCAAACGCTCGAAGCCAACCCCATGCTCGGCGCCGTGACCGGCAACCCGCGCGTGCGCAACCGCAGCACCGTGCTGGGCAAACTGCAAGTGGCCGAATTCAGCTCGATTATCGGCTTAATCAAGCGCTCGCAAAGCATTATGGGCACACTTTTCACCGTGTCGGGCGTGATTGTGGGGCTGCGCAAAGAAGTGATTGAAAAAGTGGGCGGCTGGAGCACCAATATGATTACCGACGATATTGATGTGAGCTGGAAAATCCAAACCGCCGGCCACAACATCGCTTACGAGCCGCGCGCGCTTTGCTGGGTGCTGATGCCCGAAACCCTGCGCGGCCTTTATAAACAGCGCCTGCGTTGGGCGCAGGGCGGCGCAGAAGTGGTTTTGAAATATTTCCGCCAGGTGTGGCGGCTGCGCAATTTCCGCCTGTGGCCGCTTTATATCGAATATCTGGTCACGCTGGTGTGGGCTTATTCGATGTTTGCCTTTATGGGCATCGGCCTGTATCAGGGCATACGCCACGGCACGTTTAACCCGCATTGGTTTGAAGTGAGTAGCATTGTGACGCTGGTGATGTTTGCGATTCAGTTTTCCGTGAGCATCGCCATCGACAACCGCTACGAAAAAGGGCTGTGGCGCTACTTTATCAGCTGCATTTGGTATCCATATGCGTTTTGGATAATCAACAGCCTCACCTTGGTGCACGGCCTGCCCAAAGCGATTTTACGCAATAAAAACAAGCTGGCCGTGTGGGTGAGCCCCGATCGCGGCGTGCAATAACACCTATATTTATTCAAACACAACACCAAACGGCCAACGTCTTACCCGTATTGCCAACCTTCGACACAGAAAGGAAACACGATGGATCAAGCCCGAGAATTACGCGATTTGATGGTGATCGACAAAGCCCGCCACCGCAACTACAAAATCAGCATCAAAAGCTGGCTGATTATGGTGATTACATGGTCGCTGTGGCTCTATGCGCTCTATCACCTCGGCGATAAATACGTTTTGCTGCTGAGCCGCCCGCTGGTGGCGGGTTGGTCGTTTTTGGATGTGCTGCAAAGCGTGAGCATTATTTTGCTGGTGCAGCTCAATTTTTTGTTTGTGTGGTCGATTATCGTGCAAAAGCGCGTGCGCACACTGCATAAAGGCTGAGTAAACAAACAGGCCGTCTGAAAGCTTTTTTGTGCTTTCAGACGGCCTTATTTTATTGTAATACCAATTCAAAAAAATAATCTTACAAAATAAAAGCAGTTCGATAGCACCAACCGCGTAGGTCGGATTCTCGAATCCGACGTTTGGCCATCGGCCAAAGCGATGTGCGTGTCTTGTTCTACGAACAAGTGTCGGATTCAAGAATCCGACCTACGGCCTTTCGTTCAAACCATCAAGGTTGCGGCGCATTCATCATGCCGTTTACCTGCTCGCTGATGCTTTGCAGATCGAGCCAGCCCATCGCGCCGAACAGCATCATCAAAAGCGAGCCGGCCAGCATCAGCACCACCAGATAAGCTGCATAGCCCAGCAACACTTTCCACATCGACTGCCCGCTCATTTTCATAAAGCCGATGGCCTGCACCCAAAAAGTCCACATCTGCCAAAAAAGCCCGAGCAGCGCCAGCACCGGTGCATAAAGCATGGCCAGCGCCGGAATAATCAAGGCTTCGCTCACCAGCACAAAGCCCCACAATGGCAGGCGCGGTGCACCGTAATATTGCAGCACTCCGCGCATCACGCGGCCGAGTATCAGCCATTTGATAAAGGTGAGCGCCACCGCAAAAGCCACCGCACCGGCGCTCTTGCCAAACAGCGGCGACATGCTGGCCGCGTTCACCAGGCCAATCAGCAGCAGCACCGCCAAAATCACCGGCGTGGTGTAGCGGTAGTCGTCGGGGGCTTTATAACGCAGGCGCAACACATCGAGCATGTCGCGTAAAAATTGATACAGCATCAGTCGGATACCAAAAATAATTGTGAAAAAAGCGGCGGTGCCGGCGAAAACGCGTATTGTAGCGGAAATCATTGAGGCCGTCTGAAACACTTTTGAAAAGTGTTTCAGACGGCCTCAATGCATGAAACGTTCAGATTGTTGTTTTTAAGCCGGGCATCAAGCCTGATCGTGCAATTGCGCCGCCTGCAAAGTGTTTTCCAGCAGCGTGGCAATCGTCATCGGCCCCACGCCGCCGGGCACGGGCGTGATCATGGCGGCGCGCTCTTTGGCGATATCGAATTCCACATCGCCGCACAGTTTGCCGTTGTCGAGCCGGTTGATGCCCACATCAATCACTACCGCGCCGGGCTTGATCCATTCGCCTTTCACAAAATTCGGAATGCCCACGCCGGCCACCACGATATCGGCGGCGGCCACTTCGGCGGCCAGGTTTTGCGTTTTGCTGTGGCAAATGGTTACCGTGGCGCGCGCCAGCAGCAATTCGAGCATTTGCGGGCGGCCGACAATATTCGATGCGCCCACCACCACCGCTTTTTTGCCCTCCACATTCACGCCGTAGGCTTCCAAGAGCGTCATCACGCCTTTGGGTGTGCAGGGGCGCATCAGCGGCATTTTTACCACCAAACGGCCGACGTTGTAAGGGTGGAAGCCGTCCACATCTTTATGCGGCAAAATGCGCTCGAGCACGGCTTGGCTGTCGATTTGTTGGGGCAGTGGCAGCTGCACCAAAATGCCGTCCACTTCCGGGTCGGCATTTAATTGATCCACCAGCGCGAGCAGCTCGGCTTCCGAGGTGTCGGCGCCCAATTCATAGGAGAGCGATTTGAAGCCCACTTTTTCGCAGGCCAGCTTTTTGTTGCGCACATAAACGGCGCTGGCCGGGTCTTCACCCACCAGCACCACCGCCAAACAAGGCGTGCGCAGGCCGGCGGCTTGGCGCGCAGCCACTTTTTCGGCCACCTGGGCCAAACGTTGCTGGGAAACTTCTTTACCGTTGATTAATTGGGCGCTCATATGAGAATGTTCTTCCTTGGCAGTCGGGTGGAAAAAGTGGATGGCGAAGCCGCGGTATTGTCGCATTTTTCGGCGGCTTTTTCATCTGTTTTGCACACAATCTGCGCCAAAAAACAAGGCCGTCTGAAAGCATAAAAGCCGGTGTGTGATAATAATGTCGATATAAAACAATAAAATAATCGGATTGATATGGTTTGCTGATAAAAGAGGGCTTGACCTTTTTGCGCCGCCTCGGTATAGTTCGCTTCTCTCGTCGGGGCGTAGCGCAGCCTGGTTAGCGCACCTGTTTTGGGAACAGGGGGTCGTGAGTTCGAATCCCACCGCCCCGACCAGGTTTAACACTCCGGCAGATTCAGTCCGACACAAGGTAGAGCGCCCGTAGCTCAACCGGATAGAGCACCCGCCTTCTAAGCGGGCGGTTACAGGTTCGATTCCTGTCGGGCGTGCCAAATAAAGTTTATTTTGCGGTGGCTATAGCTCAGTTGGTAGAGCCCCGGATTGTGATTCCGGTTGTCGTGGGTTCGAGCCCCATTAGCCACCCCAATATTGAAAAGCCCGCTTCAATCGAAGCGGGCTTTTTTTCCCGTTTGCCTTTCATGGGTATTTATAAAGCATAAAAAGCAACATAAAATGATAAGCTTGCCCGAGGCCGTCTGAATTCAGACGGCCTCAATTGTATAAACACCCGCCCTTCGGTATCATGCCGCCATGCCCTTTATTTGAAAGCTTTTATCATGCAATCTTGGCCGCTGCCCGATTTCGAACACAAAATCTGCCCGCCCGAAAACCTGCCCGAGCGCTTGGCCGCTTTGCCGCGCCCGCTGGTGTTTACCAATGGCTGCTTCGATATTCTGCACCGCGGCCATGTTACCTATCTGGCGCAGGCGCGCGCCACCGGCGCGGCCATGATTTTGGCGCTCAACACCGATGCTTCCGTGCGCCGCCAAGGCAAAGGGGATGATCGGCCGATTAATCCGCTCGCCAACCGCGCCGCCGTGGCCGCTGCGCTGGCGAGTGTGGACATCGTTACCTGGTTTGACAGCGACACGCCCGCCGTGCTGATTGAAGCGGTGCAGCCCGATATTTTGGTGAAAGGCGGCGATTGGGCGCCGCAAAATATCGTGGGCGCTGCCGAAACGCTGGCACGCGGCGGCCAGGTGTATTCCATTCCGTTTTTGCACCAAACGTCCACCACGCAAACGCTGGCGAAAATCCGCGCGGCAGAAGGCAAAAAATGAGCGCCTTGCAGCCGCGCCATTGGCAGCTTTTGGCCGCGCTGGCCGACGGCGCGCCGCAGCATGTGTTTGCCCTGAGCAAGATGCTCGGCCTGAAGCCGCAGCAAATCAACGGCTTGTGGCAGCAGATGCCGCCGCACATCCGCGGCCTTTTGCGCCAACACGACGGCCAATGGCGGCTGGTGCGGCCTTTGGCGGTGTTTGATGAAGTGCGGGTGCAACAAATCGCCGCCGCGCACGGCTTTCAGACGGCCTTGTTGAATGAATGCCCCTCCAGCAACGATTGCGTGCTGGAAAAGGCCAAACAATCGCCGCAAGCCGCCCACCGTGCGCTGGTGGTGGCGCACCAGCAAAGCCGCGGCCGCGGGCGGCAGGGCAAAAGCTGGCAAAACCGCTTGGGCGAATGCCTGATGTTTAGCTTGGGCTGGGCTTTTGAGCGGGCGCAGCACGAATTGGGCGCGCTGGCATTGGTGGCGGCGCTTGCCTGCCGGCAGGC
Source organism: Uruburuella suis (assembly GCF_004341385.1). Lineage (GTDB taxonomy): Bacteria > Pseudomonadota > Gammaproteobacteria > Burkholderiales > Neisseriaceae > Neisseria > Neisseria suis. The sequence goes on from NZ_SLXE01000021.1 coordinate 44,146, forward strand.
TTTGCACAAGCTGGGCGTGCAGGCGCAAATCAAGTGGCCGAATGATTTGGTGATGGGCGCGGATAAATTGGGCGGCATTTTGATTGAAACCGTGCGCAGCGGCGGCCGCAGCGTGGCGGTGATCGGCATCGGCATCAATTTTGTGCTGCCCAAAGAAGTGGCGCAGGCCGCTTCGGTGCAGGCGGCGCTGTCGGCTGAGCGCAAAGCCGGCGTGAGCGCCGAAGCCTTGCTCGATGCCTTGCTGGCCGAGTTGGCGGCCTTGCTGCCCGTGTTTGACACGCAAGGTTTTGCGCCCATGTTGGCAGACTATCAGGCGGCCAACCGCGATCAGGGCCGGCCGGTGCGCTTGTTGCAGCACGGGCAAACCGTGCACGAAGGCGTGGTGGCCGGCGTCACCGAAGTGGGTGCTTTGAGGTTGCTCACCGAAGAAGGCGAGCGCATCGTGGTGAGTGGCGAAATCAGCCTACGCCTGCCCGAAGCAGCCGCGCCAGCACCGAATGCGCCCGAGGGTTATTTGCTCTTAGATGGCGGCAACAGCCAGCTCAAATGGGCATGGGTGCACGGCGGCCAAATCGGTGAAATCGGCCGTGCGCCTTATCGCGATTTGGGCAAATTGGGTGAAGAATGGCGTGCGCGTTCAGACGGCATCAGCCGAATCATCGGCAGCGCCGTGTGCGGCGAAGCCAAAAAAGCCTTGGTGGCGGCGCAATTGCCGCAGCCGATTGAGTGGTTGGCCTCCATGCCGCAAGGCTTGGGCATACGCAACCACTACCGCAACCCGGCCGAGCATGGTGCCGACCGCTGGTTTAATGCCTTGGGCGCGCGCCGTTTCAGCAGCCATGCCTGCGTGGTGGTGAGCTGCGGCACGGCGGTGACCATTGATGCGCTCACTGAAGACAATCACTATCTGGGCGGCACCATTATGCCCGGCTTTCACTTGATGAAAGAGGCGATGGCGCAGAAAACCGCCAACCTCAACCGCCCGATCGGGCGCGTGTATCCTTTTCCCACCACCACCGCTAATGCGCTGGCCAGCGGCATGATGGATGCGGTGTGCGGCTCGATTTTGCTGATGCATGCGCGTTTGCAGGAAAAGGCGGGTGCAGGGCGGCAGGTGGATGTGGTGCTCACCGGCGGCGGCGCGGCGAAAGTGGCGCAGGCCTTGCCATCAGCATTTACTTTGGACAATACCGTGAAAATTGTTGATAATCTCGTGATTTACGGTTTACTCAACTGGGTAGAAAAACGATGAAATGGCTCTTTGCCTTTTTAGTGGCGCTGAATATTATTGTGTTTGCGGGCATGGTGGCCGGACGTGTGGCCGAGCGCCAAAAGGAAGCGCTTGCGCCCGCCGTGCCGATGGCATCTGGCACGCAGGAATTGGGGCTGCCCTCATCGGTGCAGCGCCCGAGCGTTGCCGCCGGTGCGGCTTCAGCGCCCGGCTGGGTGCATGGTGCGGATGAAATGCCGGCCTCTGCCGTGGCGGTTGTCGATGAAGCAGCCGAGCGCGCCCGCGAGCAGGAAAACAAAGAAAAAGAGCGCAAAGCGCGCGAAGAAAAAGCCCGTCGCGAGCAGCTGGCGCAGGAAAAAGCGCAGCAAGATGCACCTTCGCCGCCGGCGCAATGCCGCCCCACAGCCAGCATCACGCTGGATGAAGACGATTATCACCGCATCAAAGGCCTGCTTGCCCAATGGCCGCATGCGGCCACCCGCACCGTGGAGCAGCGCCGCAGCGCGCCCGCCAAGCCTGCCGCGGCAAGCAAAAGCTACCGCGTGCTATTGCCGAGCGGCGGCGATGCCATGGCACAGCTGGGTGAGTTGTCGGATAAAGGCTTTGGCGGCACTTTGCATCAGGGCGAAATCAGCGTGGGCGTGGTGGGCAGCAAATCGGCCGCGCAAGTGCTGGTGTCGCGCTTGGCCACAGCCGGCTTCAGCGGCGCGTATGTGGCCGAGCAGCAAGAGAGCGCCAAAGCCGCACCTGCCGACAACAGCTTGGGCGTGTCGCGGATGCAGGTGTTGTTTATGTCGGTGGACGACAAAGCCGCCAAAGGCATTCAAGCCGTGGTGGGCGGCTATGGCAAGCTGAACCGCACCGAGTGCAAATAATCGGTGCGCAAACCATGCAACCCCGGCTGCCGATTGTGTTTTAGCGCCGGATGCAGCAAGCGCGTGACGGTTATAAGCGTATGAATGGCGCAATGGAAATGCCGTTATAAAATCAAACAGGCCGTCTGAAACTTTAAAGTTTCAGACGGCCTGTTTGATTTGTAAAAAAGCCCAGCCCCCAAATAATGCCGGTTAAAGTCAATCAGCCATTGCCACATTGCGGCATAAGGGACAAAAAAGGTGCTAAAAATTGCTGAAAGTCTTACGCTATAAGGATTTCAAGGATTCAAAGGTTTTGAATACAAAAAATGCCCTT
>NZ_SLXE01000022.1 GCF_004341385.1 Uruburuella suis
AAAAAGTAAGCTAACAAGGCGGCGAGCCGCAGACAGTACAGATAGTACGGCAAGGCGAGACAACGAAGTTAGGTTATTTTTTTGGATTGGTATTAATCGGATAAGGTTGATTTTTTGGCGATAAAAACCAAGGCCGTCTGAAACATAAATCGTTCAGACGGCCTTATTGTTGAATGAAAAAACGCGCGCTTGCCGGTGGCGCATATCTTGCATACGCGCTGTGTTTGCTTTGGCGGGTTTGCTTTACCGCTTGTTGCGCCTGCCCGCACAAAGCGGCCAAATCGAGTTATAATATAACATTGGCTCTGAAGGCCGTCTGAAAGCAGCGTATGCAAACCATCAAGCAGCAAATCCTCAGCCAAGCCCGCCAAAACGGCGCTCAGGTGACGGCTCTGCGCGAGCAGGTGCTGGATATTGTGCTTGCCCGGCCCGGCGGCGTGATCAAAGCCTATAATGTGCTCTCGCAAATGCAGCAGCAAAGCGAGGGCCCGGTGGCGCCGCCCACCGCTTATCGCGCGCTCGATTTTTGGGCGGAGCAGGGCGTGTTGCACAAAGTGGCGGCGGTAAACGGCTATGTGTTGTGCAGCCATGCGCAGCACGATTGCGGCGCGCATTGCCACGAAAGCGCGCCGCACCACAGCGCGTTTATTTTGGTGTGCAGCGAATGCGGCGCGGTAGACGAGCAAACGCTCAGCCGCGAATGGCAGGCCTTGCGCGCCGGTGTGGCCGCCGGCGGCTTTTCGCTTCAAGACGAACATGTGGTATTAACAGGGATATGCAGCAAATGTCAGTAAAAAAAACCAAAGTGCATTTAATTTCCGGCTTTTTGGGCACCGGCAAAACCACCGCGCTCAAAAGCCTGATGGCGCAGAAAAACCCGGATGAAAAATGGGTGATTATTGTGAACGAATTCGGCGAAATCGGCATTGATGGCGCTGTGTTGAGCGATAATGGCATTCCCGTGGCCGAAATTGCCGGCGGCTGCCTCTGCTGCGTGGCCGGCCCGCAAATGAGCAACACCGTGGCCAAAATGCTGCGCGATGTGGCACCCGACCGCTTAATGATAGAAGCCAGCGGCTTGGCACATGCGGCCAGCGTGATTGATGAATTGAAAACGCCGCCTTTGGATCAATCGCTGGAAATCGGCGCGGTGTTTACCGTGGTGGATCCGCGCCAGTTTGTCAGCCCCGATTATGCACAACAAGCGCTTTATAAAGACCAAATCGGCGTGTGCGATGTGTTGGTGGCGAGCAAAACCGATTTGTGCGGCCCTGAAGTGCTGGCCGAATTCCGCGAAAAAGCCGCCAAGCTGTTTCCGCCCAAAGCGCTGGTGGCCGAAGTGGACAATGCGCAGATGAACATCGAATGGCTCGATATTCCCGTGGTGGAAAAATCGCGCTACCGCCTCAAAACCCTGCCCGACAACACCATGGGCTTCCAATCGCAAGGCTTCACCTTTGCCGCCGGCCAAGATTTCGACGGCGAGCGGCTCACTAACTTTTTTAACGATTTGCCCAAAATGACCGAAGGCTTGGTGCGCGCCAAAGGCGTGTTTCAAGTGCTGGGCACTTGGGTGTGGCTCAACTGGGTGGACGGCCAATGGGGCGCGAGCCAGGTTTCATGGCGTCGCGACAGCCGCTTCGAGCTGATTGCCAAATCGTTTGATGCCGATTTGATTGAGAAAAAACTCACCGAAGCGTTGGAATAAAACAATGCAGAATAAATAAAGAGGCCGTCTGAACACTTTTCAGACGGCCTGTTTGATGCTGATGGATGCACGTTTGGAATTATTGCCGAAAGAGATATTGACAAGCGCGAAACCAATTCATTATAGTGGCCGCGACAGCTTGATTTTAAAGTGTTTGTTAAGTGGTTCCGACGAATGTATGAAACGAGGAGGCGGCACAATGGCAACATTCGAATTGAAAAAAAGCGACACAGGCGAATTTCATTTCAATTTTCTTGATGAGCACGACAAAACCATTTTGCGCAGCGAACAATACAGCAGCAAAGCCGCCGCACAAAACGGCATCGAATCGATACGCACCAATGCCGGCAACGATGCCCGCTACGATTTGAAAGAGAGCCAATCGGGCAAGCTTTATTTCAACCTCAAAGCCGCCAACGGCCAGATTATCGGCACGAGCATGATGTATGCCGACCATGCTGCGCGCGAAGCGGCCGTGCTGTATGTGAAGGGCGGCGCGGCGCATGCGGGCGTGGTGGAAGATTTATAAACACACACCGCAAATAAACCGACAGGCCGTCTGAAAGCTTTCAGACAGCCTTTTTTGTTTATTGTCGGAAATAATCCGTTATAATCGGCAGATTCATTTTTCAGGAAAGCGCATTATGCCCCGTTTTTACCCGCACCCGATTATCGCCCGCGAAGGCTGGCCGTTTATTTCGGCAGGCTTGGTGCTCAGCATCATCGTAACCGCCTGCGCCGGCTGGTGGTCGCTGCCGTTTTGGCTTTTCACCGCCTTTGCTTTGCAGTTTTTCCGCGACCCTTCGCGCCCGATTCCGCAAGATGCCGATGCCGTGCTGTGTCCGGCCGACGGGCGCATTGTGGTGGTGGAAAAAGTGCTCGACCCCTACCGCAATGTGGAAGCGCTGAAAATCAGCGTGTTTATGAATGTGTTCAACGTGCATTCGCAGCGCGCGCCGGTTGACGGCACCATTACCGGGGTGGAATACAACAAAGGCAAATTCGTGAATGCCGCGCTGGATAAAGCCAGCACCGAAAACGAGCGCAATGCTGTGTTGGCCACCACCCGCAGCGGCCGCGAAATCACCTTTGTGCAAGTGGCCGGCCTCGTGGCGCGCCGCATTTTGTGCTACATCGGCGAAGGCGAAAAAGTGGTGCGCGGCGAGCGCTACGGCTTTATCCGCTTCGGCTCGCGCGTGGATGTGTATCTGCCCACCGATGCCCGCGCAGAAGTGGCCATCGGCGATAAAGTGAGCGCCAGCAGCACCATTTTGGCGCGCCTGCCTTTGAGCGCACCGGCCGCAGAGCCTGAGCCGCAAACCGTGGCAACCCCCGATGCTGCGGCCACCGCTGCAGCGGCTGCGGCACTCACTCCGATCGAGCGTGCCGGTGAAAACGGTGCCGATGCCGCAGAAACCAAAACCGTTGCTGCCGCTCAAGCAGGCGTGCTGGATGATGAGCAGCAAATTGTAGAAAATATTGCCGAAGAAGTGCGCACGGCCGCCGAGCAAGCGGTGAAGCAGGATAAATAACTTTACGCCAAAACGGTTTTCAGACGGCCTGAAAACCGTTTGTTGTTTCTGCTTCCTATTTATTCATGCCTTTTAGAAAGATTGCATCTTGAGCCAAAAGCCTGCCTTGTTCCCTGTCGACAAAACCCTCGAAAAGCCCGAGCGCGTGATGCTGGTGGGCGTGATGTTGAGCGCGGATTATGCCGGTGCCAACGAAACGCGCGAGCGCGCTTTTCAGGCGGCGCAGGCCGAAGCCGCCGATTTGGTGCGCGCCAGCGGCGGCGATTTGGTGTGCAGCGAAACCGCCAAGCGAGATAAGGCGCACAGCGCTTTATTTGTGGGCACCGGCAAGGCAGAAGAGCTGGCCGAAGCGGTGCAGCAGCATGAAATCGAGCTGGTGGTGTTTAACCACGAGCTCACGCCCACGCAGGAGCGCAATCTGGAAAAAGCGCTGCAATGCCGCGTGCTCGATCGTGTGGGCTTGATTTTGGCGATTTTTGCCCAACGGGCGCAATCACAAGAGGGCAAATTGCAGGTGGAATTGGCGCAACTCAGCCATTTGAGCGGCCGCTTGGTGCGCGGCTACGGCCATTTGCAGAGCCAAAAAGGCGGCATCGGCCTCAAAGGCCCGGGCGAAACCCGGCTTGAAACCGACCGGCGCTTGATCAGCCAGAAAATCAGCGCCTTGAAAAAGCAGCTGCAAAACGTGCACAAGCAGCGCGCCACCCGCCGCAAAGCGCGCATGGCCGGCAATATGCCCACTTTTGCGCTGGTGGGCTACACGAATGCCGGAAAATCCAGCTTGTTCAACCGCTTAACCAAGGCCGATGTGTTGGCCAAAGACCAATTATTCGCCACGCTCGACACCACCGCACGGCGGCTTTATCTCTCGGCCGAGGTGAGCGTGATTCTCACCGACACGGTGGGCTTTGTGCGCGATTTGCCGCACAAATTGGTGTCGGCTTTTTCCGCCACGCTGGAAGAAACCGCGCTGGCCGATGTGCTTTTGCATGTGGTGGATACGGGCCATCCGGCATTTGAGCGGCAGATGGATGATGTGGATAAAGTGCTGGAAGAAATCGGTGCGCATGAAGTGCCGCAGCTGATTGTGTATAACAAAATCGATCTGCTCAGCGGCGAAGCGGCGCGCGCGGCGGGGGTGTTGCGCGATGCAGCGGGCAGGGCAGTGGCGGTGAATGTGTCGGTGGCTCAAGGGCTGGGGCTGGAAGATTTGCGCGCAGCCATGATTGAGCGCGCAGAAGAAGTGCGCGGTGCGCGCAGCTGAATGTTATGAGAAAAGTGTCCGACAAAAAGCCGCCCGTGCAAACCGGCGGCTTTTCAATCATGTCTGCCTGCTGCATTAATGCGTGGGCAGCTGTTTTTTCTTACCTTGATGAAACTTGCCATACATCACCCAAACCATCAAACCTAAATAGCCCAAGGTAGATAAAAAGCCGATCACGGCAAAAATAGGCATCCAACGCTCGATCATCTCGATCATAATGATACTCCTAAAGCAAATACTCGTTTTCACAATATTGTTATATTGCGGCTTGGCCGCTGTAATGTCCCGTAAGTTCCTGAATCTTGTCAGGAATGCTTGGCAGTATGAAATTAAACTAAATAATCGTCAATTTGTTTGTATTGTTTTTTAGCTTTTTCGATAAATAAAGATGCAGTTGTCGCAGATTTGTGACATGAGGATGACAATAGAATAAAAAAGTGGGTAAGGCAGCCCAATAACTTCAATAAGAATCAAACGTATTCATGTGATTTTTTATTTTTATGGAGGCTTTGAATCGCTCTGACGAGCGCATTTTTCCGGCAATTTTATGCTGGTAAAGGCATATTTTTGAGGGTGTAGTGCTTATATTTCCTCGAAAATCCAATGCTGCATAGCGTAAAAAAAGATGATAAAAGGCGCTGCCATGAGTGATTCAGCTTTCTTAATGTTCAGTTGCTTTTAAAAATTCAAAATTATGATATTATAATTTTGTGTTTTTAAGGAGTGAATATGAATCAGGAATATTGGGCGGCTTTGGCCGGCGGTTTGTTGATCGGTTTGGCGGCGGCATTGATGTGGCGGCTCTACGGCCGGATTATGGGCAGCAGCGGCATCTTGGCCGGCGTGTTTGAGCGGCAGGGTTCTGAGCGTTTGTGGCGCTTGGCTTTTGTGGCCGGCGTGATGGTGTCGCCATGGCTTTATGCGGCGGCTTTCGGTATGCCTGAGGTGGTGATCACCGACAATCGCTGGCTGTTGGTGGCCGGCGGGCTTTTGGTGGGCTACGGCACGCGGCTGGGCTCGGGCTGCACCAGCGGCCATGGCGTGTGCGGCTTGGGGCGTTTGTCGTTGCGCTCGTTGGCGGCGGTGCTGGTGTTTATGCTGTTTGGTTTTGCAACGGTATTTGTGTTGCGCCATGTTTGGGGGACGGGTGTATGAACGGGATAATGTTTTTGCTGGGCTTGCTGTTTGGTTTCGGTTTGCTGCTTTCAGGCATGAGCAATCCGCAAAAGGTGCAGGATTTTTTGGATGTGTTTGGCCGTTGGGATGCTTCGCTGGCTTTTGTGATGGGCGGTGCGATATTGGTGACGCTTATCGCTTTTCGCGGCAGCCGCTCGGCTAAGCCGCTTTGTGCGCCTGCTTTTCAGGAGCCGGCCACTACGCGCATCGATCGCCGATTGCTGGCGGGCAGCGCTTTGTTCGGCATCGGTTGGGGCTTGGCCGGTATTTGTCCCGGCCCTGCTTTGGTGTTGGCAGGAATGCTGCGTGCCGAAATGCTGTGGTTTGGCGGCGCAATATTGGCCGGCATGTGGCTGTTCCGCTTGCAAAAGAGGCCGTGAATGGCGTAAAGTCGGCCGCATGCGGATGCAGAAAAGGAGCATAACGATGAGTAAAGTTCAAGCGGCTTTAATCGGCGCGGTGGCCTTGCTTCTGGCCGCTTGTGCCAGCACACCCGAGCAAAAAGCGGCAAAGGCGGCTGCGCAGCAAAAGCAGGAGCAGGAATTGCAGGTGGCGCTGGCGGGGCAATGTGATAAGGAAACGGCCATGTTGATGCAGCGCCAATTCAATCCGCCCGAGGGGCAAACCGAAAAGCAGCAGCAGGAATTCCGTTTGAAATATGTGGATAAAGTGGCCGACCCGATGTTTCAGGCTTGCTATAAAATGGCGTGGCAAAATTATATCGCTCAGCAGCGTTTGCGCCAGATGCGCTATTATTATGATGATTGGGATGATTTTTATTATCCGTTCAGACGGCCTTACCGTTATTGGTGAGAATAAACTGTGTATGATGTGGTTTCAGACGGCTCTTGGCCGTCTGAAACTTTTTTTAATGAAAGAAAGCATGGCTTTATAGTGAAAGCAAGCATGGCCAAATATTTCTTAGCGCTGCTGATGCTGCTGGCCGCGGCTTCGGGCTTTGCCCGCGGTGCGCCGGAAGCGGAAACTTTTTTGTGGCAGCTGAGCCAGCCGGGGCGGCCGGTTTCTTATCTTTTGGGCACGCTGCATGTGGGCAAAACGGGCGCGCGCCTGCCTGCGCATTATCAGCGCGCGCTTGAGCAAAGTGCGCAGCTGGTGGTGGAATCGAATGCCGATGAGCTGGCCGAGCCGCAATATGCCGCTGAAGCCGCGCGCATGGCGGCGCTGATGGCCGACACGCGCACGCTCGACCAATCCATCGGGCGTGTGCGCATGTTTGCGCTAAACCATGTGCTGCAACAGGGCAACGATACCATCGCGCTGGATGGCAGCAGCCGGCTCAAGCCGTGGGCTTTTTGGTTGAGCGTGCAGAGCCTTTATTCGCCCAAAGGCTATTCTTATCACAGCGGCACCGATAATTTGCTGATCCGGCAGGCAAAAGCGCAGCAAAAGCCGGTGATTGCGCTGGAGCGGCTCGAGCCGCTTTATTATTTCAACGCGGTGCCGGAAGATAAAATCCGCCGCAGCCTCGATATGCTGATCCGCCACCACCGCACCATTTTGGCCGAACAAAAAACGCTGGTGGCGGATTATCAGGCCAATCAAGCCGGCCGATTGTGGCAGGATGTGTCTGATCCTGAAGAGCAGTTTAAATATCTGCCGGTGCAGGATCGTGCTTTTTGGCAGCATTTGATGTATCAGCAGCTGCTGGTAGAGCGCAACCAGCAATGGCTGGTGCGGCTGGTGGAAATTCTGCCGCAGCAGCCCACGTTGGTGGCGGTGGGCGCGGCGCATTTATTTGGAGAACAAGGCCTGATTTTGCGGCTGCGGCAAGTGGGCTATCGGGTGGAGCCGGTGCTGCCTGAATAATATTCAGACGGCCTTGATATCAAATTGACCCTGCACTAAAAAAAGCGGATAATTTCAAACCTCTAATTCAACAATATTTTTTCAGACGGCCTCTCTACAAAAGGCCGTCTGAAACTTTTCCCAGGTAGCACACACATGAAATCACCCGAATTATTACTGCCCGCCGGCGGCCTCGAGCGCATGAGGGCTGCGTTTGACTATGGCGCCGATGCCGTGTATGCCGGCAGCCCGCGCTATTCGCTGCGCGCGCGCAATAATGAATTTGCCAAGCTTGAAGTGCTGGAGCAAGGCATTCGCGAAGCGCACGCGCGCAACAAGAAATTCTTTCTCACGGTAAACACCTTGCCGCACAACAGCAAGCTGAAAACCTTTATGGCCGATATGGAACCGCTGATTGCCATGCAGCCCGATGCGCTGATTATGGCCGACCCCGGCCTGATTATGAACGTGCGCGAACGCTGGCCGGAAGTGCCGATTCATTTGTCGGTGCAGGCCAACACCACCAACTGGTGGGGCGTGAAATTCTGGCAGAAAATCGGCGTGGAACGCATTATTTTGTCGCGCGAATTGAGCATCGAAGAAATTGCCGAAATCCGCCAACAATGCCCCGATATCGAGCTGGAAGTGTTTGTGCACGGCGCATTGTGCATCGCCTATTCCGGCCGCTGCCTGCTCTCGGGCTATTTCAACCACCGCGACCCCAACCAAGGCACCTGCACCAATGCCTGCCGCTGGGATTACAAAGTGCACGATGCGGCCACCGATGAAATGGGCGACGCCAAATTGCTGCAAGGTTTCGATTTCAACCGCGCCCAAGAAGAAGCCAATGCCGCATTTGAAGGCATCAACGGCCAAGTGCGCCACCCGGCTGCCGATAAAGTGTTTCTGATTGAAGAGGCCAACCGCCCCGGCGAAATGATGCCGATTATGGAAGACGAACACGGCACTTATATTATGAATTCCAAAGACTTGCGCGCCATCGAGCAAGTGGCTAAGCTCGCCGAAATCGGCGTGGACAGCCTCAAAGTGGAAGGGCGCACCAAATCGGTGTATTACGTGGCGCGGGTGGCGCAGGCTTATCGAAAAGCGATTGACGATGCCGTGGCGGGCAAGCCGTTTGACTTAGGCTTGCTGGCCGAATTGGAAGGCCTGGCCAACCGCGGCTACACACCCGGCTTTTTGGAGCGCCACCAAACGCAGGAATACCAAAACTATCTGGCCGGCCATTCACTGGCCAAGCAAAGCCAGTTTGTCGGCCAAGTCACCGAAATCGACGCCGAAGGCTGGGCCACCATTGAAGTGAAAAACAAATTCAGTGTGGGCGACACGCTGGAAATCATCCACCCTAGCGGCAACCAAACCGTGCAACTGGCCGCGATGACGCGCAAAGGCGAAGCGGTGGACGTGGCACCGGGCAACGGCATCGAAGTGAAGATTCCGCAGATGCAGGGCAAAGAAAAAGCGCTGATTGCGCGGGTGATGAATCCGTAAACGGTGTTGGATAAAGAAACAAAGGCCGTATGAAACAATTTGCAGCAAGCAGCTTGCAGGTAAAAACCGTTTCAGACGGCCTTATTTTGATTAGAATAGCAATATTCATCTGCAAAACACAAAGGAGCCGTGATGGCTGAAAATTCCCCTTCTAAAAGCCTGGTTTTATTGGGCATCACCTTGGCTGTCGGCCTGATTGCCGCTGCTTTCGTGCTGGGCACTCAGTTTAAAAACTTCCGCCAGCCCGGCACCATTACGGTGAAAGGCTTGGCTGAAAAGCCTTATCAGGCCGATAGCGCCGAATGGCAAACCAGCGTGGTTGTGCATGGGGCAACTTATCAAGAAGTGCTCGACGGCCTGAAACGTGCGCAGCCGGTGTTGGCCAAATTTTTGCAGCAGCACGGCTTTGGCGCGGCCGAAATCCAAACGCTCACGCCCACGGTGGAGCCTGCTTATGAAGAAAGCCGCAGCGGCGACGGCCGCTACCAACGAGTGCAAAACGGCTTTGACGGCGAACAAAAGTTGATGGTGAAAAGCAAAAATCTGGCCGATATCCAAGCCGCCAACCAGGCGATTTTATCCTTGCGTGCGGCCAATGAAGCCATCCGCTTCGAGCCGCCGCAATACTTGCTCAGTAATCTGGAAACCATCAAGCACGCGCTGATCACACAAGCCACCGAAGATGCCCACAAACGGGCGCAGGAATTCGCCAAAACCGGCGGCGCGGCGGTGGGCGCGATGCGTTCGGCTTCGCAAGGCTCGTTTAATATTTATGCCGACGGCGGCGAGGGCAGCAGCGATGATTACGGCGGCGTGTATGACAAATCCACCATCGGCAAAAATGTGCGGCTGGTGGTGACAATTGAATACGGCATTGATGCGAAATAATGGTATTCATGTGTAGATAAAGAGAGGCCGTCTGAATGTTCAGACGGCCTTTTTGATGCTTTTTTAACCCATCAAAGCACCGAAATATTTCACCAGCGTGATGCCGCTCAACACCGCCATCAACACCACCACAATCAGGCCGGCCACCGTCATCCACAGCGGGTGTTTGTAGTCGCCCACGATATTGGTTTTATAGGCTGCCAGCAAAATCAGGCCGAGCGATATAGGCAGAATCAGGCCGTTGAGCGTGCCCACCAGCACCAAAATCTGCGCCGGCCGCCCCACGGTGGCGAGCACGGCGGTGGAAACCGCGATAAAGCCGATTACCCACCAATTGCGGTGGCGCGCGATGGCGGGGCTAAAGCCGGTGATAAACGACACCGAAGTATAAGCCGCGCCGATCACCGAGGTAATCGAAGCGGCCCAAATCACCACGCCGAAAATCAGCAGGCCGATATTGCCCGCCACATATTCAAACGGGGTGGAAGCCGGATTTTTCGGGTCGAGCGCCACGCCTTGCGACACCACGCCGAGCACGGCCAAAAAGAGCACCACACGCATCACCGAGGCAATCAGAATCGCCGAAATCGAGCTTTTGCTCACTTCGGGCAGCGCCGCCTTGCCTTTGATGCCGGCATCGAGCAGGCGGTGGGCGCCGGCAAAAGTGATGTAGCCGCCCACGGTGCCGCCCACCAGCGTCACAATGGCGATGGCATCCAATTCAAGCGGCACAAATGTGCGCAAAGCGGCTTCGCCCAGCGGCGGGCTGGCTTTAAACGCCACATACACGGTGAGCGCAATCATGATAAAGCCCATGATTTGGGCGAATCGGTCCATCACTTTGCCGGCTTCGCGAAACAGGAAAATGCCGATGGCAATCAGGCCGCTGATAATCGCGCCGGTTTCGGGCGAGAGGCCGGTGAGAATGTTTAAGCCCAAGCCCGCGCCGCCGACGTTGCCGATGTTGAACGCCAGCCCGCCCATCACAATCAAAAGCGCCAATAAATAGCCCGCGCCGGGCAGCACTTTGTTGGCAATATCCTGCGCACGCTGCTCCGACACGGCGATGATGCGCCAAATATTCAACTGCGCGCCGATGTCGAGCAGAATCGAGAGCAAAATCACAAAGCCGAAGCTCGCCAGCAGCGTTTGCGTGAAGGTGGCGGTTTGGGTGAGAAAGCCCGGGCCGATGGCGGAAGTGGCCATCAGGAAAGCCGCGCCCAGCAGCACGCTGCGGTTGGAAGATTGAGACATGGAATGCTCCTTTTAAGGATTGATTAAAACGGGCGGGGCGGCAAAGCTGATTTGGGCATGGATGCCATGCAGTTTCAGACGGCCTCAATCCGAATGCCGTTCGCTTTTAAAGCCGCGCTGATTTTGTCGGCAAATTCCAGCGCGTGTGCGCCGTCGCCGTGTAAACAAATGCTGTCGGCCTGCACCGCGATTTTTCCGCCGCCGTCAACCGTGTTTACCGTGCCGGTTTGCACCATCTGCAACACTTGCGCAATCGCTTCTTCATCGCTGCTGATTTGCGCATCGGCTCTGCTGCGCGGCACCAGCGAGCCGTCGGGCATATAGCGGCGGTCGGCAAACACTTCCGAAATCACGTCTAAACCGGCGGCTTTACCGGCCTCAAGCAACTGGCTGCCCGAGAGCGCCATCAGCTTTAATTCGGGGTTGAAGCGGCGCACACTTTCGGCCAGCGCATCAGCCAATTTGCGATCGGCGGCGGCTTGGTTGTAAAGCGCACCGTGCGGCTTCACATAGGCCGTCTGAAGCCCTTCGGCATCGCACAAGGCTTGCAGCGCGCCGAGCTGATAGTGCAGATAGGCATTCAATTCGGCTGCGGGCAGGTGCATATTGGTGCGACCGAAGTTTTCGCGGTCGGGGTAGCCCGGGTGCGCACCGATGCGCACGCTGTGTTGCTTCGCCCATGTCAGCGCGCGCTGCATGTCGGCGGCGCTGCCTGCATGCAGGGCGCAGGCGATGTTGGCGGAGGAAACGCGTTGCAGCAAGGCTTTGTCGCTGCCGCAGCCTTCGGCGAGATCGGCATTCAAATCAACGTGCATAATCGGCTATCCTTTTGATTTGGTTTAAATAGATTTGGTTTTTCAGGTGCAGTTTTGCGGCTTCTTCGGCGCTGCATATTTGAAAATAAATTTCGCTGCCAAAGCGCACTTGCGCCAGCCGCCCCAAATCGGCCGCCACCACGCAGGCGATTTTCGGGTAGCCGCCGGTGGTTTGGGTGTCGGCCATCAGCACAATCGGCTGCCCCGAGGGCGGCACTTGTATGGTGCCGAAAGGCACGGCATGCGAGAGCATTTCCAGCGGCTGCGCCAGCGCCAGCGTTTCGCCGCTGAAGCGGTAGCCCATGCGGTTGCTGTTGCTTTGCAACACCCAAGGCTGCTGCCACAGCGCCCGCTGGGCGTCAAGGCCGAAAGCGGCATATTCAGATGAGGGCAGGGCGCGGATGCTGGTGGCGGGGGTGATCGGCGCCACGCCGATGTGCGAGAGGCTGCGCGCGCCTGCGCCTAGCGGCACTTCATCACCCGCTTGCAGGCAGTGGCCTTGAAAGCCGCCGAAAGCCGCTTTTAAATCGGTGCTGCGCGCGCCCAAAATTTCGGGCACATCAAAGCCGCCGGCCACGCATAAATAGCCATACATGCCCTGCACGGCGCGCTTGAGCGTGAGCGTTTGGCCGCGCCGCGCGGTGTAGCGCCAATAGGAATACACGGGCTGCTCTTCAAGCGCGGCTTCATAAATGGCGCCGGTGAGGCAGAAAGGCGTGTCACGCGTAAACGATACGCTGATGCCGCCCAATGCGATTTCGAGCGCCGCCGCGCCGGTTTCGTTGCCCAGCAGCAGGTTGCCGGCCTGCAAGGCGAGCGTGTCCATCGCGCCGGCGTGGCCGATGCCGAAACGGCGCAGGCCGAAGCGGCCCAAATCTTGAATGTGTGCAATGGCCTGCACGCTGTGTATGCGCATCATAAGCGTACCTCCTCGGCCACAAAGCGCACGGTGTCGCCGGCGAGCAAAAGCGTGGGCGGATAAGAAGCCGTCTGAAACAAAGCGATGTCGGTGCGGCCGATGAGCTGCCAGCCGCCGGGCGAGGTAAAGGGATACACGCCGGTTTGGCTGCCGCCTATGCCCACCGAGCCTGCGGGCACTTCGGTGCGCGGCTCGGCGCGGCGTGGCGTGTGCAGATGCTCGGGCAGGCCGCCCAAATAAGGAAAGCCGGGCTGAAAGCCCATCATAAACACGGTGTAAACAGGCGCGGTGTGTCGGCGCACGATTTCGGCGGGTGTGGTGCGGTGAAAGGCCGCCACTTCGGCCAAATCGGCGCCGAATTCGCCGCCATAGCGCACCGGAATATCCACATGCCGGCCTTGGTGGGTGTCGGCTTTAATGTGCGGCCACAGATTTTTCAGGCCGTCTGAAAGCCGGTTTAAATCCGTGTCGGGCAGGGCAAACACGGTGAGATTATTCATGCCGGCAACGGTTTCCAGCACGCCGGGCAACGCCGCCGCGGCCTCGGCAAACGCCCACAGCCGCTGCTGCTTGCCCAATTCGGCAGGCGGCGGCAGCGTGCAAACGAGGGCGGATTCGCTGATGGGGGAGAGGGTAATCGGTATCATGGCAGGCTTTTGGCAGGAAATGATATGGTTTGCTTATAGCGGCCTTGTTAACAAACTGTCAAGCCGTGCACCCTAATGTTGACGTTTACCGGCTTGATTGGCAATCGATTTTTTATTTTATGTGTTTGGCGCAAAAAGGGTTTTGACTAAGATTTTGCCACATGCCAATGCGGCTTTCGCTTTGCAGCCTGCGTGTTAAAAAGCTTAAAAAGGCTTGAGCCGCGCCGCTTCGGCCTGTACACCTGAAAAGGCAGCAAGCATTCAGGCCGTTGCCCGTCTAATGCGGGCAATGATTCTTAAAGTGAAACACGATAGGGAGAAACCATGAATTTGCACACCATTAAAAATATCCAACGCCTGCAATCCAACCCCAGCGTTACCCTCACCTTGCCGACCCACCGCACCTACCCCGACAATGAAAAAGACGCCATCCGTCTGAAAAATCTGGTCAACGAAGCCATCAGCCGTTTGGAAAAAGATTTCGGCAAGCGTGAAAGCGCGCCGATTGCTGAAAAAATCAACCGCTTGGCCGCCGGCGTGAGCCACCGCCACAACCTCGACGGCTTGGTGATTTTTGCCAGCGCCGATTATGCCGAGCTTTTCCACCTGCCTTTCTGCCTGCCCGAGCGCGTCACCGTGGCCGATAATTTTCTCACCCGCGATTTGGTGTATGCCCTCAACCGCAGCCCGCTTTATCTGCTCACCGTGCTGAGCGAGCACGGCACACGGCTTTTTGTGGGGCACAAAGATGCGCTCGACGAAGTGAATGCCTATGGCTTTCCTTTCAGCCTGGCCGAAGAAACCGCCGAAGCCAACCCCAGCCAAGACATCAGCCATGTGCGCGACCAAATGATCACCGACCATATGCGCGAAGTGGGCGATGCGCTGCTTGAAGCGCAAAAGCAGATTGCCGCGCCCATCGTGGTGGCCGGAGTCGACCGCAATATCGGCCATTTCAAAGAAGGCGCGCGCAATCAGGCACAAGTGATGCTTTATATCAACAGCGGCCTCAACAGCGATAGCGAGCACCAATTGGCACAACGCATTTGGCCGCAAATCAAAGAAGCGCTGGCAGAGGCGCGCACTCGGGTGAATGCCGATTTGGAAACGGCCAAGAGCAACAACCTTTTTGTGGGCGGCTTAAACGAAATCTGGCAGGCCGTCAACGAAGGGCGCGCCGATGTGTTGGTGGTGGAAGAAGATCTGCATATTGCAGCCGAGGTGAGCGATGATGGCCGCGAAATCACCGAAATATTGGGCGGCTCGGTCGGCCAAAACGGCTATGCAGACATTGTGGACGAAATCATCGAAAAAGCGCTGGCCACCGGCGCCCAAGTGAAATTTGCCGACAACGGCAGCCTGAAAAGCATCAACCCCATGCGCGGCATGGCGGTGATTACCCGCTATTGATTGTATATAAAGATGCATGAACGAAAGGCCGTCTGAAAGCGTTCAGACGGCCTTTTATAATGAAATGCATAAAAAAGTGACACAACGGGGTAGGTTAAAGCCATAAGCCGTCTGAAACGTTGGGTTTATCAACTCAAGCGATATTATTACTGAAAGCTTTCAGACGGCCTTTTATATTAATGATTTAAATCGCTTATTTTCCCATTCCCTGTAAATCATAGCCGCTGGGTGCCTGATAAATGCGCAAGCCGAATTCACCGGCCACGGCAAAAATGTGGTCGAAAATATCGGCCTGTATGCCCTCGTATTCCGCCCACACCACCGTGTTGGTGAAGCAATAAATTTCCAGCGGAATGCCTTTGTCGCCCGCATCGAGCTGGCGCACCATCAGCGTCATGTCTTTGCGGATGTGGCGGTTGTTTTCCAGATATTGCTGCAAATAAGCGCGGAAAGTGCCCAAATTGGTGAGGTGGCGGCCGTTTAAATAGCTCGGGTTATCAATGTGGTTGGCTTCGTTGAATTCGCGTATCGAAGCCTGGCGCGTGTCGAGATAATCGGTGAGCAGGCGGCTTTGGCGCAGATGGGCGATTTCGGCAGCGCTTAAAAAATGCACGCTGTTGCTGTCGATATACACCGCCCGCTTGATGCGCCGTCCGCCAGATTCGCTCATGTGGCGCCAGTTTTTAAACGAATCGGAAATCAGCGCATAAGTGGGCAGGGTGGTGACGGTGTTGTCCCAGTTTTGCACTTTCACCGTGGTGAGCCCGATATCGGTCACGCTGCCGTCGGCGCCGTATTTCGGCATTTCCAGCCAGTCGCCGATATTGAGCATGCGGTTGGCCGAAAGCTGGATGCCGGCCACCAAGCCCAAAATCGGATCTTTAAACACCAGCATCAACACTGCCGTCATCGCACCCAAGCCGCTGAGCAAAATTAGGGGCGATTGGCCGAGCAAAAGTGAAATCAGCAAAATCACAATGCCGATAGAAGCCAAAAGCTTAATGGTTTGCACGAGCCCGCGCACCGGAAAATGCTGCGCCAGATTGCGGCGGAACAAATAAGTTTGCAGCGTGTCGAGCAGTGCAAAAATAGCAAGCAGGCCAAACACCAAGCACCAAATATTGGTGAGCGTAATCAAGCCTTCGCGCCATTCGCTCGCCGGCAGCCAAATGCGCAGCTGCACCGCCAGCAACACGCCCTGAATGGTGAGCGCCAAATTGCTAAACAGCTTTTGCTGGCTCAAAATATTCAGAAAAAGCAGCTTCGACGCCTGCAAGCGCTTGCCTAAAAAGCGGAAAAGGCCGTAATGGATAAAAGCGTGCAGCAGCAAAGTGGTGAGGATAATCAAGCCTATCATCACAATATTCACCACCAAATCAGAGTGGGAATAACCGTGGCTGCTGAGCCATTGCAGCAAATGTTCACGCATGGGCAAATGCCTTTCATGTGGTTTTCGGGAGCGCCGATTGTAACACAGGCCGTCTGAAAGGCTTTCAGACGGCCTGTGCGCAAACACATGTTGCCATTCTGAAAAGCTTTCGCTGTTGTGGTGAACACGGTAAAATAGCGCCTTAAGAATTTTAAATGATTAAAGTTATTATGATATGTAGGCCGTCTGAAAGGTTTAAGGTTTCAGACGGCCTGCTGATATTGGAATATTGAAAGCACAACAATGAATCTACACCAAACCGTGGCTGCCGAAGCCGAAGCCGCTTTTGCCGCCGCCGGCATTGCCGGCAATCCTGTGGTTTTGCAGCCGGCCAAAAATGCCGATTTTGGCGATTTCCAGATTAACGGCGTGATGGGCGCGGCCAAAAAGGCCAAGCAGAATCCTCGTGAGCTGGCGCAGAAAGTGGCCGATGCGCTCGCGGGCAATGCGGTGGTTGAATCGGCTGAGGTGGCGGGGCCGGGCTTTATCAATCTGCGTTTGAACGCGGCTTTTTTGGCGCAAAATATTGAAGCAGCGCTGCTCGACGGCCATTTGAATGTGCGCCAAACCGCCGAGCCGCAAACGGTGGTGATTGATTATTCGTCGCCCAATCTGGCCAAAGAAATGCACGTCGGCCATTTGCGTTCCAGCATTATCGGCGACAGTCTCAATCGCGTGTTGAGCTATCTGGGTCACAAGGTGATTGCGCAAAACCATGTCGGCGATTGGGGCACGCAATTTGGTATGCTGGTGGCTTATATGGTGGCGCAACAGCAGGAAAATGCCGAATTTGAATTGGCTGATTTGGAGCAGTTTTACCGCAACGCTAAAATCCGCTTTGATGAAGACGAAGCTTTTGCCGACACCGCGCGCGAATATGTGGTGAAATTGCAAGGCGGTGATGAGGCTGTGTTGGCTTTGTGGCGGCAGTTTGTTGATGTTTCGTTGCAACACGCGCAAGCGGTTTACGACACTTTGGGCTTGAAACTCACGCCGGCCGATGTGGCGGGCGAGTCGAAATACAATGATGATTTGCAAACCGTGGTGGATGATCTGAGTGCCAAAGGTTTGGCGGTGGATGATGCCGGCGCCAAAGTGGTGTTTCTCGATGAATTTAAAAACCAAGATGGCGAGCCGGCGGCTTTTATCGTGCAGAAGCAGGGCGGTGGTTTTCTGTATGCCAGCACCGATTTGGCCTGCGTGCGCTATCGGGTAGGCCGTCTGAATGCCGATCGCTTGCTGTATGTGGTCGATACCCGTCAAAAGCTGCATTTCGAGCAATTGTTTACCACTTCGCGCAAAGCGGGCTATCTGCCGGAAAACGTGAGCGCCGAGTTTATCGGCTTTGGCACCATGATGGGCAAAGACGGCAAGCCGTTTAAAACCCGCAGCGGCGACACGGTGAAATTGGTGGATTTGCTTGATGAAGCGGTGGATAGGGCAAGAAAATTGATTGCAGAGCGTAACAAGCCGAATAGTTTTGAAGTAATCTATAAAGATTTAGAGGAACAAAAATCGAAAAAAACCGCCGATGATTATAGAACATTGACAAAGGATTTTAAATTGGAAGTTGGTGAATGGGAAATTGAAGAGGGTTCACCAACGCTGAGGACGGCCATTAAGCGCAAAAAAATTTCAGATAATTATGATATTGAGGCACGTGAAAATATCGAAGAAATTGCTCGGGTGGTCGGCATCGGCGCGGTGAAATACGCCGATTTGAGCAAAAACCGCAGTAGCGATTACGTGTTCGACTGGGAAAGCATGCTCAGCTTCGAGGGCAACACCGCGCCTTATCTGCAATATGCCTACACCCGCGTGCAAAGCGTGATGCGCCGCGCCGGCGAGTGGAACCAACAGGCCGCTGTGGTGCTCGATGCGCCGCTGGAAAAGCAATTGGCGGTGGAATTGCTGAAGTTTGAAGATGTGTTGCAAAGCGTGGCCGAAACTTCGTATCCGCATTATCTGGCCGGCTATCTTTACCAAGTGGCCACTTTATTCAGCCGCTTTTACGAAGCCTGCCCGATTTTGAAAGCCGAGGGCACCAGCCGCGAAACCCGCTTGCAACTCGCCAAACTCACCGGCGATACCTTGAAACAAGGCTTGGATTTGCTGGGCATCGACACGCTGGAAGTGATGTGATTTGAACCCAATAAAAAGGCCGTCTGAAAATATTTCAGACGGCCTTTTTAAAAATTCATAGTCTCGCCTTGCCGTACTAGTTGTACTGTCTGCGGCTCGCCGCCTTGTTAGCTTACTTTTTTGAATTGGTATAAAAAAATAAGCTTGCAAAATAAAAGCAGTTTGACAGTGCCATCCGCGTAGGCCGGGCTATTGAATCTGATGTTTGGCCATCGGCTAAAGCGATGTGCGTGCCTTGTTCTACGAACAAGTGTCGGATTTAAGAATCTAGCCTACGGGCTGCCTGTTTGTATAGTGAAATGCTAGAAAAAGTGACACAGAACGTTATTTTACAATGGCGTAGGTTGGGTTGATAAACCCGACGTTTCAGACGGCTTGTGGATTTGTTGGGTTTACAACCCAACCTACCCGCCGTATCACTTTTTTATGCATTTCACTATATATTATTTTTTAGGATGGGTATTTTTAGGATGGGTATTTTTAGGATGGGTATTTTTAGGATGGGTATTTTACAGATATTGAAAAGCAAAAAAATAACCGCTTAAAAGCGGTTAGTGGTGCCCGGAGCCGGAATCGAACCGGCACGCCTGTATTAGAGGCGACGGATTTTAAGTCCGTTGTGTCTACCTATTTCACCATCCGGGCGATGCCAATATCCAGTGCTCTGCATAAAGGCATTGTGAAACGTGGAGGCGGGGGCGCGGATTTTAACCGGCCTGTATAAGGGTTGCACCCCTTATCGCATAAACACTCTGCCACCCCGCCATAAGGGGAAACTGCTTGGATTGTGTGGAGGCGGAAGTCGGAATCGAACCGGCGTACACGGCTTTGCAGGCCGCTGCATAACCACTCTGCCATTCCGCCTTGAAACTATAAACAAGCCGTTTAAGTGGTGTAAACGGCTTGCGGGATGTGGAGCGGGAAACGAGGCTCGAACTCGCGACCTCAACCTTGGCAAGGTTGCGCTCTACCAACTGAGCTATTCCCGCAGGATTTAAATGTAAGCGCTTGGAGCGGGAAACGAGGCTCGAACTCGCGACCTCAACCTTGGCAAGGTTGCGCTCTACCAACTGAGCTATTCCCGCTTTGATTACATTTAAACATTAAACTTTGGAGCGGGAAACGAGGCTCGAACTCGCGACCTCAACCTTGGCAAGGTTGCGCTCTACCAACTGAGCTATTCCCGCTTGGGGCTTGCCGTGCATCGCTGCATCAGCAAGAGAACGCCATTATAGTGCCTGAAAATTTACTGTCAAGGGGTTTGTGTGAAAATTATTACTGAAACTCTTTCCAGGCCATTTTCAGATAATAAAACATCGACCACAAAGTGAGCACGGCGGCGATAAACATCAATATGTTACCGATAAAAATCAGGTCGTGGCCGTAAAAATCGCGCAAGCCCACCAAAAGGCACAAAATGGCGGCCATTTGCGCGGTGGTTTTGAGCTTGCCTATGGTGGCCACGGCCACGCTGCCGCGCTTACCGGTTTGCGCCATCCATTCGCGCAGCGCCGAAATGGTGATTTCGCGGCCGATGATGATCATGGCGAAAATGGCATAAGTGCGCCCCAGGCTCACCAGCAGAATCAGTGCCACGGCCACCATCAATTTATCGGCCACGGGGTCGAGAAAAGCGCCGAAATCAGAGGTTTGCTTCCAGCGGCGGGCGAGAAAGCCGTCAAACCAGTCGGTGATGGCAGCGATGGCGAAAATGGCGGCCGCCAGCCAGTTGATGGTGTGGTTGTCGAACACGCCTTTGGGCAGGAAGAAAAGGGCGGTGAACACGGGGATGAGCAACACGCGCATCCAGGTGAGGAAAATGGGGAAATTCCACGGCATAATCGGCAGGGCTTTCTGTGTTCGGTTGGTGTTTCAGACGGCCTTTGTTGTGCGCTTCGGCGCAGGCCGTCTGAAAAGGCTGGCTTATTATAACGAATTTACAGGGGCTTTGTGGCGAAGCTGGGCATGATTGTTTTCAGGCCGTCTGAATACGGCATTCAGACGGCCTGCGTTTGCCCATTATCCATGCAGGCTTTCATAAATCTTTTCGGCCAAGGCCGCGCTGATGCCCTCTACCTGCGCCAAATCTTCCACGCTGGCGGCGGTTACGCCGCGCAGGCCGCCGAAGCGGGTGAGCAGGGCTTGGCGGCGTTTGTTGCCGATGCCGGGAATGTCGCTTAATGATGAGGTGATGCGGGCTTTGTCGCGCTTTTTGCGGTGGCCTGTGATGGCGAAGCGGTGCGATTCGTCGCGCACGGTTTGCAAGAGGTGCAGGGCGGGGCTGTTGGGCGGCAGGCGGAAGGTTTCGCCGGTAAAGGGCAATATCAATTCTTCCAGCCCGGCTTTGCGCTCGGGGCCTTTGGCAATGCCGATAATGGGAATGGTGAGCCCCAATTCCGCCCACACATCCACCGCCATGCCCACTTGGCCTTTGCCGCCGTCGATCAACACGGCATCGGGCCATTTCACCGTTTCGCCGTTGGCTTGGGCTTCGGCCATTTTGCCGTAGCGGCGGGTGAGCACTTCGCGCATGGCGGCGTAATCGTCGCCGGCTTTGGCGGTGGTGATGTTGTAGCGGCGGTATTGCGAGGGCTGGATATTTTGCTCGTCATACACCACGCAGCTGGCGATGGTGGCTTCGCCTTGGGTGTGGCTGATGTCGAAGCATTCCAGGCGTTGCAGGCCGTCTGAATCCATGTTGAGCAGGCGTGCCAAATCGTCGATGCGCTGCTGCTGGTTGTTGTGCTGCAATTGGTGTTGGCCGATGGCGAGGCGGGCGTTTTGCTCGGCCATTTTCAGCCACACTTTGCGCTCGCCTATGGTTTTGGTGACAAACTGCATTTGTTTGCCGTGCTCGGAAATCAGCGCTTCTTGCAGGCTTTCGGGCAGGCTGAAATTGCTGATGATGATGTCGGGCTTGCTTTTGCCGAGGTAATGTTGCGCCACAAAGGCTTCGGCGTATTCCTGCGCCTGCGGGTCGGGATCGTGGCGCACATCGGGGAAGAAGCTTTTGTCGCCCACATGCCGCCCGCCGCGTATGCTCACCCAATGGATGCACACGGTGCCGCCTTCGAGCGCCAGCGCGAGAATGTCGATATCGTTGGGGTTGTTGGGGTTTTTGCTGTCGATAAACTGCTGGCTCTGCACCAAGCCCAGCGCCTGGATTTGGTCGCGGTAGCGGGCGGCTTCTTCAAATTGCAGCGCGGCGGCGGCTTGGTTCATTTTGTGGTGCAGTGTTTGCGTGAGCTCGCCCGTTTTGCCGTTGAGAAAGGTTACGGCTTCGCTGATGCTGGCCTGGTAATCTTCATAGCTGATGTGGCCGACGCAGGGGCCGGAGCAGCGGCGGATTTGATAAAGCAGGCAGGCGCGTTGGCGGTTGGCAAACACGCTGTCTTCGCAGGTGCGCAGGCGGAACACTTTTTGCAGAATCTCGATGCTGTCGCGCACGGCATAGCCGTTGGGATAAGGGCCGAAATATTGGTTGGGCTTTTTGAGCGTGCCGCGATAATAGGCCATTTGCGGGTATTCGTGGGCGGAAAGCATCAAATAGGGGTAGCTTTTGTCGTCGCGGAAAAGAATATTGTATTTGGGCGACAAGGCTTTGATGAAATTGTTTTCCAGAATCAGCGCTTCGGCTTCGCTGCGGGTAACGGTGGTTTCAATCGAATGCACCTGCCGCACCATCAGCGTGATGCGCGGGGAATGGTCGCTTTTTTGGAAATAGCTGCCCACGCGCCGCTTCAAATTCACCGCCTTGCCCACATAAAGCACCTTGCCGCTTTTGTCGAGCATGCGGTAAACGCCCGGCAGATTGGGCAGGTTTTTCAGGAAAATATCGATATCGAAATTTTGGCTCACGGCAGCGGCTGCAAAAAAGTTTCAGACGGCCTGAATGATACAGCAATTGGGAAAGGCCGTCTGAAAGGTGTGGTGCGATGCTTAACCAAACATGCAGCACTTGTGTATTCATTTCATGATATGCTTAATAAATGAACGAGTAGTGATACCCATTCGAAAAAATAAGATAACAAAGCGGCGAGCCGAAGACAGTACAACTAGTACGGCAAGGCGAGACAACGCAGTTAGGTTATTTTTTCGAATGGGTATGATAACAAAGGCCGTCTGAAAGGTTTCAGACGGCCTTGATGTTTGGTATGCAAACTCAGTGGCAGAATTTGGCAATATCGCCGTCGTAGTGGGCGATTAAGGCATCGCGGTTGTTGACGCGGGCGCTTTCGGCAAATTGGCGGTTGATGCGCGCGGCTTGGCAGTTTTCTTCCTCGCGGCGGCGGTTTTCTTCTTCAACGCGCTTGTTTTGCTCTTCAATCTGTTTGTTTTGACGGGCAATTTGCTCACCCAGCTTTTGCTGCTGCTCGGCCAGCGATTCGGGGTTGGCTGCTGCTGCGGCCGGTGCGGGCGGTGGGGTGACGCTGTGGGTGCGCACATTCATGCGGTTGACTTGTGCGGGCTGGAGGTTGCGCGGCACATCGGAATAGCTGGTGCTGCCGCTGGGGTTTTTCCAGCTGAACACTTCATTTGCGCCGGCATGCGTGCCGATAAAAAGCATGCTCAATAGAAGGATTTTGGTCAAAGTAGCCATGTGGTGATTCCGTTTCCCTTATTTTGGTTTGTTTGTTTTCAGACGGCCTTATTGTACTGGCTAATTTGGCGGGTGTCATGCGCGTTTAATTGTGTAAACCAATAACACGCCACAGGTAATTTTGATACAATGCCGTGCATCTTGCACAAACCGAAAGCCCGAGCATCATGCGTATCGTAGAAAAAGCCTATACTTTTGACGATGTTTTGCTGGTTCCTGCACGCTCCCAAGTGCTGCCGCGCGACGTCAAACTCCAAACCCCACTCACCCGCAACATCACCCTCAACACCCCTTTACTTTCTGCCGCGATGGACACCGTTACCGAAGCCAAGCTGGCCATTTCTATGGCGCAGGAAGGCGGCATCGGCATTATCCATAAAAACATGACCGCCGAGCGCCAGGCCAATGCCGTGGCCAAGGTGAAGCGCCATGAAAGCGGCATTGTGAAAGACCCGGTTACCATCGGCCCCGATATGCTGATTGGCGAATTGGTGGAAATGCAGGCGCGGCGCAAGCGCAAAATGTCGGGCTTGCCGGTGGTGGAAAACGGCAAAGTGGTGGGCTTGGTAACCAACCGCGATTTGCGTTTTGAAAAACGCCTCGACCAGCCCGTGTCGGCCATTATGACGCCGCGCGAGCGCTTGGTCACTGTGCCGGTGGGCACGGGCATTGATGAAGCGCGCGATGTGATGCACGATCACAAAGTGGAGCGCGTGCTGGTGGTGGACGATGAATGGGTGCTCAAAGGTTTGATCACGGTAAAAGACATTCTGAAAACCACCGAATTTCCGCATGCCAATAAAGATGCCGACGGCCGTTTGCGCGTGGGCGCGGCCGTGGGCGTGGGCGCCGACACCGATGAGCGTGTGAAGGCACTGGTGGAAGCAGGTGTGGACGTGTTGGTGGTCGACACCGCCCACGGCCACAGCCAAGGCGTGCTTGATCGTGTGAAATGGGTGAAAGAAACTTACCCGCATGTGCAGGTAATCGGCGGCAATATCGCCACCGCGCAAGCGGCGCTCGATTTGGTGGCTGCCGGCGCCGATGCGGTGAAAGTGGGCATCGGCCCGGGCTCGATTTGCACCACCCGCATTGTGGCCGGCGTGGGCGTGCCGCAGCTCACCGCGATTCACAATGTGTCCGAAGCTTTAAAAGGCACCGGCGTGCCGCTGATTGCCGATGGCGGCATCCGCTTTTCGGGCGACATTGCCAAAGCGCTGGCAGCCGGCGCACATTGCGTGATGCTCGGCGGCATGTTTGCCGGCACCGAAGAAGCGCCGGGCGAAATCGAGCTTTATCAAGGCCGCTCGTATAAATCTTATCGCGGCATGGGCTCGCTGGGCGCGATGAGCCAAGGCTCTTCCGACCGCTATTTCCAAGATAAAGAAGACAACGCCGATAAATATGTGCCCGAGGGCATCGAAGGGCGCGTGCCTTATAAAGGCCCGATTGTGCAGATTATCCATCAGCTGATGGGCGGCCTGCGCTCGAGCATGGGCTATTTGGGCTGCGCCACCATTGAGCAAATGCACGAAAAAGCCGAATTTGTGGAAATCACCGCCGCCGGCATGAGCGAATCGCATGTGCATGATGTGCAGATTACCAAAGAAGCGCCGAATTACCATATCCGTTGATGCATAAAAACGGGTTGCCGGGCCGATTGCCGGGCAACCCGTTGTGATTATCTGCGGGGCAGCAAACGGTTTATTCCGTCATGCTATAATTGATAATTGATGTTGCACAATCTTTTTAACAATTATGCCGTAAAATACTCGTTTCAGACGGCCTGAATCGGTATAATCTTTTTTGTAATATTACTTCAGAGCTTGCGGCTGCGATGCGGCAGGCCGTCTGAAAAACGCTTTCCCTATTTATTGTTATTATTTCAGGAGACTTTGCATGAGCGCTATTGTTGATATTTTTGCCCGCGAGATTTTGGATTCACGCGGCAACCCCACTGTTGAGTGCGATGTGTTGCTCGAGTCCGGCGTGATGGGTCGCGCCGCTGTGCCCTCGGGCGCTTCTACCGGCCAGAAAGAGGCTTTGGAATTGCGCGATGGCGACAAAAGCCGCTATTTGGGCAAAGGCGTGCTGCAAGCCGTGGAGCATGTCAACAACGAAATCGCCCAAGCCCTGATCGGCTTGGATGCCAGCGAGCAAAGCTATATCGACCGCGTGATGATCGATATCGACGGCACCGACAACAAAGGCCGCTTGGGTGCGAATGCCACTTTGGCCGTGTCGATGGCGGTGGCTCGCGCTGCAGCAGAAGATGCCGGCCTGCCGCTTTACCGCTATTTGGGCGGTGCAGGCCCGATGGCGCTGCCCGTGCCGATGATGAACGTAATCAACGGCGGCGAACATGCCAACAACAGCCTGGATATTCAAGAATTTATGATTATGCCGGTGGGCGCACCCACTTTCCGCGAAGCCCTGCGCTGCGGTGCCGAAGTGTTCCATGCACTGAAAAAACTGTGCGACAGCAAAGGCTTCCCCACCACCGTGGGCGATGAAGGCGGCTTTGCACCCAACCTGAGCAGCCATGAAGAAGCGCTGAAGCTGATTCTCGAAGCCGTGAGCGCCGCCGGCTATATTCCGGGCGAAGATGTGCTGCTGGCCATGGATTGCGCGTCCAGCGAATTCTACCGCGACGGCAAATACCACCTCAGCGCCGAAGGCTTGGCATTGAGCAGCGAAGAATTTGCCGACTATCTGGCCAAACTGGTGGACGAATACCCGATTGTTTCCATTGAAGACGGCATGGATGAAAACGACTGGGCCGGCTGGAAGCTGCTCACCGAGCGCTTGGGCGGCAAAGTGCAATTGGTGGGCGACGATTTGTTTGTCACCAACCCGAAAATTCTGGCCGAAGGTATTGAAGCCGGCGTGGCCAATGCTTTGTTGGTGAAAGTGAACCAAATCGGCACCTTGAGCGAAACCCTGCAAGCCGTTGAATTGGCCAAACGCAACCGCTACACCTGCGTGATGAGCCACCGCTCGGGCGAAACCGAAGACAGCACCATCGCTGATTTGGCCGTGTCGACCAACTGCATGCAGATCAAAACCGGCTCGCTGAGCCGCTCCGACCGCATGGCCAAATACAACCAGCTGCTGCGCATTGAAGAAGAGCTGGGCGAAGCCGCTTACTATCCGGGCAAAGCCGCTTTTTACCAACTGGGCAAATAAGGCATAAAGCATGAAGTGGGTGACGCTGGTTTTAATCGCCGCCTTGGCGTGTTTCCAATACAACCTTTGGATAGCCAAAGGCGGTTGGCGCGACATGTGGCACCTGCAAGACCGAGTGGCCGTGCAGGAAGAGAAAAACCAGGCGCTCGCCCTGCGCAACAGCGCGCTGGCGGCCGAGGTGATGGATTTGGCCGAAGGGCAGGATGCCATCGCCGAAATCGCCCGCGTGGATTTGGGCTATATCCAAAGTGGCGAAACTTATTACCGTTTGGTGCGGCGCAATCCTTAAGCTGCTGAATGTGCTGTGTTTATCAAGGCCGTCTGAAAAGTTTTTCAGACGGCCTTTTGTTTTGGATAAATGAAGCAGCCGGATGCCTTGAGCCGCTTTTATACCAATCCAAACAAATAACCTAATACCAATTCAAAAAAGTAAGCTAACAAGGCGGCGAGCCGCAGACAGTACAACTAGTACGGCAAGGCGAGACAACGAAGTTAGGTTATTTTTTTGGATTGGTATAACTTCGTTGTCTCGCCTTGTGAGCTTACTTTTTTGAATCGTTATTACCAAGCCGCGACAATTGTAAACAATCTGCCCAAAGCCGACCAATTCGGTTAAAATCGGCCTTTTACTTCTTGCGTGAAAAGAGCGGCCATGTCTGACATCAGTTTGAAAAAAATCTATTCCGGTAAAGTGCGCGATTTGTATGAAATCGATGAACAGCGCATGTTGATGGTGGCGTCAGACCGCTTGTCGGCATTTGACGTGATTCTCGACGACCCGATTCCCGGCAAGGGCGAAATTCTCACGCAGATTTCCAATTTCTGGTTTCAAAAGTTGGCGCACATCATGCCGAATCATTTCACCGGCAACACCGTTTATGATGTGTTGCCCGAAGATCAAGCCCGCGCGCTGGAAAAGCGGGCGGTGGTGGCGAAAAAGCTGGAGCCGGTGAAAGTAGAAGCCATTGTGCGCGGCTATTTGGCCGGCAGCGGCTGGAAAGATTATCAGCAAAGCGGCAGCGTGTGCGGCATTGCCCTGCCTGCGGGCATGCGGGAAGCGCAGCAGCTGCCCGAGGTGATTTTCACCCCGTCCACCAAAGCGGCGGTGGGCGATCACGATGAAAACATCAGCTTTGCCGAATGCGAGCAGATTATCGGCGCGGAATTGGCGGCAGAAGTGCGCGCAAAAGCCATCGAGCTCTACACCGAAGCCGCCGCTTATGCGAAAACGCGCGGCATCATTATTTGCGACACCAAATTTGAATTCGGCCTCGACGAAGAGGGCGTTTTAACCTTGATGGACGAAGTGCTCACTCCCGATTCCAGCCGCTTCTGGCCGGCAGACCAATATCAAGTCGGCACCAATCCGCCTTCGTTCGACAAGCAATTCGTGCGCGACTGGCTCGAACAAAGTGGCTGGAACAAGCAAGCACCCGCCCCGAAAGTGCCCGCCGAAGTGATTGAGAAAACGGTAGCCAAATACCGCGAAGCGCTCAGCCTGCTCACCGCCGGATAATCCGGGAAATGCTGGCTTATGCGGCATGCCGAATTCGTTTTTTAGAAAGATTCCGGTTAGCTGCAAACATGAAGTTGTGATTTCAAGATATAGGCAAAGGCCGTCTGAAACTTTTCAGACGGCCTTTGCCTAATCAAAACAAATATAGTGGATAGAAATAAAAATCGATATAAAACAACGCTTTGTAACAGCTTAGCTTGGGTTGATAAACCCAAGGTTTCAGATGGCCTGCGGGCTTGTTGGGTTTTCAACCCGAGCTACCCGTTGTGTCACTTTTTCTTGTATTTCATTATCAATGCATCATCCGAAATATTCTGCTTGTTCAAGGCCGATGTAGGTATGCCTTAAACGTTTATCCGTTTCAGACGGCCTCAAAAGGTAAGTTGATGTAATGCAAAAGCCATCCCTTTTCGCAAGCTCAGGCAGTATGTTGGCGCTATAATAATGCTTTTTCGCCCACGGAAAACGGACACCCCATGAGCTACAAAACCGATGCAGAAATCGCCCACGAATCCCCCATGCGCCCCATCGGCGAAATTGCCGCCAAGCTCGGCCTTGATGAAGCGCATATTTCGCCTTACGGCCATTTCAAGGCCAAAATCACACCGGTCAAGGCTTTTGCGCTGCCGGCCAAACAAGGCCGGCTGATTTTGGTGACGGCGATCAACCCCACGCCGGCGGGCGAGGGCAAAACCACCGTCACCATCGGCCTGGCTGATGCGCTCAACCGCCTCGGCAAAAATGCGGTGGTGGCCATGCGCGAGCCGTCGCTCGGCCCCGTGTTCGGCATCAAAGGCGGCGCGGCCGGCGGCGGCTATGCGCAAGTGCTGCCGATGGAAGACATCAATCTGCATTTCACCGGCGATTTTCACGCCATCGGCGCGGCCAATAATCTGTTGGCCGCCATGCTCGACAACCACATTTATCAGGGCAATGCGCTCGATATCGACCCCAAACGCGTGCTGTGGCGGCGCGCGGTAGACATGAACGACCGCCAGCTGCGCAACATTATCGGCGGCTTGGGCAAGCCGGTGGACGGCGTGATGCGCCCCGACGGCTTCGACATCACCGTGGCTTCGGAAGTGATGGCGGTTTTCTGCCTGGCTCAAGATTTGGCCGATTTGAAAAACCGCCTCGGCAATATGCTGGTGGCTTATAGTAAAAGCGGCGCGCCCGTGTATGCGCGCGATTTGAAAGCCCACGGCGCGATGGCGGCCTTGTTGAAAGATGCCGTCAAGCCCAATCTGGTGCAAACCATAGAGGGCACGCCGGCGCTGGTGCACGGCGGGCCGTTTGCCAATATTGCGCATGGCTGCAATTCGGTGATTGCCACGCGCATGGCGCAGCATTTGGGTGATTATGCCATCACCGAAGCCGGCTTCGGCGCGGATTTGGGCGCAGAGAAATTTTGCGACATCAAATGCCGCCTCGCCGGGCTGAAGCCCGATGCGGCGGTGGTGGTGGCCACCGTGCGTGCGCTGAAATACAACGGCGGCGTGGCGCGTGCCGATTTGGGCGCGGAAAACCTAGAAGCTTTGCAGCGCGGCCTGCCCAATCTGCTCAAACACATCCGCAATATGAAAGAAGTGTTCGGCCTGCCGGTGGTGGTGGCGCTCAACCGTTTTGTGTCCGACACCGATGCTGAATTGGATGTGATTCAAGCCGCCTGCGCCGAGGAGGGTGCAGCTGTGGCGCTCACTGAGGTGTGGGAAAAAGGCGGCGCGGGCGGCGAAGCGCTGGCGCATGCCGTGATCGATGCCATTGCAGGCCAGCCCAACGAATTTCGTTTTGCTTATGAAGAAAACAGCAGCGTGGCCGATAAAATCCGCGCCATTGCGCAAAAAGTGTATGGCGCGGCCGATGTGGATTTCAGCAGCGAAGCGCTCGCCGAAATCGCCGGCCTGGAAAAATTGGGGCTGGATAAGCTGCCGGTGTGCATGGCCAAAACCCAATATTCGCTCAGCGATGATGCCAAGCTGCTCGGCTGCCCCACAGGCTTCAAGCTGCACGTGCGCGGCATCACCGTGTCGGCCGGCGCCGGCTTTATCGTGGCTTTGTGCGGCAATATGATGAAAATGCCCGGCCTGCCCAAAGCGCCCGCCGCCGAGCAGATTGATGTGGACGAGCACGGCGTGATACACGGCTTGTTTTGATTCGGTTTTGAGTTGATATTGAATGCAAGACTTCAGGTTGGGCTAGGCTGCTGTGGCCCAACATCTGCATTTCTACCGATTGATTTTATAAAGCTGTTTGATTTTGAATGCCTAGGGTCTGTTCACATTTCATCCGTGCGTAAGATTTTGAGCGCAAAAGTGCGCTTGCAAGGCGAAAAGCGCAGCAAGGTTGGACACCTTGCGAGCATTTTCAACGCGGCAGGCGCATTTTTGAGCCAAAAGATTGTCACGAGATGAATTGTGAGCAGACCCTAGCCCAAGCTACGCAGATGACGCTAAAATTGTTCCTATGCCAAACTTAAAAAAATAATATACCAACAGGCAGCCTGTGGGGCGGATCCTTGAACCCGACCCACACTGATGGTGCTATCGAGCTGCTTTTATTTTGTAAGGTTATTTTTCTGAATGGGTATGATTTTTTAAGGTTGTTTTGGGAATTGGTGTAAAGCATCCAAAAAGGCCGTCTGAAAGTTTTTCAGACGGCCTTTTTATATAGTGAAATGCATAAAAAAGTGATACGGCGGGTAGGTTGGGTTGAAAACCCAACAAGCCCACAGGCCGTCTGAAACCTTGGGTTTATCAACCCAAGCTACGCCATTGTAAAATGGCGTTCCGTGTCACTTTTTCTTACATTTCACTATAGATGGCGGCGCTGCGGCTCAGCCGCGCATCAGGGCTTCGATCTCCTCGATTTGTTTGGGCGCGGCGGCGGTGTAGTTTTCGTGGCCGTGCTCGGTGACGAGGATGTTGTCTTCAATGCGGATGCCGATGTTGTGGAAGGCTTTGGGAATGTCGGGCGCGGCGTTGATATAAAGCCCGGGCTCGATGGTGGTGCACATGCCCGCTTGCAGCAAAATGGGCTTGCCATCGTGCCAGCGGCCGCCCACGTCGTGCACATCCAGCCCCAGCCAATGGCCGAGGCCGTGCATATAGAAGCGCTGATAGGCTTGGCTTTCAATATTGCCTGCTACGCTGCCTTTGAGCAGCTTCAAATCAATCAGGCCTTGCACCAAAATGTGCAGCGCTTGCGCGTGGATGTCGGCCCAGTTTGCACCGGGGTGCACGGCGGCAATGGAGGCTTCGTTGGCGGCGAGCACGATTTCGTAAACGTCTTTTTGGGCGGCGCTGAA
The DNA here is from genome assembly GCF_004341385.1 of Uruburuella suis. Classification (GTDB taxonomy): domain Bacteria; phylum Pseudomonadota; class Gammaproteobacteria; order Burkholderiales; family Neisseriaceae; genus Neisseria; species Neisseria suis. The sequence continues at coordinate 31,109 of NZ_SLXE01000022.1, forward strand.
GCGGCCGTTGACGGGGAAGGTGCGGGTGATGTCGCCGGCATACATTTGGTATTCGGCACCGGCATCGATCAGCAGCAAATCGCCTTCATGCAAAATATCTTTGTTTTCCACATAGTGCAGGCAGCAGGCATTTTTGCCGCCGGCTACGATGCTGTTATACGCGGGGAAGCGCGCGCCGTGGCGTATGAATTCGTGCACGATTTCGGCTTCGGCCTGCCATTCGCCCATGCCGGGGCGGGTGGTTTGCATGGCGCGGATGTGTGCCAGCGCGCTGATGCGGCCGGCTTCTTGGAGCAGGCTGATTTCGGCGGCATCTTTGATTAAGCGCATGGGGTTGAGCGGGGCGGCCAGGTCGGCAAGGCTGTCGGGCGCGCGGCTGCATTCGGCGAGCATGCGCTGGCCGGCACTTTGCTGCACGCGGTGCCAATGCTGCATCAGCGTGCGGTCGTGTTCGGGATATTGCCCCCACAGGGCGAATAATTGCTTTTTATTGGTGATGGCGGCCTGAATCTCTGCCGGCCATTCGTTGATATTGCGGGCTTCGTCAAAGCCGAATGCCTGCCGTGCGGCTTCGGGGCCGTAGCGAAAGCCGTCCCAAGTTTCGCGCAGCGGATCTTTGCCGCGGCAATAAAGCGTGCTGCTGCCTTTGGCGCCATCGAGCACGATAATGGCTTCCGGCTCGGGAAAGCCGCTCAGATAGTGGAAATAGCTGTCTTGACGGAAGGGAAAATCGGTGTCGTTGCTGCGGCGCTGCTCGGGCGCGGCAAACAACACGGCCAGGCCGTCGGGGCCGATTTTTTGCAAAAGCTGTGTGCGGCGGGTGATGTAGGGTTGCATGGCGGGCTCTTTTGAAGGGATGGTTTGAAATGGGTTAAGCATTTGTTCACAATCTTTTTTGTGGTTTGTTTCATGGTGAACAGATTCTAAAGGCCGTCTGAACAATGCGGGGCTTTCAGACGGCCTGCTTTTTGGCGGCGCTCACTTTGTGTGCCAGCCACAAAGCGGTGGCGGCACCGGCGATATCGGCCAAGCCGTCGAGCAGATCGCCCTGGCGGCTTTGGGTAAACAGCGCTTGCGCCACTTCGCTGCCGGCGGCCAAGAGCACGGCCAAGGTGAATAGCGCGACATAGGGAATGGGGCGCTTCGCCTGCATAAAGGCTTTGGCGGTGAGCCAGAATTGGCCGAAAAAAAGCGCGAAATGTGCCACTTTGTCGAAATGGGCAAAAGGCGGTGCGCCGCCCGCCGCTTCGCGAAACAGCAGCGAATAAAGGCCGGCGGCCAGCCACAAAAGGGCAAGCAGGCTGTAGCGGTTGCGCGGCATCATGCGCATTCTTCATCCAGCCAAGTTTGGCAGATTTGCGCCAGCCGCGTGAATTTGCCGCCGCGGGCGGCCAAAATATCGCGCCATTGCGCCACTTCGGCGGCTGCGGGCGCTTCGTCTATGCTGCATTCATAGAGCCAGAAGTCGAGCGTTTCGGCCACGGTGCCGGCGGCTTCTTGCTGCATCAGGTCGGTAAGTTCGGGCATGGTGAGGCCGTCTGAAAGAAAATAGGGCTTATTGTAGCGCGTTTGCATCGGGCTGGAAAATGTTCAGACGGCCTGTTTACTGTTTTTGAAATAAGATAACAAAATGCTGAACCGCACGCTGAACCGCATGCTGCAAAGCCGGCTCGGTTGATGGGCAATCGGCCATCAAACGCGAAAAAATGCATGAAAATAATACCCATTCGAAAAAATAAGATAGCAAGGCGGAAGCCTGCGACAGTACACCTATAGATTCGACAATTAAACATTGAAACTTAAAGGCATTAAAATTTATATTTTTCAATTATTTAAATTTTAGAAAATGCTCAATATTTAATTGCCGAATCAATAGTACGGCTGGGCAAGCCAACGCAGTTAGGTTGTTTTTTCGAATGGGTATAAGCTGTTTCGGGCATCTTTTTGAGATGTGTTAAACAAAATATCGGGGCAGGCGTTATAATCTGCAAAATGTAATTTTATTTCAGAGAGAATTATGGATATTGCCATTGCCTTATTGCCCGCTTTATTTTGGGGCTCGATGATTTTGTTTACCGTGTATATCGGCGGCACGGCTTACAGCCAGATTCTCGGCATCACAGTGGGCGCGCTTTTGTTTGCTTCGCTGAATTATTTTTTCAGCGATCCTGAAATCACGCAGAAAGTGTTTTGGGTGGGTTTGGCTTCAGGCATGTTGTGGACGGTCGGCCAAATCGGGCAGCTGCAAAGCATCAAGAAAGTGGGCGCGGCCACGACCATGCCGATTTCCACCGGCATGCAGCTGGTGGCCACCACGCTCTTTGGCGCGCTGGTGTTGTCGGAGTGGCATAATGCGGCCACCACCGGCTTGGGGCTGGCGGCGCTGGTGCTGATTTTGCTGGGCGTGTTTCTCACTTCGGCTCGCCCCAAAGGCGTGGTGGCGGATGCGGCCGGGCGCGACAATATGCGCGCGGCGCTGGTGATGTTGCTGGTGTCTACGCTCGGCTATCTGGCTTATGCGGTGCTGGCTGCTTCGTTTGACGTTAAAGGCTCGGATGCGATTTTTCCGCAAAGCATCGGCATGGTGCTGATGGCGCTGCTGCTCACGGCCAAAGAAAAGCCTTACAACCGCGATGCGCTTAAGAATATTCTGCCGGGCATTGTTTGGGCTTTGGGCAGCTTTTTTATGTTTGTGTCGCAACCGCGCGTGGGCGTGGCCATCAGCTTTTCGCTGGCGCAGGTGGCGGTGGTGATTTCCACGCTGGGTTCGATTTTTATTCTGAAAGAAAAGAAAACGCCTGATCAGATGACAAAAGTGATCATCGGCATTGTGCTGATTGTGCTGGCGGCGGTGTTGTTGGGTATTGCTAAAGATTATTGATATGGAGCTTTAGGGTCTGTTCACAATTCATCTCGTGGCAATCTTTTGGCTCAAAAACGCGCCTGCCGCGTTGAAAATGCTCGCAAGGTGTCCAACCTTGCTGCGCTTTTCGCCTTGCAAGCGCGCTTTTGCGCTCAAAATCTTACGCACGGATGAAATGTGAACAGACCCTAGGGGCTGTTCAGCATTCATTCGTGCGTAATACCAATCCAAAAAAATAACCTAACTTATGTTGGCTCGCCTTGCCGTACGTGTGTACTGTCTGCGGCTCGCCGCCTTGTTAGCTTACTTTTTTGAATTTGTATAAGATTTTGAGCGTAAAAAATTGCCACGAAATGAAGGTGAACAGACCCTAACACACAGGCCGTCTGAAAGGTTTCAGACGGCCTGTGTGTTTATTGCTGGTATTAAATCTACAAGCCGCCTGAAACCTTGGGTTTATCAACCCAAGCTACGCTGTTGCAGCATGCAGTTTTGTTTTACTTTTTCTTGCATTTCACAATATCTTATTGTTTGGACTTGGTGTGCTTGATCAAACTTCATCCGGCATTTCGAAGCCGGCCACTTCGAGGCCGAAGCCGGTGAGGCCGGTAAACGATGAAGGTTTGCCGAGTACGCGCATTTTTTTCACGTTGAGGTTGGCCAAAATCTGCGCGCCGATGCCGTAGGTTTTGCTGTCCCATTGTTGTGCCTGGTTCAGGCCTTTGGGCAGGGTGCGGTCGAGCAGGGTGGCGCCGCTTTCGGTGCGGTGCATCAAGATGATCACGCCGGCATCGGCGGCTTGGATGCGTTGCAGTGCGGCGGGCAGCGGCCAGCTGTGGCGCGGATTGGTGTGCAGGAAATCCATCACGCTGAAAGGCTCGTGCACGCGCACCAGCGTTTCGGTGTCGGGCGAGGGGCTGCCCTTAACCAGCGCCAAGTGGGTTTCGCCGGAGAGCTTGTCTACATACACATGCTGCTGGAAATCGCCCCACGGGGTGTGTGCCGGTGTGCTGCCCATTTCTTCGAGCAGGGTTTCGGTGCGGCTGCGGTATTCGATTAAATCGGTGATGGTGCCGATTTTGAGGTTGTGGGTTTGGGCGAAGGTCATTAATTCGGGAATGCGCGCCATGGTGCCGTCGTCGTTGATGATTTCGCAAATCACGGCGGCGGGAATCAGGCCGCACATTTGCGCCAAATCCACGCCCGCTTCGGTGTGGCCGGCGCGCACCAACACGCCGCCCTTTTGTGCGCGCAAGGGGAAAATATGGCCGGGTTGCACAATATCTTCGGCTTTGGCGGCGGGTGACACGGCGGTTTGGATGGTGAGCGCGCGGTCGGCAGCGGAAATGCCGGTGGAAATGCCGTGTGCCGCTTCGATAGACACGGTGAAGTTGGTGCCGTATTGGGCGCCGTTTTTCTGCGTCATCATCGGCAGGCCGAGCCGGTCGACCAAATCGTCGTTCATCGGCAGGCACACTAAGCCGCGTGCGTGTTTGATCATAAAGTTGATGGCTTCGGGGGTAACGAATTGGGCGGCCATTAGAAGATCGCCTTCGTTTTCGCGGTCTTCCGCATCGGTGATGATCACCATTTTGCCGGCTTTGATGTCGGCCAAGATTTCGGGAATGGTGGCAAATTGGGTCATGGTGTGGCTCGCTTGAGATGGGGTGGCGGAGGGGGTGGCTGCGTGGAAATCGCCGTGGTCGGTGTCGAGCCACAGCAGCGGCATGCCGGCGGATTGTTCGATTTTTCGGGCTTTGCGCTCGCCGAAGGTTTTGTTTTTCAGCAGCGCCGACAATTCGCCCTGATTGATGCCGGTTTCGGCGGCAAAGCGGCTTTGCCGGCCGCCGTGCAGGCGTGAAATCCAGCTGTGCAGATTATGGCGGCGCAATTCGGGTGTGCTCATGATGTTTTCTTGGCAGAAGAGGTGTTTAGATTGTATGCTGTTTTGCTTGAAAAGTAAATTATTTCGCTTGTTGATGGAAAATTACTTTTTAGTAAAGATGTGTAGCGGCGGGGATTTCAATATCTTTGAAGATTTGTTTTGATAACGCCACTCAAGCACATAGGCCGTCTGAAAATATTTTCAGACGGCCTATGTGCTTGGTTCAATGGATTGCGGCTTTTAGCTGCCCATCAGGTTTAGGCGCTGGCCCGGCACCAGTGTGCGGGTGTTGCGGTTCCAGCGGCGGATGTCGTTGATGTCGACATTAAAGCGGCTGGCGATGGTGTTGAGCGTGTCGCCTTTGCGCACGGTGTAGGAAACATTGCGCACGGCATTGCGTTGGGATGAGGCTTCTGCCAGCTTCAACACTTGGCCTTGGCGGATGTTGCTGCCGCGGATGTTGTTGGCGGTAATCAAATCGGCCACGTTCATGTTGTAGCGCTGGGCGATGTTATACAAGGTGTCGCCGGCGGCCACGCGGTGGGTGGTTGCGGCCGGTTGGGTTTGAGCGGCACGCGCTAAGCGGGCTTCGGTGCGCTGCTGTTGCTTGGCGCGGGCTTCGGCTTGCTGGGTGGCACGGATGCGGGCGGCCGCTTCGTTGCTTTCAGCTTGCGCCAATGCGCTGCGCACGCTGTCGGCCGCGCTCAGACGCAAGGCGGATTCTTGTGCCAACGCCAAGAGCGGATCGTCTGCTTCAACGGCGGCGCCCGGCTGGGTGGGCAAGGGCAGCGGTTGGTTAATCGCAATATCAATGGCCTGCTCGGCGGCTGCGGTTTGCGTGGGCAGCGGCAAAGCTTCTTTGATGGCTATATCGGTGCTGATGGGGGTGCCGGCTTGGGCGGTGGTGATGGGCGCGGCTTCAGGTGCGGCGGCAAGCGTGGTGGCAGCGGCGGGCGCTGTGTCAGACCAAGCGGTTGATTGCACGCGCGTGAAATCAATGGGTTGTGCAGTAGCCTGCTCAGGCACGGTGGCGATGCGGGTTTGGGCGGCGAGGATTTGCGGCCGGGCTTCGGTGGTGGCTGTTTGGGCAGCGGCTGCACGGGCGACGGTTATCGGCTCGGCCTTAGGCAGCAAAGGCTGGGCGCTGGCGAGCACGGCGGCCGAAGGTGCGGCGGGCTGCATCACCGGCATATCGGAGCGGTAAGTGTCGGGTGCGGTGTCGGTGTCGATGCTGGCGAAATTCAAGTCGTGGCGGCCGAAGCTGCCGGTGGTGGCTCTGCTTTTGGCCACCAAAATGCTGCGGCCGGCACCCACGCTGTTGGCGCTCATGCCGTTGAGGCGTTTGATTTCTGCCACGCTCATGCCTGTTTCAGCGGCAATGCTGGAAAGGCTGGTGGTGGAAAACGGTGTGTAAACATCCCAAGAGAGCAGGGTGTCGGGGCTGGCGTTGCGGTAGTTTTTCTCGAAAGTGGCCGCAGCCGTTACCGGCAGCAGCAGCTTGCGGTTGTTTTTCGGAATAAATACGGGCGCGCTGTAGGCCGGATTCAGCGCGAGAAATTCGCTCTCGCTGATGTTGGCTAAGCGGGTGATGGCAGCCACATCGGCAGGCTTATCAATGTTCACCGCTTTAAAATAGGGCTTGTTGTCGATGTCGCTCAGATTCATGCCGAAGGCTTGCGGGTTGTTTACCAAGTTGCGCACGGCCAAAAGCTTGGGCACATAATTGCGCGTTTCGTTGGGCATGCGCAGGTTTTCGTAAGTGGGCTCGAGGCCTTGTGCGCGGGCGCGGTTGATGGCGCGGCCGACATTGCCCTCACCCCAGTTGTAGGCGGCCAGCGCAAGCGACCAGTCGCCGAAGAGGCGGTGCAGGTATTCGAGATAATTCAGCGCGGCATCGGTGGCGGCAGCTACATCATGGCGGCCATCGTAAAGCGGGGTTTTTTCGAGGCCGTAGTGGCGGCCGGTGGCGGGCATAAACTGCCACAGCCCGGAAGCGCCCACATGCGAGCGCGCTTTGGTTACATAAGCGCTTTCGATAAAGGGCAAGAGGGCGATTTCAGACGGCATATTGCGCTTTTTCACTTCATTGGCAATATGAAACATATAAGGTTTGCTGCGGTCGATGGTGCGGTTGAAATAAGCGTTGCCTTTTACGAAGTTGCTTTCGTGGCGGCGCACCAATTCGGGGTTGACTTCAACCATGCGGAAGTCACGGCGCAGATTGTTCCAAAGGCTGCCGGAGGCAAAGTTGGTGGCGGCTTGATCAAGCAGCGAGGCGTTCAGGCGCATCATGGCCATGCCTGCTTGATTGGGTGTGGCGGCGTGGCCGGCGGTGGCGGAGAAGGCGGAAAGGCCGGTCACAGCCAATACAATAGTTTTTAATTTTGCCATAGTCTTTTAATATGAAGCATATAGGAATTCGATTTTGCCGATGTTACTGGCTGGAGGGGGTGCAGTCAAGTGATTAGGGCATTAAATTGCTTGATAATTTATAGGCTTGCCATGGGCATGGGCGGGGAAGGTTTTGTCGGATGGCAAGGCTGGCTGTATGATGGGCAGGCGAAGTGGAATGAATGAAAGTAAGGCGATGAGTTGCAAAATATTGACAGATTGGTTCGGCCGCACCGATGCGGGGCGCTACACGGCTCAGCGCGAGCAGCAATTTTATGCCCGTGCGCTGGCCGGGCTGCACGCGGGCACGGTGGTGCAGGCGGGCATGCCTGATTGGGCTTTGTGGCCGAATGGGCAGGCGGTGTGCGTGGGACGCGATGTGGAAATGCAGGCGGATGCTTCGGCCTGGGCGGATCAGGCGCTGGATTTGCTGCTGATGCCGCATGTGTTGGAATGCTGCGATGCGCCCGAGGTGGCGCTGGCCGAGGCTTATCGGGCTTTGAAACCGGAAGGGCGGTTGGTGCTCACCGGGCTGAACCCGCATTCTTTATGGCGCTTCAGCTGCTGGTTTGATGGTGTGCGCCTGCCCGAACAACGCCGCTGCCTGCCGTTGCCGCAGCTGAAAAAGCAGGCGCTCTCGCTGGGCTTTACCATCGAAAGCGGGCAATTTATGGTGTATGTGCCAGCGGTGAGTAGCGGCAAGGCGTTGAAAAACTGGCGTTTTATGGAGGCAGCGGGCGATCGCTGGTGGCCGCATGCGGCGGCGGTGTATGGCTTGGTGCTGCTCAAACGCACCGTGGGTGCGCGCCCTTTGCCGGGGCGTGAGCGCGAAGCGGAAGAAGCCGGGCGCAGCATGGCGCTGGGGGTGGCCAAGGCGCAGGCCGGTGTTAAGTGAGCGCTTAATCATGGTTCAACGCATATTGATGGGATAAGGCGGTAAACGTAAAAAAGGCCGTCTGAACAAATTTGTTCAGACGGCCTTTTTCAAGCAAAGTTAAAGTTAGCGATGTTTACACAGCGGGCACAATCGTGCCGTCTTGCAAACGGTTGAACAAGCTCTCGCCAATGCCTTTTACATTTTTCAACTCTTCCACGCTTTTGAAATTGCCGTGTTGTTTGCGATATTCAACAATTGCCTCTGCCTTTGCCGAGCCGATGCCCGGTAGAGCTTTGAGTTCATCGGCACCGGCGGTGTTGATGTTAACCGCTGCCAATGCGCAACTCATGCCCAAAAGAGCCAAAGAGGCCAGTATGGTTTTTTTCATGTCCATGTTTTTTCACTCCGTAATGAATTTAAGAATTATGTTTTTTTATATAAGATACCCGCAACTGCGGGCGAGGGTATGATAGATAATTGTTTTACCCATTGCAAGTATTTTAATAGGGTAAGTATTCTTGATTTGGGTAATTATTTCTTTAGTTTTTATCGGCTTGGGAGAAAATGGAAAATCGGGCGAAAATCGGGCACCGCTGAATTTTTAATGATAGATGCAAATAAGCGCATAAAGGTGAATATGTTTGCATAAGCATGCAAAACGGATTTGCCAAGCTTGCGTTTTCAATTTTCTGCGTTTTCACTTTTCAATAATCAGTGCAAAACTTACAGGCCGTCTGAAAACTGTGTTTCAGACGGCCTGTGTTTGATTTATGCCATTTTATTCGCTGGCATCTTGTTTTGCGGCAAAAGAACCGATGGCAAATCTATTGTCGGTAAACACCCCGCCCAGCTCGGCTGCTTTGGGGCCGTAAAAGCCGCCTTTGGCGGAAATCGGATAGCTGTCGAAAGGAATATCGCGATCGTCTGTGGCAAATCGATTGCCTTGAATGCTTGCGGTAAACGGCTGAAACGAGCCGATTTTGCCGGTGAGCGTGCGGGCACCGAAATCAACGGAGAATGAGGCATCTGTTTGAGTAATATCGGCTTGAATAATACCGGTGCTTCTGGAGCGGGCATCAGCTACCAAGGCTTGGCCACTATAAGCGGCAGTTCCCGAGGTTGGCATATCCAGAGTGCGATAGCCTTGTGCAAAGAATGATTGGCGGTGTGCATTAGGATCAAAACCCTTGCCGCTTACACTTTCGCGATCAAATTGACAGTTGATGTCATCAGCGCCGCATGGCGCTGCAGTGGGCCGATAAAACCAACCATGAACCAAATATTGCATATTATTGGACACTGCTTTAGTGATGGGTTGACCGTGTTCGTTGTGGCCGCTAAACACTGTGATGTTGCCGGTGATGCTTTGCGGCAGCATATTGATGCGCTCGCCATCTAACACCAATATATTGATGTTATCAGTGGAACCGGTGTTTCTTACCCACACAGGGCCGATTGGATCGTAAGCGGGGGCTACATCGTATTGCCGAAAAACATCTACTTCATAAAATTCGCCGCTGATTTTCTTATCCATGCCGCCATTTTCAGGTTCAGTAACCACCGGCGGATTGCCGCCGCCATCTCCGGGATCGGGAACCACTACCGGCGGATTGCCGCCGCCATCTCCGGGATCGGGAATCACCACCGGCGGATTGCCGCTACCATCTCCGGGATCGGGAATCACCACCGGCGGATTACCGCCGCCGTCTCCGGGATCGGTAACAACGGGCGGATTGCTGCCTCCGCTGCTGCATGCGGCCAAGCCCAAAGAGGCCGCCAATAAAGACCATTTCAACACGTTCATTTTCTCTCCTTCTATTTTTGTGGTTGGTGCTACTTTATGGGCTTTACTCTAGCATTCCCCAATTTTTATGACAATTGTGTATGAATTTATAATATTTTTTTATATTATTTCTGAAGTGGCTTGGCAATGATGGTGAATCAAACTTGAATCAAGGCAGGGCGGGGCTATGCAGTGTTGGTTTGAATAATTTAAGCGGTGTCAAACAATCAGGCCGTCTGAAAAATAATCTTCAGACGGCCTAAATAACTGCTTTTGGAGCATATTCCAGATGTTGTTATACCGATTGCAATGAACGCTGTTGGCGGTTTTTACGGATATTTTTCACCAGTAATGCGGAAACGAAAATCCCGACACAGGCGAACACAGCCATTAAGCCAAAAACGATTTGATAGCCCAGCAGCCCCGGGTTTGCGTCTAAAACGTGGCCATAGAGGCTGTAGCAAAACATTGCGGGCGCATAGCCGATAAAGCTGCCCAGCGCCATGGCCGCGCCGGTGTTTTTGTCGCTGATTTCTGCTTCACCAATGGGCGCGAAAAATACAGCCCGTTGCGTAAAAATCACTGCGCCAAACAATAAAGTGCATGTCATGCCCAAGTAAACCGGCATATGCTCGTGCGGCAACACAATCAATATGCCCAGCATAATCGTGCTGATAATAAAGGTGTAGAAAAGATATTTGCTCGGCGATTTCAAAACTTTATCGGCGATTAAGCCGCCTATGGGGCCGCCTACCATTTTTAAGCAATATTGGTTGATAATCCCGTAGGCACCAACCAATGCAATCGGCAGGGCATAGATGTTGCTCAGAAAGGGAATAAAGAAAGTCAGCCCGCAATACACGGCGTAAACACAAAAAATGCTGAAGGCGATGAGCCAAACGGTTTTGTTTTTCAACACGCTGCCCAGCTTCGGATTTTCTGCTTTTTTCTCTGCTTTTTCTTCGGTTGCTTCGGCCGATGCCGGGTTTTCGTCTTCCGAGCTGTTGTTTTTCATCGCAAAGAATAAAACCACGCCGACTAAAATGGCGATGGAAGCATAAAACAGAATGCCCGCTTTAAACCCGAGATAGCCGCCGCCAAACCAGGCAAAGATAGCCAGGGCGCTAAATGCGATAATGGTGTCGACAACGCCGCGGCCGGTTTCGAAAAAGCCAAACAAGCGCCCTTGCTGGGAATTGTCGCCCAGCAGGCTGACCGATTTGAGCAGCACCGGCCAGTTGAGCATATCGCAGGTTACACCGAATAGCGCCCAAACAAACAATATTCCCCAATAACCGGGCATGGTAGACAAATAAATGCCGAGCAAGCCGGTGGCGATTAATGAGAATGACATCGTAAAGCGGCGCGGCAAGCGATCGGAAATATAAATCGATAAAAAGAAACCGATGGTTGTAACGATGGAATTAACTGACATGGCATTGCCAATTTGGCCATTGGTAAGATGAAAATATTCTTGCATGGGCACATAAAAAGCATCTTTCAATGAAGGCAGCTTATAAATAGTGCCCCCACATAAAACCAACAGGCTGAATATGGTCCATTTCTTTCTGGTCAGCATGATTTTTACCTCATCATAAGGGTTATGATGTCATTGATAGCTGTGTTTTGGCTAATGGCGTTATCCGACACCAACAATAAAATGTGTTTTTAAATTAAATCGATTGCCTTGGATTTAATTTAATACCGCTATCGCTTCTTGCGCTAATTCGTTAAGAATATTTCGTACATAATGAATCTGGTTGATGGCATCATCGAATTCTTTTTCTAATCGTGTATCCAGATTTTCTTTGGGCAGCTCTGTTTCGCTCATTTGCCGCCAAGGTATCCACGGATTATTGTCTTCCCCTTGAAAACGGAAGGGCGGGGCGTAGTAATCCACTTCTTCTTCCAAGCCGTAGGCCATCACTTGCGGGCTGTGTTCCCCCAAGCAAATAAGCTGAAAAAGCAGCTCTTTAAATGGCAGATCGCCTTGGCCGGAAATGCAGGCTTGATGCCCCAGCCCATTGGCTTCGCGGATAATCAGTGCATCTTTGATGTGCACCTGAGTGATTTTGCTTGCCATTGCCGCGAGAGCCGGGAGCGGCTCTTCATTTGCATTTATCATATTGGCGAAATCGAATAAAAGAGAGAGTTGGGGAAAATCGGCCTCTTCAATCAAGCGAACCAACTCATGGCTTTTCAGATCTTCATGCTGCTCAAGCGTGAAAGTTAAACCGCTGTGCTGATAATGCGCTTTGATATATTGGATATCTTGTTTGACCTGCGCCAACACTTCGGCCAAATGCCCTTCATAACGCGGATAAAAGCGCACCGAAGAAGCGCCGGATTTGAGCGCAATCGCCACGGCCGTATCAATGGTTTCGGCATCGGAGGCGCTGGTTTCGATATGAACATCCAAGCCCAAGCTGTGTGCTTTTTCTCCGAATTTTTGCAAGCGCGCATCATCGGCGCAGCTTAAAGATTGGCTCTCGCCGTCTAAAACGTGGACTTTGACGCCCTTAAGCTTTTGCTCGCTGGCAATATCCAATAAACCTTCCGGCAATATTTTTTCCATTCTCATATTGAGATGAAAGGCGTAGGCATGCAGATAAAGCGGAATATTCTGTATGCGCTCAACAATTTTTTGGGCTTGTATGCGGTTCATGATGATTTCCTATAAGTCGATAAAAAATTCTACTGATTCAAAACGCCAATATTCGATATCGATCTGAACGATTTTATCTGCCTCATCCGCACGATATTTCTTCACCCGAATAGAAGGTGTGCCCGGCGTTCCGCCAATCCCCTTGCAAGCGCTGCCCGAAAAGCGGGTGGGCTTAAATTCCAAATGCTTGGTATGCGTTTTTTTTGAATAGATTGTTTCCCACGCCTCAGCAAATGAGCCTTCACCAAGCTGCTCGATAAAATCAGGAGCCACTTGCGCATTGATAAAGGTTTCATGGTAAAAAACTTTATGGTTGTCCAGAGCGCCCCAGCCACAGATTTTGTATAAAGCATCGCCTTCTTTAACCCCGAGCAAGGCCAAAATGTTTGGCGCAGCGGCGTGGACACGCTCTTTGCTCAGATAGCCCCAAGAGGGCAGGCGCCCCTGCTCGATGGCAGCTTGCTTGAAACTCGTGGCGCTGCTGGGGTTGTAGTTGAAGCGAGGCAAGGCAACAAACCAACCCCGCCTGTCTTTGCGAAAAATTTTTGATTCACCCTCTAAATGTAATAAAGCTTGGCGCAAAGTCATGCGCTTCACCCCCAAAAGCTCCTCAAGCTCTCTTTCCGAAGGCAGCTTGTTTCCTGAAACGATAATGCCTTTGTCGAGCCAATCATTGAGCTTTTGCTTGGCTGATTCTACGGTGGAAGTATTTTCCATGAGTTAATCCATTTGGTTTAAACCAATCAAGTTGAGCACATATTACGCCTGCGTTGCATATCATGCAACACCTTATTTATGATAATTTTTTTATAGGTATTATTGAAAGTGGGGCGAAGCCTGCCAGCTGCCGGATTGCGGGTGATTTTGCTCTTGCTGTGGTTGTGGGTATCGCTGTGGATGAGGGTGGCCGTCTGAAAGCGGTTGCGGTGTTCGGCTTCGGCTTTTTCGGTGGAGGTGATAAGGCCGCCTTTGAGATCGGTGTGGTTTTGCACATTCACCCGATAGCCGCCATCGCCGGCGAAGAGGCCGCTTTGTTCGGCCACCGAAGCATGGTCGGCACGGATTTGGCTGTGGCTGAAATCGCCACTGCCGGACACGCCGTAGCCCACGGTGATTTGGGCGCTGCCCTGATATTGGCGGCTTTGGTGGGCGGCGCGGTTTTGCAGGCTTTCGATGTGGAGGCTTTGCGCATCGAGCTCGATGCTGCTGCCGAACACCTGCGCGCCTTTGAGGGTGGTGCTGCCG
>NZ_SLXE01000023.1 GCF_004341385.1 Uruburuella suis
ACGATAAGCTAAAGCGCAACTTCCACAGCACGGTTTTATTGGGATGCATTGTGATGTGGCTACCTTTATGACAAGTAATTGTGAACAGACCCTAGCGGTTTGCGCCGGCTTTTCTGCCTGATGCCGTCTGAAAACTTTCAGACGGCATCAAGCAGATTGTGCGCAACAATACCACACAACATCGCCGCTTTTTTGTGGCCGCGCAAAGTTTAGGCTGCTTGCTCCAAAAAAGCCTTGCCGCAGCCTTTGCAAGCGGTGCGATTGCGGCTAAAGTAAGCGCCACACCACACCACACCACACAAAAACAATATTTTATTGATCATGGAGAAAGCATGAATTACCAAGCCCCCATCAACGAATTGCGTTTTGCCCTGCAAGTGCATGGCAAGCTTCCCGAAATTCTCGCCCTGCCCGCTTCAGACGGCCTCGATGCCGACACCGTGGATGCGGTGTTGGAAGAAGCGGCGCGCTTTGCCGAGCAAGTGCTCGCACCCACAAACCGCACCGGCGATTTGCACGGCGCAAAATTGACAAACGGCAAAGTAGAAACCCACCCCGATTTGGTGAATGCTTATCACGAATACCGCGATGCGGGCTGGGCGGGCTTGCGCGCGCCGGCTGAATATGGCGGCCAAGGGCTGCCGGCGGTGGTGTCGGCCGCGTGCGAAGAAATGTGGTGTGCCGCCAATTTATCGCTCTCGCTTTTGCCCATGCTCACCATCGGCGCGATTGAAGCTTTGTTCAACCATGCCGACGATGAGCAAAAACAGGTTTACCTGCCCAAAATGTGTGAAGGCGCTTGGAGCGGCACCATGAACCTCACCGAGCCGGGCGCGGGCACTGATTTGGCGCAGGTGGCGGTGAAGGCCGTGCCCAAAGACAACGGCGCTTATGCCATCAGCGGCCAAAAAATCTTCATCACCTGGGGCGCGCAGGAAATCACCGAAAATATTGTTCATTTGGTGCTGGCGCGCCTGCCCGATGCGCCGCCGGGCGTGCAAGGCATTTCGATGTTTATCGTGCCCAAATATCTGGTGAACGCTGATGGCAGCCTCGGCGCGCGCAACCCGGTGAGCGTGGTGGGGCTGGAGCACAAGCTCGGCATCCACGCCAGCCCCACTTGCGTGATGCAGTTTGACGAAGCCGAAGGCTATTTGATCGGCCGCGCCGGCAAAGGCCTGGCCTATATGTTTACCATGATGAAACACGCCCGCTTGGGCGTGGGCATCGAGGGTCATGCCGTGGCCGAGCGCGCTTATCAAAATGCACTCGCCTATGCGCAAGAGCGCGTGCAAAGCCGCGAATTGGGCAGCGACAGCCAAGAGCCGGTAAGCATCATCCACCACCCCGACGTGCGCCGCATGCTGCTGGTGCAAAAAGCCACATTAGCCGCCCAGCGCGCGCTTTATATGCAGGCTGCCTCTGCGATTGATTTGGTGCACGGGCTGGAAGACCCTGTGGTGCGCAAACAGGCCGAGCGCGTGCTTGATTATCTGATTCCGATTGTGAAAGCGTGGAACACCGACAACGGCGTGCTGCTCACCAATCTGGCCATGCAGGTTTACGGCGGCATGGGCTACGTGGAAGAAACCGGCGTGTCGCAATATGTGCGCGATGTGCGCATCACCCCGATTTACGAAGGCACCAACGGCGTGCAGGCGCTCGATTTAATCGGCCGCAAAACCGCAGCCAACGGCGGCGCCGTGCCGCTGGCCTTGCTCGCCGAGGGCAAAGAAATTGCGCAAACATTGGCCGCTGCCGCGCCCGATTTGGCTGCATCGCTGCTGCAAGCCATAGCCGCGGCCGAGCAAAGCGTGGCCGATATTGTGGCGCAAATGGGCGAGCAGCCCGCACTGGCCGCCGCCGCTTCCAACGCCTATCTGCAACAAATGGCCTGCACGCTGGGCGCCATCGCGCTGGCTCGCGGCTGGTTGGCCGCCGCCGATGCGCTCGCCGGCCGCACCGATGCGCCTTTGGGTGAAGCTTTCTACCGCGCGCAGCAGCACACGGCGCAAGTGTATTTCGCCTATGTGCTGCCGCAAGTGCACACCTTTGCCGCACAAGTGCACAGCGGCGGAGAAGCTTTGCTGGCCGTGCCGTTTGAGGCTTATTGACGCAGCTTGCGCAGATAAACAAGGCCGTCTGAAAGCTTTCAGACGGCCTTTCTTTAAAATCAAAACGCTTTTTTTACGCTCAAACCTGCCTGCCAGTTGCGGCCGGGTGCGGGCTCGAAATAGCGGCCGTTGCCGTCGTTTACAATCACCGAGCCGATGTATTGGCGATTGAAAAGATTGTTCAGCGCGGCATATGAGCGGATATGCCAGCCGCCGGCAAGTCGCCACACATAGCCTGCGTGGATGTCGGCGGTGAGAAAACCGGGCGCGGCTTCGCTGTTGGCATCGTTAACATACACTTTGGAGAGCGCGCGCACGCCGGCGCCGGCCTGCCAGCCTTGCTCGGGTGCGTAATCGGCGCCCAAATAAGCGGCATGTTCGGCAATGCCGGGAATGTGTTTGTTGTTTGCCAGGTTGGCGCTGTCAGATTTATAGCGGGCATCGAGCCAGGTGTAGGCCAGCGTGGCATTGAGATCGGGGGCGATTTCGCCGCTCCAGGCCAATTCAATGCCGTGGCGGCGGGTTTTGCCGGCGTTTTGATACACGGTGCGGCCGTTGGACGAAGATTTCACCACGATTTCGTTGTCGGTGTTGATGCGGAAAGCCGCCACGCTGGCCAAGCCGCCGAGCCAGCCGCTGTATTTGGCGCCGATTTCGTAGGTTTGGTTGCTGGCCGGTTGCAGGCCGAAATTGAGGCCGCTGCCGTTATCGCGGTAGGAAAGCTCATTCATGGTGGGGGTTTCAAAGCCACGTGCATAAGAGGTGTAGCCCAACAGGCGCTCGGTGGCCTGCCACGAAAGCGTGGCGCTGGGCAGCCATTTGCGATAGTCGGTTTGGCCGCTGTCGTCGGGATTGGCGGCGGTGATGTAGTGGTCGCGCGATTTGAAATGCACGTTACTGTAGCGCAGGCCGCCATCGAGCCGCCATTGCGGTGCAAATTGCCAGCCGGCCTGCATATAGGGGTCGAGATTCCAAATATCGTTGGTTTCGTTGCGCCGCAATACACCTTGTGCGCCGAGCGTGTCGCCGATGAAATTTTCATAGCCGCGGCGTTTTTCGGTGAGGGTGTCGAAGCTCAAGCCCGCGCTGGCGCGCAGCGATTCGTCGGCAAGCAGGTTTTGCCCGCTCCAGCGCACATCTGCGCCGTAATAGCGGCGGCGCAAATCAATCACACCGCCGGCGTGACCCGGGTTGTTTTGCTGCACAGCTTTCGGTATCGATTGAAATTGCAGCGCTTTGCGCTCGCCGCCGTAAAGCACGGCTTTGATGCTGTGGTGCGCATCCAAAGCCTGCTCATACACCAAGCCGCCCTGCACCTGCTGCTGCTCTTTGCGCACATTATAAGCAATGGCGGAGGGCGATGCCTGGCGCGGGTTTTGCTGCCATTGCGCGCGCGTGAGGCCTTGCGGGTCGTCGGCGCGGGTGTTGACGCTGTTGGCAATCAGCTTGAGCGTGGCGCCGTTATCCAGCTGCCATTTCACATTGGCATTAGCCATGTTTTTAAATGCGCTGCTGTGATCGCGATAGCCGTCGGTTTGGAAGCGCGCGAGGCTGAGCATATAGGCTGGCAGCTCTTTGCCGTTGCCGCCGCCCGAAGCTTTAATGCCGTATTGGTAAGTGCCGTAGCGGCCGGCATTGGCGTGGGTTTCAATTGAGGGCGGGTTTTGCCCCTCTTCACTCTGCACCAGCATCACGCCGCCGGAAGCATTGCCATAAAGCGCCGACATGGGACCGTTGAGCACTTCGATGCGCCGCGCCGAGCCTAAGTCGATATGCGAAATCGCGCCCTGGCCGTCGGGCAGGGTGGCGGGAATATCGTCCACATAAATGCGCACGCCGCGCACGCCGAACGCGGTGCGCGCGCCGAAACCGCGCACGGAAATCTGCGTGTCTTGCGCATAATTGCGCCGGTTTTTAATTTGCACACCCGGCACGGCGGCCAGCGATTCGGATAAATCTACCTGCATCTGATGATGCTGAATTTGGTCTTGCCGCACGGTATAAACGGCGGCGGGCGTGCCTTTGGCCGAGGTGCCGGTGCGGGTGGCGCTCACGGTGATTTCGTCCAGCGCGGCTTGTGTGTCGGCCTCATCAGCCTGAGCCGGTAAGGGCAGCGCGGCCAGCAAGGCGGCGAGTTTGAGCGGTGTGCGGGTGCAAGGCGGCATATTTTTGTTCCTTATATCAATTCAAAAAAATAATATACAAACGGGCAGCCTGTAAGTCGGATTCTCGAATCCGACACTTGTTCGCAGAACAAGGCACGCACATCGCTTTGGCCGTTGGCCAAACGTCGGATTCAAGAATCCGACCTACGCGGATGATGCTGCCGAACTGCTTTTATTTTGTAAGGTTATTTTTTTGGATTGGTATTATCAATACCTGAAACAACCTGACTGCATGGTTGGGCTCGGCTCTTTGCATTTTAAATTTGGAAGCAATCCAATGAAAAGGCCGTCTGAAAAGGTTTTCAGACGGCCTCTCGGCTAAATCGTCAAGGTTTGTATTCAAACACGATAATCGAGCCCGGGTTGGCCATGGTGTTGATCGGCGTGCCGTCGGCTTTGGTGCCGTTGCCCACGCTGTCGGTGGCCACATAAATTTTGCCGCCGTCAGGGCTCACCACCACCATGCGGTAGCGGTTTTCGGTTTTGAAATATTTGGCCACATCGCCCTGGGTTTGGCTGCCGTCTTCATTCAGGCGCACGCGGTAGAGCGCGCCGTTTTTCAGCGAAGTAACCAAGAGCGAATTGCGCCAGGCTTCGATTTTGCCGTTTTTCGGGTAATAAGCGATGCTGGCCGGCGCGATGGTGGACCAGCACAAATAAGCCATTTGGCCGCATTTGGGGTCGGTGAAATTATATTGGCTGTTGACCGTATAGAAGGTTTTCACCGGCTCGCGGTAATTCGGTGCGCTGAATTCGGTTTCTTTGTGGGTGGGCACGCCTGCGGGAATCACATTGGAATCGAATTTCACGCCGGCGCAATTGGGCGCAGCCGAATAATCGGCATACACATAGCCCTGATTATCGCGAAAGCCCGACACATTCGGCCAGCCATAATTGCCGCCGGCTTCGAGAATATTGATTTCATCATCGCTTGAGGGGCCTTGCTCCGAGCTGTAGAGGCGGTTGCCCACAAACACCAGCCCTTGCGGGTTGCGGTGGCCGTAAGTAAACATATGGCTTTTCACGCCGTTGATCACCGGGTTGTCGCGCGGAATCGAGCCATCGGCATTCAGGCGCAATGATGAGCCGACATAGCTGCTGTAGTCTTGTTTGGCTATTTCGGCAGCGGTGGGCGTGCGTTGCGCTTCAATCGGTTGGCAATAAAGGCTGCCTTGGTTGCGGCCTTGATCGCCGAGGGTGTAATAAAGTTTGCCGTCGGGGCCAAAGCGCAGGCGGCCGGCATTGTGGTCGTGGCTGGCGGGCAGGCGGTCGATAATCACTTGCTCGTTGCCGAGCTTGCCGGCCTTGGCATCATATTGCAAACGCACGATGCGGGCATATTCCTGCTCGCCGGTTTTATAAGTGTAGGCGGTGTACACATAGTTGCGGCTGCCGCGTTTCAGAAAATCGGGCGCCAACGCCAAGCCCAACACGCCCTCATGCGGCGGCGCGGCAAATGCATTTTCAAAGGTAATCAATTCTTTTCGCTCACCGGTTTGCGGGTTGATGCGGGCAATGCTTTTTCCCTGCCGCTCAGTAATCCACAAGAAATTATCCGGCCCCCACACCATATCCCACGGGCCGTTTAAGCCGCTCGTCAGCACGCTGGCTTCAAAAGGCTCGGCGGCGGCAATATGTTGCGGCGCGGCCAACGCAGGTGCGGCGGCAAAGCCGCAAGCGGCAGCCAGACTGATCAGTTTATATTTCATTTTTTTGCTCCTCAAT
Organism: Uruburuella suis; assembly: GCF_004341385.1. Classification (GTDB taxonomy): domain Bacteria; phylum Pseudomonadota; class Gammaproteobacteria; order Burkholderiales; family Neisseriaceae; genus Neisseria; species Neisseria suis. The sequence goes on from NZ_SLXE01000023.1 coordinate 6,005, forward strand.
TAGCCATGTAAACACAATATCGTAAACTTTAACACTTAGCGTTTTTTGCTTCAATAGCGGATAACGCTCAAAACCCATCATGATAAAGGCCGTCTGAAACTTTTTTCAGACGGCCTTTGGGCAGCCGATCGCGGCCTGAAAATATTGCCCGTTGATTAAAACGATGAGCCTTCCTGTTGCAGAAATTCAGCCTCCTCAGCGCTGCTTTTTCTGCCCAATATGCCGTTGCGGTGCGGATAGCGGCCGAAACGATCGACAATCGTCTGATGGCGGATTTCGAAATCCAGCGTGTAGGCATCATCCAGCGCAACAAACAACGGTATGGCCTGCGCATGAATTTCGGCAGACTCAGAATGCATATAAGGCATCAGCATAAATTTGCGCCGCTCGGCCGGCATTTGTTCAAAATCCGGCTGCGCCACCGCTTCTTGCGCCAGCACCAAAGCCATGCCGTCTTGCGCGAAAGATTGCGGTGTGTCGCGATAAGCATTGCGGGAAAATTGGTCGAGCACAATAATTTCCGCCAGCCGCCCTTCAAGCGTGGCGCGCCAATGCGCCAGCTCGCCGGCGGCGGCCTGCCGCAACACCTCGCCGAAGCGCTCGACAATCAGGCCATCAAAGGCTGCGCTTTTGGCAAACCAATGCGGGCGGGTGGTTTCGGCAAACCAGAAATCAAGAATTGTTTGGGGATTCATAGCGGCTTTCATTATGATGTTCAGACGGCCTTACTTTAAGGGCTTCACGCAAAAATGGCAATATCGCGCACCACACCTTGGCCGCCACTGCATGTGCGTTTGCTTAAGGAAATCTGCATGCAGAATAATAAGTCTGAAATATTTCAGACGGCCTTCATTTCAGACGGCCTGCGGCATAAAAAAAGGGGCAATCCCGAAGGATTGCCCGAAATACCTCAAATCAGAGATTTACGCTTCACAAACAATACAGGCTCTCGCCTGTCTTTATCCGCACGGCTCAACTCCATGCAGACAAAGGCGGTAGGCTTCAGACGGCCTTGTAATCATCAAGCAGAAGCGTATCGGCCGTCTGAAACCGTATGGGGTTAATGGTTGCTGAATTGGTTCATGGTATTGTCTTTGCCACCGGCCTTCAGCGCGGCTTCGCCGGCGAAGTATTCTTTGTGGTTGTCGCCAATATCCGAACCGGCCATGTTTTGGTGTTTCACGCAGGCAATGCCGTTGCGGATTTCTTCACGCTGCACGTTTTTCACATAAGCCAGCATGCCTTGGTCGGCAAAATAGCCTTTGGCCAATGTGTCGGTAGACAAAGCGGCGGTATGGTAAGTGGGCAAAGTGATCAAGTGGTGGAAAATGCCGGCTTCGCGGGCAGCATCAGCCTGGAAGGTGCGGATTTTCTCATCGGCTTCTTTGGCCAAATCGGTGTTGTCGTAATCCACGCTCATCAGCTTGGCACGGTCGTAAGCGGATACGTCTTTACCGGCTTCTTTCCAAGTATCAAATACTTGTTGGCGGAAATTGAGCGTCCAGTTGAACGAGGGGCTGTTGTTGTATACCAGCTTGGCGTTCGGGATGGTTTCGCGGATTTTGTTCACCATTTCGGCAATTTGGCCGATGTGCGGTTTTTCGGTTTCAATCCACAGCAAATCTGCGCCGTTTTGCAACGAAGTGATGCAGTCGAGCACCACGCGATCCACACCGGTGCCTTTCTTGAATTGGAACAGATTGCTCGGCAGGCGCACCGGCTTGATGGTTTTGCCGTCGGTGTTCACAATCACATCGCCCGGTTTTACTTGGCTGATGTCGGTGATTTCTTCGCCATCGAGGAAGGCGTTGTATTGGTCGCCCAAATCGCCGGGCTCGGTGGAATAGGCAATTTGCTTGGTGAGGCCGGCACCCAGAGAGTCGGTGCGGGCAACAATCACGCCGTCATCCACGCCCAATTCGAGGAAGGCATAGCGCACGGCATTGATTTTGGCTAAGAAATCCACATGCGGCACGGTTACTTTGCCGTCTTGGTGGCCGCATTGCTTTTCATCGGACACTTGGTTTTCAATTTGGATACAGCAAGCGCCGGCTTCAATCATTTTTTTAGCCAAGAGATAAGTGGCTTCGGCGTTGCCGAAACCGGCATCGATATCGGCAATAATCGGCACCACGTGGGTTTCGAAATTATCGATTTGGCTTTGGATTTCTTTGGCTTTGGCCGCATCGCCGGCTTCGTTGGCGGCATCCAGCGCGGTAAACAGCAAATCCAGCTCGCGGGCATCGGCCTGGCGCAGGAAAGTGTAGAGTTCTTCAATCAAATCGGACACGCTGGTTTTTTCGTGCATGGATTGATCGGGCAAGGGGCCGAATTGCGAACGCAGGCCGGCAACCATCCAGCCGGAAAGATACAGATAGCGCTTATTGGTGGTTTTTTGGTGTTTTTTGATGGAAATCAGCTTTTGTTGGCCGATAAAACCATGCCAGCAGCCCAGCGATTGGGTGTATTTAGCAGAATCGGCATCGTATTCGGCCATGTCTTTGCGCATGATGGCGGCAGTGTATTTGGCGATATCGAGGCCGGTTTTGAAGCGGTTTTGCAAACGCATGCGGGCAACATATTCCGGCGTGATATCGTGCCAACTGCTACCTGCTTGTTTTTTCAATTCGGTTGCTTGTTTAATCTCGTCTTGATAGTTAGACATATTACTCTACTCCTTTGTTCTTGCTTGATTTTTGGATGGCCGGCTACGTTTGTAATGCTTTGTAACTCGGTGTAGTCGGAATGTACCCGCTTTTTTCTTTTTTGCCAAGCCCCGCCCGGAAAAGTTTCCGGCTCGTTTATAGATTAAGCAACGCGCCGGCTGCTTGATTTTTGATGTTTTCTCATGATTTTGATTAAAAATGCAGGGCTTTATTGCAAGAAACAACACATTTCCAATATTTATAATTTAATTGCAAGCGCATCAAAAACCCTTTTCCTCATACCGGCCAGCCTTAAACATTTGAAAATTAGGCTTTTTACTTTAACTTGATAATTTAGTATCTATCTTGCAACGGCTGTGGCAGATTTTTCGCCTTGAAGCATTATTCTGATATGATTTATTTTAAAAAGTTATAAATCATTATTTTTAACTAATTTTATAATTTTTATTTCACCAAAATCATTATTTGTTTCGATTGAATGTAATTCAATGTAGGCACATTTGACCCGCATCAAACAGATGCTGGAAACCACAATTTCGCGTATTATTCGCCCAACCTTTCTTAACAAATCTTAATCCTTTAGCTGCCATGATACGCATTGAAAATCTCTGTCACCGCTATCCCGCTGCGGTCGCTGCCGCGCTGGATAATGTGTGCCTGACGGTGGCGCAAGGCGAGGCGCTCGGTTTGCTCGGCCCCAACGGCGCGGGCAAAACCACGTTGATGTCGCTGCTGGCGGGCTTGCAGCCTGTGCAGCAGGGGCAGATTGTGTTTGACGATCAGCCGCTGGCCGAATTGAGCCGTGCGCAAAAGCAGCGCATTTCGCTGGTGCCGCAAGATTTTGCTTTTTATCCGCTGTTGAGCGTGTGGGAAAATCTGTGTTTTTTCGCCGCGCTTTATGGCGTGAAAGACAAACAACACCTGCACAACTTGATTGAGCAAACCGATTTGGGCGCACACACGGCCAAGCTGGCGAAAAATCTTTCCGGCGGCCTCAAGCGCCGTTTGAATTTCGCCATTGGCCTGATTAACCGCCCGACGCTGATTTTTCTGGATGAAATCACCGTCGGCATCGACCCCGAATCACGCCGCTTTATCCTCGAAAATGTGGCCGCGCTCACGGCTGAAGGCATCACGGTGATTTACACCTCGCATTATTTGCAGGAAATCGAAACTTTGTGCAGCCAAATCGCCCTGCTCAACCACGGCAGGCTGGTTTATCACGGCGCGCTGGACGATATTTTGCAGCAAGGCGGGCAGCATATTTTGCGCTTTCAAACCGTGCCGCCGTGCAGCCCGGCGCAGGCGGCGGCCTGGGGCGGCAGCCTGGATGCACAAGGTGCGGTGCAATTGGCCACTGATGAAGCCGGCGCGGCACATATTTGGCAGATGGTGCGGCAGCAAGGCTTTCAGACGGCCTTTTTCCAATTCGGCCACGGCTCGCTGGAAGCTTTTTATCTCGATTTTCTCAACCGGCAGGTGGCGCCATGATGTTTTTACACGCAGTGTATAAAGAATTCCGCCTGCTTGGCCGCGATTTGCACGGCTTGGCGGTGCTGTTTGCTATGCCGATTGCTTTTATGCTGATTATGTCGGTGGCGCTGAGCAAAGATGCCGAGCCGCACGCCGGCGCGCAGATTGCGCTGGCCGGCGCCGCCGCCAATCCGGTGAACGCCGCCTTTGCCCACCAATTGGGTACACACGATATCAAGGTGCAAGAAGCCGCATTGGCCGACACAGGCCGTCTGAAAACCTTGCTGCAACAAGGCGGCTTGGATATGTTGGTGGTCAACCCCAACGCAGAAGCCGCCGCGTTGGCCGATGATGTGCCGCTGCAATTATGGATAAAGCCCGACACCGAGCGTTCGTGGCTGAGCGCCATGCGCGGCATTTTGCAGCAAAGCTACACCCAAACACGCATCAATATGCTGGCCGACCACAACGAAAGCCGCGCCGATGCGCCCGCCGGCCCGCAAGCGCGCCTGCTGCGGCAAAACATCAACGAGGCATTGCAGCAAACCTTCAGCGATATCGACGGCTATCTCAACCAGGCTCAATTTGAAGCAATCTATTTGAGCGGCAGCGGCCAAGCAGTGCAAAAGCCCACTTCGGTGCAGCACAGCGTGCCCGCATGGCTGATTTTCGGCATGTTTTTCATTATGATACCGCTATCCAACGTGATGGCAATGGAGCGCCAAACCAACACGCTCACGCGCTTGCGCATGGCACAGGCTTCTGCCGGCAGCCTGCTTTTGGCCAAGCTTGTGCCTTATTTTCTGATTAACCAACTGCAATTTGCCGGCATGCTTTTGATCGGGCGCTATCTGCTGCCCTTATTGGGCATTGATGCGTTCACGCTCAGCGGCAGTATTTGGCCTTATGCGCTGCTTTCCTGCGCCATCAGCTTGGCCGCATTGGGCTACGGCCTGCTGGTGAGCGTGCTGGCCAAAACCACCGAGCAGGCCGTGGTGCTGGGCGGCGGCGGCATCATCATTATGGCGGCGCTGGGCGGAATAATGGTGCCCGCTTATGTGATGCCCGACAGCATGCACACCATCAGCCAAATCTCGCCGATGGCTTGGGCTTTGCAGGCATTTCACCAGCTTTTGCTCAACCGCCACGGCTTCGCCCAAGTGCAGCACAGCATGCTGCTGCTGGTTTTATTTGGCGCGGCCTGCCTGCTGCTGGCCGCCGCCGTTTACCGCAAACAACTCAAAACACAGGTAAGATTTTAATGAGCTACACTTTCACCCTCGCTCCCGGCGCGCTCGAAACCGAGCTTAAACGGCTGATTTTGCAGGAAACCGACAAGCTTGATGATTTTGCCCCCGAAGCCATCGGCGATGATGAGCCGCTGTTTGGCGACAGCAGCCGCGTGGCGCTCGATTCGCTGGATGCCCTGCAAATTTCCGTGGCGCTGCAAACGCATTTTCAGGTGCGGCTGCAAGGCGACCGCGAAGTGCGCCGCCACATGCTCAATGTGCGCGACTTAGCCGCCTTTGTGCGCGCCAGCCACAGCGCATGAATATCGCCATACGCGCCGCCACGCTGCAATGCGCCCAAAGCCGCAACGGCCAGATGCACGCTTTTTCCGATTCAGACGGCCTCTATCCGCTGCACACGCCCGCCGCCCCGGCTGAGCGCAGCTTATCTTTCCTCGGCCGGCACATCACCCTGCCCTATTTCAACACCTTTGCCGCCGCCAAGCTCAGCGCAGCCGACCTGTTCGATATTTTGTATCAACACTTATCCCAAGCCGCTTTGCAGGCCGGCTGGCCGTCTGAAAGCCTAGCGAACACCCCGATTTTTATCGGCTCCACCGCTTATCTGATGAGCGAGCGCGAGCAGATGCTGAATCCCGGTTATGTTTCCGAAATCGGCCTCGACACCGGCCGACACAGCCTCACCCATGTGGCCGAACATTTCCATCATCGCTTGGGCAACCCCGATATTTTCAGCTTCGCCACTTCATGCACCTCATCGGCCAATGCGCTTTGCTATGCCGTGAAAATGCTGCGCGCCGGCTGGTGCCAACGCGCGCTGGTACTGGGCTTTGAAAACTTCAACGCCCTCACTTTCGAGCATTTCCACGCCATGGGTCTGCTCGCCGACACGCCCGCCTACACCCCGTTTGCCCAGGCCGGCGGCTTTATCTGCGGTGAAGCCGCCGCCTGCCTGGCCTTGGAATGCGGCAGCGGTGCGGCCACCCTCCGCGGCATCGCCGGCGGCACCGACACCCTCGGCCTCACCCACACCGACAGCGCCGCCGTGAAACGCGTAATGCAGGCTGCGCTCTCTGATGCCGCCGCGCAGCCCGGGCAGATTCGATTGGTGAAAACCCACGGCATCGGCAGCGCTGCGGCAGACGAAGCCGAAGCCGCCGCCCTGCACGCGCTCTTGCCCAACACGCCTCGAGCCGCACTCAAGCCGTTTATCGGCCACACCCTCGGCGCAGCGGCCATCATCGAAACCGCCTTGCTGCTCTCCTGCCTGCACCAAAGTGCGCTGCCGCCGCTGCCTGCTGCCGCCGCTTACGCACAAACCGATGCGCCGCTGGCCGCCCACGGCCTCACCCTGGGTAGCGGCCTTTATCTGATGAATTTTTTCGGCTTTGGCGGCAGCAACACCAGCATCATCTTGGAGCACCGTGCATGAGTGTTTTATTTGTGCAGCAAATCAGCATCCACCACAGCCGCAGCGACGTTGATGAAAAAAGCCTGCGCGCCGCGCTGAAAGCAGATTACGGCTACGACGGCCGCCGCCTCAGCCGCTTCACCCTCAATGCATTGGCCGCCGCCCTGCCGCTAGGGTCTGTTCACCATTCACCCGAGAGCGGCGTGTATCTCGGCGCGCGCTTCAGCTCGCCGGCCAAGTTCGACAATATGCTCGCCACGCTGGCCGAAGGCGGCGCGCCCAAGCCGTTTGACTTCACCGGCAACATCCACAACGCCGCCTGTTTCCACACCGCCCAAGCGCTCGGCCTCTACGGCCCCAGCCTGTTTATGCCGGTTTCCGCTGCGCCCGAATCATGGTCGCAACCGCTGCTTACCGCCTGGCTTGACCTGCAACAAGGCACGGTTGCCGCTGCGCTGGCCGGCTGGTGCAGCGAGCAGAGCAGCCTGCCGCCGCAACACGAAGGCTGCTGCTGGCTGCTGCTTTCTATGCAGCAACAGCCCGGCAGCATCGCCCGCATCCGCATCAGGCCGTCTGAAAGCGGTGATGTGTTTTCAGACGGCCTCTACCATGATGATGCATACCAAACCGCCTGCCGGCTCGCCAAACGCCTGCACGCCAAACAACGCACCCTGCTCGCCGCCGCGCTGGGCCTTGCGATTGAAATAGAGGCCGTCTGAACGCTTCCAGACGGCATTGGCGTCTTGTGCTGACCGCGAATTTTCATGCGTGCGATTGCACTTCGAAAAGCGCGGCGTTTGTACCTATGGCGTTTTTCAGACGGCATCTTCTTATACCAATTTATACCCATCCAAAAAATAAGCTTATACCAATTCAAAAAAGTAAGCTAACAAGGCGGCGAGCCGCAGACAGTACAGATAGTACGGCAAGGCGAGACAACGAAGTTAGGTTATTTTTTTGGATTGGTATTACTGCATTGACTCGCCTTGTCGTGCGTGTGTACGGCCGCAGGCTTCCGCCTTGTAAGCTGACTTTTTTGAATGGGCATTAAATCAGCATAAGGCCGTCTGAAAATATTTTCAGACGGCCTTTAAGAAAAGCTTTTCGATCATAAGAAAAGGCTCAAACACGAATGTTTGAGCCTTAAATTTTGGCTCCCCGACCTGGGCTCGAACCAGGGACCTGCGGATTAACAGTCCGTCGCTCTACCGACTGAGCTATCAGGGAATTGAAGTCGGAATTATATAAATTCGCTTATATTCTGTCAAGGCGAATCACACAATATCCGCAATATGTTTGGCGGCGCGTTTGGCGTCCAGCAAAATCAGCCCCAGCTTGCCACCCTCTTTGGCCAAGAGCGCCAAAACCGCATTGCTGCCGGCCTGACTGAGCAAAATATAACCGCTTTTGCCTTTTACCATCACTTGATCCAGCTCGCCACAGGCCAGCTCTTGCACCGCCCGGTTGCCCAGCGCCAGCAAAGTGGCCGACATCGCGCCGACACGGTCGGCATTCAGATGATTGGGCAGCAAGGTGGCAATCGGCAGCCCATCGGTGGAAATCACCGCAGAAGCCGAGATATCGGTTGAGGTGCTGTTTAAGTCACTCAACACGGAAAGGAGTAATTGTTCGCGCATATTTATTTATTTCCATTTGTGGTTTGACAGGCCGCCATTTAAAGATGGCGCAACCCTCAATAACTGCCATAGCTGGCATACAATATCTTAGTGAGCGTGACAAAAGCTTCTTTATTCAAATCAGGCGTGCCGCCGATCACCAGAATCAATTTGGTTTTACCGATAAACAGCGGGAAAAATGTCAGCTCGCTCTGCCCGCTGGGGTCGCAAATCCCCCAAGCATTGTGGTGGATATACAGATTATTTTTTACCAGCAATTGGTGTTTTTCCCCCAACGCCGCCACTTCGCTGGAAAGCACGCCCACTTCTTCGGCCGTTTCATGATGAAATCCGGCATTGGCAAAATAGAGGCCGTTTTCATCCGAGAGCAAAGCTTTACCCACATTGGAGAGCTCGGCCAACAATTCGGGAATACGCTCTTCCGAGAGATTTATCTCATCTTCATCGCGGCTTTCATCGCCATAAAGAAACTCTAGCCGCTGCAAACGGTAAAGCAGGTTGAGTGCGCTGTGTATATCGCTGGTATCGGCCCAAGCCAAAAGCTTTTCGCTGCTGATGGGCTCCGAGCTGCCGGCGCGCAACAAGCCGTAAAGCAAGGTGCGGCTGGCGCTGGGCACATTGCTGGAAACCGCATAATACGCCCCAGCCGGTGTGATTTTGGGATATAAATTTGACTGTAAAGAAAGTGTTGAATCCATCTTATACCTCTAAACCCGGATCAATTGAAAACAACATTGCACTAACCAGCTGCTTCACGTCATCTTCGCGACGGGCATCAATTTCGAAAACCGGTACATTAAAATTGTGTTGCGCCAAATATTTTTGGTAAACATCCACACCCGGCAGGGAGCGGATATCCATTTTGGTGACACCCACCACCAAGGGCGCTGTTTTCAGGAGCTCCTGAAACGCATCTAAAAAGAATTTCAAGTCTTTCAGCGGATTGGTGCGCGTATTATCCAGCAACAACACCAGCCCCATGCTGCCTTTGCTCAAAATTTCCCACATAAAATTAAAACGCTCCTGCCCGGGCGTGCCATACAAGTGCACTTTTATTTCTTCATCCAAGCAAATCACGCCGTAATCCATCGCCACGGTGGTGTAGCCTTTGCGCACCAGCGTCATATCAGAGGCGCTGGCATCGGTCTGCACCGGCGGCTCATCCGACAAGGCGGTGATGGCGGTGGTTTTGCCCACGCCCACAGGGCCGGTAAAGATAATTTTGTTTTCTTTCATGCCTTTCCCCTATTTGGTGCCAAACAGCTTGCGCATCAGGCGTTGCAACAATCCGCGCGGCTGCTCTGCCGAGGGGCTCACTGCTTTTTGGGCATCTTTCGCCATTTGATCGTCAGGCACATTACTGCTGACATTCATATTGGCGGCCACAGCCGCATCTGCCTGCCCGCCGCTGCCGAATTGATCATCGGTGGCCAAAAAGCCGGTGGCCGAAGTGGCGGCCAGATAATTCAGAATATCGGGCATTTCCAGCGGCATCACTTTATACAGAATATTCAGGTTAACCGATGTTTTGGTGAGAAAGGCCGATAAACGCATCGATTCGGGCACCGGTGCCAAACGGGTCAAATTGGGCCAGCGCTTGAGGGTAAACACCGTTTGCGGCGTCATCGGATAAGCCAAGCGGCCTTGCGCGGTCCAAATCGCCATCTGCCACAAGCACGACATAATGGTCACTTTGGCTTTTTCTTTCCATTGCGGATTATCCGGCACGGCTTTGCACACAACTTGCAGTTTATCGTCTTTACTGAATTTTTCCAGCTCGCCCGCGCTGACCGTCAGCAAAACGCGCTGAATGCTCGGAAACACAATCAACACCGGCTTGCCATCGTGCAGCACGGCCACATCCTGATGCCCTTGGCTGGCCGCTTTGAGTGCACCGAGCAGTCCGCGTTGCGGATTGAAGCGGCGGATGGTGGTTTTGCGCACGCCGTTGCTGCCGGGCTCTGCACCGTCTTCAGACGGCATATATTCGGGCACTTCATAAATATGGCCGCCCTGAGCCAAGCTGCGCAAAATGGGAAACAGCGTATCGAATTTAATGGGCTTGGCCAAATAAGGCGTACGCTCTTTCGGCTCGCCGGTTGAAAACATCACCACCGGAATATCGGTGTATTTCTGCTTCAACGCCTGCCAATTCTGCATGCCCTCTTCGCTATCGGTATCCACCAGCACCATATCCGGCTGCTCAACCGATTCGGGTGTCACCATTTCATAATTGGTGGTGTTGTGCATCTTAAATGCCATTCGGAAAACGGCATCTTGCTGGTCGCCCATATTTTGCAGCATTACCCTGATGGTTTTTACTTTCGGCAACATATTTTCCATGATTGATTCCCCGGTCATTTAGCACGTTGTCGGTTGACACGCTGCAACAACTGGCTCATGGCCAGCACCACTTCTTCAGGCAGGCTGTCGACACGCTCGCGCAGCAAGCGCAAAAATTGCTCCAAGCGGGGCCAGTCTTCAGAGCGCTCGTATAAATCAAACAACATGATATAAAGCTGAGACTCTTGCGGGTAATGCAAAACCGTTTGCTCCAATGTGCCGATGGCCTGATCCAGCTGGCCATACATCAGCAAAGATTCCACCTCTTTCACCGCCTCTTCGGCAGGTGAAGCGTTTTCGCTGATAATGGAGGTGTCTTTTTGAACCAAATCACGGTATTTGGCCTTGATTTGGCGCGATGTGGGTTGCAGATAGCCTTTAGCCAAACCGATTTCGCGCACTTGCTGCTCGCTGGGGCCTTTTTCCAAATCGTCAAACACTTCATGATAGCCCAGGCTGTAGCCCCAGCCCAACATGCGCTCTTTTACTTGGCGGCCATACTGGCCGAGCGAGAAATAGAGCTTCCATAAGTGCTTGGCAAACTGATTCACTTCGTCGTGCTGATAATCGAGCTTGAGCGCATCGATAATCAGGCTGGCGGGCTTGGGTGATTTTTGAATGGCACGGTTGTATTGCAGCAGCGCTGTTTCGTAATCCACTTTGTTTTTCAAAAGCTTGGCACCACGCTCCGGCCGCACAAAACCCATCACCGCGCTCATTTCTTCTTCGCTCACCTCGCCGAAATCCTGCTTGCCGACCACAATCGGCATGCGTTTGGCGGAGGCGCCTTCTTTATGGGCAGCGGTGCCTACGGTCAGCACAGGCTGCGCGGCCACTTCATCCAAACCGTTTTTCTCGCCGATTTGGCGTGCCACCTCTTGCATGCTCCAGCCCAAATCCTGCTCGGCCAACACCCGCAAAGGCAGATGATTGGGCTCAATCGCCAGGCCGGCTTTCACATATTCGGCGGTGCTTTCTTTGGAGAGAACGGTTTTATGTCCGCTCAGCGTGGCGGCGAGCAAATCGAGATTGCCCGCGCGCAGACTCAGCCCCACCAGCTCGTGCACCAATTTTTCAGGCGCAGGCGGCGGCAGCTTGCTCAGATAGCCGGCCAAAGAAGCGGCGGCTTTATCTTCATAGCCAAATTGCTTGTAAACTTGATATTCGGTGAGCGGATCAACTTCCTGAGCCGACACGGCCGTGGTCATATTATCGGATGCGCTGCCTTCCCAGCCCCAACCGTGATCGTCGTTTTCTGCCACCGACTGATTGATATGCGCTATCCAGTCATCGCCATCCTCTGCAGTTTTCCCCTCTGTAGCGCGGCGCTCCGAAGCCGGCATTTTGGCCGACCGAGCTGTTTTCTTTGCTGCGCCGCCCTGCTTGTAGCGCACAAGCAACAGCACCAGCAGCAAAAGCACCAGCAACACAATTAAAAGTGAATAATCCAAAAGTATCTCCCGATACACGCTAAAAGCAATCAAATCCTGCCGCCATCCCACACCTTTTTGAAATAGGCAGCCTGCAACCGACTCAAACCACGCAGACTGTGGTGTTTACGGTAAAGCAAACAGAAAGATTAAAGCCAAGGCCTGAAGCCTTCCCCTTTCAATTTAGCATCATAGCATGATTTAACAAAAGTCGTCACATTCAAAACCTTTTCAGACGGCCATATTACACTTCCCCGACCGCCCGTGGTCGGCTCGGCGGCTTTTCAAGCCAGCCTATGGTTGCCACATGCGCCGTTTGTGCAAACATATTCATGATACCGCAGCCACAAAACCATGGCTTTTCTCCACCCACACCGCTGCATCGCGGGCAAACGTGGCCGGATTGCACGGCACATACACAACACGTTGCGGCAAATAAGGCTTATGCAGCATCTGCACCACAGCATAAGCGCCGCTGAGCGGCGGATCAAGCAGCATTTTATCCCATGCCCCACGCCGCAATCGCACTTGAGTGCGTTTCAAACAAATCGGCCGTCTGAAACCCCACATTGGTTTCACAGCCATTGAAACAGACACTATCGCGATCGCGCTGCGCCAGATAACCCGCCGCCTGAGCACTTGCGCGCCTTTCTTGGCCATCGGCAGGCTGGAATCACCCAAGCCGCAAAATCAATCGGCAATACGCCCGCCCAACTGCCCATCAAGCAGCCGCAAAGAGTGCGTCACCATCAGCACATTGGTGTCGGCATTGATTTGCGTGAAATCACCGGGGCGACATCGAATTCGGGCAGGCGATATTGCAGAATTGCAGAGCGGGCACATTAAACGGGTAAAACGGATAAACTGCCCACCCGTGCTGCAAGCAAATTTACCAATCAGGCACGCCGCCATCGTTCAAACCATCGGCAACTGCCGCAAAAAATATGCAGCGCGCTTTCAGACGGCCTGCCACATCAGCCGCCACGCTCGGCAGCCATGGCGTCACCACACGCTGTTTGTAAGCCACGTGCGCCAAAGGTTCCACATATTCGCCGCATGTATCAAAATCGCCACACTCGGGCGGCCGCCCTTACCGCAAGGCGGCCGCCACCGCAGCCGCTTCACCTTCATCGAATTGCTTTTTACGGCACACCACCGGCAAGCCACTGGCACCAAGAACCAAACACCACAAATGAAGCACGTTCTACCCGCCACCCGGGCCACGCCGCGGCCTTCATCATCCATTCCGCCTGCCTGCGCCACCGCAAATAATTTGCCCGCCGGCTTCATGGTTTTTCCTGCCTGCCAACCGCTTGGCCGCTATCCGCAACCGAAAAGCAGATATTTTCGCACAAAACCACCCATACTGCGGTATGATTTCGAGCTGTTATCATACTGCCCATTTATCAGAAAAATGAAAAATTTAGGATTCGGCCTGCTCACCCTCGGCATGGGTGCCGCAGCATACGCAAACACACCGCTCCCCGACTTTCCGCCTGTATCGCAAGGCCAACATGTTGTGATCAACATTCCGCAACAACGTCTTTTTCTTTACACCAACGGCAAGTTCACCAAAGTGTATCCCGTGGCCGTGGGCAAGGCGATGACGCAAACCAATTTGGGCGAACACAAAATCGGCGTGAAAGCGTTTAATCCCACTTGGCATATTCCCCGCAGCATCCAGAAAGAGCGCAACGATGGCGTGAAAACCATTCCGCCCGGCCCCAATAATCCGCTGGGTCCCGTGTTTGTGCGCATGGGCGAACCCAAGCTCGGCCTCGGCATTCACGGCACCAACGCGCCCAGCAGCGTGCCCGGTGTGCGCAGCCACGGCTGTGTGCGCATGAAATCGCCCGATGCCATGGAATTTGCCAAAACCATCACCACCGGCTCGCCCGCTTCGGTGATTTACCAAATGGCTGCGCTCAATGTGGATGCCAACAACAATTTGTGGCTGGCCGCCTACCGCGACCCTTATAACCAGAAAAACCTCGACACCGCCACTCTGCGCAAAAGCATCACCGCTTGGGCAAAAGCGCACGGCAAAACGGTGAACACCAAGCGCATCGATGCCGTGCTGAAAAACCGCTCCGGCATGATAAACTGCCTCACCTGCGCCGCCGGCGTGAAAGTGAAAGGCCCCTTAAAATCGGTGGCCTGGACCAGCGGCTCAGCCGGCTACACCCAGCCCAAAGCCATTCCCAAGCCCGCTCCGGTGCGGGATGAAGTGTTGCCCCCGGGCAGCGAAATCGAAGTGGATGAAGAAGCCACCAAGCCGGAAGCCCCCGCTGCTGCGCCTGCACAGCCCGCACCGGAGAGCGCTGCTTCCGCTGCTTCGCAACCGGCCGCATCACCTGCTTCCGCACCAAACGGCGACCCGACTGAAAACCTGTTTTAATACCGATTCAAATAAATAAGCCTTTATAAATATTCGAAGCAAAGGCCGTCTGAAAACCTTTCAGACGGCCTTTGCTTCGAATTTCAAATAAAAAATGATACAAGCAGGTATGAAGCACGCGTCTCAGCCACGCACCTTCTACAATCTTCAGCTTGTTTGATATAATGGCATGCATAAAAAAAGTGATGCGGCGGATAGCAAACCCAACAAATCCACAGGCCGTCTGAAACCTTGGGTTTATCAATTCAACCTGCACTGTTGCAGAATACAGTTTCGTGTAACTTTTTCTTTTATTTCACTTAAATAGCAACAAAGGCCGTCTGAAAACCTTTCAGACGGCCTTGTTTCCAATTATCACACACGGCATTGGCCAGACAACGCGATAAGCTTATTTTTGGCTTGCGTATGATTTTATGGCTTATATCAATCACAAAAACAATCATACAAAATAAGAATCACTTGGGCGCTATCTGCTCAGGCTGTGTCGGCCTTCGGCGCACCTCAACAAAACTCAAACGACTTTATCAAATCAATCTGTTGAAAAGCAAACATCGGCTTACGGTCTTAGCAACCCAACCTAACTTATCTATTTGTTTGTAGCTTATCTCTTTATAAGCGTATTTTTTTGAATGCTATAGTAGAATGCCTAAAAAAGTGACACAACGGGCTGGTTGGTTGAAAACCCAACAAGCCCACATGCCGAGGCCTTTACAAAACGCCCTTTCCGTCGCTCCTGCGTAGGCAGGAGCCCAGTCTGAAGCGCAGCTTCAGTTGTCGGACAGGTAGGCACCATCAAAATATGAGAAATCAAATATTTGATTTTATAGGGCGTTTATCATTTTCAGAAAAGTGTGAGACAAGCAAAGCGCTGCTTTGCGCTGGGCACCCGCCTACGCGGGTGCGACAGATATCTGGTTTTGCAAAGGTCTCATGCCGTTTGAAACGTTGGGTTTGACAACCTAACCTACTCCGTTATGGCGCGTAGTTTTGTATAACTTTTTCTTGCATTCCACTATATCACCCACTCAAACCTATTCCGACAAGCCCAAAATCATCGCATCGCCATAGCTGAAAAAACGGTATTGCTGCTCAATCGCATGGTTATACACCGCGCGGATGTGCGCCGTGCCCGAAAAAGCGCTCACCAGCATCAGCAGCGTGGATTTGGGTAGATGAAAATTGGTAATCAGCCGGTCAACCACCTTGAAACGATAGCCCGGCGTGATGAAAATATCCGTGTCGCCGCCGCCCGCCTGCAAGCGGCCGCTGGCACGCGCCGCCGATTCGAGCGCCCGCATCGACGTGGTGCCCACCGCCCACACCTTATTGCCGCGCGCCTTGGCCGCCTCAATCAACGCCACCACTTGCGGCGGCACTTCATACCATTCGCTGTGCATTTTGTGCTCGGCGATATTATCCACCCGCACAGGCTGGAATGTGCCCGCGCCCACATGCAGCGTTACCTCGGCCATGTGCACGCCCTTATCCTTTAATTGCGCCAGCAATTCATCGGTGAAATGCAGGCCGGCCGTGGGCGCGGCCACCGCACCTTGGTGCTTGGCATACACGGTTTGATAACGGCTGTCGTCTTCATCATCGGCCGCGCGCTCGATATAGGGCGGCAGCGGCAGATGGCCGTGGCGCGCCAGCAATTCATACACGCTCTCGCTGCCGGCAAAGCGCAGGCAAAACAGCTCGCCCTGCCGCTCCAGCATTGTGGCCTCGATGCCGCCCTCAAACACCAATTGCGTGCCCGGCTTGGGCGATTTTGACGAACGCACATGCGCCAGCGCCGTGTGTGCATCCACCACCCGCTCAATCAGCGCCTCAATCTTGCCGCCGCTCTCTTTTTGGCCAAACAGGCGCGCCTTCATCACCTTGGTGTTGTTAAACACCAGCACATCGCCCGGCTGCACCCAATCGGGTAAATCGGCAAACATTTTGTCGGCTATCGGCGTGTCGGGCAAAGCGGCCAACAAACGGCTGCTGCCGCGCACCGCCGGCGGATGCTGGGCAATCAAGGGTTCGGGCAGGTTAAAATCAAAATCGGCAAGTTGCATGGTTTTTCAGCTGTGTTCAAAAAAAGCGCTATTATACGCACATTCTTTTTCAGACGGCCTGCCCGCACAGCCTACTTATTATTATTCAGTGCATTTTGCCGCCACACCCCGCAAAGCCTTTAGAATAAATACTCTTTAACCGATTTAAAGTAGCCGGCGGCGCGCCCGAACTGCTTCTTTTGCAGCCAAAACCGCCTGATTTTGATATTTTGCTAGACATTTAACAGCAATTTCGCCAAAATACGCCATCACCATTTCCCAAGCACAGGCTTCATATTCCGGCCGGGTTTCCCGGTTTCCCCTGTTTTTATTCCCCTATTTCGCTGAATCAAGCGGCCAACATGCCGCTCTCGCACCCCTACCAAAGGATGATATTCAAATGGACTTACGCAAACTGAAAAAACTGATCGATTTGGTTGAAGAATCAGGCATCGCCGAAATCGAAGTAACCGAAGGCGAAGAAAAAGTGCGCATCACCCGCTCGATGGCCGCTGCGCCGCAAGCCCTTTACGCCGCCCCCGCCCCCTTGGCCCACGCACCCGCACCGGTGGCCGCCGCGCCCGTAGCGGCCGCGCCCGCTCCTGCTGCCGCGCCCGCCGCCGATTTGGGCAATGCCCAAAAATCACCGATGGTCGGCACTTTCTACCGCGCACCCAGCCCCGCCTCACCTGCTTTTGTGGAAGTGGGTCAAAACGTTAAAGCCGGCGACACCTTGTGCATTATCGAAGCCATGAAGCTGATGAACGAAATCGAAGCCGAAAAATCCGGCGTGGTGAAAGCCATTCTGGTTGACAACGGCCAGCCGGTCGAATATGGCGAGCCGCTGTTTATTATCGAATAAATCTTTCAGACGGCCTTTTTATTCCAACACACAAAAGGCCGTCTGAAACCTTGTCAGAAATCATTCTGAAAGAAGCCTTATGTTGAAAAAAGTTTTGATTGCCAACCGCGGTGAAATCGCTTTGCGCGTATTGCGCGCCTGCCGCGAAATGGGCATCGCCACCGTTGCCGTGCATTCCGAAGCCGACCGCGACAGCCTGCATGTGAAGCTCGCCGATGAATCGGTGTGCATCGGCCCCGCGCCTTCTCCGCAAAGTTATCTGCATATTCCCGCCATCATTTCCGCCGCCGAAGTAACCGGCGCCGATGCCATTCACCCCGGCTACGGCTTTTTGGCCGAAAACGCCAATTTTGCCGACCAAGTGGAGCAATCGGGCTTTGTGTTTATCGGCCCGCGCGCCGACACCATCCGCCTGATGGGCGACAAAGTTTCCGCCAAACACGCCATGATTGCAGCCGGCGTGCCCTGCGTGCCCGGCTCGGAAGGCGCTCTACCCGATGACGACGCCGAAATCCTGCGCATTGCCGACCAAGTGGGCTTTCCGGTGATTATCAAAGCCTCCGGCGGTGGCGGCGGCCGCGGCATGCGCGTGGTCGAGAAAAAAGAAGACTTGCTCAAATCGGTGGAAATGACCAAAACCGAAGCCGGTGCCGCCTTCGGCAACCCGATGGTGTATATGGAGCGCTATCTGCAAAAGCCGCGCCACGTGGAAATCCAGGTGCTGGCCGATGAGCACGGCAACGCCATTTACCTGGGCGAGCGCGATTGCTCGATGCAGCGCCGCCACCAAAAAGTAATCGAAGAAGCGCCCGCGCCCGGCATCACCCAAGCCGAGCGCGAAGCCATCGGCCAAGCCTGCGTGGATGCCTGCAAACGCATCGGCTACCGCGGCGCCGGCACGTTTGAATTTTTGTATGAAAACGGCGAATTCTTCTTTATCGAAATGAACACCCGCGTGCAAGTCGAACACCCCGTCACCGAGCTCATCAGCGGTGTCGACATCGTGCAAGAGCAAATCCGCGTGGCCAGCGGCCTGCCGCTGCAATACGCGCAGGAAGACATCATTCTCGAAGGCCATGCGTTTGAATGCCGCATCAACGCCGAAGACCCTTATAATTTCATCCCCAGCCCCGGCCTGATTGAAAGCTGCCACCTGCCCGGCGGCTTCGGCGTGCGTGTCGACAGCCACATCTACCAAGGCTACCGTATTCCGCCCAACTACGACAGCCTAATCGGCAAAATCTGCGTGCACGGCAAAACCCGTGAGCAAGCCATGGCAAAAATGCGCGTGGCCATGGCCGAGCTGGCCATCACCGGTATCAAAACCAACACCGCGCTGCACCGCGACCTTTTTGCCGACCCCGGCTTCCAAGAAGGCGGCGTGAGCATCCATTATCTGGAAAAATGGCTGGAAGCACGCAAAGCCAAGCAAAACGGTTAAACATTTTGCACCGCAGGCCGTCTGAAACCTTCAGACGGCCTTTTGCAATCCACACATATCCATTAGAATATTCACATCATTTTATTAATCAGGCCGTCTGAATCTTTTTTCACCCCATTCAAAAGGCAAACCGGCCAACGCAGCCGGATTGTTATTTTTTTCGAATGCGCATCCAACGGCCGCACACAGAAAGCGCCCATGTCTTACCAACAAGCCACCATTGCCGTAACCGAACACATCGCCGAGCGCCTTTCCGATGCGCTGATGGAGCACGGCGCCCTCTCTGCCGCCATTGAAGACGCCTATGCCGGCACCAACGATGAGCAAGCCATTTTCGGCGAGCCGGGCATGCCCACCGAGCAGCTGTGGCTGCAAAGCAAAGTGATTGCCCTTTTTGCCGAAGAAGCCGATATCGCCCCCATCATCACCGCCGCCGCCGCACAAACCGGCATCGATGTACCCGCCTACAGCGTGGAGCTTTTGCCCGAACAAGATTGGGTGCGCCTCACCCAATCGCAATTCGACCCGATTAAAATTTCCGAGCGCCTGTGGATCACGCCCTCATGGCACGAAGCACCCGATGCCGGTGCCGTCAATCTGCAGCTCGACCCCGGCTTAGCCTTCGGCACCGGCAGCCACCCCACCACCCATCTGTGCCTGCAATGGCTCGACCGCAACCTCAAAGGCGGCGAATCCCTGCTCGATTACGGCTGCGGCTCCGGCATACTCGCCATTGCCGCGCTCAAGCTCGGCGCCGGCAGCGCCACCGGCGCTGATATCGACCCGCAAGCCATCCGCGCCAGCAACGACAACGCCGCCCAAAACCAAGTGCCCGCCCATTTCCACCTACCCGATGCCCTGCCCGAAGGCCGGTTTGATATCGTGGTGGCCAACATTCTCGCCAACCCCTTGCGCATGCTGGGCGAAATGCTCGCCGGGCGCACCCGCCAAGGCGGCCGCATCGTGCTCTCAGGCATTTTGGAAGAGCAGATAGACGAAATGAGCGAAATCTACGGCCAATGGTTTGACCTCGATCCCGCCCAAACCGACAACGGCTGGGCCTGCTTAAGCGGCGTCAAACGCTAAGTTTTGTGCGTAAAATAGAGCGGGCAAACACGAAAACAGGTCTTATACCAATCCAAAAAAATAACCTAACTTCGTTGGCTCGCCTTGCCGTACTATCTGTACTGTCTGCAGCTCGCCGCCTTGTTAGCTTATTTTTTGAATTGGTATTATCGTGCGCACAGATATGCCCAGCCCGACAAAGAGGCCGTCTGAAACTTCTTTCAGACGGCCTCTCCATTTAAACCACCCAAACCAAAAGCCCCTCAAAGGGGCTTTTGGTTTGGGTACATTTTGTTTGGGTACAAAGGCCGATCAGGCTTCTTCCACAGGTGCCGGTGCGGCGGTGGCGCGCACATCGTTACGCTTTTCTTTATGTTTCAACACGGCGCGGTCGAGCTTGTCCATCAGCACATCCACAGCAGCATACATATCGCTTTCTACGGTTTCCACGTGCAAATCTTTGCCGGCCAAATGCACATCGGCTTCTGCTTTATTGTTGAGTTTTTCCACCGAAAGGGTAACGGTTACGGAAATCACGTTGTCGGCATGGCGGCTGATGCGCTCTAGCTTGCTGCTGACATGTTTTTTAATGGCTTCGGTAACATCAAAATTCAGACCAGTGATTTTCAGGTTCATAATAACACTCCTTCGGTTGGGGTTTTCAGGCCGTCTGAAACAGCCTGCTCGAGACAAATTTTGTGCTCAAATATTATTCTAAGGTTTGCGTTGGTGTGCCGGCGGAATATTCAAAGCTTCGCGGTATTTGGCCACCGTGCGCCGGGCAATGTCGATGCCCTGCTGTTGCAACAATCGGCTTAAAGCTTCATCCGAATAAGGTTTTTGTTTGTTTTCATCGCTGATTAATTGCGCCAGTATGGCCTTCACCGCGCTCTGGCTCGTGCCCTCGCCGTCTTCCCCGGCATCCACAGCTTGTGTGAAGAAATAGCGTAACGCAAACACGCCGCGCGGGCAAGCCAAATATTTGTGGTTCACCGCGCGCGACACCGTGCTTTCCGCCACACCCAGCTCGGCGGCTGCCTCTTTCAACAGCATGGGGGTGAGGCCGATTTCGCCGAAAATGAAAAAATCTTCTTGCCGCTCAACAATGTATTCAGCCAAGCGCAGCACCGTGCTTTTGCGGTGCTCGAGGCTGTCGATTTTCTGCCGCGCCTCACTTAATTTGTCTTTCCACACTTGGCCGACATTGCGGCTCTCTTTCAGCAATGCGCAATATTCATGATTGAGCCGCACATGCGGCCAGGCTTTTTCATTGCCGATCACCCGCCAGCCGCCGGCATACTCGCGCACCCACACATCAGGCTGCACATAAGCCGTGGGCTCCGCCGTGGCAAAGCCATAAGCAGGATAAGGGTTGAGCGTGGCAATCAGCGAGAGCGCCGCTTCAATGATATCGGCCTCGAAATCGGGCAGTTTGCGTTTGAGTTTTTGCTGGTTTTGGGTGCGGCTTTTGCCCAATTCTTCCAAATGCTGCATGATGATTTTGGCGGCGCAGCGGCGCTCGGGCGAAGCGCTCAGGCGCTGCAATTGCAGCAGCAGCGATTCGTTCAACGTGGCTGCGGCCACGCCGGGCGGGTCGAAGGTTTGCAGTCGGTCGAGCGCCTCCTGCATATCTTCTTCATCCAGCATCCATTCAAGCGGCGTGTGTTCAATGATATCGGCCAAGCTGTCGGTGAGATAGCCTTGCTCATCGAGTGAATCAATCAAAATGTGCACGCGGGCGGCTTCTTCGCGGCTGAGCGGATGCTCGCACACTTGATTGTGCAGATAGCTCAAAAAATCTTCTTCAGCAGCGATGGTGGCCCAAATATCTTCTGCATCATCGCCACCCACTTGGCCGGTTTTTGAAATGGCGGCTGAAATGCGCTCCGGTTCGGGGCTGCCTTCGGGCGCTTCGCTGCGCTCGAGCAGAGGGTTGTCTTGCAGCCATTCTTCCACTTCATGCTCCAGCTCCAGCCCCGACATTTGCAGCACACGCAGCGATTGCTGCAAGCCCTGGCTGAGCTGCTGGGTTTGCTTGAGCTTGAGTTGAAAGTTCTGGCCGCTCATCATTACCTATCAATAATCGAAGTTTTCGCCCAAATACACGGCGCGCACTTGCTCGTTGCCCACCAGCTCTTCGGGCACACCCGAGGCGAGCACGGTGCCCTCGCTGATGATGTAGGCTCTGTCGCAAATGCGCAGGGTTTCGCGCACATTGTGGTCGGTAATCAACACGCCGATGCCGCGTGTTTTGAGAAATTCAATGATTTTCTGAATATCGATAACCGCAATCGGATCGACGCCGGCAAACGGCTCATCAAGCAGGATAAAACGCGGCTGCATGGCCAGCACACGGGCGATTTCCACGCGCCGGCGCTCACCGCCGGAAAGCGAAGGCGCCGGGCTGTCGCGCAGGCGCTCGATATTGAGGTCGGCCAAAAGGCGCTCCAGCTCGGCATCGATTTGCTTTTTATCTTTCAACCGGATTTCGAGAATAGCGCGAATATTTTGCGCCACCGTCATTTTTCGGAAAATCGATGCTTCCTGCGGCAGATAGCCCAAGCCCAAGCGGGCGCGCTCGTGAATGGGCAGATGGCGGATTTCGCGATTATCCAGCATCACGCTGCCGCCATCGGCGGCAATCAGGCCGACTATCATGTAAAAGCTGGTGGTTTTGCCCGCGCCGTTGGGGCCGAGTAGCCCCACCACTTCGCCGCTTTCGATCTCGAGCGAGAAATTTTTCACCACTTGGCGCTTTTTGAAGCTTTTTTGCAGATGTTGGACATTCAGTCGGCTGTGCGGAGTTGTCATGGGCAAGGCTCTGATGATATGGGTATGAGATTTAAGGCCGTCTGAAACAGTTGTGTGTGCGTTCAGACGGCCTGCTAACAAGCTATTTGGTCGGCTGGATCACCACGGTAACCCGTTTGCCGCCTTTGCCGCCGGCCGCTTTGCTGCCGCTGACGGTATACACTTCGGTGCGGGTGTTGTAAACAATGCTGGCGCCTTCGGCCAAATCACCGCCGCGCTGCACACGGGCATTGCCGGTGAGCTTCACAATGCCGGTGGCCGATGAATATTCTACTTGGTTTGCTTGGCCGTTTACCGTGCCTTTATTGCCGTCGAGCGTTTGGCCGAAGCGCACCGGGCTGCCGCTGGCGCTCATCACTTGCTGGCCTTTGCCATCGCGCGACACACGCACGCTGGCGGCGCGGATATTGAGCGAACCTTGTTTGATCACCACATTGCCGCTGAAGGTGGTGACCTGGTTAGCCTGATCGAGCGAGCCTTGATCGGCCTCGATTTCAATCGGGCGGCTGCGGTCGCTCTCAAGCGCAAAAGCCGGCGCGGCGGCCAACAAAGCAGCCAACAGCGCGGCATTAAGGATTTTTGGGGTCATAAATAATGGCTTTCACTCGGGAGGGCAGGTTTAAAAAACCTTGCTGGTGGTTATATTGCACGCCCTTGGCCGTGCCGTGCGAATCACCGTATTGATAGGCCACCGGCGCATCGGTTGAGGCAGTTTCGGTTTGCGTGTCCACCAGTAGGCTGGCCGTTTTCAGCACGCCGGCAGGCCGACGGGCATCAGCTGCTTTGGTGAGCACCACGTTTTTTTCGAAAAACACTTGGCGGGTGTCGGTATTATAGCGGGCTTCTTCGCTTTTGACGTCATAGAGCCGCTGGCCGGCGCCATAAAGCACAAGCTGCGGTTGGTCAAAATAAACATCATCACTTTTGGGCATCTGCCAAGCGCTCTCGGCGCTGAGGTTTTCTTTCAGACGGCCTGTTCCATCAAAGCGCCGCCCGTCGATATCGACCATGGCATATTGCGGCTCGTTGGGATTGAGCGCCACTTCTTCGATATCCAGCTCGCTGATGCGCCCGAGCCAAGCGCTCAAGCCGCCCAGGCAGATAGCCAATATCAGGGGAAAAAGCCAGCCGCTGCGCCATTTTTTAATCATTTGATATACTCATTCAAGGCTGCATCAAGCGTGCCCTGCGCCTGCATAATCAGGTCGCACAGCTCGCGCACCGCGCCCTTGCCAGCGCTTTTGCGTGTGATATAAGCGGCGTGCCGCAAGGTAAAATCGTGTGCTTCGGGCACGGCCACAGGCAGGCCGCAGCGCACCATCACCGGTAAATCCACCACATCATCGCCGATAAAGGCGCATTCATGTTCCGCCACGCCGGCTTTGGCGCGCAAATCGGCATAAGCGGCTTTTTTGTCGTGTATGCCTTTGTAATAATGATTAATGCCCAGCTGCTCCACCCGAATGCCCACCGAGGGGGCATCGCGGCCGGTGATAATCGCAGTTTGCACACCGCTTTGCTGCAACATTTTCAAGCCGTGTCCATCGAGCGTGTGAAACGATTTGATTTCTTCGCCGTTGTCGCGGATATAAATATGGCCGTCGGTGAGCACACCGTCCACGTCCATAATCAAAAGCTTGATGCGCTCGGCGCGCGCTTGCACATCAGGGGATAAAGTCATCATGCGTTTTCTCCGGCAAAGGTTTTCAGACGGCCTCTGCATTATATAAGGCCGTCTGAACAGATTGCCACTAAAAAAGGTTAAGCGCTTTCAGATAATACGCGCTTTAAGTAAATCATGCATATTGAGCGCACCGACCAAGCGGCCGTTTTCATCGGCGGCCAGCAAGCCGCTCACCCGGGATTGCTGCATCTGCTTCAGCGCTTCGGTGGCCAGCTTATCGGGCGAAATGGTTTGCGGGCCCGGATGCATCACTTCTTCTACCAACAAGCCGGTAAAATCATCGCGGCCTTGAAACAGGCGGCGCAAATCGCCGTCGGTGAAAATGCCTTTGATGCAGCCTTGTTTGTTTACAATCGCCAACATGCCCAAGCCGGTTTCGCTCATGCGCACGATGCCGTCTTTCAATAGTGTGCCCTCGACCACGGCAGGCAATTCATCGCCGCTATGCATCAAGTCTTTCACCCGTATCAACAAGCGCTTTCCCAAGCTGCCGGCCGGATGGCTGAGCGCAAAATCGGCCAAGGTAAACTCACGCGCCTGCAGCAACACCACCGCCAGCGCATCGCCCAGCGCCAGCATGGCTGTGGTGCTGGAAGTGGGGGCTAAGCCCAAAGGGCAGGCTTCGTGCGACACCGTGCAGGTAATGTGGATATCGGCATAACGCGCCATGGTGGAATGCGGGCGCCCCGTGATGCACACCAGTTGCACATTTTTGCGCTTTAAGGCCGGCAGAATCGAGGTAACTTCATCGCTCTCGCCCGAATTGGACAAAGCCACCACCACATCGCCATCCACAATCATGCCCAAATCACCGTGGGCGGCTTCGGCCGGATGCACGAAAAAAGCCGGCGTGCCGGTGGAGGCCATGGTGGCGGCGATTTTGCGGCCGATGTGGCCGGACTTACCTATCCCCATCACCACCACGCGCCCATGGCAATGCAAAATCGCCTCAACGGCCTGCACAAAAGCCTCATCCAGCCCGCGCGACACTTCCTGCAAAGCTTCGGCTTCCGTGCTCAGCACTTGCCGCGCCCATTCTGTATATTGATTTTGCATTGTATTTCCCATGTTATTTCCTGCCGGCTCTATTCAAACCAGTGATTTCGGGGTAGGATTTCAAATCCCACACCATCATTAATAAAGGGTTTCAGAGATGACTATTTTATCGGACGTTAAAGCTTTAGGACAACAAATCTGGTTGGACAACCTCTCGCGCTCGCTGATTCAAAGCGGCGAATTGGCAAAAATGTTGCAGCAAGGCGTGTGCGGTGTCACCTCCAACCCGGCCATTTTCCAAAAAGCCTTTGCGGGCGATGCACTTTATGCAGACGAAATCGCCGCCCTCAAACAGCAAAACCTCACCGCCAAACAACGCTACGAAACGCTGGCCATTGCCGATGTGCAGGCCGCTTGCGATGTGTGCCTGCCCGAATTCGAAGCCAGCGGCGGCAAAACCGGCTTTGTCAGCCTTGAAGTATCGCCCGAGCTGGCGCACGATGCGGCAGGCACCGTGGCCGAAGCCCGCCGCCTGCACGCAGCCATCAACCGTAAAAACGTGTTAATCAAAGTGCCCACCACCGATGCCGGCGTGGAAGCGCTGCAGCAATTGGTGGCCGACGGCCTCAGCATCAACCTCACCCTGCTGTTTTCGCGCGCCCAAACCCTCAAAGCCTATGCCGCCTATGTGCGCGGCCTCGAAGCGCGCTTGGCCGAGGGTAAGCCGGTAGACGGCATTCAAGTGGTGGCCAGCTTCTTCTTGTCGCGCATCGACAACGCGCTGGATGCCACCCTGCCCGAAGCACTGCAAGGCAAAGTGGCCATCGCTTTGGCCAAAGCCGCTTACGATGATTGGGAAAAATTCTTCAGCAGCCCTGAATTTGCCGGACTGGCCGCAAAAGGCGCCAACCGCATGCAACTGCTGTGGGCCTCCACCGGCGTGAAAAACCCGGCCTATCCCGACACGCTTTATGTTGACAGCCTGATTGGCGCACACACCGTCAACACCGTGCCCGATGCCACTTTGCAAGCCTTTATCGACCACGGCACCGCCAAAGCCACGCTGGCCGACAACACCCAAGAGGCATTCGCGCAATTGGCTGAAGTCGGCAAATTAGGCATCGACTTGGAAGCCTTGGCCGAGCGCCTGCAACAAGACGGCCTGCAACAATTTTCCGATGCCTTTGAAAAGCTGCTTCAACCTTTGGCCTAAGCGCCCGGCCTTTTATCAAAAAGCACGCAAACACATGCGTGCTTTTTTTGGTTTTCAGACGGCCTGATGCCTATTTAACCATTACCACCAACATAAATTGCACATTCAAACAGCAGCATATTCAGAAACTTATATCCTTGGCTATCATTAGCTTATAGGCCGTCTGAAAGCTTCAGACGGCCTTTCGGCATCATCAATATCATCATTTAATACCATTATCATCATTTAATGCCATTGATCCGCCAACCATATCCTGCTGCGCAAGCCCCAATAGCTGCTTACACCGGAAGTGCTGTGAATCAAACGCCCGTTTTTCACCAGCGCCACAGTCGGCGTAACCTGCACCTGCCATTGCTGCGACAACACACCGCGCTCATCATTCACATTATCGAAATGCAACTGCTGGCGCTGCATATAAGCGCCCACCTCTTGCGGCGAGCCCGAGCGCAGCGCCACGCCCAGCACCGGCACACCGGCTTGGTGCAACCGGTTGACCACGGGCGAAGTATAGCGACAAATGCCGCACCAGCTACCCCAGAAATACACCACCACCGTTTGGCCGTCTGAAAGCTCGGCCAGCGAAGTATGCCGCCCCGATAAAGTATGCACCGGCGCATCCGCCATGCCGGCCGGCTGCACCGGGCGGCGGTACCAATCCACGGCAAAAGCCAGCAAAGCCACCATAACCAAAGTTTGGGCGACTTGCTTGATCCAATAAACGATTTTTTTACGCATGGTTAAAAAGGCCGTCTGAAAAACCAATAACAAAGCAGGCATACGCCTGCTTTTTCACACTCACCTTCGGCAATTATTTCTTAATCACGCGCGTGTAAATCGCCAAAATAATCACTGCGAAAATCGTAGAGGCAATCCAGCCGGCCGGTTGGCCTGCCTCATACCAGTCCGCTGCCTGGCCTACCCAACCGGCCAAAAGCGCACCACCAATGCCCAGCAAAGTGGTCATAATAAAGCCCAGATCGTCTTTGCCCGGGTGCAGCAATTTAGCCAACACACCCACAATAAAACCCACAATAATGGTAACAATCCAACCCATTTTTTCCTCCCGATACACTATTGAAAACAACCGCAAAGCCTGATAAACCGCGCCATTGCGCGCTTTGCGGCAACGGCTTCAATCATACACGTCGCTTGCCTGGCGCCCACGTTCCTTGCATTTATTTTCACAAAACAACGAAATTTGATACCCTATGCCGTCATTTTGCGACAAGCCCGCAAAGGCACAATAAAAAGCCCCGCATCGTGCGGGGCTTTGCGAAACAACAAATCATTAACGTTTCGAGAATTGTTTGGCGCGACGGGCTTTGCGCAAGCCGAATTTTTTACGTTCCACTTCACGCGCATCGCGGGTAACGAAGCCGGCTTGTGACAGAGCCGGTTTCAATGCGGCATCATAGTCAATCAGCGCACGGGTGATGCCGTGGCGGATGGCACCTGATTGGCCGGTTTCACCGCCGCCAACCACGTTGACTTTAATATCGAAAGCTTCGCCGTTTTCGGTCAGCACCAAAGGTTGGCGCACCACCATGCGGCTGGTTTCGCGGGCGAAAAATTCGTCAACCGGGCGGCCGTTTACTGTGATTTGGCCGGTGCCTTTTTGCAGAAACACACGAGCCACTGAACTTTTGCGGCGGCCTGTGCCGTAGTAGTATTTACCGTTCATGTCGTGTCCTTAGATTTCCAAAACTTTGGGTTGTTGGGCAGCGTGGCCGTGCTCGGCACCGGCATACACTTTCAGCTTTTTAATCATGGCGTAACCTAAGGGGCCTTTGGGCAACATGCCTTTAACGGCTTTTTCCAAAACGCGCTCGGGAAATTTCTCTTGCATTTCGGTGAAGTTGCGTTCGTAGATGCCGCCGGGATAGCCTGAGTGGCGGTAGTATTTTTTATCCAGCGCTTTATTGCCGGTTACGCGCAGTTTGTCGGCATTGATAACGATAATGTAATCGCCGGTGTCAACGTGCGGAGTGTATTCGGGTTTGTGTTTGCCACGCAGACGGTGAGCGATTTCGGCGGCAACGCGACCCAAAACTTTATCTTGAGCATCGATGACGAACCATTCGCGCTTCACCTCGTGCGGTTTAGCTGAAAAGGTTTTCATAAGGAGGAGTCCAAACAAATATATAGAAAGCTGCCGATTTTAGAGATGATTTGATATTCTGTCAATTAAATTCGGGCAGTCGGAAATATTTCGCCGCCACGGCGGCGCGATGACTACAAAAGTGTTGCATTTCAAGTATGCCGTCATGAAAAAAGCACCGTTTTGGCGGTGCTTTTTTTTCAAATGGGAATCCCCGCAGATGCCGTTCGGGCCTCGATCCGCTTGAACCTTGCTGACAAGGTGGTCACCTCGGGCAGTTTCGGGTGCATCTGCAAGCAAACGCTCACGCCCACTGCACTCCCGGCAACCTAAAGCGAACGTATTGGTTCAAAGGAATATATGCCTTCACGCACACCGCAGGGAAAAGAAGCTTTACTGGCCGGGCGGCAACTTGGCTAAAGCCTTGTCGCACACCGCTGCCATGTCTGTTATTTTACGCTCAAATTCGCCGATTGCCAAATCATCTTTCATCGACATTTTCAATAAATCGTGCACCACGTTGAGTGCAGCCATAATGGCGATTTTATCGGTTTCGATAATGCGCCCGCCCTGCTTGATGGCATTGATTTTCTGGTTGAGCATATCCACCGCTTGCAGCAGCGTGGCTTTCTCCTCGGGCGGGGTGCCGATATTGAACGCGCGCCCCATAATGGTGATGCTGATTTGCTCGCTGCTCATTGATTGTCCTCCTCTTCGGCAGCCGCCTCTTGCGGCAAACGCAGCAGCAGGGCGCGGATGCGCTCGGCGCTGCTGCCCAGCAATTCGCGCTGGCTGTGGTTTTCAGCAAGCAGGGTGTCGATTTTGCTTTGCAAATCTTCTTTCAGCTTGCCCACTTGCACCAGCAGCGCTTCGCTCAATTCGTCTACCGCGGCCTGATGTTCGTTTTTTTGCTGCGCCTGCTCGTTTTTCAGACGGCCTATTTCTTCGTGCAAGCGTTTGTTTTCGCTTACCACGGTTTCAAATTTTTGCGCCAGCCGGTAAACGCTGACTTCCAGTTTTTCCAAAGACTGATTCATAATGCCGCACCTTAATGGGTATGCCGGCAAGCATAAGGGCAGGATGCGGCGCTGTCAACAAAGGCCGTCTGAATGCGTTCAGACGGCCTTTACACGCTTTTGCGCCAGCGTTTATTCAAATCGGGCTTCACGCTCCATCAAGCGCTCGGCCACTTGCTCGGCGGTTAATTCTTTGCGCAGCAATTGCAACAGCGTTTGCGTGATGGGCATATCGATTTGGTATTTGCAAGCGCTGTTGAACACTTCTTCGATGGTGCTCACGCCTTCCGACACATGGCCGATTTCTTTGAGCACTTCGTGCAATTCTTTGCCTTCGGCCAAACCGAGGCCGACGCGGCGGTTGCGCGAGAGCGCGCCGGTACAGGTGAGAATCAGGTCGCCCACACCGGCCAGCCCCATCATGGTTTTGGGTTGTGCACCCATCGCCACGGCCAAGCGGGTGATTTCAGCCAGGCCGCGCGTGACCAAGGCTGCGCGGGCATTGAGGCCATATTCGAGGCCGTCTGAAAGGCCGGTGGCAATTGCCATGATGTTTTTCACGGCGCCGCCCACGGCCACGCCAATCACATCTTCGCTACCGTAAAGGCGCATCACCTGGGTGTTTAATTCGTGCACCATCTCTTCAATCCAGGCTTTGTTTTCCGAGGCCAGCACCACGGCACACGGCAGCTGCCGCGCCAGCTCTTGCGCAAAGCTGGGGCCGGACAACACACCGATGCACGGATTATCGGGCAACACATCTTTCACCACCTGAAAGGTGAGCAGGCCGCTGTCTTGCTCGAAGCCTTTGCAGGCGGTGAGCACGGGCAGATGGCCGGCGTTATGCTCAATCAGCCGCTGCGCGCTGTCGCGCAGACCGGCCACGGACGTGACCATCAGCACCAGCTCCGAGCCTTGCAACGCAGCGCCCAAATCGGCTTGCATTTGCAAAGCATCCGGAAAGGCAAAGCCCGGCAGATAGCGCGCATTTTCGCGCGCTTGCGCCAAATCTTGCACATGCTGGGCGTTTCTTGCCCACATGGTGACATCGTGGCCATGCCGGGCAAAATGTATGGCTAAGGCAGTGCCCCAGGCGCCGGCACCCATTACCGTAATTTTCATGTTTTTCTCACTTTGGCAGATTGCCGCCAACTTTAAAACAAAGCCCCGCCAGAAGCAAGCGCGACGCACTTTTTCAGACGGCCTGTCTGCTATCTATTAAATATTGCCACAAGCTATAGGGTTATTAGCTTTCCACTATCACACTCAATGATTTGATTTGGCGCAATCCTTTTTAAACCACGCCCTCTATACTTGCTTCTGTAAGCCGAAAAAATAGTTGAGTTTTCAATATCTTCATCACTTCTCGGCCGCACCATAAAAAAGACAACAACACCGCATTAAGGCTTTCACGCTTGTATATTGCATAAAGGAACGCATCATGAAAACCACTTTCCGCCTCAGCACCCTCGCACTGGCTTCTCTTTTGGCTTTGAATGCCTGCCAAGACAAACCGGCCGAGCAAGCTCCCGCCCCGCAAGCCGCCTCCGCTGCCGCGCAAGCGCCGGCACAATATGACAACAGCAGCGCCAGCGCTGAAGACAAAGACTTGCTTACCAAAGCGCAAGGCATCTTCCAACCGCTGCCGGCACGCGCCGAAATCGACGCCGCCCAGCCGCTCACCGAAGGCCAAATCCAGCTCGGCCAGCAATTATGGTATGAGCCGCGCCTCTCGCGCGGCAACACCGTAAGCTGCAATTCCTGCCACAACCTGGCCAGCTACGGCGTGGACAATATGCCCACCAGCCAAGGCTATAAAGGCTTATTTGGCGGCCGCAATTCCCCCACCGCGCTCAACGCCGCCCTGCTCGGCAGCCAATTTTGGGATGGCCGCGCGGTTGACGTGGAAGAGCAGGCCGGCGGCCCGCTGCTCAATCCGGTGGAAATGGCCATGCCGAGCAAAGAAGCCGTGGTAGCCAAAATCGCCCACATTCCCGAATATCAAAAAATGTTTAAAGACGTGTATGGCGATGAAAAAGGCCAAATCACGTTTGACAACATCACCCATGCCATTGCGGCTTTCGAGCGCACCCTGCTCACGCCCACCCGTTGGGACGATTACCTCAAAGGCAACATCAGCGCGCTCAACGAACAAGAGCGCAAAGGCTTGAAATCGTTTATGGATAACGGCTGTATTGCCTGCCACGCCGGCGTCACGCTTGGCGGCAATTCGTTCCAAAAATTCGGCCTGGTTGACGGCCCTTATTGGAAATTCACCGGCAGCAAAAAACATGACGAAGGCCGCTTTGAAGTGACTCAGGCCGAAGATGACAAATATATTTTCCGCGTGCCCGGCCTGCGCAACGTAGCCATGACTTACCCCTACTTCTACGATGGCAGCGTGTGGGAGCTCAACAAAGCCGTATCCATTATGGGGCAGGCGCAATTGGGCAAAGCCCTGCCTGAAGAAGAAGTGGGCAATATCGTGGCCTTCCTTGGCACACTCACCGGCGATGTGCCCGAAAAAGTGCGCGTGCTGCCGATGCTGCCGCCTTCAACCGACCCGGCCTCGCGCCCGGATAACGGCAATTAATCATCAAACAAGCACCTGCAACACAGGCCGTCTGAAAGCTTTCAGACGGCCTGTGTTGCTGTAAATCATTTTTTATACCCATTCAAAAAAGTAAGCTAGCAAAGCGGCGAGCCGCAGACGGTACAAATAGTACGGCAAGGCAAGACAACGAAGTTAGGTTATTTTTTTGGATTGGTATTATTTTACAAATGATTGAAAAGCCCTCAGCCCGCCTTGCTTTGCGCCAGCGTTTTCGGGCTCGCGGCAAACCAAGCCAGCACACATTCCACCAGCATCAGCGCCACCAACACCGCCATCGCATCCGACCATGAGTCCAAGTGGTCATACAGCACCCCCATGCCCAAAGGCCCCAGCACCGCAATCAAATAACCCACCGATTGCGCCATGCCCGACAAAGAAGCCGATTCATTAATGCTCTGCGTGCGCAACACAAACAGCATCAACACAATCGAAAACACCCCCGAGCCGCCAATGCCGATCAGCGACACCCACAGCCACATCTGACCCGGCGTGCCCAACCACACCCCCGCCACGCCCGCCAGCAGCAGCAACGAGGCCAGCAAACAAAACCGCTGTTTGTGCGTGCTGCGGCCGAATCGCGCCGACACCGCCAATACCCCCGCCAGCGAAGCCGCCTGCAACAGCGAGCTGTAGCCGCCGGCCGCCAGCGGCGTCATGCCTTTTTCCACCAACACCGAGGGCAGAAAGTTCACAATCGAATAAAACATCACCGACTGAATGCCCATAAACAGGCTGATACACCAAGCCGCGCGCGAACGCCACACATTCAGCCCGCCCGCCACCGCTTGCGGCTCATCCGCAGCACTCACCACACCTTGCGCACGAATACGCAGCCAAGCCGCCAGCGCCACCAGCCCCAACAAGGCCCAAATGCCCAACGACCAACGCCAGTTTTGCCATTGCGCCAACGGCACCGCCACCGCCGCCGCCACCATAGACGACACCGACATCGTGGCCGACACTGCCCCCACCACCAAGCCCACGCGCGTAGGCAGGCTGCGCTTGGCCAGCGCCGGCAGCAACACATTGCCCATCGCAATCGCCGCCCCGATCACCATTGTGCCCGCCAACAACAGCACAGCCGAGGGCAGCACCGAGCGCAATATCATGCCCGCAACCAGCAACACAATTGAGCCGACCAGTACATTTTCCATACCGAAGCGCCGCGCCAGCCGTGCCGCCAACGGTGAAAACAGCGCAAACGCCAGCATGGGTAAAGCCGCCACCAGCCCGATAAACGAGCCCGACACACCTAAATCTTCACGAATAAAGCCTACCACCGGCCCCACCGCCACAATCGGCGTGCGCAAATTGGCCGCCAGCGCAATAATGGCAAATAATAAAAAGCCGGTAGAAATCCGGCTGCGGGCAGATGAAAGCATAATCCAACCTTAAAAATGTTGCCTCAGAGCCGCCGCACACATCAAGCGACAAACTTCAAAAGCATCAAAAAAGCGCCGTTTCCGGCTACAAAAAACGCATTATAGCCTTTTGCCGCCGCCGCGTTGGCAACACGTTTGTATTTATTGAGCTAGCCGCATCATGCAGGCAGCCTATGATAGGTAACCCTTGGGCGAAATTGAAAAAGTGACAATGGCGACGGGTTGATGTTAGAGTGAACACTCCTATTGGTTAATGTTGAAAATCAAAGCTGAAATGAAAGGGGTCGTTATGAAAAGCTGTTTGCATAAACTGCTTGGTATATGGGCGGTGTGCCTGTTGTTAACGGCTTGCGCGGATGGGCCGTGGTTGCTGGAATCGATAGACCGGCAAAGCTATGTGGGCAAACCCATTGAAACGGTATACCGGGCAAAAGGGCGAGAACCCGATTATATCGAAGAGGTATCCGATGGCCGTGTATATAGTTGGCTGGAAGATAAGCGTTATGTCACCAGCGTGCCCACGGGCACCACCCGCAACAACAATGTATTGACTTACCATTATCAAGAGCGGGTGGAAGGCGGTGTCTCGCGCCATTCCTATCTTACCGACAGGGATAATGTGATACGTGATGTGGCGTATCGTTTTGTGCGCTGATGCGCTCCCATCTGCCAAGGCTGTCTGAACGCGTTTGATGCAGCCTTCATGCAGGCAAACACATTTTGGATATTGCTCCCGGCACATGCAAAAGCAATCATTCATATCAATATAAACAATATTCGCCACCTCATCAACAGGCCGTCTGAAAACCTTTGGCATTAAACAACAAAGCGCTTTCAGACGGCCTTTTACATCCAAACAAAGATTGCCGGCAGGGGATTCCTATTTACCCGTTTTTGGTTTATGATATCCGCACTACTGCACACTACAATGCGCAGTCAGCCCCCAGAAGAAAAACCGCAAAAGGAACAAAGAGATGTTAGAAGCCTATCGTAAAGCAGCCGCAGAGCGCGAAGCTCTGGGCATTCCCGCCCTGCCCCTCACCGCCCAGCAAACCGCCGACTTGGTGGAGCTGCTGAAAAACCCGCCTGCCGGTGAGGGCGAATTCCTGGTTGAGCTGCTGGCACACCGTGTGCCGCCCGGCGTGGACGACGCCTCCAAAGTCAAAGCCTCATTTCTGGCAGCCGTGGCCGAAGGCAGCGCGCAAAGCCCGCTGATCAGCCCCGAATACGCCACCGAATTGCTGGGCACCATGCTCGGCGGCTACAATATCCATCCTTTGATCGAGCTGCTCGACAACAACAAGCTCGCACCCATCGCCGCCGAAGCCCTCAAACACACCTTGCTGATGTTCGATGCCTTCCACGATGTGCAGGAAAAAGCCGAAAAAGGCAACCAACACGCACAAGAAGTGCTGAAATCATGGGCTGATGCCGAATGGTTTACCTCCCGCGAAAAAGTGCCCGAAAAAATCACCGTTACCGTGTTCAAGGTAGACGGCGAAACCAACACCGATGATTTGTCGCCCGCGCCCGATGCGTGGAGCCGCCCCGATATTCCGCTGCACGCGCTGGCCATGCTGAAAAACCCGCGCGACGGCATTGTGCCCGATAAAGCCGGCGAAATCGGCCCCATCAAATTGCTGGAAGAATTGAAAGCCAAAGGCAACCTCGTGGCCTATGTCGGCGATGTGGTCGGCACCGGCTCTTCGCGCAAATCCGCCACCAACTCCGTGATCTGGCACACCGGCCACGACATTCCGTTTGTGCCCAACAAACGCTTCGGCGGCGTGTGCCTCGGCGGCAAAATCGCTCCGATTTTCTTCAACACACAAGAAGATTCCGGCGCACTGCCGATTGAAGTAGACGTGGCCGCCCTGCAAATGGGCGACGTGGTCGATATTCTGCCTTATGAAGGCAAAATCGTGAAAAACGGCGAAACCGTGGCCGAATTCGAGCTAAAATCGCAAGTGCTGCTCGATGAAGTGCAGGCCGGCGGCCGCATCAACCTGATTATCGGCCGCGGCCTCACCGCCAAAGCCCGCGAAGCCTTAGGCTTGCCCGCTTCCACCGAATTCCGCCTGCCGCAAGCACCGGCTGAAACCCAAGCCGGCTTCTCGCTGGCGCAAAAAATGGTCGGCCGCGCCTGCGGTTTGCCCGAAGGCCAAGGCGTGCGCCCCGGCACCTACTGCGAGCCGCGCATGACCACAGTCGGCTCACAAGACACCACCGGCCCGATGACCCGCGATGAGCTGAAAGATTTGGCCTGCTTGGGCTTCTCGGCCGATTTGGTGATGCAGTCGTTCTGCCACACCGCCGCCTACCCGAAACCGGTAGACGTGCGCACCCACAAAGAGCTGCCCGAATTTATCTCCACCCGCGGCGGCGTGGCCTTGCGCCCGGGCGACGGCGTGATCCACTCATGGCTCAACCGCCTGCTCCTGCCCGACACCGTGGGCACCGGCGGCGACTCGCACACCCGCTTCCCCATCGGCATCTCCTTCCCCGCAGGCTCAGGCTTGGTGGCCTTTGCCGCCGCCACCGGCGTGATGCCGCTGGACATGCCCGAATCGGTGCTGGTGCGTTTCTCCGGCAAGCTGCAACCGGGTGTTACCTTGCGCGATTTGGTCAACGCCATTCCGCTCTATGCCATTAAAGCAGGCTTGCTCACCGTGGCCAAAGCCGGTAAGAAAAATATTTTCTCCGGCCGCATTCTCGAAATCGAAGGCCTGCCCGATTTAAAAGTGGAACAAGCTTTTGAATTGAGCGATGCTTCGGCCGAGCGCTCTGCCGCCGGTTGTACCGTAAAGCTCAACGAAGCGCCGATTATCGAGTATATGAAGTCTAACGTTGTGTTGATGAAAAACATGATTGCCGACGGCTACAAAGATCCGCGCACCCTCGAGCGCCGCATCAAAGCGATGGAAGCCTGGCTGGCCGATCCCAAGCTGCTCGATGCCGACCAAGATGCCGAATACGCTGCCGTTATCGAAATCAATATGGACGACATCAAAGAG
The DNA here is from genome assembly GCF_004341385.1 of Uruburuella suis. Classification (GTDB taxonomy): domain Bacteria; phylum Pseudomonadota; class Gammaproteobacteria; order Burkholderiales; family Neisseriaceae; genus Neisseria; species Neisseria suis. Next base: position 42,848 of record NZ_SLXE01000023.1, read on the forward strand.
CCGATCGTGGCCTGCCCGAACGACCCTGACGATGTGAAATTCATGTCGGAAGTGAGCGGCACCAAAATCGACGAAGTGTTTATCGGCTCGTGCATGACCAACATCGGCCACTTCCGCGCCGCCGGCAAGCTGCTCGAAGGCAAGAGCGACATCCCCGTGCGCCTGTGGGTGGCACCGCCGACCAAAATGGACGCGCAACAGCTCACCGAAGAAGGCTATTACGGCATTCTCGGCCGCAGCGGCGCACGCATGGAAATGCCCGGCTGCTCATTGTGCATGGGCAACCAGGCGCAAGTGCGCGAAGGCGCAACCGTGATGTCCACTTCCACCCGCAACTTTCCCAACCGTTTGGGTAAAAACACCTTTGTTTACCTCGGCTCGGCAGAGCTGGCGGCGATTTGCTCGAAGCTGGGCAAAATCCCCACTGTTGAGGAATACCAAGCCAATATCGGTATCATCAACGAAAAAGGCGATGAAGTGTACCGTTACATGAACTTCAACGAAATCGACAGCTACAACGATGTTGCCGAAAAAGTAAACGTGTAACACCGGCTTCAGACGGCCTAGGTAAGATTCAAGGCCGTCTGAAACCTCGGCAAACCAACAACGCGCCGCGCAAACGGCGCGTTGTTTTTTATAGCGGCATGGTTTAATACTCATTCAAAAAAGTAAGCTGGCGAGGTGGCGAGCCGAAGGCAGTACACACGTACAGCAAGGGAGCCAACGCAGCAAGGCTATTTTTTGAATGGGCTTTACTTTTAAATTATACCAATAAAAATAAATAAGCTATAATCGCCCCATGCCTAAACTGACCCCAAAAAACCACCAACTCACCGAGCATGATTTTATCAAACTCGCCA
>NZ_SLXE01000024.1 GCF_004341385.1 Uruburuella suis
GATAAGTATGTTTTGCTTGGCGACAAAAATTTTAACTTATCTGCCTTTCTTTTATCTGATTATTTTTATGACAAGTAATTGTCAGGACGCCCTAGGGAGAGGGCAACAAGCCAAAGGCTTGTTTGCCGGCATCTGAAAATGTTCAATATTTAATTGCCGAATCAATAGTTGATTTATGGATAGAAACAGCACGCTTTCCACAAGCCGGGTTTTATCCGCATTTATCTTTTCAGACGGCCTGTTTCCCTACCCGCAGCACCTGCGCCAACGTTTGCCAGCCGCGCCCGTTCACGGTAAAATTACGGATTCCAACCGAGGCAAACATCATGACCAAGTTTATCTTCGTAACCGGCGGCGTTGTATCTTCATTAGGTAAAGGTATCGCCGCCGCTTCTATGGCGACCATACTCGAATCAAGAGGCTTGAACGTTACCATGCTCAAGCTCGATCCCTATATCAATGTCGACCCCGGCACCATGAGCCCGTTTCAGCACGGCGAAGTGTTTGTCACCGAAGACGGCGCCGAAACTGACCTCGATCTCGGCCACTACGAGCGCTTTATCAATTCCACCATGCTCAAGCGCAACAACTTCACCTCAGGCCAAGTATACGAAGCCGTGATTGCCAAAGAGCGCCGCGGCGATTATCTGGGCGGCACCGTGCAGGTGATTCCGCACATCACCGATGAAATCAAGCGCAAAGTGCACGAAGGCGCGGCCGGCCATGATGTGGCCATCGTGGAAATCGGCGGCACCGTGGGCGACATCGAATCGCTGCCTTTTCTCGAAGCCATCCGCCAAATGCGCAGCCAGCTCGGCCGCAGCAATACTTTATTTGTGCATTTGAGCTATGTGCCCTATATCGCCGCTGCCGGTGAAATCAAAACCAAGCCCACCCAGCACTCGGTGAAAGAATTGCGCGAAATCGGCATTCAGCCCGATGTGTTGATCTGCCGCATGGATCGCCTGCTGCCCGAAGATGAAAAGCGCAAAATCGCCCTTTTCTGCAACGTGGAAGAGCGCGCCGTAATCGGCTGCTACGATTCCGACAGCATCTATAAAATCCCCCAAATGCTGCATGAGCAAGGCATCGACAACATTATCTGCGAGCAATTGCAGCTCAACATCCAGCAAGCCGACCTCACCGAGTGGAAAAAAATCGTTTATGCGATTGAAAACCCGAAACACACGGTGAAAATCGCCATGGTGGGCAAATATGTCGACCTCACCGAATCGTATAAATCACTCACCGAAGCCTTGAAACACGCCGGCATCCACACCGACACCGACGTGCAGATCACCTATGTCGACAGCGAAGCCATCGAAAAAGAAGGCATCGAAAGCCTGGCAGACAAAGACGCCATTCTGGTGCCCGGCGGCTTCGGCGTGCGCGGTGTGGAAGGCAAAATCGCCGCTGTGAAATATGCGCGCGAAAATAACATTCCCTATCTGGGCATCTGCTTGGGCATGCAAATCGCCCTGATTGAATATGCGCGCGATGTGGCCGGCCTGAAAAATGCCAATTCCACCGAATTCGACCTCAAAACGCCTTATCCCGTGGTCGGCCTGATTGATGAATGGCAAACGGCCGACGGCAGTGTGGAAATCCGCGATGCCGGCGCCGATTTGGGCGGCACCATGCGCCTGGGCGCGCAAGAAGTGGAATTGAAAGCCGGCAGCCTGGCCGCCAAAATCTACGGCAGCAACGAAATCAAAGAGCGCCACCGCCATCGCTACGAAGTGAACAACCATTTCCTGCCCGAGCTGGAGCAGGCAGGCTTGGTGATCGGCGGCGTGTCGGCCGGCCGCGAGCGGTTGGTGGAAACCATCGAGCTGCCGCAGCACCCGTGGTTTTTCGCCTGCCAGTTTCACCCCGAATTCACTTCAACGCCGCGCAAAGGCCATCCGCTGTTTACCGCTTATATCAAAGCTGCGTTGGCGAATAAAAAAGCCTGAGCCAAGGCCGTCTGAAAGCATACAGCCCGTTGCAATGCAGCGGGCTTTTTTATGCCCTATATAGCGGAATACATAAAAAAAGTGATACGGCGGATAGCTTGGGTTGCAAACCCAACAAATCCACAGGCCGTCTGAAACCTTGGATTTATCAACCCAGCCTACGCCATTACAGAAAGCGGTTTTGTGTCATTTTTTCTTGCATTTCACTTTAAGCCATGCATTTCCAACAATCCGCCCACACCGCCGCTTTCAGACGGCCTCTGATTTTTTATACCCGTTTTACAACACCATGGCCGCAACGGATGACAACATTCTTGCCACGGGGTAACATAAGCCTTTCCCCAACATCACCATCCCACCATGACCGCAATCGCCCCACCCAATGTGCTGGCCTCTGTTGATTTAGGCTCCAACAGCTTCCGTTTGCAAGTGTGTGAAAACATCAACGGCCAGCTCAAAATCATCGATTCTTTCAAACAAATGGTGCGCTTTGCCGCCGGCCTTGATGAACACAAAAACCTTGATCAGGCTTCGCAAGAGCGCGCGCTCAACTGCCTGGAAAAATTCGGCGAGCGGCTGCGCAAATTTCCGCCCGAGCAAGTGCGCGTGGTGGCCACCAACACCTTCCGCGTGGCGAAAAACATCAACGAATTCATCCCCAAAGCCGAAGCAGCGCTGGGCTTTCCCATCGAAGTGATCGCCGGGCGCGAAGAAGCGCGCCTGATTTACACCGGCGTGGTACACACGCTGCCGCCCAACGGCGACAAAATGCTGGTAATCGATATCGGCGGCGGTTCCACCGAATTTGTGATCGGCTCCGATTTGCAGCCCACCGACACCGAAAGCCTACCCTTGGGCTGCGTGACCTACAGCATGCGCTTTTTCCAGGGCAAAATAGGCCAAAAAGATTTTCAGGCCGCCACCACCGCCGCGCGCAACGAAATCCAGCGCATCAGCAAATTATTGAAACGCACCGGCTGGGATTTTGCCGTGGGCACCTCCGGCTCGGCCAAATCCATCCGCGATGTGATTGCCGCCGAATATGGTGATGACGAAGAAATCACCTATGCCGGCATGCAGAAAATCGCCGCACGCATTATTGAAGCGGGCGGCACCAAAAAAGCGCGCTTCGAAGGGCTCAAGCCCGACCGCATCGAGGTGTTTGCCGGCGGGCTGGCGGTGATGATGGCCGCATTTGAAGAGCTGGACATCAAAAAAATGATGGTTACCGATGCCGCTTTGCGCGATGGCGTGTTTTACGATTTTATCGGCCGCCAGCTCAATGAAGACATGCGCGACCAAACCACCGCGCAATTTCAGCAACGCTATCATGTCAGCCTCAACCAGGCCCGCCGCGTGGCCGACACCGCCCGCCAATTTATGGAAAGCATCTGCCTGGCGCACAACACACCGGTGCAGGAATTGGCTTATTGGCAGCAATATGTGAATTGGGCGGGGCTTTTGCACGAAATCGGCGTGGATATCGCCCACACCAGCTACCACAAGCATTCAGCCTATATTCTCGAAAATGCCGACATGCCGGGCTTTTCGCGCAAAGAGCAAACCATTTTGTCGCAGCTCGTGCTCGGCCATCGCGGCGATGTGCGCAAAATGAGCGAAATCATCGGCAATAATCAAATGATGTGGTTTGCCGTTTTATCGCTGCGCCTGGCCGCCCTTTTCTGCCGCGCGCGCCTGCCGGTCACGCTGCCGCCCTTCACCCGCCTGCGCCTCGAGCCGGGCAACAAAGGCTTTTCTTTGTGCATCAGCCAAAGCTGGCTCGATGAGCACCCCTTGGTGGCCGGCGCGCTCGAATACGAAAGCGAGCAATGGCAGAAAATCAATATGCCTTTTACCGTGGTGCCGCAATAAAATGATTTTCAAAGAGGCCGTCTGAAAAGGTTTCAGACGGCCTGTGTTTGTTTCCGCCCACATCAGCGATATTTTTCATGAACCAACCTGCCTCCGCCCATCCCGTTATCGAGCCTTTGCATGCCGGTGATTATGCCGCCCCGCGCAGCGACACCAGCAAAGTGCCCAAACAGGCCGTGCACCAAACGGTGTACACCGCCGACCACTATACCGAAGCCGATTATCTGTCCGCAGAAAACGGCATGCTCTATAACGCGGCCGATGGTGCAAACACGCCGCTTTCTCCGGCGCTGCTGCCGCGGCCTGAGGGTGAAAAAATCAACTGGCTGCATTTTGTCGGCATCAACGATGCCGATTTGCTCAAGGCCGCGCTTTCGCCCTATCACATTCACGAATTGGTGCTGGAAGATATTCTGAGCCGCAAACAGCGCCCGAAAATCGAAGATTACGACAGCTATCTTTTTATCGCCGCCCGCGTTTACCAATATGTTGACAACAAATTGCAGGCCGATCAGGTGTATTTGATTGTGGGCAGCAATTTCGTGCTCACTTTTCAGCAGCGGCCTTTGGGGCTTTTCAGCAAAATACGCGCCCACATGCGCCATGAGCGCTATGATGTGCGCAGCCAAGATGCCGCTTTTCTCGCTTATCGGATTGTCGACCGTTTGGTAGACGATTATTTCCTCACCCTCGACCAATACAACAACCGCGTAGAATTTATCGACAAAACGCTGTTTGCCGACAGCGCCGACAATAGCGACCTGCTCGGCCGCATCCACCGCCTCAAACGCGACGGCGTGCGCCTGCGCCGTACATTGCAGCCATTGCGCGATGTGCTCTCACAGCTGGTGCGCGGTGAATTCACCACGTTTCACGGCAAATCGCACGTTTATCTGCGCGACACCTACGACCACACCATGCAGCTGCTCGAATCGCTCGATGCCTCACGCGATATGGTGGTGAGCATGATGGATATTCATTTATCGTTTCAATCCAACCGCCTCAACCAGCAAATGCGCCGGCTCACCGCCATCACCATTCTGTTTATGCCGCTCACCGTCATCACCGGCATTTACGGCATGAATTTCGACTATATGCCCGAATTGCACTGGCATTACGGCTATTTCATGGTGCTCGGCCTGATGGCGCTGATTATCATCAGCCTGTTGTTGGCGTTTAACCGGCGCAAATGGCTTTAAGCGCCGCCATTTATCCATGCTTTCAGACGGCCTCCAAATTGAGGCCGTCTGAAAGCCCACCCGTCCATTTTTATAACAAGCGATTATGAACAATCTCAACAACCCCACACTCACCGATGCGCTGCCGCAACACGAATTGCAGATGTCGGTATTAATGACGCCCGACATGGCCAATTTCAGCGGCAATGTGCACGGCGGCGATTTATTGAAGCTGCTCGACCAAGTGGCCTATGCCTGCGCCAGCCGCTACAGCGGCCATTATGCCGTTACTCTCTCGGTGGACCAGGTGATTTTCAAAGAGCCGATACACGTTGGTGAATTGGTGACTTTTCTGGCCAGCATCAACCATGTCGGCCGCACCTCGATGGAAGTGGGCATACGCGTGGAAGCGCAAAACATCCGCCAACGCAGCGTGCGCCACACCAACAGCTGCTATTTCACCATGGTGGCGATAGACAACGGCAAACCCGCCGCCGTGCCGCCGCTGCCGCTCAACACCGACATGCAGCGCTGCCGCTTTGCCGCCGCAGAGCAGCGCAAAGCCCAACGCCTGCAAGCCGTGCACACACACCGCTGTGAAGCAGACGATAATAGTCAGAACTAGCGCCGGAAAAACGTTCAGTGCGTAGCGTGTGTGGCGCAAGCCACGCACGCGGTTTAAACGGTTTCTGCGTGTATGGCTTGCTACATACCACTTTTCATTCCATTATATATAGCGCCGGAAAAGCCTTCAGACGGCATCCGGCCGCACAGGCCGTCTGAACGCCTGCCGCAAAAATGCTACAATAACCCTCTTTTTTCCCATAAGGCTTGCCCATGTTTACCGGCATCGTACAAGGCATCGGTCGCATCAGCGCCGTGCATGCCCCCGCGCCCGATTTCCGCACCCACATCGTTGAATTGCCCGAAGCCATGGCGCATCAACTGCAAATCGGCGCATCGGTTTCCAACAACGGCTGCTGCCTCACCATCACCCGCATCAACGGGCGCGAAGTGGCTTTCGACCTGATGGCCGAAACGCTGGCCAAAACCAACCTCGGCGCCTTGCAGGCGGGCGACGAAGTCAACCTCGAGCGTGCCGCCCGCTTCGGCGACGAAATCGGCGGCCACCTGATGAGCGGCCACATCATCGCCACCACCACCATCACCCGCATTGATGAAAGCGCACACAACCGCACGCTTTGGTTTGCCCTGCCCGAAGCGCTCAAACCCTATATCCTCACCAAAGGCTTTGTCGGCCTAGATGGTTGCAGCCTCACCATCGGCGAAGTGAGCGCGAATGAATTCAATGTGCACCTGATTCCCGAAACCCTCGAGCGCACCTTGTTTGGCACACGTAAAGCCGGCGACATCATCAATATCGAAATCGACCCGCAAACCCAAGCCGTGGTCGACACCGTGGCGCGCGTGCTCTCGCAGCAGGCTTCCGCATAAAGCATAGCCGAAAGGCCGTCTGAAAAAGCTTTCAGACGGCCTTATAACCAAACCATCTTTGCATACAACCAAGCATTCTTTCCCTTTTTCAGACGGCATCGATAAAGTAGCGTATCTCATTTATTTCAGGATACCGCCATGCCTGCCCACCGCCTGCACCCCATCGCCGCCCTCGGCATCGCCGCCGCCCTAGCCGCCTGCTCGCCGCAAACCGATAAACATGCCGCCGCCTCTGCCGCCACGCCCGCCACAAACGGGCAAACCGTGAAGCTGCTCAATGTATCTTACGATGTGGCACGCGATTTCTATAAAGATTACAACCCCTTGTTTGAAAAAGAATATGCCGCCAAACATCCCGGCAGCAGCATTGAAATCCAGCAATCCCACGGCGGCTCCAGCAAGCAGGCGCTGGCCGTGGCCAACGGCTTGCAGGCCGATGTGGTCACCATGAACCAGCTCTCCGACATCGAATTGCTGGCCGATAAAGGCTTGGTGGCACAAAACTGGGCCGAACGCCTGCCCGATCACGCCGTGCCCTTCACCAGCACCACCGTGTTTCTCGTGCGCAAAGGCAACCCCCAGCAAGTGCGCGACTGGGCAGATCTCACCAAAGAAAACCTGAAAATCGTGATTGCCAACCCGAAAACCACCGGCAACGGCCGCTATGCCTTTCTCGGCGCCTACGGCTACGCGCTCAAAGCCAATAATGGCGATGAAACACGCGCCAACGATTTCACCCGCAAGCTTCTGGCTAACGTGCCCGTGTATGAAAACGGCGGCCGTGCCGCCACCACCACCTTCACCCAGCGCAACATCGGCGATGTGTTGATCACCTTTGAAAACGAAGCCAACTACGTCAGCCGCGTGCTCTCGCCCGACCAATTCGAAATTGTGTATCCCGGCTACACCATCTTGTCGGAAAGCCCCGTTGCCGTGGTGGATAGCGTGGTGGAGAAAAAAGCCACCCGCGAAGCAGCCACCGAATATCTCGAATATTTATGGAGCGAGCCCGCGCAAGAATTAGCCGCCAAGCTTTATCTGCGCCCGCGCAATGCCGAAGTGCTCGCCGCACACGCCGCCGATTTCCCTAAAATCGACACCTTCCGCCCCAACGATATTTTCGGCAGCTGGCCGGAAATCATGAAGAAATACTTCGCCGACGGCGGCCTGGTAGACCAGCTCTCACCCAAAAAATAACCGTGCATCCATAACAAAGGCCGTCTGAAAAGTTTTCAGACGGCCTTTGTTATGGATAATTGAATCAAGCCCGCACCGCATTTTTAGCACCACATCTTTAAAAAAAAAGTATCCCGCCACGGTAGTAGAGGATGGTGTTATCAATCTTGCTTATATCCTGCCATCAGGCCGTCTGAAACCCCAATCGGGTTTCAGACGGCCTTTTCTAAGCATGAAATCATGGAAAACGGCAATTTCAAATCCATAAAATGCTTAATGACTGTTTTATACCAATTCAAAAAAGTAAGCTAACAAGGCGGCGAGCCGCAGACAGTACAACTAGTACGGCAAGGCGAGACAACGAAGTTAGGTTATTTTTTTGGATTGGTATTACTCATCTGCCGTACTTTCCCATGCTTTTTATGTCCCTATTGTTTTTTGCATTTTTCTGAAATTTTATGTTATTTATAAAGATATGTTTTCATTAAAATTTATATTTTTGATGCAGTAGAGGTATAAAATTTTCTACACAGACACATTGAACCGCCTATAACGGTTTATGTATACTGTCATTTTTCTGTAATTTGCCGTAATAAAAATGCAAAGGGATCGGGCGTGAAAAAAATCGGAATATTGCATAATGAGTTGGCGCAAATGGTGGCTTCCATGGGGCACGGCGATCAATTGGTGATTGGTGATGCAGGTTTGCCCGTACCTCAAGGCGTGCCTTGCATTGATTTGGCCGTCACTTTCGGCACGCCGACGCTGCAAACGGTATTGGATACGGTGTTGGCAGAATTATGCGTTGAACGTGTCACGCTCGCGGTGCAAACGGAACATGCCAATGCGGCATTGTGGCAATCGGTTCGGCAATATGCCGATACTGAAAACTGGGCGGTAGATGTTTGCAGCCATGATGAATTCAAGCACCGCACACGAAATGCCTGCGCGGTGGTGCGCACGGGCGACAATATGCCTTACACCAATATCATTTTACATTCCGGAGTGCCCTTTTAATGAATAACGGGCGTGCCTTGGTTGATATGCGCGGTGTCAGTATTTCGTTTGGCCCCGTGAAAGTGTTGAATGGCGTGAATTTTGATATACGTGCCGGTGAGGTGCATGCGCTGATGGGTGAAAATGGCGCGGGCAAATCCACCTTGATGAAAATTCTGACCGGTATTTACCGTGCTGACAACGGCATACTGGAAATCGACGGCCGGCCGGCTGAAGTAAAATCACCGACAGATGCACAAAAACTAGGCATTGCCATCATCCATCAGGAATTGAATCTGCTGCCTGAAATGACGGTGGCCGAGAACTTTTTCCTTGGACGGGAATGGGTAAAAGGCGGTGTGCTGCAAAAAAATGCCATGCAAGATGCCGCCAACAAGCATTTACAGGCCTTGCAGGCGAATTTTACAGCGAATGACTACATCAAAGATTTATCGGTGGGCCAACAGCAATTGGTGGAAATCGCGCGGGCGCTGTCTGCTGATGCAAAAGTCATTATTATGGATGAGCCGACGGCTGCCTTAACCGAACCGGAAATCCAGCGTTTGTTTGTATTGGTGCGGCAACTGGCGACAAAAGGTGTCGGCCTGGTTTATGTGTCGCACCGCATGGAAGAAATTTTTCAGATTTGCCAAAGAATTACCGTATTGCGCGACGGCGTATCGGTGGGCACCGAAAATGTGGCCGATATTCACTTCAATGATGTCGTGCGCATGATGGTCGGCCGCGAGCTGACCGAACGCTTTCCCAAGCGCAAGGTGAAGCCCGGCGAAGTGAAATTGTCGGTAAATGATTTATCGGATGGCCATAAAATCCGGCATGTTTCATTTCAGGTGCGCTCAGGCGAAGTGCTGGCGTTTGCCGGCCTGATTGGTTCGGGGCGCACTGAAATTGCCAATGCATTATTCGGATTGTCGCGCAAAAGCAGTGGCGAAGTGCGTTTAAACGGTGAAGTATTGAACATCCGCTCCCCGAGCGATGCCATTGCCGCGAAAATCGCTTATGTTACCGAAGATCGCAAAGCCAAAGGTTTGATTTTGGATATGAGTGTGCGCCACAACAGCACACTGGTTCATTTGCCTTCTAAACACGGTGTGATTCAGGAATCGGCCGAAAAAAATTATATCCGCAGCGCTGTGGAGAAATTGAAAATCAAAGTGGCGGATACCGAAGACGCGGTGCGGCGTTTGTCAGGCGGCAATCAGCAGAAGGTGGTGCTGGCCAAATGGTTGAAAGAAATGCCTGAAGTGTTGATTTTGGATGAGCCGACGCGCGGTGTAGACGTGGGCGGGAAAGCGGAAATTTACCGCATCATCAATGAATTGGCCGGCGAAGACGTGGCAATTATCATGATTTCGTCTGAGTTGCCGGAAGTGCTGGGGGTATCCGACCGGATAGCGGTGATGTGCGAAGGCACTTTGATGGATATTTTGGATACGGCTGAAGCCACTCAGGAAAACATTATGGCTTTGGCCTCGGGAACGAATGAGAAATGAAAGGGATTTTTATGGGCGCCAGCCTGAAAAAAATGGGGCCGTTGTTTGGCTTGGTATTGTTGTCGATAGGCTTGAGTATTGCTTCCCCCAATTTTCTGACGCCTTCCAATTTGTTTAGCGTGTTGCGCCAAGTGAGTTATAGCGGCCTGATTGCTTTTGGCATGACGTTTATTATTTTGATAGGCGGCATTGATTTGTCGGTCGGCGCGATTTTGGCTTTAGTGGGCATCGTTACCGCCAGCCTGATTCAAGCGGGCATGGATCCGATATTGGCTTCATGTATCGGTCTGCTGCTTGGCGCCGCCTGCGGAGCGATAAACGGCTTGTTGGTGTCTTTCGGCCGTATCGCCCCGTTTATCGCCACGCTGGCCACCATGATTTTATTTCGCGGCATCGCGCAGGAATATTCTCAATCCAAACCGATAAGCATCAATGTGGATGGTTTTTTCAATGAAATCGGCTCGGGTTATTTGTTTGATACGATTCCCGTTCCGGTCGTTTTGATGCTGCTGGTGTATTTTATGTTGTGGTTTGTATTGAAGAAAACCCGCTTCGGCCGCCATGTTTATGCCTTGGGCGGTAGCGAAGATGTTGCCCGCATTTCAGGCTTGAAAGTGCGCAGTTTGAAATTGTGGGTTTACACTTTGTCGGGCTTGATGTCCGGTTTGGCGGCATTGGTCGTGACCAGCCGTTTATCATCAGCCAGCCCGAATGCGGGGGCGATGTATGAATTGGATGCCATTGCGGCTGTGGTATTGGGCGGCACCAGCCTTTCCGGCGGGCGCGGCTGGATTTTCGGCACTCTGGTCGGGGTGGTGTTGCTCGGCATATTGAGTAATGGTTTGAATTTATTGAATGTATCATCCAATTATCAATTGATTATCAAAGGCGTGGTCATTTTGTTTGCAGTGTTGCTTGATCGCAAAAACAGTTAAAATCTCACCCAACCCATTGTTATATTTATAATTCATTGTCACTCAGGAGAACACCATGACACTTATACGCAAAGCATCTGCTTTACTTGTCGGCAGCATGATTTTGGCCGCCTGCGGCCAACAACAGGCGCAAGCACCTGCCAACGCTTCAGGCAGCACCGCCGCCGCAACAGGCGATACCCTTGGCTTGGCGATTTCCACCCAAAACAATCCGTTTTTCGTCAGCCTGAAACAAGGTGCAGAATCGGAGGCGGAAAAATTGGGCTTGAAACTGGTGGTGGTCGATGCCGCCGATGATTCCGGCAAACAAGCGGCCGGTGTCGACGATTTGCTGCAGCAGAAAGTGAAAGTGCTGCTGATTAACCCGACCGACTCGGAAGCCGCAGCGGCTTCCGTAAACCGTGCCGCCAAAGCCGGGATTCCCGTGATTTCGATTGACCGCTCCGTACAAGGTGCGAAAGTGGCAGCGCATGTGGCTTCCGATAATGTTGCCGGCGGCCGTATGGCGGCCGAATTCATTGTCAAGCAGCTGGCCGGAGGCGGTGAAATGGTTGAGTTGGAAGGGATTCCAGGCTCTTCTGCAGCACGGGAACGCGGCCAAGGTTTCCATGAAGTGATGGACGCACAGCAAGCCGTGAAAATCGTAGCAAAACAACCTGCCGATTTCGATCGCACCAAGGGACTTACCGTGATGGAAAACATTCTGCAAAGCCATCCTAATGTCAAAGCCGTATTTGCGCACAACGATGAAATGGCTTTAGGTGCCGTTAGGGCTTTACAGGCGGCCAATAAAAAAGACGTTATCGTTGTTGGGTTTGATGCGACCGATGACGCACAAGCGGCCGTAAAAGCCGGCACAATGGCAGCTACCATTGCCCAAAAACCCGTTAAAATCGGTGAATTGGGGGTAGATACTGCATACAAAATCATCAACGGTGAAAAGGTTGAAGAAAATATTCCTGTTGAGCTGGAGTTGATCACGCAATAATGCGCGAATGATGCCGAAAAAGCTGCCCGATACCCATCCAAAAAAATAACCTGACTTCGTTGGATCGCCATCTTGTCAGCCTACTTTCTTTGAATGGGTATTATACCAATCCAAAAAAATAACCTAACTTCGTTGTCTCGCCTTGCCGTACTAGTTGTACTGTCTGCGGCTCGCCGCCTTGTTAGCTTACTTTTTTGAATGGGTATTATTTTGCCATACAGCAGAAAAGAAGGCCGTCTGAAAGATTTCTCAACATCAAAATCTTTCAGACGGCCTGTTTATCCACCATCATCGTAATTTATCCGATAACGGCTTGTTCCGTTTCAACCACAACCGGCTGTTTGGGCTTCAACACCGCATACAACACACCGGTGAGCAGGCTGTCCGCCGCAACCGCCAGTAAATTGAAGCAACCGACGATTTATTTTGAAGGCAGACTTACTGACGTAATCAAACTGTAGAATTTTGCATGGCACAGAATTTTGAACACCCTTCACACCAGCCCAAAGCGGCGTAATCGTACGCATGCCTTGCACACACAACATCCCCTTTGAATAAATGAGCAAACTTCTTGGCCGTCTGAAATCTTTCAGACGGCCTTTCATATAACCAAACCTAATTTAGTTACAACAAAGCATTCTTTCCCTTTTTCAGACGGCCTCGTTAAAGTAAGGCCACTTCATTTATCTTGCGTTGACATTATGCGATTGCTAAAAACCCCCAGCGTTTTGCCCGGCTTCAATCTCAGCCTGGGCCTCACTGTGTTGTGCTTGTCGCTGCTGGTGGTGCTGCCCTTTGCCATGATGGCTGCCAAGGCCGGTGAAATCGGTTGGGCGGCGTTTTGGCACACCATTTCGGAGCCTAATGTGCTTGCGGCGGTGTGGCTGAGCCTGCGTATGTCGTTTTATGCCATGCTCACCAATATCGTGTTCGGCACGCTGGTGGCGTGGGTGTTGGTGCGCTATGAGTTTCCGGGCAAAAATCTGGTCAATGCGCTGGTCGATCTGCCTTTTGCGCTGCCCACGGCGGTCACCGGCATTGCGCTGGCCACGCTTTATGCGCCCAATGGCTGGCTGGGGCGCTGGTTTGCGCCGTTTGACATCAAAATCGCTTTCACACCCATCGGCATCTGGATTGCGCTGGTGTTTGTGAGCCTGCCCTTTATCGTGCGCGCGGTGCAGCCGGTGCTGGAAGAATTGCCCGCCGAATATGAAGAAGCCGCCGCCACGCTGGGCGCCGGCCGCTTCACGGCGCTGCGCCGCGTGCTGCTGCCGGAAATCATGCCCGCGCTGCTCACCGGCTCGGGCATGATGTTTGCCCGCGCCACCGGCGAATATGGCTCGGTGATTTTTATTGCCGGCAATATCCCGATGGTGTCGGAAATTCTGCCGCTGATTATCACCGGCAAGCTCGAGCAATTCGATGTGCAGGGCGCATCGGCGGTGGCTTTATTTATGCTGATGATTTCTTTTGTGATTTTATTTGCACTCAATATCGGCCAATGGGCGCTGAGCAAACGGGCGGGAGCGAAAGCATGAGCCACAATATCAACCCCAATCTTGTTGAGCCGCGCTGGCTGCAAACCTTGCTGATTGCCGTGGCGCTGTTTTTTTTGCTGCTGATGCTGGTGATTCCGCTCACGGCGGTGTTTTACGAAGCCTTGCGCGGCGGCTGGCAGCTTTATCTGGCCTCGCTCAGCAGCGATGAAGCGCGCTCGGCCATCCGGCTCACGCTGCTCACTGCGGCGATTGTGGTGCCGGTAAACGCCGTGCTCGGCATCGCCATGGCCTGGCTGCTCACCCGCTTTGATTTTTACGGCAAGCAATTGCTCACCACACTTTTAGATTTACCTTTTTCGGTGTCGCCCGTGGTGGCCGGCCTGATGTTTGTGCTGCTTTTCGGTGCACACACCTTAATCGGCGGCTGGCTCGAAGCGCAAGGCATTCAGGTGATTTTTGCCATTCCGGGCATTATTTTGGCCACGCTGTTTGTGACCTTTCCTTTTGTGGCGCGCGAGCTGATTCCGCTGATGCAGGCGCAAGGCGACAGCGAAGAGCAGGCGGCGCTGATTTTGGGCGCTTCGGGCTGGCAGATGTTTTGCCGCATCACGCTGCCCAATATCAAATGGGCGCTGGTTTACGGTGTGATTCTCACCAATGCGCGCGCAATGGGCGAATTCGGCGCGGTGAGCGTGGTGAGCGGCCATATTCGCGGCGAAACCAACACCATTCCGCTATTGGTCGAAATTTTCTATAACGAATATAACTTTATCGGCGCTTTCGCCCTATCGAGCGTGTTGGCGCTGCTGGCGCTGGCCACGCTGGCGCTGCAAAACCTCATCACCCGCATTCAAGAGAAAAAACTCGCTGCCGCCGAAAGGAGCGCCGCATGAGCATCACCCTGCAACACCTCAACAAACATTTCGGCCATTTTCAGGCGCTGAGCAACATCAATCTGAATGTGCCCACCGGCAAGCTCACCTCGCTGTTGGGGCCTTCAGGTTGCGGCAAAACCACGCTTTTGCGCATCATCGCCGGGCTGGAGCATGCCGATAGCGGCACGATTTTATTCGACGGCCAAGATGTCACCACCAAGCATGTGCGCGAACGCAAAGTGGGCTTTGTGTTTCAACACTATGCCTTATTCCGCCACATGAATGTGTTTGACAACATCGCCTTCGGCCTTAGCGTGTTGCCCAAAGCCGAGCGCCCCGGCAAAGAGCAAATCCGCGCCAAAGTGGAAGAATTATTGAGTCTAGTGCAGCTTTCGCACCTGGCCAAATCTTATCCGCACCAACTCTCGGGCGGCCAGCGCCAGCGCATCGCCCTAGCGCGCGCGCTGGCGGTGTCACCCAAGCTTTTGCTGCTCGACGAGCCTTTCGGTGCGCTCGATGCCAAAGTGCGCAAAGAGCTGCGCACCTGGCTGCGCGACATCCACCACGAGCTGGGCATCACCAGCATTTTGGTGACACACGATCAGGAAGAAGCGCTGGAAGTGTCGGATGAAATTGTGGTGATGAACCACGGCAAAATCGAGCAAACCGGCAATGCCGACACGCTCTACCGCGCCCCCGCCAATGCTTTTGTTACCGAATTTTTGGGCGAAACCGATGCCTTCGAAGGCCGCATCGAAAAAGGCACCTGGCACTACAACGGCTTCAAATGGCCGCTGAGCCGCGCCCATGCCTGGCAGGAGCAAACCGCCACCGGCTATGTGCGCCCCCACGAATGGGCGCTCGCCGGCAGCGGCACGCCCATGCTCTTTGCACGCATCAGCAAAATCCATGCCGCAGGCCCCCTCACCCATTTGAGCGTGCAGCCGGGCAGCGGCAACGAAATTCATGTTACCTTTGCCGGCAGCGAAGCGGCGCAACACGGCTTTGCCATCGGCCAAAACATCGCCTTAAGCCCGAAGCAGATTTATATTTTTTCGCAAAACCAATTGATTGATTATGCCATTTAAGCTTCGTTGCAAAATCAGCATAATCAACAAGCAAGAGGCCGTCTGAAGCTTCAGACGGCCTTAAGCGTACAATCCGAGCCATAGCATTTTGTTTCAATACACACATCAATTAACAATACCTTTACACTTACAGCCGATTACATTTATACTGCCGAAATATTCCGCCGCTCAACTGCCGGAATATTTTTGACCCATCAACCCTATCACGATAACAAGGAGAGGCAATGACACGGAAAGACCAGCGCCCCGAAGATCCGCGCCCCGATAACGTCGAGCTGCTCAGCGCCCAATTACCGATCACCGATTTCAAAGGCTTGTTCATCACCCTGATAGCCGCCGTGCTCTGTTTCGGCATTTATCAGATTCTGCCCTACGACATCAATGCCAACAAAGGCATTGCCGTGTTGCTGTTTGTGGCCATTTTATGGTTTACCGAAGCCGTACACATTACCGTTACCGCGCTGATGGTGCCCGTGCTCGCCGCCGTAATCGGCATTCCCGAAATGAATGTCAAAACCGCGCTTTCCGGCTTTGCCGACCCGATTATCTATATTTTCTTCGGCGGCTTTGCGCTGGCCACCGCGCTGCACATGCAGCGGCTCGACCGCAAAATCGCGCTGTGGCTGATTTCGCTCTCGCGCGGCAACATGAAAATCGCCGTGCTGGCCATTTTCGGCGTAACCGCCTTTTTATCGATGTGGATCAGCAACACCGCCACCGCCGCCATGATGCTGCCGCTGGCCTTGGGTATGATGGATCACCTCGACCGTGAAAAAGAGCGCAAAACCTTTGTGTTTGTGCTTTTGGGCATTGCCTATTGCGCCAGCATCGGCGGCTTGGGCACCATCGTGGGCTCGCCGCCCAATGCCATCGCCGCCAAAGCGTTGGAGCTGGATTTTGTCGGCTGGATGAAAATGGGCTTGCCGATGATGCTGCTGATTCTGCCCCTGATGCTGCTTTCGCTCTACATTATTTTGCGCCCCAACTTAAGCGAGCGCGTGGAAGTGAAAGAAGAACACATTCCGTGGACGCTGCACCGCGTGTTGGCCATGCTGATTTTCCTGTGCGCCGTGGTGGCGTGGATTTTGGGCGATAAAATCAAAACCGTTTTCGGCATCACCAACCCCGACACCGTAGTGGCGCTGGCCGCTGCCGTGGCCGTGGTGGTGTTTGGCGTGACCCGTTGGAAAGAAATCGCCCGCAACACCGACTGGGGCGTGTTGCTGCTCTTCGGCGGCGGCATCGCCCTGAGCACCCTGCTGCAAAAATCGGGCGCTTCTTTGGCACTGGGCCAGCAGCTGGCCACCGCCTTTGTGTTGGCGCACCCGCTGATTGTGATTTTGGCCGTAGCCGCGTTTATCATCTTCCTCACCGAATTCACCAGCAACACCGCCTCTGCCGCCCTTTTAGTGCCGATTTTCGCCAGCATCGCCACCCAAATGGGGCTGCCCAAAGAAGTGTTGGTGTTTGTAATCGGCATCGGTGCCTCCTGCGCCTTTATGCTGCCCGTGGCCACCCCGCCCAATGCCATCGTGTTCGGCACAGGCTTGATCAAGCAGAGGGAAATGATGCGGGTGGGCATATTGCTCAATATTTTGTGTATTTTCCTGGTGGGCTTCTGGGCTTACGTGATGTTTGTTTAAACGCTCAAAGCCGGTTGGATTTGCAAAAATCCAACCGGCTTTTTTGCGCAATATCGTAGGTGCGCACGCTGCGTTTTTTGCAGCATAATCATCCGCATGAAACACAAATGCCGTCTGAAACCTTTTTTCAGACGGCATGGTTTTGCCCATTCAAGTAAGCCGCAGCTGCGATTAGCTTTACCCAAGCAAAGCGTCATCATGTGCACGACATACAAAGGCCGTCTGAAACCTTTTTTCAGACGGCCTTTTAATGACAAACAACTTCTTACCCGTCCGCCGCCGTGCGGCACACATCCACCGCTTCCTGCAAACTGGCCACGCCGAAAATTTCCAACCCCGGATATTCTTTCGCATTGCGCGGCATATTGGCCTTGGGCACAATGGCGCGCTTGAAGCCCAGCTTTTCCGCTTCCTTCAGGCGCTCCTGCCCGCGCGCCACCGGGCGCACTTCGCCGCTCAGGCCGATTTCGCCGAAAGCCACCATTTTTTCCGGCAGCGGCCGGTTGCGGAAGCTGGAGAGCATGGCCAGAATAATCGCCAAATCGGCGGCCGGCTCGTTGATTTTCACCCCGCCCACCGCATTCAAAAACACATCCTGATCAAAGCAGGCAATGCCGGCATGGCGGTTGAGCACGGCCAAGAGCATGGCCAGGCGGTTTTGCTCCAGCCCCACCGTGAGCCGCTTGGGCGTGAAGCCGTGCGCATCGTCCACCAGTGCCTGAATTTCCACCAGCAGCGGCCTCGAGCCTTCTTGTGTGACCAACACGCACGAGCCGGGCACATCATCGCGATAGCTCGCCAAAAAAATCGCCGATGGGTTAGACACGCCTTTCAATCCCTGCTCGGTCATCGCAAACACGCCCAGCTCATTGGCCGCACCGAAGCGGTTTTTCATCGCCCGTATCATGCGGTAATTGGAATGCTGGTCGCCCTCGAAATAAAGCACCGTGTCCACCATATGCTCGAGCACGCGCGGGCCGGCAATCGCACCATCTTTGGTAACATGCCCCACCAAAATCATCGAAATGCCCATCTGCTTGGCCATGCGCGTGAGCTGCGCCGCACATTCGCGCACTTGCGACACCGAGCCCGGCGCGGACGTGATTTGGTCGGAATACATGGTTTGAATCGAATCGATCACCACCACCGCCGGCTCGTGCTGCTTTAAGGCCGCTTGGATTGCTTCCATGCGGATTTCCGCCAGCAAATTCACACCTTCGCTGTGCAAGCCCAAACGTTGCGCACGCAAAGCCACTTGCTGCGCCGATTCCTCGCCCGACACATACAAAACCTTGCGGCTTTGCGCCATCAGCGCGATGGTTTGCAGCAAAAGCGTGGATTTGCCGATGCCCGGATCGCCGCCGAGCAAAATCACCGCGCCATCCACCAGGCCGCCGCCGAGCACCCGATCAAGCTCGCCCATGCCCGTGGGGCTGCGCGGCACTTCCATAGCCGTGACTTTCGATAAATCCTGCACTTGCGACACATCCGCCGCCCACGATTGAAAACGCGCATTTTTCGGCTCCGGCACCGCCAGGCTTTCCTGCAAAGTGTTCCACTCGCCGCAATGCGGGCATTTGCCCTGCCACTTGGGCGAAGTGCCGCCGCATTCGCTGCATTGATAAACCGTTTTCGGCGCTTTTGCCATCATTTTCCCCGTGCGTAAACAGGCCGTCTGAAAAGGCAGATTGTAGCACAGCAAACCTTTCAGACGGCCTTTCACACACATCCGCCGTTTTGTCGCAAATAATCTGCAAATCATCCTATCCGGCGTTAAAAAACGCAATATCAAACAAACATACATGCAGGCATGTTGATAAATCCGGCGCATTTAAGCATGATAAGCCGCATCACTTGCCAAGAAAGCCCATATGAAAGCCCTCGCCCTACTTTTCAGCGCCGCCGCCCTTTCTAGCTGCGTGGTTTATGACGACACCTATCCCTACAGCAGCAGCAACGTTTATTACCAAACCGGCTATGGCCACAGCAGCCGCTACAACCACGACTACTACTACCGCAACAACGAAGCCTACCGCCGCATGAACGAGCACGAGCAAGCCCGTTATCTGCACGAACAACACATGCGCATGGATGCGCAAAACCGCCGCATGCGCACCAACGAAACCCGCATGCGCCATGAAGAAATGCACCGGCAGCAACAGCGCTATCAGCAGCAACAACAGCAGCGTCGGCAAGAATTCGAGCGCCAACAGCGCATGCAAGACCAGATGCGCCTAGACCAGCGCCGCCAAAACCAACAACGCATGCAACAGCCGGGCAACCTCAGCCCGCGCCACAGCGCCCAGCCCATATCCGCGCCCGCCGGCCGCCCCGGCTTAAGCACATCATCCCCGCGATAGCCGACAATCTCCCCCCGCGAAAGCCGCCGCCGAACGCTTTTCAGTCAACCGGTCGATTGCCATATGCAAACACGCTGAAAGAAAAGGCTGTCTGATACCCATTTAAAAAAATAATATACAAACAGGCAGCCTGTAGGTCGGATTCTCGAATCCGACACTTGTTCGCAGAACAAGGCACGCACATCGCTTTGGCCGTTGGCCAAACGTCGGATTCAAGAATCCGACCTACGCGAATGATGCTGCCGAACTGCTTTTATTTTGTAAGGTTATTTTTTCGAATGGGTATTACAGGCCGCCTGAAACCTTTCAGACGGCCTAAGCAAACAACAAAAGCAAAGCCCGCTGAATCATCAGCGGGCTTTGCTTTTGTTGGTGGCGGAGAATGAGGGATTCGAACCCTCGATGCAGGTTTAAGCCCACATGCACCCTTAGCAGGGGTGTGCCTTCAGCCTCTCAGCCAATTCTCCGTTCATCAAGAGATGCGAACTATACCAACCGCCCCAATGCCTGTCAAGCCTTTGTCGGCAGATTTTCAGGCTTTCAGACGGCCTCGGAAATAAGCCGATGAAATTATGTTTGATTTAATAAAGTGCCCGTATTTCATCGCAGGCTTTTTCGCAAGCTTCCTGCTTTTTGTGCCGGCCGGCATGCCGCTGTTTCAGCGCACGTCTGTTTTTAAGCCAAACAAAGTCACGGCCACCCACGCTGGGCCGATCAGCAAAAATTGAATATCCTGAAAAAACGACGGCTTTTTGCCCTCCAGCTTGTGGCCGACAAATTGCCCGATCCACGCCAACACAAAAATCACCCAATAAAGCGCATAGCCCGGCGGCAAAAGCCACACCAACGCCCAGCAAACCGCCATAAAAAGCACCATCGCCACAGCCAAAGCGGCCGACAACCGCCGGTAAAACAACACCACCGCCAGCGTCAGCACCCCGGCCAGAGCGGCGTTCAGATTAATCAGCAAGCCCATGATGCTGAAAAAAATCGCCGGCACACACAGCCAGTGCAGCGCTTTGTTTTGCGGATGGCGGTGGCTTTCGCTATATTCTGCCAACCATTGTGCAAGGTTTTTTGAAGCGACCATGTTTTGCTCCTGTGTTAGATGTCGGTATTGGTTTATAGTATCAAGTGGCGCAGAAAAATCAAAGGCCGTCTGAAACCTGATGTTTCAGACGGCCTTTGCCTATTAGCCAGCGGCTCAGTCTTCTAAAATATAACCGTCTTCATCCCACAGCGTGCGCTTAATCAGATTGTCGTTTTGATACACGGCTTCCGATTTTTTGGCGCCGCTTTCATACCAATCAATCACAATGCCGCTGCGCTTGCCGTTGTTGATGCTCAATTCAGAGAGCAGCTTGCCCTGCTCGTTCCAGCTCACAATGCTCACCGGCGTGTCGTTGACCATGCTCATTTCGGTTTTCGGGCTGCCGTCGGGATACCATTGCTTCCAAGTGCCATTGGCTTTGTCGTTTTTAAACTGGATTTCACTCTCTTTGTTGCCATTGCGATAAAAGCGCGCGCCCAAGCCTTCGCTTTGGCCGTTTACATAAGGCATCACCGCCGATTTGCGGCCGTTGGCATACCAGTTGGTCCATTCGCCGTCGGGCTTGCCGTTTTTATAGCTGCCTGCCATTTTTTTCTGGCCGTTGAAATACCATAAAGTGAGCGTGCCGTTTTGCAGCGTGGGCACAAATTTTCTGATTTGCGCGGCGGCAACCTGATAAGGATCGGAATATTTTTTCAACGAGGGATAATAAAAATCCTGCACCTGTGCCACGCCGTTTTGCACCTGATAGCGCCGCTCGTAAGCCACCGCCGACATGGTGGCGGTGAGCTGCCCCTGCTGGTTGAAATACACTTTTTGTGTTTCTGCCGCCACCGATGCCAAAGGCGCTGCCGCCACCATTGCCGACACGCCATACCGCCACAATATATTCATATTTATTTCTGCCAATAAGATTTGACGTTCACAAATTCATACAACCCGAATTCCGAGAGCTCGCGCCCGTAGCCGGAAGCCTTCACGCCGCCGAAAGGCAGGCGCAGATCGCTGCTGGTATGGCGGTTGATAAACACCGCGCCGGTTTGCAGCTGCTCGGCATAATGCCAGGCTTGCGCCGCATCGGCCGAATAAATGCTGGCACCCAAGCCAAACGGGTTATCGTTGGCCAGCTCAACGGCATGCGCCTCATCGCGCGCGCGCAAAAGCACCGCCACGGGGCCGAACACTTCTTCGTGATACACGCGGCAGGCCGGCGTAACTTTATCCAACACGGTGGCGGGATAAAACCAGCCGCTGCCCTCGGGCAATTCGCCGCCACACAAGGCTTTGGCGCCATGCGCAAGCGCATCCTGCACCTGCGCATGCACGCGCAAGCGCAAATCTTCGCGGTGCAAAGGCGCCAGCGTGGTGGCCGCATCCATCGGGTTGCCCATTTGCAGCTTGGCGCATTCAGCCAAAAACAGCGGCATAAATTCATCGGCCACCGCTTCGGCAACAATAATGCGCTTGGCTGCATTGCACGATTGGCCAGCATCGCGGAAACGCGAATAGCAGGCTTCTTTCGCCGCCGCAGCCAAATCGGCATCGGGCATCACGATAAAGGCATTGCTGCCGCCCAATTCGAGCACCGATTTTTTCAGATGCTGGCCGGCATGGGCAGCCAAGCGGCGGCCGGTGGCGGTGGAGCCGGTAAACGCCATCGCATCGGTGTGCTCGATGGCGCGCAGGGTATCGTCATGGTCGAGCCAGGCCGCCTGAAACGGCAGGTGTTCACCCACCAGCTCAAACAAAGCCGCCGTTACCCGCGCCACACTCGGCGCCGGCTTCACCAGGCAGGCATTGCCGGCGCACAAAGCCGGCACGGCAAAACGCAACACCTGCCACACCGGATAATTCCACGGCATCACCGCCAGCACCACGCCGATGGGCTCGAAGCGCACCTGGCTCAAACTCGCTTGCGTGGCGATGGTTTTGTGTGCCAGCAATTGGGGCGCCAAGCGCGCGTAATAGCGGATAAGCGCCACCGATTTATCCAGCTCGGCCTCACATTCGCGCAGGCAGCGTCCCACTTCTTCACACACCATTTCGGCCAGCCGGCTGCGCGCTTGGGCGAGCTTGTCGGCCAAGTCGTGCAAAAGCGCCGCGCGCTCGATTACCGGCCGCGCGGCAAAAGCCTGCTGCGCCCGGCGCAATGCTGCCAGTTGCCGCTCAAAATCCGGCCATGCTTGCGCTTCTTTGCTGTATAAAATCCGGCCGCTGAGCACATCTACGCTATGAAACACTTTTCGCTTTCTTCGTGAGGCTTCAGACAGCCTGTTATACCCATTCTAAAAAATAACCTTACAAAATAAAAGCAGTTCGGCAGCATCATCCGCGTAGGTCGGATTCTTGAATCCGACGTTTGGACATCGGCCAAAGCGATGTGCGTGCCTTGTTCTACGAACAAGTGTCGGATTCGAAAATCCGACCTACAGGCTACTTCGTGAGGCTTCAGACAGCCTGTTATCACGAAAGACCGTCTGAATAAACGTTGACATTATGACATTTTTAACGGCATTTGCCTCACCATCTGCAAAAAGCGCAGGCAAACTACCCAGCTGTGATTTTTTGGTGTTGTGAAAAAGCGAATGATTAATCAGGTAACTGATTTTTATGAAAAACACCCTGCCTGATAATCAGACAGGGTGTTTGAATTGGCACGCCCACGGGGAATCGAACCCCGGTTACCGCCGTGAAAGGGCGATGTCCTAACCGCTAGACGATGGGCGCGGATACTTGATGGCGCACCCGGAGCGATTCGAACGCCCGACCCTCTGGTTCGTAGCCAGATACTCTATCCAACTGAGCTACGGGTGCGTGTTTCACTACGCTTTGTTAAGTGCCGTGAATCAAGAGAAGCGAATAATATAGAAAGCGGCTTTTGTTGTCCAGCCTTTAGGCGGCTTTTTTTTGACGATTGTTTTAATCTTTTGAATTCAATCTGTATTTAATTTCAGACGGCCTGCATGAATGATGCAAAGGCCGTCTGAAAAGCTTACACCATGCCGATGCCCGACAATTCGCGCGCCATACGGGCGGCGGCGTTGTCGGTCATGCCGCCGACAAAATCGAGTATTTTCATATAAGCCTCGTAGAGCGTGTCGTTTGCGGTTACCGGATTGTCGTGGTTAAGCAATTCGAGCGCCAGCGATTGGCGCACGCTCACCTGCCCTTCTGTAATCAACGCATGTGCGGCGGGCACCAGCAAATCGAGTATCGAGCCCAAGCAGGGAAACGAGGCGATTTCGGTCATCAGCTTGCTTTGGTGGCGGAAAATGCGTGTGCGCGCCAATTCTTTGGCTTTCTCAAGCGTGTTGCGCACTTCGGGGCTGCACAAAGAAAGCAAATCTTTGCCTTGGAAGCGGCCGTTGAGCAAATCCGATTGGTGCGTCATAAAGGTTTGCGCCACATCATCAATAGCCCGGCCGATGGCGATGCCGCGCAACATGGCGCAGCGCTGGCGGCTCGATTGCGCATGCCAGGTGGTTTCCACAAAAGTGAGCTCGGCCAATATGCTTTCCACTTCGGCATCGCCCAGCAAGCCGATTTCCACCGCGTCTTCCAAATCGAGCAAGGCATAGCAGATATCGTCGGCCGCTTCCATTAAATAAGACAAAGGGTGGCGCGCCCAGCGGTCGGGCTCGAGCTCGGGCAGGCCCAATTCTTGCGCCACGCGGCGGATATAGGCCAGCTCGGTTTGATAAATATTGAATTTTTTGCGGCCGTTGGGCGCCAGCGTGGTCCACGGATATTTCAGCAGTGTGCCGATGGTGGCGGCGGTGAGGCGCATGCCGCCGCGGTTGCAATACATTTCCAGGCTGGCCAGCAGGCGCAGGCTGTGGGCGTTGCCTTCGTAAGTTTGCACATCGTTGCGCTCGGCTTCGCTCAGGCCGGCCAGATAGCAGGCATGCGCGGGTTTGCGAAACCAGTCGCGCAGCGCTTCTTCGCCGGTGTGGCCGAAAGGCGGGTTGCCCAAATCGTGCGCGAGGCAAGCCACTTGCACCACGGCGCCGATGTCGCTCGGCGTGCTGCCCAGCGGCAGAAATTCGCCTGTTTGCATCATCACGCCCACGCGGTTGCCCAAGCTGCGGCCGACGCTGGCCACTTCCACACTGTGGGTGAGGCGGTTGTGGGTGTGGTCGTGCTCGGCAAAGGGGTGCACCTGGGTTTTGCGCCCCAAGCGGCGGAACGCGCCGGAAAACACCACGCGGTCGTAATCGATATGAAAATCGGTGCGCAAGGCATCGGCACCCTCTTGCGTGGAAGGCGTGCTGGTGGGCATGATTTCGCCGTCTTTGGGGCGGAAGCGTTGGGTGCTGAGCAATTGCTGCCAGTTCATTTTCGTGCTCATGGGCGGGGTTTCTTTCATGTGAAAAAGGCCGTCTGAAAAGTTTCAGACGGCCTTGTGTTTGATTATTTGCCGCGCATCAATTCAAAAAAGTCGTTGTTGTCTTTGGAATTTTTGAGCTTGCCCACCAAAAATTCGGTGGCCTCGATGTCGTCCATCGGGTGCAGGAATTTGCGCAGCAGCCACATGCGCTGCAATTGGTCGTTGGGCACGAGCAATTCTTCGCGGCGGGTGCCGGATTTGTTGATGTTGATGGCGGGGAACACGCGTTTTTCGGCCAAGCGGCGGTCGAGGTGCAATTCCATATTGCCGGTGCCTTTGAATTCTTCGAAAATCACGTCGTCCATGCGGCTGCCGGTTTCCACCAGCGCAGTGGCGATGATGGTGAGCGAGCCGCCCTCTTCGATATTACGCGCGGCGCCGAAGAAGCGCTTCGGGCGGTGCAAGGCATTGGCATCCACGCCGCCGGTGAGGATTTTGCCTGATGCGGGCACCACGGTGTTGTAGGCGCGCGCCAGGCGGGTGATGGAATCGAGCAGAATCACCACGTCTTTTTTGTGCTCCACCATGCGCTTGGCTTTTTCAATCACCATTTCAGCCACTTGCACATGGCGCGTGGCCGGCTCGTCGAAAGTGGACGACACCACTTCGCCGCGCACGGAGCGGGTCATTTCGGTCACTTCTTCCGGGCGCTCATCGATCAGAAGCACAATCAGCTCTACTTCGGGATTGTTGGCGGTGATGGCGTGGGCGATGTTTTGCAGCATCACGGTTTTGCCGGATTTGGGCGGCGCCACCAGCAGGCCGCGCTGGCCCATGCCGATGGGCGACACCAAATCGATGGCGCGGCTGGTGATGTTTTCTTCGGCTTTGATGTCGCGCTCGAGCTTGAGCTGACGAGTGGGAAACAGCGGCGTGAGGTTTTCAAACAGAATTTTGTGTTTGCACACTTCGGGCGGATCGTCGTTGATTTTATCGAGCCGCACCAGCGCGAAATAGCGCTCGTTGTCTTTAGGCACGCGCACGCTGCCTTCGATGGTGTCGCCGGTGTGCAGGTTAAAGCGGCGGATTTGGTTGGGCGACACATAAATATCGTCGGGGCCGGCCAAATAAGAGGTGTCGGAGCTGCGCAAAAAGCCGAAGCCGTCGGGCAGAATTTCGAGCGTGCCCGAGCAGGTAAAGGCTTCGCCCTGCTTCATCATTTGGCGCACAATCGCAAAAACCAGGTCTTGCTTGCGCAGGCGGTTGGCATTTTCAATGCCGTGCTGTTCGGCCATTTCCAAAAGCTTGGAAATGTGCTGGGTTTGTAGTTCGGAAACGTGCATATTTTTCAGTTTTATATATGTATGAGTTAGGCGCAGACGCGCAAAAAGGCCGTCTGATATTATCGGGAATCTGTTGTGGCGATGGAGCGGGATGTTACGGCAGATGATGCCGGCATATAAGAACGACAAAGTGCTTGTCAGGCGCTGATTGTAGGCATTTGGCGCAGGATTGTCAACTTTTTGGACAAGCGCTGCGATAAAGCCGCCTTCTGGAAAAAGGCCGTCTGAAAACAATCTGCTTTCAGACGGCCTTTGTTGACTGCGCTACTCTTTCGCCTGCCAAGTGTCTTTCAAAGTAACTGTGCGGTTAAACACGGTGTTGTCCGGCGTGTGGTCGTGGCGGTCGGTCACGAAATAGCCCAGGCGCTCAAATTGATAATGGCTTTCAGGCGCCAGTGCGGCGGCGGCAGGCTCCACCCACGCGCTGATTTCGGTGACCGATTCGGGGTTGAGAAAATCGGTAAACGGCAGGTATTCGCCATCGGCGCCGCGCACGGCATCGGGGCGGGCTTCGGTAAAGAGGCGCTCGTATTGGCGCACGGTGGCGGGCACGGCATGCTCGGCCGAGAGCCAGTGAATCACGCCTTTTACTTTGCGCCCTTCCGGCTTTTTGCCCAAGGTGTCGTGATCGATGCTGCATTTGAGCGACACCACGCGCCCATCTGCATCTTGCACCACTTCTTCGCATTTGATCACATAGCTGTAGCGCAGACGCACTTCGCCGCCGGGGGTGAGGCGCTGCCAGCCTTTGGGCGGATCGACGGCAAAATCGTCTGCTTCGATATAGATGGTTTTCGCAATCGGCACTTCGCGCTCGCCGAATTCGGGATGATGCGGGTGGTAAGGCGCGCTGCGGCTTTGCGTGAGCGCCTCATCATAATTCACCAATTCGACTTTAATCGGGTTGAGCACGGCCATCATGCGCGGGGCGGAATCTTCCAGCACTTCGCGCACCGCACCTTCGAGCACGCTCATGTCCACCACGTTTTCGCTTTTGGAAATGCCCACGCGTTTGGCAAACAGGCGCAAGCCTTCGGGTGTGTAGCCGCGGCGGCGCATGCCGGAAATGGTGGGCAGGCGCGGGTCGTCCCAGCCTTTCACATGGCCTTCGCTCACCAATTGGTTGAGCTTGCGTTTGGAGGTGATGGAATAAAGCAGCTCCAGCCGCGAAAATTCGTATTGGCGCGGGTGGTTGTCGATGGGGATGTTGTCGAGCACCCAGTCATACAGCGGGCGGTGCGCTTCAAATTCGAGCGTGCACAGCGAATGGGTGATGTGTTCGATGGCATCGGAAATGGCGTGGGTGTAGTCATACATCGGGTAGATGCACCATTTGTCGCCGGTGTTGTGGTGATGCACGCGGCGGATGCGGTAAATCACCGGGTCGCGCATATTGATGTTGCCCGAGGCCATGTCGATTTTCAGGCGCAGGGTTTTGCTGCCGTCGGGAAATTCGCCGGCTTTCATGCGCATAAATAAATCGAGGTTTTCTTCGATGCTGCGCTCGCGATAAGGGCTGTTTTTGCCGGGCTCGGTGAGCGTGCCGCGGTATTCGCGCATTTCTTCGGCGTTTAAATCGTCCACATAAGCTTTACCGTCTTGAATCAGGCCCACGGCATAATCAAACAATTGGTCGAAATAATTCGATGCAAAACGCGGCTCGCCCAGCCATTCAAAGCCCAACCATTGCACGTCTTCTTTAATCGCACGCACATATTCGTCGGATTCTTTTTCGGGATTGGTGTCGTCGAAGCGCAAATTGCACACGCCGTCATAAGCATAAGCAAGGCCGAAATTGAGGCAGATGGATTTGGCGTGGCCGATGTGCAGATAGCCGTTGGGCTCGGGCGGAAAGCGGGTGTGGATGCTGCTGTGTTTGCCGCTGGCGAGGTCTTCGTCAATCACGTTGCGGATAAAGTGATTGTCGGCAAATTGTTCTTTGTTCATCATAATAAATGCGGGCCGTGTGGAAAGATTGGTGTTTCAGCGGGCTGATGGTGCAGGCCGTCTGAAAAAGAGAAAGCAAGATATGGTGTATTGTACCTGAAAATTCAAGTGCCGTTTCAGACGGCCTCTAAGAGCCTGTTTACACGCTTTTATTGTGCCGGTTTTATACCAATTCAAAAAAATAACCTTACAAAATAAAAGCAGTTCGACAGCACCATCTGCGTAGGTCGGATTCTTGAATCCGACGTTTGGCCATCGGCCAAAGCGGTGGCGTGCCTTGCTCTGCAAACACAGAGGCCGTCTGAACGATTCAGACGGCCCGGCTTTATCCGGCGTGCTTATTTGCTCTCGCCCGATGCGGCTTTTTGTTGCGCACCACCAAACCATTTATCATAAATTTTCTGGTAAGTGCCATCGGCTTTGATGGCGGCAATGCCGGCGTTGATTTTAGACAGCAATTCATCGCTGCGGCCTTTTTTCACGGCAAAGCCGTAGTATTCTTTTTCAAAAGCCGGGTCGCTGATGGTGTTGAGCTTCACACCAGGGTTGTTATTGACAAAGTTTTGAATCACACCGTTGTCGCCCACGGAAGCGTCCACGCCGCCGGTGAGCAGCTCTTTAAGCGCCAAGGGCATGGTGTCGAAGCGCTTGATGTTGGCGCTGGTGCCGCCCTGCTGCTTTTGCAGCACCAAATCGCCCGTAGTGCCGGTTTGCACGGAGGCGGTGTGGTTTTTCAAATCGGCGAATGATTGGATGCCGCTGCCTTTTTCGCCGGTAACAATCAATTGCGATGCTTCAAAATAGGGGTCGGAAAAATCCATCTGCCCTTTGCGCTCATCGGTGATGGTGACGCTGGAGGACACAATATCGCTGTCGCCCTTGCCCAGCGTGGCGAAAATGCCTTCCCACGGCGTGTTGGCAAAGTTGAATTTAATGCCTTGGTTGGCGGCAATCGCCTCTAAAATATCTTTGGAAAAGCCCACCACCTGATTATCGTCGAGGTATTCAAACGGCGCATAAGTGGCATCGGTGGCCACCACATAGGCTTTTTCGGCAGCCGGCGCAGAGGCGGCCGCTTGGCTGCTGTCGCTTTTGGAGCAAGCGCCCAGCATCAGGGCGGCGGCAATGGCGGCAGCCAACACGGTGGTTTTCTTCAACATACAGGTTTCCTTTAATATAGTTAGCTTGTGTAAATTACATTTACCGAATCATACACAAGTTCAGCCGCAAGCAGCAAAATTGTTAACAATAGCGTTTTTCGTGCCGACCATGCTTTTTCGGCGGCACAATATTTTTCATTGCTAAAATAATTTAAAACTTACGCAAACGAATCAGGCCGTCTGAAACATAATCTTTCAGACGGCCTGCAAGCAAATGGCATTTAAAATTTCACGCCTTTATGCAGCGCCACCACGCCGGCGCTCATATTGTGGTAATCCACGCTATCGAAGCCGGCATCGAGCATCATTTGCTTGAGCGTTTCCTGATCCGGATGCATGCGGATGGATTCGGCCAGATATTGATAGCTGTCGGCATCTTTGGCGATAAATTTGCCCATCAGCGGTAGCAGTTTAAACGAATACACATCGTAAACCGGTGCCAAAGGCTTGAACACTTTGGAAAATTCGAGCACCAGCAAAGTGCCGCCGGGCTTGAGCACGCGATACATTTCCTTGAGCGCCGCCTCTTTGTGGGTCATGTTGCGCAGGCCGAAAGCCACGGAAACAAGGTTGAAATAATTATCGGGAAAGGGCAGCTTTTCAGCATCGGCCAGCGACACCGGCAAAATCACGCCTTCGTTGAGCAGGCGGTCGCGCCCTACGCCGAGCATGGAAGAATTGATGTCGGTGAGCCACACCTCGCCGGTTTTGCCCACCCGCCGGGCCCAGCCGCGCGACAAATCGCCGGTGCCGCCGGCAATATCGAGCACTTTATCGCCCTTATTCAGGCGTGCGGTGTTGATGGTGAAATGTTTCCACACGCGGTGCAGGCCGCCGGACATCACATCGTTCATGATGTCATAATTTTTCGCCACCGAGTGGAACACCTCGGCCACTTTGCCGGCTTTTTCTTGTTCATCAACGGTTTGATAGCCGAAATGGGTTTTATTGTCGCTCATGTTTTTTTCCTGAAAACAGCATTTAATGTTTGCCGCAACCGCCGGTGCCGCAGCCGCTTTTGGCCGGCACGGCATCTTGCGGCGAAGCGGTGCGCGATGCGCCGGCCGCCTCGATTTTGCGCAGATAATCGGCCCACATTGTATCGTATCCGTGCGCCAGATTATATAAATAGTCCCAATCATAAAGGCCGCTGTCGTGGCCGTCTGAAAAGATGATTTTCAAGGCATATTGCCCCACCGGCTCGAGGCCGGCAATGGTGACGCCCGCTTTGCCGGTTTGCAGCGTTTCCTGCCCCGGCGCATGGCCGCGCACTTCGGCGCTGGGCGAATACACGCGCAAAAATTCGGCCGGCAGCGATTGGGCCGCGCCGCCATACACCAGCGTGAGCGCCGCGCGGCCTTGTTGCAGGCGGATTTCTTCAGGCATATCGTGTTTCATCAATGGGCTCCTGATTGGGAAAACAGATTAATCACCAACACACCGGCGATAATCAGCGCAATGCCTGCCATCGCGGCCGCATCGAGCTTTTGGTTCATAAAAAACCAGCCGATAAGCGAAATGCCGATAATGCCCACGCCCGACCACAAAGCATAAGCAATGCCCACCGGCAGGCTGCGCAAAATCAGCGAAAGCAGGTAAAACGAAAAGCTGTAGCAAACCAGCGCGCCGATGGCCGGCAGCAGACGGCTGAAGCCGTCGCTCACTTTTAAAAGGCTGGTGCCGCAAATTTCCAGCATAATCGCCAGCACCAACAACAACCAAATCTTCATTGCCCCAACCTTTTGCGCAGCCAAGCCACGCGCACACTGAAAGCCCCGCCCAGCAAAGCAAACGCCACCAGCACATATAAAATAATGCGCACCGCCCACACCTGCTGCGCACCGCTCAAGCCCCAAGGCAGCAGCATCACCAGCACAAACAGCACAAAAGCCAGCATCATCAAGGCGATAAACACAAAAGCCATGCGGGTAGCAAATTTTATTTTAGCGTTGGCACTCATGGCAGCAGCCCGAAATAAAACCGCATTGTAACAGAAATCGCGTTTCAGACGGCCTCAATGCCACAGCAGCAACACCAGCGAAATCGAGAAAAAAGAAGCGATGGTGGTTACCAGCATCGCCGCCGCCGTGCGCTGCTCAAAGCCGTATTGGCGGCCAAACAAAGGATACATGCTCGCCATCGGCACGCTGGCCAAAAGCGCGCCGGCAAACACCGTGTCATGATCGGCGCCGAAAAGCCACAAGCAACCCACCACCAGCGCCGGAAACAGCAGCAATTTGCCCGCCACAATCACGCTGATATCGGCCATGCCGCCGCGGATGCGCAAGCCGTAAAGGCCGCCGCCGATCACAAACAGCGCCAGCGGCGAAGCCGCCGAAGCCAGCATCGCCGCCACTTTTTCCGCCACCGCCGGCACCGGAATCCGGCACAGGGCAAACACCAGCGCCAACAGCAGCGAGCCGATAATCGGGTTTTTCAGCAGATTTTTCACCACCCGCCAAAGCGTGGTGCTGATTTTACCGCTGCCGCCCCGGGCCACATCAATCAAAATAAACATCAGCGGCAGCACCAAAATATTTTCCAGCAGCGCATTCATCGCCAAATAGCCGCCCGCCTGCGGCCCTATCACCATCGCCAAGAGCGGGTAGCCGATAAAGCCCGTGTTCGACATGCCGGTGGCCAGGCCGTTGAGCGCCGAGAGCGTGGCATCCTGGCCGCGGCGGCGGCTCAAGCCCCAGCCCGCAAAAAATGCCAGCAGCGAAGCGAGCCCGTAGCCATAAAGATAATTCAAATTGATTACATCGCTCAGCGGCCGTGTGGTGATGGCGTGAAACACCAACATGGGCAGGCCGATGCGGATCACAAATTTGCCGATGCCCGCCAATTGCACTTCGGTGAAAAAATCAAAGCGCACCGAAAAATAGCCCATCGCCATAATGATGAAAATCGGCATGGTAATCGTTAAAATGGCAAGCATAAAACACTCGGGGCAAAGGCCGTCTGAAAAAACGTTAATATTTTAAACCTTAACCGGCGCCCTGTCGCCCTGTTTGCCGCCAAAATCGCCGCGCCGCCTTTCAGACGGCCTCAAATCGCGCTATATTAATGTTTTACCGCCCTCTTCAAGCCTGCCGAAAGGAAACTTCATGCAAACCCAAGCCGTGATCGAACACATTACCCAATGGTTGAAAAGCTATGCCGAGGGCGCGCGCGCCAAAGGCTTTGTGGTGGGCGTGTCCGGCGGCATCGATTCGGCGGTGGTGTCGGCTCTGGCCGCCCGCACCGGCCTGAACACCCTGCTTTTGGAAATGCCCATCCGCCAAAAAGCCGACCAAATCGACCGCGCACAGCTGCATATCGAAAACCTGCAACAGCGCTTTGCCAACGTGTCCGGCCTGCGCGTGGATTTAACCCCCACGTTTGAGCAATTTGCCGCCACAGTTGATGTAAACGAAGCCGATTTCACCGCCAAACAGCTGGCGCTGGCCAACGCGCGCTCGCGCCTGCGCATGGTCACACTTTATTACTACGGCCAAATCAACGGCCTTTTGGTGACTGGCACCGGCAACAAAGTGGAAGATTTCGGCGTGGGCTTTTTCACCAAATACGGCGACGGCGGCGTGGACATCAGCCCGATTGCCGGCCTGCTCAAAACGCAGATCTACACCCTGGCCGAAGCGCTTGATGT
Organism: Uruburuella suis; assembly: GCF_004341385.1. Classification (GTDB taxonomy): domain Bacteria; phylum Pseudomonadota; class Gammaproteobacteria; order Burkholderiales; family Neisseriaceae; genus Neisseria; species Neisseria suis. The sequence goes on from NZ_SLXE01000024.1 coordinate 33,012, forward strand.
AAGCGAATCCATCCGCCAAGCCACGCCCACCGACGGCCTGTGGGACACCGAGCGCACCGACGAGCAGCAAATGGGCGCAAGCTACCCCGAATTGGAATGGGCGATGAGCGTGTATGGCAAAGCGCCGCCCGAAGCGTTCAGCGGCCGTGAGCGTGAAGTGCTGGAAATCTACACCCGCCTGCACCGCGCCATGCAGCATAAGGTTAACCCGATTCCGGTGTGTGAAATTCCGCCGCATTTGCTCGCTTAGGTTTTGTTGTGCTTAATGGCGGCTTTAAATGACCAAGGCCGTCTGAATATAAAAGTTTCAGACGGCCTGTTTGTTTTGGGTTGAGGCAGCGCTGGTAGCGCGGGCTTTGCCCACGAAATCCAACAAAGTGAACAAATAATACCCATTCAAAAGAGTAAGCTAACAAGGCGGAAGCCTGCGACAGTGCAGATAGTACGGCAAGGAGAGACAACGAAGTTAGCTTATTTTTTTGGATTGGTATAAGCGCTGCGCCGGTATTTTGTGCTGCCCAGTACGCCAGTTTGGTTCGCAGGCAAAGCCCACGCTGCGCGGTTTAATGAGCAAGGCCGTCTGAAACTTTTTTCAGACGGCCTTTATTGTGATACCCCCAAAAAAAGCAAGCTATCTGCTTCAGAATGCGCCTCAAGCGCGTTTTCCGCTAAAATAAGCGCTGTTTCTTTTCAGACGGCCTCAAATCATGCAAATTTATCTTGTTGGCGGCGCTGTACGCGATGCCTTGCTGGGGCGGCCGGTGGCCGATCGCGATTGGGTGGTGGTGGGCGCCGATGCCGATGCCATGCTCGCGGCGGGCTATCGGCCGGTGGGTAAAGATTTTCCGGTGTTTCTGCATCCGCAAAGCCACGAAGAATACGCGCTGGCGCGCACCGAGCGCAAAACCGCCAAAGGCTATGCCGGCTTTGCTTTCCACGCCGCGCCCGATGTCACGCTGGAGCAGGATTTGGCGCGGCGCGACCTCAGCATCAACGCCATGGCGCAAAACGCCGACGGGCAGATTATCGACCCTTTCAACGGCCGCCGCGATTTGCAGCTGGGCCTGCTGCGCCATGTGTCGCCCGCTTTTGCCGAAGACCCGGTGCGCATTTTGCGCACTGCCCGCTTTGCCGCCCGCTATGGTTTTGCCGTTGCCCCCGAAACCCTGCAATTGATGCGCAACATGGTGGCCGCCGGCGAAGCCGGTGCGCTCGTGGCCGAGCGTGTGTGGCAGGAGCTGGCCAAAGGGTTGATGGAGCCGCAGCCGCACATCATGATAGAAGTTTTGCGCGATTGCGGCGCGCTCAAGGTGATTTTGCCTGAAATCGACGCCCTCTTCGGCGTGCCCCAACGCGCCGACTACCACCCCGAAATCGACAGCGGCATCCACACATTAATGGTGTTGCAACGCGCCGCCGCCATGAATTTAAGCCTGTCCGAGCGCTACGCCGCGCTGCTGCACGACTTGGGCAAAGCGCTCACCCCCGCCGCAATTTTGCCGCGCCACCACGGCCACGACATCGCCGGCGTGGCACCGGTTCGCGAAGTCAACCGGCGCCTGCGCGCGCCCAAAGCCTGCGCCGAACTGGCCGAATTGGTGTGCCGCTGGCATATTGTGTTTCATTCCGTGGGCGAATTGCGCGCGCAAACCGTGCTCAAAAAGCTCAAGCAAACCGATGCCTTCCGCCGCCCCGAACGCTTTCAGACGGCCTTAAACGTGTGCGTGGCCGACACGCAAGGCCGCTTGGGCAAAGAAAGCGCGCCCTATCCGCAACGCGCCCACTGGCTCGCGCTGCTGCACGCCGCCACCGAAATCGACACCGCCGCCATCGCCGCCGCCCACCAAGATGCCCCGCAACGCATTGCCGAAGCCATCGACAAAGCCCGCATCGAAAAAATCACGCCGCTGCAAAATGCCTATAAACAACAGCACGGACGCACGCATTAAGCGCATCCGCTTCAATGCATCAGCCAAGCAATGGCTCATCCGCGCAGCTTGGCTTAGCCGCAGGCATAACCCAAAAACTCAAACGGCCTTATCAAATCAATCGGTTGGAAAACAAACATTGGGTTACGGCCTTGGCAGCCCAATCCAACCCGACCGTCTTTCAGACGGCTTTTTTATGAATTTATATTCACGGTGTTTGCATCTTTTTTTTAAAGGCGCAAACGCAAACTTACTTTTTTGAATGGATATTGAAATACAACAATCAAACAGGCCGTCTGAAAGCCTTTCAGACGGCCTGTTTATTTCAATTAATTTAATCACAATCAATACTGACTATCATTTATAATCAATAGAATATTCACTCAACCCCACCACCACAGGAGCCGCCGATGAACACCCGCATCGAAACCGACACCATGGGCGAAGTGGCTGTGCCCGCCGAAGCCTATTGGGGTGCGCAAACCCAGCGCAGCCGCGACAATTTCAAAATCGGCGGCGAAACCCTGCCCGCGCCCTTGATACGCGCGATGGCGCTGGTGAAAAAAGCCGCCGCGCAAACCAACGCCGCGCTCGGCAGGCTTGATGAAGCGCGCAAAAACCTGATTATGCAGGCTGCCGATGAAATCTTGGCCGGCAAGCTGGCCGACCAGTTTCCGCTGGTGGTGTGGCAAACCGGCTCAGGCACGCAATCGAATATGAACATCAACGAAGTGCTGGCCAACCGCGCCAACGAATTGGCCGGGCAGCCGCGCGGCAGCTATGCGCCGGTGCACCCCAACGATCACGTTAACCAAGCCCAATCCACCAACGACAGCTTTCCCACCGCCATTCATGTGGCCGCCGCCATCGAAATCAAACATTTTCTGATGCCCAATGTGCAGGCGCTGCGCGACACCTTGCAGCAAAAATCGGCCGCATTCGACCACATCATCAAAATCGGCCGCACCCATCTGCAAGACGCCACCCCGCTCACGCTGGGGCAGGAATTCAGCGGCTATGTGAGCCAGCTGGATCACGGCTTGCAGCGCCTCGAAGCCGCCTTGCAAGGGCTTTACGAGCTGCCTTTGGGCGGCACGGCCGTGGGCACAGGCCTCAACAGCCACCCTGATTACGCCCAAAAAGCCGCCGCCGCGTTGGCCGAATTATCCGGCTTGCCTTTTGTAAGCGCACCGAATAAATTCGAAGCGCTCGCCGCCCGCGATGCCGCCGTGTTTGCCAGCGGCGCACTCAAAACCTTGGCCGTAAGCCTCAACAAAATCGCCAACGATATCCGCTGGCTCGCCAGCGGCCCGCGCTGCGGCTTGGGCGAATTGCGCATTCCCGAAAACGAACCGGGCTCGTCTATCATGCCGGGCAAGGTCAACCCCACCCAAAGCGAAGCGCTCACCATGGTGGCCGCGCAAGTGTTGGGCAACGACACCACCATCGGCATCGCCGGCGCTTCAGGCAATTTCGAGCTGAATGTGTTTATGCCGGTGATTGCCTACAATTTGCTGCAATCCATCCGCCTGCTCGGCGACGCCTGCGACAGCTTCAACCGCCATTGCGCCGCAGGCATCAAGCCTGTGCCCGAAAAAATCGATCATTTCCTGCACGATTCGCTGATGCTCGCCACCGCACTCAACCGCCACATCGGCTACGAAAACGCCGCCAAAATCGCCAAAACCGCTTATCGGGAAAACAAAACTCTCAAGCAGGCGGCGGCAGAATTAAACCTCGTCAGCGCCGAAGAATTCGATGCCTGGGTGCAGCCCGAAGAAATGGTGCGACCGAAATAAAACGCAAAGCCAAACGAAGCTTATCAGGCCGTCTGAAACGTTTCAGACGGCCTCTCCAACGCGCTTTTAAAGCAAGCGCTCTTTAAATCTGCCGTTTGCCCCTCATTTTGCCCACTTACCACCAAACCCCAGCCACCAAAGAAAAACCATGCCCGAATTGCCCGAAGTCGAAACCACCCTACGCGGCATCAGCCCGCATATCCACGGCCAAACCGTTGCCAATACCATTATTCGCCAACCCAAGCTGCGCTGGCGCATTCCCGATGATTTGGCACACACCTTGGCAGGCCAAACGGTGCTCGAATGCACGCGCCGTGCCAAATATCTGCTGATTCGTTTTGCCACCGGCATTGTGCTGATTCACTTAGGCATGTCGGGCAGCCTGCGCATTTTTACCGCCGGCGATGCCCGCATTTCCTCCCCCGACAAACACGACCATGTGGATATCGTGTTTGCCGACGGCACCGTGCTGCGCCTGCACGACCCGCGCCGCTTCGGTGCCGTGCTGTGGTTTGCCGGCGCGCCCGAGCACCACCCTTTGCTGGCCGCGCTCGGCCCCGAGCCGCTCTCGCCGCAATTTAATGCCGATTATCTTTACGAAAAGCTGCGCAAACAAAAGCGCGCGGCCAAGCTTGCGCTGATGGACAACGCTGTGGTGGTGGGCGTGGGCAATATTTATGCCAACGAATGCCTGTTTAAAGCCGGCGTTTCCCCCATGCGGGCCGCCAATCAAATCACCCGCCAAGAATGCGCTTTATTGGTGGAAACCATCCAGGCCGTGTTGCAGCGCGCCATCGCCACCGGCGGCAGCACCTTGCGCGATTTTGTCAACAGCGACGGCAAAAGCGGCTATTTCCAACAGGAATACACCGTGTATGGCCGCCACAACCAGCCCTGCCTGCAATGCGGCGACTTAATACACAAAGCCGTTATCGGCCAACGCGGCACGTTTTATTGCACACGTTGCCAAAAATAATTCAGACGGCCTGCTGCTTTTTAACCGCCGCACCGATAAACTGCCATCCTGCGCCCAAGCTTTCATTCAACAAACCCTGCCGCCTTGCGGCCACCATTGCCAATCATGTCGCTTATCACTTTTCAAAAACCCGGCGAGCTCGCCGCCCTGCCGCCTTTATCGCTTTATATCCACATTCCGTGGTGCGTGCGCAAATGCCCGTATTGCGATTTCAATTCCCATCAAGCCAAAAGCGATTTGGCCGAAGCCGCCTATATCGATGCGCTGCTGCTTGATCTGCAAACCGAGTTGCCCAATATTTGGGGGCGACCGGTGGAAACCGTCTTTATCGGCGGCGGCACGCCCAGCCTGTTTCAGGCGGCTTCCATCGAACGCCTGCTCAGCGGCGTGCGCGCGCTCGTGCCCTTGCAGCCGCAAGCCGAAATCACGCTCGAAGCCAACCCGGGCACGTTTGAAAAAGAAAAGTTTCGCGGCTTTAAAGATGCCGGCATCACCCGCTTGTCTATCGGCGTACAAAGCTTCAACGATCAGGCGCTGCAAGCGCTCGGCCGCATCCACAGCCGCCATGAAGCGCTGGCCGCCATCGATGCGGCGCAGGCATTGTTTGAGCGGGTAAACATCGATTTGATGTATGCCTTGCCCCGCCAAAATATGGAATCGGCGCGGCAAGATGTGCACACCGCCCTCGCCACCGGCGCAGGCCACATCAGCGCCTACCACCTCACCATGGAGCCCAACACGCCCTTCGGCCACACGCCGCCTTCCGGCCTGCCGCATGACGATGCCGCACAAGATATTGAAGATGCCGTGCACCAAGCCTTGGCCGATGCCGGCTTTGACCACTATGAAACTTCCGCCTTTGCCCGCCCCGGCCAAGCCTGCCGCCACAACCTCAATTATTGGCAATTTGGCGATTATCTGGGCATCGGTGCCGGCGCCCACGGCAAAATTTCCTATCCCACCCATATCGAGCGCACCACCCGCCGCCGCGGCCCCAACGATTATCTGGCCGCCATGCAGGGCAAGCCGGCAGAGGCCATCGAGCGCAAACGCATTGCCGCCGAAGATTTGGCGTTTGAATTTATGATGAACGCGCTGCGCCTGCACGAAGGCGTGCCTGCCACCCTGCTGCAAGAGCGCACCGGCATCGCGCCCGCCCGCATCGCCGCGCAAATTCAAGCCGCCCAGCAAAAAGGCCTGCTCGATCAAGACCCGCTCTATTTCAGGCCGTCTGAACACGGCCGCCGCTTTTTAAACGATTTGCTGCAATGCTTTTTATAAGCCTGCATCCGTTATGTTTTTCGGATATGTTTTTCAGACGGCCTCAGCCGCACAGGCCATCTGATACCCATTCGAAAAAATAAGATAACAAGGCGGAAGCCTGCGACAGTACACTTAGTATGGCTAGGTGAGCCAACGCAGTTAGGTTATTTTTTCGAATGGGTATGAGCATAGCCAAAAGCCTTTATCTATAAGATAATCCTTTTTCCAATCTATATTCATCAGGAGCGCCACATGAGCAAAACCATCATCCACAGCAACCACGCCCCCGCCGCCATCGGTGCCTACAGCCAAGCCGTGCGCAGCGGCGACACCGTTTACATGAGCGGCCAGATTCCGCTCGACCCGCAAAGCATGAACGTGGTTGGCAACGGCGATTTTGCCGCCGAAGCGCATCAAGTGTTTAAAAACCTGCGCGCCGTGGCACAAGCCGCCGGCGGCTCGCTCGACGACATCGTCAAGCTCAACGCCTACCTCACCGATTTGGGCAATTTCGCCGTGTTTAACGAAGTGATGGCCGAATATTTCACCCAGCCCTATCCCGCCCGCGCCGCCATCGGCGTGGCCGCCCTGCCCAAAGGCGTGCAAGTGGAAGCCGATGCCGTGCTGGTGCTCGATTTGTAATATTTCCCGTTTATCCTTTTTCAGACGGCCTCAACTCAAGGCCGTCTGAACACATATCTGAATCCTATGGCACACTACGCAATCGGCGATCTGCAAGGCTGCTACAACGAGCTCGATGCCTTGCTGCACAAAATCGGTTTCAACCACGGCACCGACACCCTCTGGCTCACCGGCGACATTGTCAACCGCGGCCCCCAATCCCTGCAATGCCTGCAATTTGCCCGCCAACACGAAAGCAGCGTGCGCACTGTGTTGGGCAATCACGACCTGCACCTGCTCGCCGTGGCGCACGGCCACGGCAGGCTCAAGCGGGGCGACACGCTCGACGATATTCTCAACCACCCCGAGCGCCGCACCCTGCTCGACTGGCTGCGCACCCAGCCCTTGATGCTGAGCAACAACGAATATGTGCTGGTGCACGCCGGCTTGCTGCCGCAATGGAGCATTGCGCAGGCGAACACGCTGGCCGAAGAAGTGGCACACGAATTGCGCCACCGCCCCGATGCCTATTTCGCCCATATGTATGGCAACAAACCGCGCGCCTGGAGCGCCCAACTGAGTGGTTATGACCGGCTGCGTGTGATTACCAACGCGTTTACCCGCATGAGAGCGCTCACTTATGCAAACGAAATCGACTGCGATTTCAAAGCCGGCTTAGCCGACATACCCAACGGCCTGCGCGCCTGGTTTGAAGCGCCCGAGCGCCAAAACCTCAGCCACACCATCGTGTTCGGCCATTGGTCGGCGCTGGGCTTTTTCGACCAATGCGGCGTGCTCGCGCTCGACACCGGCGCCTTATGGGGCGGCCCGCTCACCGCCGTGAATCTGGCCGACCGCCAAATCAGCCAAGTCGAATCCGGCAGCCGCCTACATTGGCAAACCACGCTGGCCTGAGCCGAAGCTGAGGCCGTCTGAAACTTTCAGACGGCCTCAAAAATGATGTTGAACAAAATATTTGCCGAAATTACCAATATACATACAACACTTTTAAAAATATAAATAATTGATTTAAAATACAATTATTAAAAATATACCAAATTTTACAGCCTGGCGGCCACAAAAACTATAGTATTACTCTAATTTTGAATACAGTTAGAGTATAATTTCTAAAGTCGGCCGGGCAAACAAGCGCCGATGCACATGCAAAGCCGCCTGCCCGACAAACCCACAACGATTAAAACACCGCCGTTTTCCACACACACCCGCATTCATTACAAAGGAAACACCATGCAACACCCTTTCGACCCCTTGATTATCCGCGGCAAATCGCTGATACCGATTGTGCAGGGCGGCATGGGCGTAGGCATATCCGCATCCAGCCTCTCCAGCGCCGTGGCGCGTGAAAACGGCGTCGGCACCATTGCCAGCGTAGATTTGCGCCACCTGCACGACGATTTGCTGGCCGAATCCAAAATCAACCCCACCGAAGCCAAATACGACAAACTCAACCGCATCGCGCTCGACCGCGAAATCACCAAAGCCAAAGCCGATTCAGAAGGCCGCGGCATGATTGCCGTCAACGTGATGAAAGCGGTGAAAGACCACCAAGCCTTGGTGCGCCAGGCCTGCGAATCCGGCGCCGATGCCATCGTGATGGGTGCCGGCCTGCCGCTGGACTTGCCCGAAATGGCCGAAGGCTACCCCGATATCGCGCTGCTGCCGATTTTATCGGAATCGCGCGGCATCAATATCGTGCTCAAACGCTGGATGAAAAAAGGCGTGCTGCCCGATGCCATCGTGATCGAGCACCCCGCCCACGCCGCCGGCCACCTCGGTGCCATGACGGTAGATGGTGTAAACGATGCCAAATTCGAATTCAAACGCGTGATTGAAGAAACCTTCGAAGTGTTTAAAAAGCTCGGCCTCGAAGGCGAAAAAATCCCGCTCGTGCTCGCCGGCGGCATGGCCAATTTTCAAAAAATCCACACCGCGCTCAAAGAATGGGGCGCATCGGCCGTGCAAATCGGCACCGCTTTTGCCGTCACCCACGAGGGCGATGCCCACATCAACTTCAAGAAAACCCTTGCGGGTGCCGACACCGAGCAAGTGGTGGAATTCATGTCTGTGGCCGGCCTGCCCGCCCGCGGCGTGAAAACCAAATTTCTCGAAAGCTATATGAAGCGCGAAAGCGTGCTGCAAGCCAATGCCAAGGCCGACCAGCGCCGCTGCACCCAAGGCATCAACTGCCTCTCCGTGTGCGGCCTGCGCGACGGCTTGGAAAAAGTCGGCCAATTCTGCATCGACCTTAAACTCGCCGCAGCCTGGCGCGGCGAAGTGGACAAAGGCCTCTTCTTCCGCGGCAAAGATCCGCTGCCCTTCGGCAAAACCCTGCACAGCGTGCAAGAAACCATTCATTATCTGCTCAGCGGCGAAATGCCATTGGTGATGCCCTTGCAAAAGCAGGCTTAATCAACGCATTGCCAAACCAGGCCGTCTGAAAACATTTTGTTTTCAGACGGCCTTTTATACCCATTTTATACCCATTCGAAAAAATAAGATAACAAGACGGAAGCCTGCGACAGTACACCTATAGTGAAATGCAAGAAAAAGTGACACGAAATGCACTCTGAAACAGCGTAGGTTGGGTTGCCAAACCCAACGTTTCAGACGGCTTGTGGATTTGTTGGGTTTTCAACCCAACCTACCCGCCGTATCACTTTTTTATGCATTCCACTATAGTATGGCTAGGGTCTGTTCACATTTCATCACGCGGCAATATTTTGGCTCAAAAACGCGCCTGCTGCGTTGAAAATGCTCGCAAGGTGTCCAACCTTGCTGTGCTTTTCGCCTTGCAGCCACGCTTTTGCGCTCAAAATCTTACTCGCAGATGAATTGTGAACAGACCCTAGGCGAGCCAACGCAGTCAGGTTATTTTTTCGAATGGATATTAAATGACGTTTGCGCATCGTTTCATACATGCTTATGGTTTATAATAACAGCCGCACACATTTGCACCGGCATAGCTTTTCAGACGGCCTGCATTAAAAATTCAGCAACAAAACCAAATAAAACTATACTTTTTCTTATTTTATGAGACAATAGCTAAGATAATTCTTAGTTTACATACGAGAGCCCTTATGTCAGACGAAAAAAGCAAAGCCCTGGCCGCCGCCCTAGCCCAAATTGAAAAACAATTCGGCAAAGGCTCCATCATGAAAATGGACGGCAGCCACAAAGACGAAAACCTCGAAGTCATCTCCACAGGCTCGCTCGGCCTCGATTTAGCCCTCGGCGTCGGCGGCCTGCCGCGCGGGCGCGTGGTGGAAATCTTCGGCCCCGAATCTTCCGGCAAAACCACCCTCTG